>CAYJKG010000021.1:0-49432 GCA_964370685.1 uncultured Faecalibacterium sp. | reverse complement strand
TTAACCTTTTAGCTGTAACTTTTTTATATTTTTTAAATAAGTTTTCAAATATTTCCTGCTTTAACTCAACATCTATATCTTGTCCATCTAGTTTTAAGTTATTAAGCTCGTTTAATAGCGTATATTTGCTATAAAGCAATGATTTTTGCGGTATAACGTCTTTATCTCTCAAATATGTGCATTTATTTGTCATGCGGTTAATAAATGCTTCGGCGCTACTTTCGAGGTTTACAACTTTTTCAAAGTTCCAAGGGTATATTTTTTCATCTAAATTTTTAACAATCCATGCAAAATCAGAATTTTTATTCAGTGGGCCTACAAAATACGGTATTCGATACATAAAAATAGCTTTTATTTTTTCAGCAATAGTGTGTGTTCCGTCGCTATTATTTAAAAAAGCAAAAGTATTTGCATTGTTTTGTAAAATAAGTTCTAGTTCTTGTTTATGTACTTGATAAGGTATAACAGAATTATCTTTAGTTCGCTGTTTTTGCATGGCTGTAAAAAGCCCTATTTTATCAAGAAGTTTTTGTTCTTGCTCGTTTTCAACATCAACACCTTTAAATTTTTGCAAAATATATTTGCTAAAATCTTCAAGCGAGCAAACACGCTCTTTTATTATTATTTTTTTGCCGTTTCGTTTATTTACCCCAACATAAGCTGGGTAATTATTTTTTAAATTAGGGTTTTCAAAAATTTCCTTATATTCGTTCTGTATATATTTCTTCACCATTTTTTTGAGCAAAGCTAGCTCCTCGTGGTGCATGTTAAATTTATGTATTTTCGCATCTGATAATGTAACTTCGCTGTTTGAGTTTTTCGGTGCATCTAGTACATCTATTAAAACCGACCAATCATAAATTGCTTTTGCAACATCTATCAACACAATTTTTTCATCTAATTTATCGCAAATTTCTTCATATAGTTTTTCATAATCACCTAAAAATGAAATACTTTTACTTGCAACTTCTTCGTCTAAATCATCAAATAACTTTGATAACTTAACTGTGCCACCAACCATTAAAGATATTAAATCTTTCTGTTTTGAAGTTGGTTTTGAGCTTAGTAAACTTTGTATTTGTTTCGCTTTAATACTTTTAGCTTTTGATTTATCTTTTAATATATTTTCCAATGCGGTTATATCTGATATATTTAATTGAAAATCCAGATATTCATCGTTACTTAAAAGCTCATTTAAACTTGCAAATGTACTGCTGAAATCAGTTATGCTGCCAAACTCCACACCCTGAAATAAAAAGTGACCTCTGTTTTTGATTATATGCGCAAGGCCTAAGTATAGCAAGCGCACATCTGTAACCTCAGCATTAACCAATGCTTTACGCAGATGATAAACAGTTTTATACTTCGCATAATAATCTTTATCCTTAAAATTTGCATCATTAAAAAACGCATTATGTTGCACTATGGTTTTATCATCAACATGGTAAAAACTTTCGTCTAAACGCTGAAAAAAAGCAGGGTCAATCTTTGAAATTTCCTCATTAAAAAGTTCTCGTAAAAATTTAATGCGCTGTTTTGTGCGCTCACCTCTGCGCCTTGCCGAACGAAAACCTCTGCGCTCTTCAGCAGTGTTTCCGCTTTCAAACAAACATGTGCCTATTATGCTTTTTTTACTTTTTTTAATCACATTATAGTCCGTATCCGTTACTGCAAAACCGACTGAGTCTGTGCCTATGTCTAACCCTAAATAATAATTTTTGTTTTCCACTTGACATCCTCCTTTTTTAACTATATAATTATGATAGATTTTATACTACCATATAAAATTACACTATCAGTTCAAATAAGAATTTATTCTTACCGCCGAAAGGCTCCGTTGTTCGGAAACCTACTATTTATAGTAGGTTATTTTTTTTAGTATAGCACATACTACAAAATAGAACAATAACATTGAACAAAAAAATACAACATTATTACGTAATATTTAAAAAAATTAGGAGCAACTATGCAAAACACATATAAAGCAGGCAAATATAAACACTATAAAGGCAATGAATATGAGCTTTTATACACCGCCAAGCACAGCGAAACGCTTGAAGATATGATTGTTTATCGTGCGCTTTATGGCGATTTTGGCATTTGGGTACGCCCTGCACATATGTGGAGCGAAACAGTTTTGCACGATGGCAAAGAGGTTGAACGTTTTGCTTTTATTGGTGAGTAACTAGCCTTTTATTTATTAGCACAAACATTAAAATATAGCAAAGCCACCAACGCAATTTTAAACTTGCATTGGTGGCTTTGTTTTTGAAATAACTAATAACTTAATTTGATAATAAATATGCAAATTTAATTAATTTGCTCGTATTTATAGTTTGCGCTCATTAATGCGTTTTACTTCATCTATTGAAACTTTATAGTTTCGGTTGATATCCATAAGCCCATTAACTTCTTGCTGAACATCTGTTAGCTGCGTGTAGCAAAAACCAACACAACAATCTAAATCCTGTATGGCTTTAACAATTGCATCAAACCTTGCAATAAACTCTGCCTCGGTGTTAACTTTGTTGCCATAACCCCAACCGTTTTCACCAGCATATGATATGCCATCATATGCAATACCGCCAAATTCGCTAATAATTATAGGCTGGCCTTGATATTCAAAACCATCTGCAAAAGTTTTGCGACTGTGGCAATTATAGGCTTTACCTTCACGCATTTGTTTTAACTGCTCGGCATATCTTTTATATAACATCTCACCTGTTTCTTCATAATCGTGCAAAGTTATTATATCTGATACTGTATGTTCCCAACCATCGTTAACTATAACAGGGCGTGTGTTATCAATAGATTTTGTAATATGGTAAATTGCCTGTGTAAAATGTTGCTCTTTTTTGTTTATTCGCACTTCTGGTATGCCCCAAGATTCGTTAAAGGCTGTCCAGATAATTACACTAGGGTGGTTATAATTTTGTTTTACAATTTTAACCCACTGTTCTGTAAAATTTTGCAAACTAAAATCATCGAACGAATACATTGACGGCATCTCGCACCAAGCGAGCATGCCCATTTTATCACAATGGTAAAAAAAACGTGCGTCCTCTATTTTTTGGTGCTTGCGTAAACCATTGTACCCTAAGGCTTTTATTTTTTCTAAATCTTCAACTAGTGCTTTGTCGTTTGGTGCTGTTAGGTGCGAGTTTTCCCAATATCCTTGGTCTAGTATTAAGCGCTGATATAAAGGTTTGCCGTTTAACAAAATATCTCCGTTTTGTGTGCTTATTTCACGCATACCAAAATAAGTATAAACGATATCCAACAAATTTTCTTCATTATATATTTTTATTGTCATATCGTATAAATTAGGTGCTTGTGTATTCCATAATTTAACGCCTAATTCGTCTATATCTTTATTATATACATCTAAATTTAATTTTGCTGTTTTATTTCTTATATCAATTTTATTTGTGCAAACATGTGCGCCTTTAAAACTAACTTCAAACTCAGCATATACTTTACCAGTTAAATTGTTTTCGTTAATTTCTATATTTGTTTGTAAGCAATTTGTTTCAAGGTTGGGTGCCAGTTTTAAGTTAACCAGATGTTTTTTAGGTAAAAACTCTGCCCATATGGTTTTCCATATACCTGTAGTTTGTACATACCAACACAAAAAATTTATTTTGGTCCAGCGCTGTTTACCACGCACTAGCCGTTCATCTAGTGCATCTGTAACACGTATAATTACAAGATTTTCACCGTTTTTTAAGGCATTTGTAATATCTACTGAAAACCTATGATATCCACCTTTGTTTTCGCCCATGAGCTTGCCATTTATCCACACTTTTGTGTGGTAATCGCTACCCTCAAAATGCAATATTGTTACATCTTTATTTTGGTTATTAAATGATATTAGTTTTTGATACCAAATTACATCATGCGCCGTTTCGTCTGCTATACCACTACTTTTTGTTTCATAAGTAAAAGGCACGGTGATATCTGTTTGTTTTTCAAAACCATTTTGCCAACAGTTTTTTTCACCAATATTTTCATCGTCAAAGGCAAAATCCCAAATACCATTTAAGCTTTGCCATGAGCTTTCCTCGCGCGATAGTTGTGGTCTTGGATAATCTTTTTGATGTACCATTGCTCCACCTCTTTTTAGATGTTACCTAAAGTAAAAACAAATATTTTTAACCTATTTTAACCTATGCACTAACAAGATAATTATTAATATGTGTTATCTGTGCTAAAAACAATGTCTTGGTCTTCCTTGTGGCGGCTAGTTGCTATGCGTTTTTTAAGTTCCTCATAAAAAGCTTGTTCATCTATTGGTAAGCTAACAGGCGCGTTTATCCAAGAAGAATAATGCATAGCGTTTGAAAGCATTAATCCATTAATACCTTCCTCGCCTTTTGCTACAAGTTTTTCACCACGTAAAATTGCAGCAGCAAAAGCATTTAAAACACCGTAGTGTTGTTGGTTTTCACCATCTGTTTCCACTATGCTTTTTTCAGATTTTGGCTTTTCAAAACCGCCTTTTGTTGTTGCGCAATGCACACGTTCATCAATTTCAAGTTTCCAAAAAGTTAATATGTTATCCTCACAAACAAGTTTACCTTTTGTGCCAGTTAGCTCAAAACGGTTTGTGCCTGGTGCGTCACCTGTTGTTGTAACAAAAACTCCAGTAGCGCCGTTTGCAAACTCTAAATAGCAAGTAACATCATCCTCAACTTCTATATCGTGCCATTTACCCTCATGACAATGTGCATGCACTTTTGTTGGCAAGCCACAAATCCATTGTAACAAATCTAAGTTGTGTGGGCATTGGTTTAGCAATACGCCGCCGCCCTCGCCTGCCCAAGTTGCACGCCAAGCGCCACTTGCGTAATATATATCCGTGCGGTACCAGTCTGTAACTATCCAGTTAACACGTTTTAGTTCGCCAAGGTCGCCGTTTTCTACCATTTCTTTCATTTTGCGATAAACACAGTTTGTTCGTTGGTTAAACATCATCGCAAAAACTTTATCTGTTTTTTCAGCCGCTGCGTTCATTTCACGTACTTGTAATGTATAAACACCAGCTGGTTTTTCACACATAACATGTTTGTTATTTTCAAAAGCTAAAACCGAAAGTGTTGGGTGTTGATAGTGAGGAGTTGCAATTAATACTGCCTCGCATGCATCACTTTTTATTAAATCATCGCCATTATCAAATTTTGCGATATTTTCAGGTAGATTTTTTGCAGCTTCATCAACCCTTGCTTTTTTTAAGTCTGCAATGGCTGTTATTTCAATTTCAGGCATTTTTTCTTCAAAATAGTTTTTCAAATGGGCTGTACCCATGTTACCAAGGCCAATTATGCCAAGTTTAATTTTACTCATGTTATAAAACCTCTTTATAATATATAATGTATTTACATTCGTTTATTGTAATTTACGTGCTAGCATTTGAGCCTTTACACAAAGTTCAACTGCTTTTAGTGCATGTTCTTGTGTCATAGCGTTTTCTGTGCGGTTAATGCAATCTAAAATTAATTCGCCAAAATATGGATATCCAACTTTGCCTTCAACACACTCATAATGTTCACCCTCACTATCTACCCAAAAAACATGGCCTTCTCGTTCGTCGCCTGTGCCAACGTTTACATATTTGCGCATTTCTATATAGCCCTCTGTTCCGAGTATAAATGTGCGCCCATCGCCCCATGTGGAAAGCCCATTTGGGTTTAGCCAGTCTACACGGAAATAACCAGTTGCGCCGTTGTTACCAACTAAATTTGCATCGCCAAAATCTTCGAGTTCTGGATGTTCTGGATTATGGTAGTTTGCAACACTACTATTAACTATATTTGCATCTGTTGCGCCAGTGTAAAATAAAAATTGTTCAATTTGGTGGCTTCCTATATCGCATAAAATTCCACCATATTTTTCTTTTTCAAAAAACCAATCTGGTCGTGGTGCTTGACCTAAACGATGTGGCCCCATACCTAAAACTTGTACAACTTTGCCTATTGCACCTTTTTTAATGAGTTGACCAGCAAAAATAGCCGCCTCTGACGAAATGCGCTCACTATACGAAACAGCGTATTTTTTACCTGTGCGCTCGCATGTAGCTTTAACATCTGCTAGTTGTTCTAAAGAGATTAATGGCGTTTTATCTACAAAATAATCTTTGCCTGATTCCATAACACGTATGCCAAACGGTGCTCTATCGCTAGGTATGCAAGCACTTGCAACTAGTTTAACTTCGTTGTCATTTAATATTTCTTCTACAGTTTGTGCTTGCTTTGCTTGTGGAAATTTTTCAATAAAAGCGTCAACTTTTGTTTGATCTGGGTCGTATACCCATTTTAAAGTTGCACCTGCGTTTACAAGTCCCGCTGTCATGCCAAAAATATGACCATGATCAAGCCCTGCGCTAGCAATAACGAATTCACCTGGTGCAACTACTGCTTCCGCTTTTGCCTCAGGTGCATAATTCATACCGTCTTTTTTGTTGCTCATTGTAATTCCTTTCTTGAAAAAAACAATTTATATTAATTTTTGTTTGCTGCTAAACAGCCCTATACCTCGTACAAGAATAGCAACATATAAATAGCTTGTCAATAAAATTTTCAAACTAGAAAAATCTTTGTAGTAAGTGTAAAAAAACGCATTTCAATTTTATTCACTTTGCCATTTCATCGTTATTTAATTAACAATAAAACGGCAAAACATCCACTACTTGTTTTGTTACAGGTTGTGGATGTTTTATTAGTTAAGGTCCAGATTTTTCGCAACTTTTCTATAAATCACAAAAAGAAAAACTATATTAAATCTATACTATATTAAAATTTTTTTGCCATTTTTGGTATAGTGCATTACCCTCTTGCACAGTTTTTACTTTTGTTGTTATTGTTAAAGCTCTACCATTTTTACGCATAACATCTTTAAAAAAAGGTTTATCTTTTATATATTCATCAAAATTATCAACTGCTTCATAAGGCAAATCTGTACATATTGAAATTTTATCCTGTACAACTATTTCATCATTTCTAAAAAATGTTTCGTAGCCTTGCCAGTTATCAATAGCATCTACATAGTCACAACGCAACAGTGCCTCAATAACATGTCCACTTGGTGCTGGTGTACAGCAATAGTGTAACATCAATTTGCCAAACTCTGCATGCATCTTTTTTAAACAAGGAAAATAAAATTCCTCAATCATTTCAGGAGAAAAATTAACTATGGAATCATTTGTCAAGCGCAATCCAGGGTAATATGCACCACGCACTGTAATTTGTTCGTTATATGGCTCGTTAATAATATCTTTTAATATTTTCACAACAGCTATAGTAGTATCTGTAATTATATCTAAAAAATTTGCTACAATTTCAGGTTCGTCTATTAAATCTAAAAAGAAATCGCCTCCACGCAAAACAATTGCTGTATCAAGTGGTGATATCATACGAGAAATTTGCGCTATCATCCAATCTGGTACATTATCACGTAAATACGTTAGGTGCTTAATTGCATGTGGCATAAACCCGCCGTTTAAATCAGGCATTTTTATATCTCGCAGTTGTTCAACATCACTAAAAATTGCTTTACAATCTAAAAAACCACCTGGAGAAACAAAAAGCTCTGCACCAAATAAAGATGGCAACAAACATTCTAAAAAATTACTTTCAAGCGCAATTATAAAATCGCTTTGCATATCCTTCATTCGCTCGTATTGATACACTTGTTCTTCAAGTGCTTTTCTTGCGTCCATCAAAGCTTCGTAATTTGTAACTTTTTGTGGCAAAGGTTCTAGTTTAATTATTAAAGGTATGTAGTTTGTTTTACGGTTAAAAACATCAAAATACATTTGTTTTTTATTGTTTTTCATATCAAAATTCCTCAATAATTGTTTCAATTGTATTTTCGCCTTTTTTAATCTTGTATTTTATAGCTGGTATAACTGTGTTTTTATGATATAAATTTGTATTTGGGTCAGCAAGTATATTTATACTTTGTCCCTCGCCAATTACTTTACACCCAACTTCATTGTTTTTTGCACATGCCACACCTTTATTTTCACTTATTTCAAAACCTTGTGTAAACTTTGCAACGGCAAAACCACAATCGTAAGCATAGCAATCGTATTCGCTTTTAATTATATGTTTTCGAGTATGTCCAGTTTTTGTAGGGGTTATTGTAGTTTCGACAGTTATGCCAATAAAAGGCTCCCATACACTCCAAACCGAATTATCCCTAACTTCGTATTTTTTGCTAACTTTGCGCACAAAAATATTATCGTCTAACTCAAAGCCTAGCATGCAATCTGGTGCGGCTTCGTGTATAACTTCCATACTACGACAAGCAGAAAAACCAAAACGAGTGCTATATACAAATTTTGAATATTTTTGCGGGAATTGTCCATGACCATATAGTTCGTTTACACCTGCAGCATATCCATTTACACCGCCGTGTTCACACCTTTGCATAAGCATATCAGCATGGCGCATGGTATATAACTTATCTAGTTTTGGCATAGGTTTTGCCTTTATTTGCCAAAACTCATGTTCATCTGGTAAGGCTAAATGAACAAACGCTTTTAATCCCCAGTACGAGCTACCAGGGCTATTATATCTTTCAGCCATGTACATTTGCGGGTAGCAATAACCAACGTATAAAATGCCATCTCTATCAAAAATTGTTTTATCCATCCACCATTTAAAGTTGCGGTTTATTAAGCCTTTCATTTCAGCCATTGGTAACGGTTCTATACCAGCAAAAACACAAGCGGACCAAAAACTACACTGTGCAAAGCGATATGTTAAACTGCGACCAAAAGGCAAAGCCGCTCCATTTTCATCAAACCAATAGGCAAATTGTTTGCCAAATAAAATTGCACGTTCTTTATAAATTTTAGCTCTAACTGGGTCACGTTTTTCTGCAAATTTCGAATATAATACACTGTAATATTGTATTGCCCAAGGTATGTAATAATCTTTTTGAGGGCTTGCACCATCCGAGTACCAACCATCGCCTTTATAATATGTATCTAACAGGTTTAAATCACTATCGACAAGTTCATTATTACAAGGCATATTTACACTATCTAACGCTAAATTTACAAGCACACGAAAAAAACGCCAATTGCACACAGGTAAATCATGCGCATTAATTTCATTTAACCAATTTGCAAGGTTTTGTTTTTCATCGTTGTTTAATACATGCCAAAGTTTATTTGGAGTTGTTAGTATTCCACATGCAATTGCAGCCATTTCTACAAAGCGTTGATCAAAATTTCCACAGTGTCCCCAAAATTCTACACTTTGAGGATTTGTGCCACTTGCTAGTCCCATTTTATAAATATTCTCAAATTCGGTATCTGAACCACCGCCAGCCCAAAAAGGTACAAGCGCCCACAAAGGGCGACTAAAAGATTCTAGCTCAATGCCAGCATCGTTATAAGTAGTGCCAAAATCGCCTAATTTTAAACGTGCACAATTTTTTGAATATAAAGGTTTTAATGGGTTTAAAATTGTTTGCATTAAATTTATAGTATCTTGCTTTGAATAATATTTCATGTTAAAGTACCTATTTACAATAATTTTACTATCTATTATTAATTTTCGTTTTTTTATTACAATTGCTTACCAATACATTTTCCAATCCGTGGTGTAACGTGTTAGTGCTTCCATATAATAATAATCGCCCCAACTTACACATTCGTCAACGCCTTCAGGTGTGCAAGTATTATAAGGGCTCCCCTTACTATAAGTGCCATGCAAAACTAAACCCATGCCAACTTCAAAGTTGTTTTCAGTTACGGCATAATTTTGTGTTAAACTTGCTAACATTTGCCCAGCTAAGTTGCGATATTCGTTCGCTGTTTGCTCGTCAACATGTTTTGCCATTTCAAGCAAACCACAAGCTACTATTGATGTGCTTGAGGTATCTCTTGGCTCGCCGCTCTCTGGAGCAAAAATCATATCCCAACAAGGGGTTAAATCTTCTGGTAAACGGCTTAGATAAAAATCCAACGCTTTTTTAAATACATCTATAAAACCAACATCTTTAGTGTATGTATAACCTAATGCCGAACCATAAATACCCCATGCTTGCCCACGTGCCCAAAAACTATCATCTTTATAACCTTGGCAAGTGCGTCCACCTTGTGGCGTGCCGTCTGCATTCATAAAAAATGTGTGGTATGTGCTACCATCTTCTCTAAAAGAGTTTGCAAGGCAAGTTTTGGTGTGTATAGCTGCTATTTTGCTGTATTTATCATCGCCAGTAACAGCGCTTGCCCAATAAAGCAAGGGCAAGTTTAGCATGCAATCTATTATAAACCTGTAATTACCTTCCTCACCCATAGCACCCCATGCTTGTAAAAAACCACCACTAGGCTGAAAACGTGTTAACAATTGTTCAGCAGCAGTAATGGCCGCAAGTTTGCCTGTTTCACTACCTGTTAGTTTATATGCGGCAACACATGTAGGGCTATATAAAAAACCCATGTCATGGTGATCAACTTCAACTTTTTCTTTTATACGTCTTGCGAAGTCATCAACTTGTATTAAAGCTGCTTTTTTAAATTCTTCTTTGCCTGTGTTTTCAAAGGCAAGCCAAATTTCACCAGGCCAAAAACCACATGTCCACTGGTTGTTTTCACATGGCGGATAAATATTATTTATACTTGAATGATTTTGGCAAGTTGTTGTAAATAACTCTAAGTTTTTCTGTACTAAAAGCGAGGCTACATCTAAAGCCTTTTTTGCATCACTATGTGATAAAACTGGGTAATTAAAAATTTTCATGTTTTTTCTCCTAATGTAAATAACAAAGATTTTAGTATAAATATTGCATATTGAAGTTAGTTTGTATAATACTAATTTAGCTAGATAAATAAATCCAGCTAAATTGCTACTAATTAATATATTAACCTTTTATACCCGAACTTGCAACACCTTGCACAAAATATTTTTGTAAACTTAAAAATACTATCAAAACTGGTACAAGTGCCATTACACTAGCGGCCATAATCAAGCCATATTCGCTAGAATATTGTGTTATAAACATGCGTAGACCTAATTGTATAGTTTTTAACTCTGTTTTAGTTAAATAAATTAACGGACCTAAAAAATCGTTCCATGTGTTAACAAATGTAAAAATAATAAGTGTGCACAAAGCAGGTTTGCTTAGTGGTAACATTATACGTGCCCAAATGCCATATTCTGAAAGCCCATCTATACGAGCTGCCTCACAAAGCTCATCTGGTACGCTATCGTAAAATTGACGCATTAAAAAAACACCAAAAGCACTAAATGCTTGCAAGCAAATAAGCGCCAAATGTGTGTTGTTTAAACCAAAAGAACGCATTAACATAAATTGTGGCACCATATATGCTTGCCAAGGTACTGCAATAGTCGCAATATAACCCAAAAACAAAATATTTCTGCCTTTAAATCGTAGTTTTGCAAAGGCATATGCAGCAAAACTAGATGTAAAAAGTTGCAAGCAGGTTACTATTAAAGTTAATTTTGTGCTATTTAATGCAAAAGTGCCAAGAGGTATAGTTGTCCAAACTTTTAGATAGTTTGCCCATTCAGGATTTTCTGGTATCCACTGCATAGGAAATGCAAAAACATCTTTATTTAATTTTAACGATGATGAAAGCATCCAAGCAAACGGCACTAGCATGCAAAACGCAAGCAATGCTAAAAGCGCATATATAAAAACCTTGCCAACTGTTATTTTTGGTTGTTTCATGGTTTAGCCTCCTTTTTTCACTTTAGCATTTTTGCTAACATCTTTTTCTTGGCCTGCTTTAAATTGCACTATTGTAACAGTTAAAACCATAGCAAAAAGTACCATAGCAATTGCGCTGGCATAACCATACTCAGGCGAGCCAATAAATGCTTCATTATAAATTTGATACACAAGCACTATTGTGCTTTTACCAGGACCACCTTGAGTTATCATATACATTTGATCAAAAACTTTAAACGAATATATAACTACCATTATTGTTACAAAAAATGTAGTACTAGAAAGCTGTGGCAATGTCACATTTACAAATTTTTGCCATCTATTTGCACCGTCTAAAGAGGCCGCCTCGTATAAATCTAGTTTAACACCTTGCAAGCCTGCTATGTAAATAACAGTATAATAGCCAACGCTTTTCCAAACACTAAACAAAATAACTGTCAACATTGCAGTGTCTGAACCAGCTGCCCATTTTGGTAGTTCTTCAACACCTAGTGCGCTTAAAAGTTGATTAATTGGTCCCATTGCAGGGCTAAACAGAAAATTCCAAACAGCAGCAACAGCAACTAAGGACGCAACATAAGGAAAAAAAGTTACTGTGCGAAAAAAATTTCTGCCAAAAATTTTTTGATTTAACAATAACGCAAGTGCAAGAGAAAAAACAATTGTTAAAGGTACTGTGCCACATACATAAATAATAGTATTTAAAAAGCTAGTTATAAAATTTTTATCACTGAATAAACGCACAAAATTATCTAAACCAACAAAAGTTATTTCATTTACACCGTCCCACTCGCTAAACGAAAGCGCAATAGCAAATAAAATAGGTATAAGTGTAAAAATGCAAAACCCTATAAAATTGGGCGCAATAAAAGTATATGCTGTTAAAGTTTCTCTTGTTTCTTTTGAAAATTTGGCTTTTTTAGGTTTTGTCGTTAGGTTAGTATTTCCCATGCGCTATGCCTCCATTTTGTTTTGTATAGTTAAAAAAGAGCGGCGCAGTGCCGCCCTTTTTATTTGCAATACTATAAATTATTGTGCTAGAATTGCGCCAACTTCTTCGTTCATTTGAGCAATGCCTTCTTCGATAGTAGCGTTTAGTGTCATGATATTATCATGCCCAGCATCAAGCGCAACAGAAATATCTGCGGCATATTCGTGCATTGGCATTTCTAGGTAGGTTTTTGCTGTGATAATAGCCTCTTTACTTGCTTCGTCAGTAGGGAAACCCTCAACAGATGTGATAATGCTCATAGCCTCATCGCTCATACTAGCTGGGAAGTTGCCAGTTTCTGCTATAATCGCAGCGCCTTCAGGTCCACTAACAAAGTTAACAAAATCAAGTGCGGCAGCTTTATTTGCAGATTTACTATTAACAGCAAGCGCTGTTACTGTGCCTAAAGTTGTGCCTGGTTCTACACCCTCAGCATGTGGATATTTAGCAAGCCCCCAATTAACAGCAAGACTTTCACCAGATTTAACTTTATCTATTTGAGTTTGTATAAACCAAGAGCCCATATTCATCATAGCGATTTGTTGGTTATAAAAAACACCAGAGTAGTGTGTTTGAGATGTTTTTAATGTTGCGTAGTCCATGCAAATGCCGTCTGCTTGCTCTGCTAAAACCCATTCATAACTAGGTGCAAAAAAGCTGTAATCATCAGTAAAAACACTATTTTTACCATCTAAAATACCCATTAATTGCACTGCACTACGCCATACATGGAAATGTGCACCATAAACTTTTTCAGCGCCCTCACCCATTGTTGCTCTGCGAGCTAACGCATCGTAATCTTCAAATGTCATATCATTATTTGGATATTCAACACCTGCCTTATCAAAAAGGTCTTTATTATAATAAATCAGCCAAAAACTTTTAATGTAAGGCAACATGTAAAACTCACCGCTCTCGGTGCTAAGTTGTTCAACAACACCACCAAAAGAGCTTGTATCTATGCCAGCTTCGCCAGTGTATGCTGTCAATTCTTCAAGCATACCAAGGCTAACGAGGTTTGCGTAGCCTGGGGTATCTTTTATATTTATAATATCAAGGTCATCTGCGCCACCGCTAAGTTGAGTAACAAGGTTTACAGAATAATCCGTTGAACCAAGGTCTACTAGTTCAATTGTAACATTCGGATTTTTAGCTATGTAAGCATCTACAAGTAAATCATAGTGAGTAGCAGCGTCTAAATCCCATGCAACCCATTTTAGGTTAATTTTTTCAGCGCCATCTTCGGCAGATGTCGCAGCAGAATTTTCGCTACCATCAGCCACAGTTGAAGAGGACGCAGCAGTACCACAAGCAGTTAGCGCAGTTGCAACACTGCTAGCAGCAGTAATTTTCAAAAAATTTCTACGTGTAATCTTTTTCATGTTAAATTCCTTTCTTGCTCTTTGTTATTATTTTATGATACATATATATTACATCTATTTTTACATTTCTAACATGTAAATTTTATGTTAACTACTATATTTTTTTATTCTCATTATATAAAACATGTATTATTTCTCTTTTTAATACAATATTTCTCTTTTTTAGTAACTCATATTTTTTGTTTTTCTTATTCTCTTGTTTTTTTATGCAAATAGCTGTATTATTTATTATAAAGAATTTTAATACAAAATCAATTAATTACTCTAATTTAACTAGTAGGAGGGCAAAAATTGCAATTTAAACTAGCAACAAAATCAAATTCATTGCGCAGACAAATCACAACTACAACAATGTTTTTTACAGCAGTGCTTTCCGCTATAATTGCTTTAATCTTTTGGAACACTACAAATTATTATACAAAGCATACCAAATTACAATCTGTTGAGTTTAATTTGCAACTAGTTGCCTCCACAATTAACACAAATATCAACAACGCTGAAACGCTTTTGCGCTGGAGCGTGACTAATTCCACAATGAGGCGATATTTATCGCATAGTGTTTCGCCAGCTTTAGTTTTAGATGCCTATGATAGTGCATACACTGAGTATATCTCAAATCAAAGTCGTAACCATATTTTACGTTTTTTTATCACGAATAATGACGATCGCTTTTTACAATTTGGCATAGGTGTAAATAGTTCAGAAATGCTAACTAAATATACCTTGCCAAAATTTCCGTATGTAGGCACACAAACAGTTCAACCATGGCAAGTTTTAAATAATGACCCTCTTTTACCAATATCACAGCAATGTTTAATTAGATATATGCCAATACAATCAAGTGAAAATAGCACTATAGGCAGTGGTTATTTAGCACTAAATTTAAGTGCGATTACTCAACCTCTCGCAGGATATGAGCTAGAAAATGCAAGTGCACTGTATTTAGTAACAAACCAAACCATATGGCAAATAGATGGTGATACATTTGTTGAACAAAACTTGGATAATGCTGAATTTTTGCCACTAAATGCTGATTATCAACTTAATACAAGCACGATACTTTATGAGCTAAAAACTGAACTTGGTGATGCTTATATAATGCTATATCCTTTAAACCAAAGCGATATGTATATAGCACAAACAATACCTACAAGCAACTTTTATATAAGTGCTGGATATTATATGTTAACTGTTTTTGCAAGTATGGTTTTTATTACTATCATGGGTGTTATACTAATGGCTAGATTACACCAAACTGTAACCTCACCAATTAGGCAGCTGCAAAAGCGTATAAATGCAGTTGGTTTAGGTGATTTTACAAAAGACCCAAGCATTGAATGGAATAATGAAATAGGTGACATAGGGCGTGGCATAAATAATTTATCTAAAAATATAGACACCTTAATGCAAAAACGTTTAGCCGACCAACACGAAAAACAAGAGCTTGAGTATCGAATGTTACAAAGCGAGATAAACCCACATTTTATATATAACACGCTAAATAGCATACGCTGGATGGCGACTATACAAAAAGCAAATGGCATTTCTGAAATGGTCACAGCACTTTCACGTTTATTAAAAAGCGTTTCAAAAGGTAATCAAAAACTTGTTACTTTACAAGAGGAACTAGCACTTTTAAATGATTATTTTATTATACAGCAATATAGATACGGTGGTGATTTACTAATAGATGTAGCACATATTGAAAGCGAAAAAGTTTGTAGAGATTGCCTTATTCCTCGATTTAGTTTACAACCCATTGCCGAAAATTCAATTTTTCATGGTATTGAACCTAAGGGCGGCACAGGTAGCATTTTGTTAAATATTTATGCAAAGGAAAACGGTGTGTTTATTGACATAACAGATAACGGCATTGGTATAGATGAGCAAACAATTAAACAAATTTTGCTTGAACCCTCAAAAGAACAACAAAAAGAAAAATTTAGACATGTAGGATTATGGAATGTGCATAAACGCTTACAGTATTCGTTCGGTGCTGAATATGGTCTTTCAGTAAAAAGTGTTATAGGAAAATCCACCACAGTAACTGTGCACTTACCCCTACAATAAAATAAAGAAAAGGACATAAACCATGATACGGATTTTACTAGTTGATGATGAACCGCTAGTTTTAATTGGCTTGCAAAGTATGATAGATTGGATATCGCTTGGATATGAAATATGTGGCACTGCTCGCAATGGCCAAATTGCACTTGAATTAATTGAAAATGAAAAACCAGACATCGTAATTTCTGATATTAAAATGCCTATTGTGGATGGCCTGCAATTAGCACAAAAATGCAGTAAAAAAAGTGAAATTCCTGTTTTTATTTTGCTCACCAGTTTTGAAGATTTTAACTATGCAAAACAAGCTGTGCAATTTGGTGTTTCGGATTATTTAATCAAACTTGAATTATCAGCAGAAACATTATCAAACTCATTAGAGCGTGCAAAAAAAAGAGTTTTGCAATGCAAAGATATAAAAACGGCTTCACAAAAAGAGCAAATAAATACCTTACGTTTACGCGAACAGTTTTTCAACCGTTTGTATAACGGTCAAATAACTAGTGAAACCGAGTTTAACCAAATTTGCGAAATATTTAATTTTAATCTTTCTAAAAATAGTTTTGTATTTGTAACTTGTGATATCTTGCCACCAAGCAGTGATTTTGATGTAAAAGAACTAATGCGTTTAGTTTTATCCACAACACAATTAGTTGAGAACTTTTTAGTAAAACAACTAACATGCTATGCTACAGGTATGGATTTAAAACATTTTAACGTACTTTTTGTGTTAAATGCGACCCAAACTGAAAATTTAAAAAGCACCCTTTTACCTTTGTTGCAAAAAGCTAGCACTATCGCTCAAAATTATTTTAGTGCTACTTTGCTTTGGGCTGTTAGCAAACCAATAATTGATTTGCAATCCATTGAAAAACAAGTAAGAGAAATTGAGCTTTTGCGACCATTGTTATGCGTGCAGACGCCTATAATCTTTTCGAGATATGATATGGGCGACAACACAGGAGCAGAGTATAAAATGCGCATTGTTGCACAAGTGCAAAATTATATAAGGGAGCATCTATCAGAAAAATTGACACTGAATGAAGTTGCCGCTACTTTTCATTTTTCACCTAATTATTTGAGTCAATTATTTGCAAAATATGGCGATAGCGGTTTTGTTGAATTTATTACAGAAACTCGTATTAATACTGCTAAAAAAATGCTTGCAGATGGCAATTTAAAAATACAAGAAATTGCGGAAAAATTAGGTTATGATAGCGCCTTTTATTTTAGCAAAGTTTTTAAAAAACAAGTTGGTTTTAGCCCTAGAGAGTATCAAAGGCGTTTATAAATAAATTAAGGAGAATTAAACATGATTACTGAGTTGCTAAAAAAATTACCCGCAACATTACCACAGTTAGACCCTTGCCCTAAAGGTGCACAAAGAGATGTTTGGCAAAACATAGACGAAAGTGTAAAAACTCGTTTTATCAAAAATGCAAAGGATATTTTACCAGTGAAATGGAGCGAAATAACCATTACCAATTGGCTTGAATATTATCGCTCAGGCGATAGACAAAAATTTGGTAGATTATATTTTACACGTCGCTCAACACTTGCAACTTTAGTTTGTGCTGAATGTGTGGAATATAACGGAACATATTTAGAGGAGATATTAAAAGGCATATTTATTATATGTGAAGAAAGCGCATGGCAAAAACCTGCACACAATACATATATAAGAGATACTCCAACCTTACCTTTGCCAGATGTTACACGTCCAATTGTTGATTTATTTGCCGCTGAAACTGGAGCGCTTATAGCAATGACAATGCACTTGCTAAGCGATGAGCTTGAACAGCTAGCACCAGGCATAAATGCACGCATGCAACGCGAAATTGAAAAACGCATTGTAACACCATATCTAACCGAGCATTTTTGGTGGATGGGTGATGGTGAAGGCAGAATGAATAACTGGACATCTTGGTGTACACAAAATGTTTTATTAACTGTTTTTATTACACAGCAAAGCGAAAAAATAAAACGACAAACTATTGAAAAAGCAGCAAAAAGTTTAGATTATTTTTTAGAGGAATACACTTCGGATGGTGGGTGTGATGAAGGGGCACAATATTATAAACATGCTGGGTTAACCTTATGGGGTGCTTTAAAAATAATGAACGAAGTTGCACCTAGTACCTTTGCCTCAGTTTTTAAAGAAGAAAAAATTAAAAACATAGCAGAATTTGTAGCAAACATGCATGTTAATGATGAATTTTATTTTAATTTTGGAGATTGCAGTTGTGTTGCTGGCAGGCGAGGAGCACGTGAATATTTATTTGGAAAAGATGTTGACAGCAAACTTTTAATGGCATTTGCAGTGGACGATTTAAAAAAAGACCCTGACCCTGACCATGTGCACTCGCAAGACGGTAGCTCTGCAATAAATTTATGGTACAGAATAATAAGTGCCTTTACACAAAAGGAAATGCTTAATTACAAGGAAAAATATGTTAAAAATGCATATGTTTATTATCCTAAAGTTGGGCTTTTTATCTTACGAAAAGGAAATTATGATTTTTGTGCAAAAGCTGGATGTAATGGTGATAGCCATAACCACAACGATAGTGGCAGTTTTATTTTATACAAAAACGGTAAACCATTTATTATAGATATAGGTGTTGAAACATATACTAAAAAAACATTTGGCCCACAACGTTATGAAATTTGGACCATGCAGAGTTCTTGGCATAACCTACCAACATTTAATGGTGCTATGCAACTAGATGGTTGTGCTTACACAGTTTCAGATATAACTTGTGATGAAAATACTATTGAAATGGAACTTAGCACAGCATATCCAAAAATCAAAGGATTGAGCACATATAAAAGAAAAATGGAGCAAAAAGAAACTAATTTGTATCTAAAAGATGTTACAGATTATATCAACCCAGTTGAACTAACAATAATGACTGAGCAAAAACCACTTTTACAAAATGATGTTTTGCAAATCGGTGAGCTCGGAAGTATAGCTTTCGCTGGTGGTAACACAAAAATAACTATAACTGAAGTGCCTATAACCGATGCTCGCCTTGCAACTGCATGGAAAAATAACCTTTACAAAATAACCTTTACCTTTGAAAAGGAAATTGAACTTACTTTTACTTAAATCAGTTTATAGTTTATAATAAACGTCAAAAACGGAGCGATAATGTATCGCTCCGTTTTTATATGATTAATTTAAAATTTATTCTTCAATTGTTGCTTTTTCAACAACAAATTCAGCCGCACGTGCGCGAGATAAGCCTTGTCGGACAAGTTCTTTATCAATATTTTTCACGTATTCTTCAACTGGTTTTTTTGCACGTTCTGCACGTTTTGTAATTTCTTCGTTTAGCTCGTCATCGGTAAGTGTTAAACCCTCTGCTTTTGCTATATCTAGCAATGCTAAACTTACACGCACTTTATCAACTGCTTTTGCTTTAACTTCTTCTGTAAATTCTTCTTTAGTTTTTTTGATTTGTTGTAAGAACTGAGCCATGCTTGTGCGTTGCATTTGTAGCATTTGTTGTATTTGTTGTAACTCTTGTGTGTAACTTTGAGTTATCATCATTTCTGCAACATTTCCCTCAATAAGTTTTGAAAGCTCTGTCATAATATCGCCTTTTGCACGGTTCATAGCGTTATCATGTTTCATTTTTTCTAGCTGTTCACGTACTTGTGCACGATATTCTTCCATAGTGTCAACTTTGCCAACTTCTTTAGCAAAATCTGCATTTAATGCAGGAATTTCACGCATGCAAGCATCTATTAACTTTGCTTTAAAAACAGCTGGTTTGCCTGCAAGCTCTTTGTTTTGGTAGTTAACTGGGAAAGTAACCTCTATATCAAAACTATCGCCAGCTTCATGGCCAATTATAGCCTCTTCAAAGCCTGGTATCATACGGCCTGTTCCTAGTTGCACTGTTTGGTTTTCAGCAGTGCCACCTTGGAAAGCTTTGTTTTCAACAAAACCTACGTAATCTATATGTACTACGTTGCCTTTAACAGCTGGGCCTTTGTGAGGAACAAGTTTTGCAGCTAGGTTACGTTTACGCTCGATAAAATGTTCAACTTCTCTTTCTTCAACAGGTACTGGAGCACATTTTACAACTATATTTTTATAATCGCCTATTGTTAATTCTGGCATTAAGCAAAAAGTTACAGTCGCGGTAAAGCCTTCGTCTTTTTTAACACTTACTAAATCATAAGCTGGCTCATTTACAACATTAAATTTCATTTCTTCTACGGTGCTTGCATATATTGCAGGAACATCTCTGTCCATAATATCATTAATTGCATCGTACCAAAAAACATGTTCGCCACGATCTGCCTCTATTTCCGCACGATCTGCTTGTCCTTTTTCAAAACCTTTAATTGTGTAGGTTTCACGTGTGCGCTCATAAATCGCAGCCGCACCTTCTTCAAGTTCTTGTGCTGTTGCAGTAAGTGTGAGCTGGCAAACGTCTTGTTCTGGGTATTCTACGGTTAAAAGTTTCATATTTTCCTCCTAAGCCCGCTTTGCGGGGTATTCTTATTCTATAAAAACGTTAAAAATTAGCTACTATTTCCAGCTAAAAGCGTTTTTAAATTTTGTTAAAAATATTAACACTGTTTTGTATTATAACATAAATAACACAAAAAAGCAAAAATGTGTTATAATAAATTAAGAAATACATGCAAAAAAATATTGAGGTATTTTTGTGTATTTTCACAACAAAGTTTAACAAGGAGCAAATTAATGAATTTATTTGATATTTTAGGCCCTGTTATGATAGGACCTTCGTCCAGCCATACAGCAGGAGCATCTAAAATTGGATTTATAGCCAATAGTCTATTAGGCGAAACACCTTTAAAAGCTGAAATACTACTTTGGGGTAGTTTTGCCACAACAGGTAAAGGCCACGGCACAGATATAGCGCTAGTTGCTGGCTTATTAGGTATGCGCCCTGACGATTCTCGTTTACCAAATGCTTTTGAGCTTGCGAAGCAAGCTGGAATGGTTTTTTCGTTTGGTATTGCAAATTTACGAGAGGCGCACCCAAATACAGCTGTTCTTTTGCTTGAGGGCACAAACGGCAAAAAACTAAGTATTAGAGCCTCCTCGCTAGGTGGTGGACGCATAAATGTTGATGAAATTGATGGAATGGCTGTGAGCTTTGGCGCACAGCATAATACAATGATAATAAACAACAACGATGCACCTGGTGCTATTGCCACTGTTACAGGCACGCTTGCACAGCAAAAAATAAATATAGCAAACATGCAAGTTTTCCGCAGTGGACGTGGCAAGCAGGCTGTAATGGTTTTAGAGTGTGACGAATTTTTACACAACGAACTAAAAGAAACACTATGCGGCAAAAATGGTATTTTAAACGTAACCATATTTAATATAAACGAATAGCACTATTATATATAAGAGGAATTTAACATGGCATATATATCAATTGCAGAAATGTTAGCAGATGCAAAGCAAAAAAATATACCCTTACACGAAGCTATACTAAAAAATGATTGCGAATCTTCTAATATAACCGAGCAAACTTCTCGCTTAAAAATGGAGCATCTTTGGCAAGTTATGCAAAGCACAGGCGCAAACTACGACCCTGACCAAAAAAGCCCTAGCGGGCTTTCCGGTGGGCAAGCTGCAAAAGTTGAAATTGCCACACAGCAAGACAAACTACTTGGAGGCGATTATTTAAACAGTGTTATTGCTGAGGCATTAAAAACCGCCGAGTGCAATGCATGCATGAAACGCATTGTAGCTGCACCAACCGCTGGTGCTTGCGGTGTTTTACCTGCTGTACTATTACCTCTTGCAAAAAATGGCGAGTTTACAGACATTGAAATTTGCAATGCACTTTATGTTTCAGCTGGTGTTGGGCAAGTTATTGCACAGCGTGCAACTTTAGCTGGCGCTGAGGGCGGTTGCCAAGCAGAAATTGGCTCAGCTAGTGCAATGGCAGCAGGGGCACTTGCATATTTAAAAGGTTGCGAACCTAGTGTATGTATGTGTGCTGCGGCCATGGCACTTAGCAATTTATTAGGGCTTGTTTGCGACCCTGTTGCGGGCTTAGTTGAAGTTCCTTGTGTTAAACGCAATGTTATAGGGGCCGTTGGAGCAGTTGCGGCAGCTAACATGGCAATAGCTGACGTTACCTCTCTTATACCTTTAGATGAAGTTATTGATGCAATGGCTCGTGTGGGGGCTATGATTTCCGTTGATTTGCGAGAAACAGGTATAGGAGGTTTAGCTGGTACGCCAACGGGTCAAAAATTAGCAAAAGAGCTTTTATAACATTAGCACTAATATATTCTCAAACTTGTTTACTTGCCTTGCAAAGTGGTAAAAGCAATTAATTTAAACATTATAAATAACAATATTTCTTGCTACCTTTTTAATTTTTTTGTAGTGTTGCTTACATTATATAGTGATAGTAATAATTTACTAGTTTATAAAAATTATTTATACTCAAGGCATATATTTCACTTTGTTTGCACAAACTAGTTTTATTAACTAATTTAAACAGGGAGAAAGCACTATGAAAGCAACAGGCATTGTACGCAGAATAGACGACCTTGGCCGTGTGGTTATCCCAAAGGAAATACGGCGCACTCAATCCATACGCCAAGGCGACCCTCTAGAAATTTTTATATCCGATGCAGGTGAGTTATTATTAAAAAAACATTCTTCGCTTGGCACTTTTTTTGAATTTACAAATAGATATATCAATGTACTAGCAAAAGAGCTAGGTAAAACCGTTATTGTTTGTGATACCCAAACCATAACAGCTGTTGCTGGTAGCGGAAAAAAAGAGCTAATAGGCGCACGCATAAACTCTCCACTTGAACAAATTATTGAACAACGCAAAGAGTTTATTTATGATATAAATAGCCCACTACTTTACCCCTGTGATAACTCTTTACAATTTTTATTGCTAGCAAAACCAATTTTAGCTTCTGGCGATGTTATAGGTGTTATTGCTTTATTGAGCAATGCAAAAGGAACATCAGCAAATAAAGAGGAACGCCTTGCTTTTAATATTGCTACTTCTTTTTTTGCAAAAGAATTTGAGGGGTGAGGTTTTATTTTGGCTGTGCAAATTTAATAGGTTAAGGATAATATTTGTTTGTGCTACACCTTGGTTGAGGTAGTCCGAACGTTCGGACAGGGGTTTAAAGCTTAGGCAATATTTGTTTGTGCTACACTCTAACCCACAAGCCGAATTATGTTTAGCAGATTAAGATTAATTAAAAACATTAGGGATATACCTTTATAATTCAGGTATATCCCTTTTTTGTATATTTTTGATTATTTTTTGGTGAATTAATTGACTTCAACACGTTTATGTGATACTCTTGTACCAAAACTTAACACTTTTTATTGCATTTTATTACAGGAGTTTATTATGGCTATTGGAACAACATATAAGTTGAAATTTGAAACTTTAACATGCGCTAAAACTGGTAAAACTTTTGAGAGATTAACACCACTCAATGTATTATCACATCACCCTTATTTCTACAACAATATTTTTACTAAAGATAGCAAAAAAATGGTGTTTACTTCTATGTTAGATGGTGTTCGCAAGAACTTTTACTTGCTAGATTTAGAAACAGAAATTGCAACACAACTAACAGATGATAATATAGGTGGCTTTGGTGGTGCAATTTCAAACGATGATAAATATTTATATTTAAATATAGATAATATATTTTCAAGAATTAACCTTGAAACCTTGGAGCGTGAGGAAATATATAAACCACACGAGGATTACTCAACTTATGATACCCCTGGTGTTTCTAATTGTGGCAACTATATTATAACTATGGATTGGTTAAAGAAAGATGAACACACAGAAGGCTTAATTGGTTGGGAGTCTTTTTTAGAAAAAAGCAAACGCCAAATACACAGCAAATTACTATTAGTTAATGTAAATACTAAGGAAGTTAAAGTTCTTTTAGATAACGAAAATTATAACCACAAAGGTGTTAAACATAAACAGTGGCTTGGCCACCCTCAATTTTGCAATGTGGATAAAGATTTAATATCATATTGCCACGAAGGTTTAGGTGGCACAGTTGATGCAAGGCTTTGGTTTATTGATAGTAACGGTGAAAACATTAGGTGTGCAAGGCCACATGATTTCCCTACTCAGATTATTTCGCACGAATTTTGGTTTAAAAATAGTCGTCGAATTGCATATGTTAAAATAGAAGATGAAACCTCGCCTTTTAGTACAGTTGAACTACTAGATGCTGATACTTTAGAACACCGTGACATAGTAACACTACCACGTTCCTCCCACTTTATTTCAAGCCACGATGATAAATATATTATAGCCGATGGAGATTTTTATGAAGATAAACTATACTTATATTTAATAGACGTTGAAACAGGTGAATATAAACCTATTGTTTACCATGGCTCAATTAGCTATGGCCGTGCAGCTGAAGTGCATGCTCATCCGCTTTTTGATAACGCAGATGAACATGTAATCTTTACTTCCGATTTTGAAGGACAATCCGCAATTTATAGAGTAAAACTTTAAGGAGAACTCATGCAAATTATAGATAAAAAAATCGAACTACTAACAACTTCAGTTGAAAAATTATTTAACCAAACAGATGAAGAATTTTTAAGCACCATCGCTGGACTTAAAGAAGAGAATATTCAAAATGTACTTGCTTTTAAAGAATGGGATTGGTTTCAAGGTGTTGGGCTTTATGGTCTTTTAAAAAGTTATCAGCTTACAAACGATACTGTTTATTTAGATTTTTTAGTTAACTATTACGAAAAGCACCTAAAAAAAGGTTTTCCATCCAAAAATATAAACTCGGTTGCACCAATGCTAGCACTTACTTATATTGATAAACTAACCTGCAAAGATGAATACCACAAAGAAATTAAAAACTGGGCAGATTTTTTAATGTGTGGATTGCCCAAAACAAACGAAGGCGGTTTTCAACACATCACTTCTGAATCACTCAATGAAGGCCAATTATGGGACGATACACTTTTTATGGCAGTGCTTTTTCTTGCAAGGGCTGGCGTTTTACTTAACAACGAAGAGTACATTGAAGAGGCGAAATATCAATTTCTTGTACATATTAAATATTTGATAGATAGGCAAACTGGGCTTTGGTATCACGGCTTTACTTTTAAGGAAAATCATAATTATGCAAAAGCTTTATGGGCAAGGGGTAATTGTTGGATTACAATTGCTATACCTGAAATCATTGATATTTTGCAACTTAAAAACTGTGCAGTTAAAAGATTTTTAACAGAAACTTTAGTGCGACAAATAGAAGCTTTAAAAACTTATCAAGACAAAAGCGGTCTGTGGTATACTATTATTAATCAAAATGACAACTACCTTGAAACTAGTGGTTCAGCTGGGTTTTGTTATGGAATTTTAAGAGCTGTTTCGTTAAATTTAATTGATAAGTCATATTTAGATATAGCCTTAAAACCTTATGAAAACATGCTAGAACTTATAAACGAAGATGGTATTGTAGAAGGCGTTTCAATAGGCACACCATTAGGGCTTGACCTTGAATTTTATAAAACCATTAAAACTGCACCAATGGCATATGGTCAATCGTTAATGCTATTATACTTGCTTGAAATTAAAAAATTTAATAAGTAAAATGTTTGGTTTTATCATTTAAAATGCAAATATTTATAAAAAAAGTCGTTTAGCTTATGTCTGAACGACTTTTTTATTAAAATTCGCTACACATTATGTACTATTTATGAATGTTTTTAAAACTTATCATTCAAAGCTTGACAAGATTAAATTTTTGCATATAATAGAGTTAGCACTCAAACACACAGAGTGCTAACAGCAAAAAACATAGCACAGAAAGGTAGGCGAACAAGGCATGGCAATGGACGCACGCAAAAGGCGTATACTCGGCGCAATAGTTGCCTTGTACGGGCAAGGAGGAGAACCTGTTGGTAGTGGGCTTTTAGCACATCGTTTTGATATGGGAGTTTCCTCTGCTACACTTCGCAATGAGATGGCCGCACTAACACGTTTAGGTTTGCTAGAGCAACCACATACAAGTGCAGGGCGCATACCTAGCACTGAGGGGTATCGCTACTATTTACAAGAATTGCTTGCTCAAAGCGAACTGCTACCTAACGATGAATTTACACACATAAAAAGAACTTTTGCAAATTTAGATAAAGAACCAGTAAAGTTTGCACAAGGTTCAGCAAAAGCACTTTCTAAAATGACAGGCTACACAGCCGCTGTTACCACAGCACGTGCTGAGGATTTATGCATAGTTCACTTTGAAGTGGTTCAAGTTGGGCGAAACTCGGCTGCTGTTTTAGCCGTTACAAGCTCTGGCGGTGTGCATACTCGTGTTGCAAGAATTAAAGATGGCATAAGCCGTGAAAACGCAACAACACTAGCCGCTGTGCTAAATCAAGCTATGACATTTGTTGTTCCTGACGATTTAACAGATGTTTTAGTGCAAAGTATTTGCGTAAAAGTTGGTTATCGCTTACAAAGCGTAGTTACAGCAGCCGCCGAACTTTTAAAGGATTCCGCAGAGCCACATGTTTTTTTAGCTGGCGAACAATATTTATTGCGCTGGCCAGAATTACAAGGATATCTACCTAAGCTTTTGAGCACCTTAAATGATGAAGAAGCCGCTGGTAATCTAATAACCCCAAAAAATACAGACCTTGCTGTTTTTCTTGGTGAGGATTTTATGCCAAGAATGCCAGGTTTGAGCATTATTAGCAAACGATACCTTGCTGGTGGTGGGCTAACAGGAACAGTCGCTTTAATTGGTCCTGCTCGTATGGACTACCCCAAATTAATCCCAATACTTGAAACATTTGCCGTCGGACTTGGTGGAACTGTTTTTGAGTTATAATAAATTAGGAGCAAACGAATGAAAAAATTTGATAAAAACAAAGCAAAAGAACAAGAGGTAGTAACGCCAAGCAGCGAAAACACAGCTAGTGAAACTGTAGTTGAAGAAACAACAGAACAAGCTACTACTGAAGAAAGCAACGCAGCGCCTGAGGTTGAAGTTTTGCCAAGTGCAGCTGAAATGATGGCATTAACAGCAAAGCTTGATGCTGCTGAGGAAAATGCTAAAACTGCAAAGGAACAACTTTTGCGCACAGCCGCTGAGTACGAAAACTTCCGCAAGCGTTCTGCACGTGAGGCAGACCAAAAGTTTAATGACGGTATCAGTTTTGCAATAAGCCAAATTTTACCTATATTAGATACCTTAGAAATGGCTGAAAAAGCCCCTTGCGCAGACGAAAGCTATAAAACTGGTGTTACTATGACACTAAGCAAAGCAGCAAAAGCGCTTGAAACTTTGCATATATCTGAAATAGAAGCAGAGGGCAAACCTTTTGACCCTAACTCCATGAGTGCTGTTTCGCAAGTGCCTGCACCTGAGGGCATGCAAAGTGGTGATGTAGTTACTGTTTACCAAAAGGGCTACAAAGTGCAAGAAAAAATTATACGCCATGCAACAGTTGTTGTGGCAGAGTAAAAAAGTAAAATGAAAAACAGGTACGCATTGCAAAATTTTTTTAATTATTGCTTTACTACCTCTTAGCTTTTCACTATTTATTAAAAACGAATGTCCGCTTATCCAAAAGCGTTCAGATATATAACCAAACATTAAAAAAATACAAATCAAAATGTAAATAAACGTAACAAAGGAGTTATTATTATGAGTAAAATTATCGGTATTGACCTTGGCACCACAAATAGCTGTGTAGCTGTTATAGAGGGTGGCGAACCAGTTATCATCGCAAACGCAGAGGGCGCACGTACAACACCATCAGTTGTTGGTTTTACAAAAACAGGCGAGCGCCTAGTTGGCCAAGTTGCAAAACGCCAAGCTATCACAAACCCAGACAACACAATTTCTTCCATCAAACGTCACATTGGCACAAGCTACAAAGTAAATGTTGATGGCAAAGAGTACACACCACAACAAATCAGCGCTATGATTTTGCAAAAACTAAAAGCTGATGCTGAAGCATACCTTGGCGAAACTGTTACTGAAGCAGTTATCACTGTACCTGCTTACTTTAACGACGCACAACGCCAAGCAACAAAAGATGCTGGCACAATTGCTGGTTTAAACGTAAAACGTATTATCAACGAACCAACAGCTGCATCTTTAGCTTATGGTGTTGATAAAGAAGCTGACCAAAAAATAATGATTTATGACCTTGGCGGCGGTACTTTCGACGTTTCTATCATAGAAATGGGCGATGGTGTTACAGAAGTTTTATCCACAAACGGCGATACAATGCTTGGTGGCGACGACTTTGACGAATGCGTTATCAACTGGATGGCTGAAGCTTTTAAAGCTGAAAACGGCATTGACTTACGCAACGATAAAATGGCGGCACAACGCTTGAAAGAAGCAGCTGAAAAAGCAAAAATTGAACTTTCTAGCGCAATGAGCAGCCAAATTAACCTACCTTTCATCACAGCTGATGCAACTGGCCCAAAACACCTTGATATGAACCTAACTCGTGCAAAATTTAACGAATTAACTGTTACACTAGTTGACCGCACAATGGAACCTGTTCGTAACGCTTTAAAAGATGCTGGCCTAAAACCAAGCGAATTACAAAAAGTTTTACTTGTTGGTGGTTCTACACGTATACCAGCTGTTTACGAAGCAGTTAAAAAAGAACTAGGTTGCGAACCATTTAAAGGTATTAATCCTGACGAATGTGTTGCTGCTGGTGCTGCTATACAAGGTGGCGTTTTACAAGGCGACGTTAAAGGTTTATTGCTACTTGATGTTACCCCACTTTCACTTGGCATTGAAACTTTAGGCGGTGTTTGCACAAAAATTATTGAGCGTAATACAACTATACCAACACAAAAAAGCCAAGTTTTCTCAACTGCTGCTGACAACCAACCAAGCGTTGAAGTTAACGTTTTACAAGGCGAGCGTGAATTTGCTAAAGATAACAAATCCATGGGTACCTTCCACCTAGATGGCATAGCTCCAGCTCCACGTGGTGTTCCACAAATTAAAGTTACTTTTGACATTGATGCTAACGGTATCGTACACGTAAGCGCTAAAGACGAAGGTACTGGCGCAGAGCAAAGTATAACTATCACAGCATCAACAAATATGTCTAAAGACGAAGTTGATAAAGCTGTTAAAGAGGCAGAACAATTTGCTGCTGATGACAAAAAACGCCGTGAAGAAGTTGATATTCGCAATGGTGCAGAGCAAATGGTTTTCCAAACAGAAAAAACAATTGCTGAAGCTGGCGATAAACTACCTGCTGATGTTAAAGCAAATGCAGAGGCTAAACTTGAAGCTCTTAAAGAGGCAAACAAAGGTGGCGATATAGAAGCAATTAAAGCTGCACAAGCTGAACTACAACAAGTTTTTGAAGCTTTATACCAAGCAGCAGCGGCAGCTGGCCAAGGCGCACCTGACATGGGTGGTGCAGCAGCTCCTGATATGGGTGGCGCAGCTCCAGCTGATGACGGTGTTGTTGATGCCGATTTTAAAGAAGTTTAATTAACATTTTAAAATTTTTTCAATAAATTAAAAGCAAAGCATGCGATAAATCGAGGGCATAGGTAACTGTTATTTAAATAACATGTAACTTACTGCCCTCGCTAGCACGCATGTATTACATCATAGTTAAACACAGTACGCTGTGTTTAGATTGGAATTGAGGCATTATGGCACAAGAAAAACGGGATTACTATGAAGTGCTTGGCATTTCAAAAGGTGCATCTTCAGACGAAATAAAAAAGGCTTATCGCAAACTTGCGATGAAGTATCACCCAGATTATAACCCCGGTGACAAAACAGCTGAGGAAAAGTTTAAAGAGCTTAACGAAGCTAACGAAGTTTTAGCCGATAACGAAAAACGTCAACGTTATGACCAATTTGGTTTTGCTGGTGTTGACCCAAGCTACGGCGCAGGCGGTGGCGGTGGTTTCGGCGGCGGCTTTGGCGGCGTAGATTTAAACGATTTATTCGGCTCTGTTTTTGGCGGCGGCGGTGGCTTTGGCGGCTTTGGTGGCGGTGGGCAAAACCCTAACGCACCACGTAAAGGCCGTGATTGCCGTGTGCGTGTTACACTTAATTTTGATGAAGCAGTGCACGGTTGCACTAAAAAAGTATCAATTACACGTCAAGAAAGTTGCTCAGCTTGCAACGGCAACGGCGCAGCAAAAGGCACTAGCCCAGAAAGCTGCCCAGATTGTAAAGGTCAAGGCTATGTTTTGCGTCAACAACGCACACCTTTTGGTGTTATGCAAAGCCAACAGCCTTGTGCACGCTGTGCTGGCAAAGGTAAAATTGTTAAAAACCCATGCAACACTTGCCACGGCGCTGGTAAAGTTGCAAAACAAAAAACACTTGAGGTTAACATACCAGCTGGTATTGATGACGACCAAACAATTGCTATGCGTGGTATGGGTGATACAGGCGCTAATGGTGGCCCAGCAGGTGACGTATTAGTAACTGTTACTGTACGTGCAGACAGCATATTTGAACGTGACGGCTACAATGTTTGGCTAACTTTACCTATGACATATAGTCAAGCCGTTTTAGGCGATACTGTTATGGTACCTGGGCTTGATGGTAAGATAGAATATAAAATACCAGAGGGCACACAAAGCGGAACAACTTTCCGTTTACGTGGCAAGGGTATACAATACGTTAACGGCCGTGGTCGTGGCGATTTATTTGTTAAGTGCGAAGTAGAAATACCTAAAAAACTTAACAAAACACAAAAAGAGGCACTGAAAAAATTTGAAGAAAGCCTAAAAGATGATAATTACGAAAAGCGCAAAGGTTTTTTCAAGAACTTAAAAGAAAAGCTTGAAGAACTTGCAGATAAGTTGGATTAAAAATGGAATTGAAAAGCATTGTTTTTGCAGTATTAAATGCAAAATATCTACATGCTTCCCCTGCTCCTTTTTGTTTAGCAGCCGGGGTTCGGGCTTATGCGCCTACCATATATCCACAGGTAAATATTTTTGAAAGCACAATAAACGAACCCACACAGCGAGTATTAGCGCACCTTAGCGCGTTAAACCCTGCTGTGCTGGGTTTTTCCTGTTATATATGGAACATAAACCAAACCCTTAATTTGTGTAAAACCGTTAAAGAGATTTTACCAAATACTGTTATTATACTAGGTGGGCCAGAGGTAAGCTACCAAGCCAAAGATATTTTAGCGCAAAACCCACATATAGATTATATCTCTAGTGGCGAGGGTGAAGAAAGCATACCTGCCTTTTTAAGTGTTGTTTTAAAAGCCAAAAACCCTTTTGACCTTTTGCCAACTGAACGTAGCGACATAGCTGGGCTTTGTGGTAGAGAAATAAATGGTGATATATATGTAAGTACGCCTGCGCTACTAGGTGCTGATGTTCCCTCGCCACTTTATGCCAATTATGCCGAGGCAATAAACGGACGTATTGCATATTTTGAAACTAGCCGTGGTTGCCCTTACTCATGTGCATTTTGTCTTTCTGGACGTTTTGGCGGAGCACGTTTTTTTGATTTAGATAAAGCCTTACCTGAGCTACTAACACTTGCCAATAGTGGCACGCAAACAATTAAATTTGTTGACCGCACTTTTAATGCAAATGCAAAACATGCAAACAAAATTTTGCGTTTTATCTTAGAGCACTATGGCAAAGAAATCCCTAGCACTGTTTGCATGCATTTTGAAATTGCAGGCGATATTTTAAGAGAAGAAACTTTTGAAATTTTAGAACAAATGCCTGTTGGTGCTGTTCAGCTTGAAATTGGTATGCAATCCTTTTTCGAACCTACACTTGAGGCAATTAATCGCCGCACCAATAGCGCACTTTTGCAAAAAAATGTTAAGCGTTTAGTTGCTATGGAAAACATGCATATACATATAGATTTAATAGCTGGTTTGCCACTTGAAACATTAGATATATTTGCAGAGAGTTTTAACACTGGCTATGCTTTAAATGCACAAATGTTACAGCTAGGTTTTTTAAAAGTTTTGCATGGTAGCACTATGAGGGATAAACCTTTGGAATATCCTTGCGATTTTACGCAAAATCCACCTTATCAAATTACACAAACACCGTGGTTATCGCCTAGCGATATTAAAATTTTGCAAAATGCTGATGATGCGCTAGATCGCATTTATAACAGCGGTCGTTTGCGAGGAACGGCCGAGTATCTACGCAGTGTAACAGGTCAAACAGCTTTTGGGTTTTACAGCCAAGTTGGCAAAGCAATAAAGCATGATTATAAAGTTTCGCTAGATGATTATACTGCACTTTTGCAAGAATATGCACTAACTATAAAAGGTGTTGATGCTGAACTTTTGCGAGATATACTAGTGCGTGACCGCCTTGCTACAAACTCCTTTGGTAAATTACCAGCGTGTCTTGCACGTTTTGATGAACGTTTGCCACGCATAAAATACTTACTCTCACAAGATAAACAAACTGCGCCAAAAAAAGGAGTGCGCAGAGGTATAGCTATTTTATACGGTACAAATAAAGTTTGCTGGGCTGATTATTGCCCTGAAAACTACCATAACGCACATAGCTCATGGAAATTACATGAAAAACCCTTAGAGGAATTTGAGCTGTGATTAGTTATTTATACATAACAATATCAACATAAAACTAAAAGGTGCTGTAAAACAGCACCTTTTAGTTTTATGTACCTAGTAGTTTAAACATTTCTTGTTTATAATTTTCAACACCTGGTTGGTCAAAAGGATCAACACCCAGCAAAATTGCGGAATAATAACAAACTAAAAAATAAAAATACATAAGTTCGCCAACATTATATTCATTTAACTCATCATATTCTATCACCATGCATGGAACACCGCCCTCACTATGTGCGTGCAGTGTACCCACATATGCTGCCTCGTTAATCTCATTTATAGTTTTACCGTTTAAATAATCAAATTCATCATCAAAATTTTTTTCTAGCGGTACAGCCATATCTGTTGGCATATTTTTTATATGAATAAATGTTTCCATTAAATTGCGTTTACCTTGTTGTAAATACTGCCCTACTGAGTGTAAATCTTCAGTATAAGAGCACACATATGGTAATATGCCCGTGTTATTTTTACCCTCACTTTCTCCAAAAAGTTGACGCCACCATCTGCCAAAAGGTTCAAATTGTGGTTCAAATAATGCAAGAACCTCTACACTATAACCCTTTTCAAACAATATATTTCTTATTACTGCATATTGCTTGGCTGCTTGGCAAAGCTCTCCGTTTGTTTTATATGATTTTTCTGCATCGAGAACACCTTTTAACAAAGCATCAATGTCAACACCTGAAACCGCGCAAGCAAGCAATCCAACGTTTGAAAAAACTGAAAAACGCCCGCCCAATTTTTCAGGAAAAGGTAAAACTCTATAACCTTGTTGCATACTTATAGTATGCAACCCATCGCCAATTGTAGGCGATGTTAAAATACGCTGTGCAGCTTGTTGTTTGCCATACTTATCTACTAAATAATTTCTTAAAACTCTAAAAGCTAGCCCTGGTTCAAGTGTCTTATAATTTTTTGCTATAATTTGTACATAAACCGAACGGTCACCAATGTAATCTAGAATTTTTTTGTAATATGAGGCAGATAAATTTATACCTAAGTATATAATTTCAGGTATTTCATCATTATGCGTATGATTTTTAACCATATCAATAATTGCTCTAGCGCCTTGGTTTGAGCCACCCACACCAACAACAACAAATACATCAGCTTTTTCTCGTATTTCTTTGGCTATAGTTTTTATATAATTAATATCATTTTCGCTTGTCGTTTCTTTTGTGTTTGTCCATCCAAGCATCTCGCTTTTAAAAGCATTTTCATCTACAATTTTTAATTTTTCTTTGTTTTCAATTTTGTATTCTTCTATTTCAGTTTCAGAAATATATTTTTTACTTTGTTCGTAGGAAAAAAACATAATTTCAAACTCCTTTTCCTAAAAATTGATTGTCCGATTTTCTTTAGCTGATTGATAAATACCAAGCACAATTTCGAGTGTTTTAGTTGCATCAGTAGGTTGTATATTTACACTATTTCCTTGTGATAATTTTTCATAAAAATCCATCACCTGCGCATTATGATACGCACCCCAATATGCAACACCTGCAACATTTTCACCTTGCTTTGGCAAAACCGTATACGCATCTTTACCATCAATTTTTATTGTAACCTCAGTTTCTGATAAAACTGCGGTAGCTTTTTCGCCTGTAATTTCAACTATAATAGGCCTGTTTTTCACGTAATAATTACATGCAAAAAAAGCATATCTTGCACCATTTTCAAATGTAATTACTGCATCCGCTTCATCTTCAACTTCAATATTTGTTAGTATACGTCGTGATATATGTGCATTTATTTCACTTGCTTCACAACCCATTAAATATCTCACTAAATCTATGCTATGTATGGCTTGGTCAATAACAACGCCGCCGCCTTCTTTTTCCCAACTGCCTTTCCAATCACATTCGTAATAAGATGTAGGTCTGTGCCATGCAAGGTGGCTAAATGCACCTGTAATTTTACCAAAAACATCTGTTTGTATAAGGCGCTTAACTTCTTGTATGCCTTCTATGTATCTATTTTGAAAAATTACACCTAATTGTTTGTTATAAATCTTAGCCGCGTTTATCATATCATAGGCATCTTGCATAGTTGTGGCAATTGGTTTTTCTGTTAAAACATGGCACCCTGCTTTAAGGGCAGATATAACGTGTTTTTTATGCAAATAATGTGGTGTGCAAACATGTATAACATCCAATTTTGCATCCAACATTGTTTGGTAGTTGTCTGTATATTGACAATTTTCAAAATTATCAGCAAATATTTTTGCTTTTTGTTGTACTTTATCCATCGCAAAACAAACTTCTATATACTGTTCTGCTTTTTTAAATGCCTCAACATACACAGCTGAAATTCTGCCACAGCCTATTATTCCTACTTTAAACTTTGACATACCAATAGCCTCTCATTCTTTTAAAATATAATTTTTTATAGCCAAAGCTGCAGCACCCTTTGCCACTCTTAATTTATCAAACTCTACAAATTTTATATCCACTCCGTTCACATGTGGGTAAAAAATATTTTCTCTTGCAACATTTATAAAAAGTTCTTTGTTTTGCTCATTTAACATAATATAACCATCTACAATAACTGCTGGTGGGCTTATTAAATTAATTATATTTGCAAGCATAATACCCATATAAGTAACCGCTTTTTCAATAACTTCAACAACTGCTTTATCGCCTTTATTTTGCGCCATTAAAATTTCGCTCATTTGTGGTTTATTAACGTCTTTGCATATATCTTTCAAAATTTGTGCTTTGCCTGTTTTTAACAGTTCAATGCACTTGTTTTTTATAGCAAGCTCACTTGCAACAGCATCTAAACAACCTCGTTTACCACATGTCGGGCACACTGCGCCGTCTTTTTCAATAATCATGTGCCCCATTTCACCAGCACTTGCTAAATCACCTACATGCATCCTACTTCTTATAACTAATGGGCAAGCTAGTCCTCTAGCTATTAAAAAATATGCAAAACTATCTGGCAAAACATTTCCGCTAAAAAGATCTGTACCTAGTGCCCTACACCGTGCATTATTTTCAACGCTACATTTTAAACCTGTGCCGTTTTCTATATCCTGTGCTACAGTTTTATTTTCCCATTTATGCAATGCATCATATCTCAAAATACCACTATTTGTATCCACTGAGCCAGCCATGCCAACCGCCATGCCAAGTATTTTGTTTCTTTCAATGCCTGAATTTTGCAAAATATTATTAACGCTGTCAATTATAACGCTAATTGCATCGTCATAATTATTTTCTTCACGTTCAACTATTACTTTTTGAATAACATTTCCTCTTAAATCTGTTAAACAAATAATCGTTCCGTAATACCCTGTATCAGCACCTATAACATATGCCGCCTCTGGAATAAAATCTATTTGAATTGGTTTTCTTCCTAAGATTTTTTTCTCATCGCTTTTTTTAGGCTCGTTCTCTATTGTTGCGCACTCTCTAACAAAACCATTCTTAATAAGCTCACTTACATTTGTTGTTATAGTTGGAGGTGTTAGTTGCAACATCTCTGCTATTTCAAGTCTACTAATTGGTGCAAATCTATATATAACTTCTTTAATACTTTCAGAGTTTTGTTTTTTCACCTTTTCACTATTGTTTCCTATTTTCATTTTATAAAACTCCTTTGGTTAATACAGATTTCTTTACTTAATTATACCAAATAATTTTACATTATTAAATACAATTTATAAATGTAATCGCTTTTTTATATCGGTCTGCATCAACAGTTCCTTTTTCGTACTCAATTACTGCCCAGCCATCTTCACCAACTGTATTTTCAACTGTGTTTAAAAGCAATTTATAATTTATATCACCCTCACCTATTTCAACATAGCTTTCTTGAAATTCTTTGAAAGATTTACAATTTTTTGCTATACTTTTTTTATAATCTCGTAAGTGCACATATTTTACTCTATCTTTGCATGTTTGTGACATAATAACAATAGGGTCATATCCACTAACTGCTACCCAGCCTATATCAAGCGCAAAAAATAAATTTGGCGCAAATTTGGCAAGTGCATTAAATATAATAGCATCATTTCTAAATTCCCAATTATGGTTATGATAATTTAGCCTAACATTATAGTTTTCTGCAATATATTTTGCTATTTTATTTAACTCCTCGGCCATTTGCTTTGTGCCTATTTCAGTTGTTAATCTATCATCGCCTACATTTTGTTTGTCGCGGTTTTCCTCGCCGACATCACCAGTCATAATAATATTTTTACAAGGTACATGTTGCAAAAATTCAGCAACATTTTCTAGCGTTTCTTTAGCTTTTTGTGGTTCATCTAATAAACTGGCTAAATTTATACCAACATGTATACCACTAAGCATCATATTCGTTTTTGTTAAAGCTTCGCATAATTTATCGCTATTTTCAACACCAAAAAATCTTGAACCTATTTCTGCACCCTTACCGCCGACATTTTTTAAATTTGATAAAACACCAACGGTATCCTCGGCTATTTGATTTGTAAATAGTACTGCATGGCAACCTATATTCATAACATAAGCCTCCTTTATGAAAAATCTATATTTATCGTTTTTTCTTCTGCGTTTGATCTCACCATTGCATCAATCAATTTTTGAACATATAACCCACGCTCAAAATTTGTGCTAATTGGTGTTTCATTTACTATCGCGCTTAAATATTCTTTAATTTGATTATCAAAATTAATTAAGAACATTTCTCCATTTATGCCAGCTGGTATTTCATTTTTTATATCCTCTGGTATTTGTATAATATTTTTAGTTTCGCCTCTTTTTTGTACAGTTAATTCTAAAGGTTTGCTTCCATCAAAACCAATGTATCCACCATCTCCAAAAATTTCTATTGTATGCTCGCAACCTAATCTGCTTGTTGTAAAACTACCAAGAGTACCTGATTGCATACGTGTGTTAAACACTGCCACATCATCATTTGTAACTGCTTTTTTAACATCACCTTTAACTGATAATCTTTCCTTAATAAAACAATCGCTCATACTTTGCACTTGTGTATATGGACCAGTTATATCACGCAATAACCAGTCAACTATATCTAGCATGTGGCTACCAAAATCCGCCACTGCACCAGGGCCTGAAAGGCTCTCTTGCATGCGCCACTCACAGCGTACTTCGGGGTTTCCTATGCGCCAGCCGCCTTGCATGCCGCGTATGTTATAAACAGTTTTAAAAAAACCATCATCAATTAATCGTTTCATGTATTTTAATGCTGGTATGCCTCTATAACAAAGCCCTATCATACAAACTTTTTGTGAGAGTTCTGCGTATTTAATCGCATCTTCACACTCTTTTGGTGTTGGTGCAAATGGTTTTTCGCACAATACATGTTTACCTGCTTGCAATGCTTTTACACTAAGCGGTACATGTGTGGCATTTGGTGTGCAAATACTAATGGCATCAACGTTTTTTAATAGTTCTTCGTATGTGTTATAAACAACAGCGTCACTTAATGCAAATTTTTCCTTATACGCCTGTGCTCGTTCTGGCAAAATATCGTAAAGTGCTGTTATTGTCGCTTTATCTTTATTTAATAAATAACTTTTTATATGCATGCTAGCTATGCCAATTGTGCTACCCATGCCAACTATACCAATTTTAACCATGTCTTACTCCAATCCCATACATTAATTAAAAAAATTCTTTAAGATAATTTCTACCTAAAACTAAACCTTTTTGCATTTGCATAAGGTTACTTTCGTAATATTTATCTTCGTGTTCTATGCTAATTGTGCCATTAAAATCTATTTCATTTAACTTGTTTATTAGCCTGCGCCAATCAATTTCGCCATGCCCTGGTATTGTGTATCTATACCAAGATAAATCAGTTAAAAAACCACATTTTGAAAGCCTTTTTCTATCAACAATGGTATCTTTTGCATGCACATGGAAAATACGATTTTTAAAAAGTGATATGTACTCATATGGGTCAATCATTTGCCAAACAAGATGAGAGGGGTCGTATGTTAACCCTATATTTGGTTCATCAAAACGCTTAAAAATTTCTTCCCACATAGTTGGCGATATCGCTATGTTTCCCATTAGCGGGCAGTTTTCAAAAGCTAATTTTACGCCTTTTTCGCCCGCTAATTTTACAAGAGGAGTAAATACTTTTTCAAATTTATCTAAACTGTATATTGGAGTTTTTCGTATAGAATCTGCACTATCATATATACCCTCTTGCACTGTTTTATCTATACCTGTTGAGGTTACAATTTTTTCAATGCCTAGTTCTCCTGCAAATTCTATGCGTTTTTTTAGTTGTGCTATATGCTCTTGTGCTTCCTCTTCGTTAGAGCTTAAATAATTTCGACAATATGTGATAGCGGATATTTTTATATTGTGTTTTTTCATCACATTATTATATAACTCTTCATCAAGCGGAACAAAAGGGCCTACTTCTAAATCTTCAAAACCGTTTTGTACCGCCCAACTTGCTATATCATCAAAACTGTCCAAACCTTTTTTTACTAAACAATTTGTTAAAAAACCTATGTTCATATATTCCTCCAATTTGTTTTCGATTTATTTTAAATTAGCTCTTGACTGCACCAGCAACGCCTTCAACAAAATATTTTTGCAAAGCAATAAACAATATAACTATAGGCACAACTGCTATTGTACCGCCGGCTGCTATACCTGTCCAATCAACTGTATTTTCGCCTTGAAACGCATAAAGTCCAACTGCCAATGTACGTGAATCAGGATTATTTAAAGTTAAAACTAATGGTAACATAAATGCATTCCAAACCCATATGCTTTCCATAATTATACATGTAACCGAAACGGGTTTTGCAAGTGGCATAATTACATCAAAATATGTCCTCCAAAAACCACAACCATCCATTTTAGCTGCCTCCTCAAGCTCTCGTGGCACTTGTTGATAAAAACCTGAAAACAATAACAAAAAAATTACGTGTGCACCACCTGCACCAGAAAGTATTAAGCCCAAGCGTGTACCCACCAAGCCCATATTTTTTACTATTTCGTAGGTTGGGATAATTGTGCTTACAAGCGGTATGGATATACTTGCCAAAAATAATCCTAATATAGCTTTTTTACCTACAAAGTTATATCTCCCCAATACATAACCAGACATATTTGTCATGACAAGAACTAGTAAAACTGTGCATACCGTAACTATAACTGTATTGAAAAAATACACATCAAAATTATTTTCGCTCCAAACACGTGTTATGTTTTCAAAGGTAAAATTAGATGGTATTAAACTTAACCTATCTGCAAAAAAATCTTGTTGGGTTTTAAAAGAAGCACTTACCATCCACAAAAATGGATATACCCACACAAAAGCTATGGCTATCAATAATAAATGTGTAAACGATTTACCAAGAACCTTTTTAGCTTTATCCTTGTTCATCATAATACCTCCGATTAGTATTTATTTTTAAGCGAATTTTTAATTAGATTTAGTATTGCACCTACAACAATTACAGCAAAACCAAATAGCAGTGCGCCTGCACTAGCATAACCTAGCCTTGGCATGCCAATTTCACTAGAGAAGGCTAACCTATAAACATATGTAGCTATTACGTCTGTTGCGTAAAATGGTCCGCCATTTGTCATAGTTTTTACAATATCAAAAACTTTTAAGCTATTTATTGTACATAAAACTGCTATAACACCAGCAGTTGGTGCAATTAAAGGAAGTACTATTTTAAAGAAAGTTTTTGCTTTACCTGCACCGTCAACTTTTGCAGCCTCGTATACATCTTGTGGTACACCTTGCAGACCAGCAAGCCAATAAATCATGTAAATGCCACAATCTTTCCAAACCGAAATTAATACTACTGTTCCCATGGCATACCTGCCATCCCCTAAAAAGTTAATAGGATTTTGCAAAATACCTAAGTTAATTAATAACTCGTTAACCGAACCTTGTGTACCAAAAATAAAAATCATGATTATACCCACGATAGAGGCGGTAGTAACAACCGGTATAAAATACATTGTTCTATAAATTGCTTTGCCTTTTAGCAAACTACTATTTAATATATATGCCAAAAGCAAAGACACAGTAAGTTCAATTGGAACTATCATAGCTGTGTATTTTAAACTGTTACCAAATGCATTCCAAAAAAGATCATCTTGCAATAAAGCTGTATAATTACTTAGCCCTACAAAAGTATAATCTGTTGTAAGCCCTGACCAATCCAATAGCGAATACCATATGCTATTTAATATTGGCCAACCTTGAAACAATGCATAAAATATCAAACTCATGGACATAAACAACCAACACCAAAGATTAAGTTTTAATTTTTCCATTCGCTGTCTTGATTTTTTCTCCATACTTGATTCCTCTCTATAATGATATTTCAAAAATAAATTATAATGGCTAACTTTATAAAAAACAAATTGCACAAAAAATCAACATAGAAAAAGATTTTAACATTTTCAATCGTTAAATAAATTTTTTAATTTGATAATTTGTGCAATTTTTTAAATTGTTATAGCACAGTTATGCTGCTACAAGTTTATAACGCTGCATAATCTTCTGCGGTGTAATCTTTTGTCATGTCCCAATTTGGGAAATCAAACACGCCAAAATCTAGTCCAATTGCATCACAAGCACGTTGCCATTCTACTGTGCTTTGTTCTGATAATGTTGTTAAAAAGCTTTCTGGCTCTGGTATGCTGTTGGATAAAACACCTTGGAAAATATTTGATAAGCCAGGTTCAACTGCTTTAACCTCAACATAAAAATCATACGCTTGTGTATCGCGAGTAGTTGCAATAGGGATAATTCTTGTGTTCTCAGTAGCAACAGCATAATATTCTTTCATAACTTCGTTTGTCATGTTAGGTTCGTTTACAGCTGTAACTAAAGATACTGAGTTACCAGCGGCAACTTTTGCTGCTTCATATCCATATTCTTCGCTATATAAACAACGTATATATTCCGCAGCCATTTCAGGGTTTTTAGATTGACTATATATACCCATCCATGGAGCATGAGGGTTAGCAGGTATTCCGTATGTGCCTGGTGTTACATCATCTGGAACAGGCAATGCCATTGCACCATAGTTTAAATCTGGATATGTTTCGCCCCAAGTGGGTATACACCACATACCTTGTGCAAGGAAAGCTGCTTGACCTTGTGCAAATAATTCACGCGCTACTGGTGCATTAATATTTAATGTTTCTGGGTGCATACTGCCATCTTCAACTAATTGTTTAAACATTCCTAATGCTGCAATTGTTTCTGGTGAATCAAAACTTGCCTTTCCATCAACGGTTATTGCCACTGAAGCTTGTTGCGTAATTTTTCCGCCTGCTACGCCTGTCATGCCACGTATTAAATAATCCAAGCGTGCTATTTGTTGTCCTGATTCTATCCAACCATAAACAGAGCCTCCGCCTTGTTCTGTTATTGTTTTGCAAGCTGAAATAAACTCTGAATACGTTTTAGGTGGTTCAGATATTCCTGCATTTGCAAGTATATCTTTATTGTAAAACATGATGTTATGTACTACTGATGCATTTTCTGGCAAAGTGTAAACTCTACCTTCGGATACTGTAACACCATCAACAAATGCAGTTGGATCTATAGTATCAAAAAATGTATCATCTAAATATTCATCCATTGGTTGATACCAGTTTTCGTTAAGTGCTGTACCAAGTGTAACGCCACCAGGTACTGGAAACAAATCCGGAGCATCGCCTGATTTAATAGAAGTTATTATAGTATTTTGAAATTGATCAATAGTTAAAAGAGAATACTCAATTTTGACTCCTGGGTGTTCAGCTATAAATTTTTCATGAAAAGCTTCACGCATTGTTGCAGTTGAATCGCTCCAGTCAACAATTCGCAAGACAATTTCCCCTTCGGAAGTATCGCCAGCTGTGGAACTTTCATTATTGGTTGAATTTGCATCACTTACACTTGTATCACTTGAGGTTGCTCCACAGGCTGCAAGTGCGGTTGTAACACCACTAATAGTCGCTACTTTCAAAAAATTTCTTCGTGTTATCTTTTTCATAATTTGTTCCTTTCGATTATTCGGACAGTATAGTACAGATGTTTGTATTTAATTATTTAAATTAATTAAATAATGTTTCGAGTACATATTACACTTTTTAATTGTAATTGTCAACAGTTTTTAACACATTTTGTTAACTTGATTATATTATTTTTATTCAATTGTGCAGATATTACAATAAAACACACAATAACATTTTTTTAGTAGCAAATATTAGACTTAAATTACATTCTTTACAAATGATTTAAAACAGTAAATTGATTTAGTTATCAATCGCAAATTCTTTTAAAAAACTATGATTTTAAAAAAAGTTCTTTACAAAATTATAATGTGGTGTTAGTATATAGCATGTATAGCAGATGTTTCAAACGTAAATCACAAAACAAATAACAAGGAGAAAAATTATGCCTTTAATTCCATTAAAACCTATATTAGATTCTGCTGACAAATACAAATATGCACAAGGTGGCTTTAACGTAAATGCTGTTGCACAGGCAAAAGCTGTTGTTGAAGTGCATGAAATGTTTCGCTCACCTGCTATACTGCAAGGTGCAGATTTAGCCAACGGATTTATGGGTGGTTGTGCTGATTTTATGCACGCAACACTTGAAGATAAAATTATAGGTGCAAAAAACATAGGTGATGCTGTGCGAAAATATGCTGAAAACAGCCTTATACCCATCGCCTTGCACCTTGACCACGGTAGAGATTTTTCCAGCGTTAAAGCTGCCATAGACGGCGGTTATACCTCTGTTATGATAGATGGCTCTTCGTTGCCATTTGAACAAAACATAGAGCTGACACGAGAGGTTGTAAAATACGCACATGAAAGAGGCGTTACTGTTGAGGGCGAGCTAGGCGTATTAGCTGGTGTTGAGGACCATGTCAACCATGCAAACTCAACTTATACAAACCCACTTGATGCAATTGAATTTTTTAAAAAAACTGGTTGTGATTGTCTAGCCATTAGTTACGGCACAATGCACGGTGCAAGCAAAGGCAAAGATGTAAAGCTTCGTAGAGAAATTGCAGTTGCTATAAAAGAGTGTATGCTACATGCTGGTATTGATGGCGTTTTAGTTAGCCATGGTTCTTCAACTGTGCCAAAATATATAGTTGATGAGATTAATGCACTTGGCGGAAAAATTACTAACGCTTATGGCATTGCATTAAGTGAGCTAAAAGCAGCAATACCTTGTGGTATACGTAAAATAAACGTAGATACGGATATTCGCCTTGCTGTTACACGCAATATGAAAGAACTTTTTGCCACAAAACCAGAACTACAAAACAGTAGCTCCATAGGCGCTATTTATGAAATACTTGAAAGTAAAAAAGAACAATTTGACCCACGTGTTTTTCTGCCGCCAATTATGCAAACCGTTATGTATGGAGAAATTCCACACGATGATATAAGACTTATTACAAATTGCATTGAAAGTGGTGTTAAGGAGGTTGTCGGCACACTTATCGTTGAGTTTGGTAGCGTTGGCAAAGCACCATTAGTTGATTGCTTGACACTAGACCAAATGGCAGAATACTACAAAAAACATTAGTTGCCACTACTGCCCAAGATAAATTTAATTTATATATTTCATGCAATTTTTAGAACAAAGCAAAGAAAAACCACTAAAAAATCTATAAAAAACAACCGATTTCAAGCTACGCATTGCGCTAGCTAAAAATCGGTTGTTTTATTTATTAATTAAATTCACCTTTCCACATTGGCATGTTTTCTATATATTCCGCCTCAATAGCTGGCACGTAATATAAGCCATAGCCGTTTAAGCCTGATTCTTCTTCAAGCCCTACTTTTTCTTCTGCTAGTTCAACATAAAAGCAATAATAAGGCATAAAAATTTTATCATAAGCAGAATTTCTATAAACAAGCTCTACTTTTTGCACATGTTCCTCGCTAGCAAATTCCCACGGAACAGTTGTAATATAATTGCCATTTTTGAGCAGCTCCAGTGCATCTTGCGAGCTTATTATTGGGTAGTTACCTATTACATCACTTAAATCCGTATATGTTATATCAATAAAAGATAACGCTCCATCATGAAAACCTGAAAAAGATATTGTATTAAAATTATAATTTAATATATCTTGTGTTATATCACCACCACCCTCATAAAAGGATAAATCATAATTTTGCTCTCCATCAATGAAATAATCACCACCTGTAATATTAACAACTGGTTTTTCCATGTCTAACAAATCGACATATTCTACTTTTAAATATTCTGCAACTGCTTGCAATTCTTCATAACTAGCATCATAAGTTAAATTAAGTCCTTGCGGTAAACTTACACTATGCTTAAACTCAATTGTTATACGTTGGTTTCTTACATCTGTTGATATTTCGACCTCATCTGTTTCAATAAACATTTTAATTTTATCAAAATAATCAACTGGGAAATAACAAAAATTTCCGCTTGGTGCAATATGTTTTTCCCAGCCCGCAACTTCTATATTAGAAGTTTCTGCATTATGGTTTGCAAAGTAATCTAAAATAATATCATATTGCCCTTCACTTTCGGCAACATACTCGACCTTATAATCCTTTATTCCTAATTTTTCAGCGGTTTCAATCAAGTTTTGCTCCATTAACTCATGGTTAGGTGTTGTATTGATAAAATAATCACCCATTTGTAAAGGGTTTTTAAAAACAGGTAAATGCGTTAAGTTTAACTCTTTATTCCAAGGGTTTGTGTTTGATAAATCCGATATATCATATGCAAGATACCCACCAAAGCCCATACCTATTCCAGCATCTGTTTCTTCTATTGTTAAAATTGGCAATTCTTGCGTGTTGATGCTTGCGCTATTATTATAAAATATTAATACTGCTACCACAACTGCAAACATAGCTACCATTGAACCCATTTTAACAAAAGTTATGTTATTTTTGTGCTTTGCATTTAAGTTTGGCATAATATATTTGTCATCAATATTTGTGAATTTTTCAAATAATTCTGCTCCGTTCATAGCTCAACACCCTCACTTTCAAAATATTTTTTCATTTTATTGCGTGTTCTAAAGAGTTGTGATTTTACTTTGCTTTCGCTTATTTTAAATTTAGCACAAATTGCTTTTATAGGCTCTGCAAACCAATAGCGCATAACAAATATATTTCGTTCTTCTTTTGTAAGCGTGTTTAAAAAAGCATTTATAGTTTGGCATAACTCATCGTTTGAGATATTACACTCAGCTTCAGTTGGTGAAGGTATGCATTCTTCCATTTCTTTTGTTAGTTCTACAACATGTGCTAGGCGCTTTTGCGCCTTATTTTTATTGTAAAGGTTTATAGAGATATTCCTCATTATTTTAGCTAAAAACGAAAACAAATATGTTCGCGGGTTTTTAGGTGGTATACTGTTCCATGCAGATAAATAAGTATCGTTTTCACATTCTTGTGCGTGCTGTAGGTTTTGCAGTATGTTAAAAGATATGTGTTTTAATTGTGTGCCGTATTTGCTCGTTGTTTGGGCAATTGCGCTTTCATCTCTTTGTAAGTACAAATCAACTATCATTTCATCATTCATAATAAAAACCCCTTTCACCCTATATAACAACTTTTTTTGCTATTGGTTGCACCTTAATAATTTTTTTGATTTTTCAAAAAAAATAACTACCTATATATAATTTTAATTAATAGCAGTTTCGCACAATTTCATTTTTGTTTAAAAATCACTAAAATCAACAATTTGTATATTAGGTAGTCGTTTTGAATATTCTATTTTTAGTTATAAACTATCTGGGCCAAAGCCCATCGGTAATAATTGCTCTAAAGTATACTCTTTGTATTCTGTTTCACTCTTAGCTGAGATGATTTTAAAAGTTTTTGGGTCGCAAAACTCCATTATAACTTGCCTACAAACGCCACATGGTGCGCAATAATCGCTTTGCTCTAGTGGCATGCTTGCATTTGCACCAACTATAACTATTGCTTTGAAGCCACGCTCTCCCTCTGAAACAGCTTTGAAAAACGCTGTTCGCTCTGCGCAGTTTGTAGGTGAATATGCTGCGTTTTCTACATTGCAACCTTTGTATATTTTGCCGTTTTCGCAAAGTAGCGCTGCACCTACTTTAAAGTTAGAATATGGCGAGTATGATTGTTCACGTGCTTCAATTGCGGTTTTTATTAATTCTTTCAATTTTTATCTCCTTTGTTTTAGCGCGTATTATTATTTAGTTTAAAGCAATTATTCTCGCCACTTTTGTGGCAGCAAATAAATTCGCTTTTATATTTATTTGAAAGTGGTTTATATGTTAGACCTTAGTGTGTAGTAAAAAATCTTTTTAATTCTCACATTATATTTTAGGTGTTCTAACATAACTCAGCTAATCTATCCCCCACCATACTTTATTTTTCTATAAGTGTCACCAATTTTGCGCAAACTTTTAACCCCACCAAAGCGCTCATATTTTTTCTCTTCTATTTGTTTTGAGGTTAAGCCTTGGTAGCCGACTTCAGTTTTTAGTTTAATATAGCTATCGTAGCGCCTTTGTTCTAATTCGCCATTAATTATAGCTTCTAGCACTGCACAATTTGGCTCACTTGTATGCGTGCAATCCGAAAATTTGCAATTTTCTGCAAGAGCCTCTATATCATCAAAAGTTTTTGATAAATCCACGCTTTCTGCACCAAGCTCACGCATACCGGGAGTATCTATTAGCACACCACCAAAAGGCGAGACAAACATTTCTCTACCTGTTGTGGTGTGTCTGCCTTTATCTCCTCTACCTATATCCTGTGTTAATAAAACTGTTTCACCCATTAAGCCGTTAACTAACGTTGATTTACCAACACCAGACGAGCCAATAAAAGCGCATGTTTTGCCACATTGCAGATATTTTTCAAACTTACTATTTATATCTTCATCATACATAGAAATAGCAATAACATCTGAAAAAGATGAAACACGCTCAACTTCAAATATTTTTTCGGATAAATCATCGCATAAATCAGATTTTGTTAGCACAATAACAGGCGTTGCGCCGCTATCCCACGCAATGCCAAGGTAGCGCTCAATACGACTTAAATTAAAGTTATTATTAAGTGACATACATATAAAAACAGTGTCTATATTTGACGCCACTGGTTGCGATTGACCGTTAACACCAACAGCTTTGCGCACAAAAACACTTTTGCGTGTTAGCACATGGTGTATCGTTGCGTGGCTGTCCTCGTTTTCGTGGGATACCATAACAAAATCGCCTACGGTCGGGTATTTCTCAAGCATGTCGGCATTGTAGCGTAGCTTGCCAGATATTTCGGCTTGTAGTTCTGCGCTGTTTGTAACTATTTTATATAATCCCTTATATTGCGCAATTACACGAGCTATTTCGTACTCTGGATATAGTGTTGCTTCTGTTTTAAAGCGTTCGTTAATACCGTATTTTACTAAGTTGTTCATAGTTCCTCGTTTGAATTATATATTTTTCATTTATTATATATTTAGTACTGTTAATATTAATAAAATCAATTTGTTCTTAAAAATTCAACACATTTCGTTATATTTTGCCAGTCGTTTTCACACTGCCTAAAATAATCAGTACCTTTTTGTGTTAATTCGTAATATTTGCGTGGAGGGCCTGAAGATATACCTTTAGAATAGCAATGTGTATAACCCTCTCTCAACAAGCGCCGTAGTATCGAATACACGGTTTGCTCGCTAGTATCTGGAAAGATATCTATAATTGTTTTCATTATTTCATAGCCATATAGCTCATCTTTTGAAATAACTAGCAATATGCAATATTCCAGCACACCCTTTTTAAGTTGCGCTACCATTTGTCACCCTCCTGTATATAATACCATATAATTTATATAAAGCAAATAATATCGCAATTTCAATAAAGAAAATAATCATATATATTATTACATCTGTAAATACTGCAAACATGAACCTTAACCCATTAGATGTAATAGCTTGTATCTGCGTTGCTATATCAACACCTACAAACAAATTTATAAATGCCATATTCGCTACCATAAGAGGTATAATTTTTTTGCCAAGCCTAAATGCAAACATAGCCAAAACCGTAGACATAACAAGCAAAAAGTTTGAACCATATATTAAAGTATCAAAAAAATAATATATAGGTAAATCTGTGTTAGTATTAGCATCAACATTTGCTGGCAAAGGTGTTACCAAAGCAATTATAGAAGTTATTACTAAAAATAACCCAATAATTCCTATTACTATACTAAACAGTAACAACACTTTTTTATATGTATTTTTTTGAGATGCACTAGTAAATTCAATACCTTTAAAGGTGCTTTCACCAACTATAAGCATTTGTATAAATAAAACAGCACACAAAAATAAATGCATAAAATTAATGCTAAAAGAGGAGACTAAATATACATTAAAAAAATATGAATACAAAAATGGCAACATCGCAAATAGCAAAAACACACGTAATTTTATGTATTTTATAACCGGCAAAGGACTTATTAATTCATCTACAATTAAATTTATATCGCCACAAGATTTTATAGCTTCATCAATATTTTCGCTTTCGTCAAAAAACTTATTATAATCTGCCACTACTTTTTTAATTTCAGCTCTTGATGAGCGCATCCACAACTTACTTTTTAGCTGTTTTATAAATGTTTTTCTATCCATTTTGTATGCAACCTTTCTATATTTTAATTATTAGATAACAACAAA
>CAYJKG010000020.1:0-50690 GCA_964370685.1 uncultured Faecalibacterium sp. | reverse complement strand
CAGGAGCTGCTGCTTCCGCCACGAATACTACACATATAACCGCGAGTATAGCGTCTGTGAGGCGAAACTTTTTCTTTTTGTCCATAAAAATGTACCTCTTTCTCTTTTGATTTATTTTGCTTGCTTAAAGCCCTCAAGCAAGCTTAACCAATGACTACAGTTTACACTAAAAATTAGAGTTTATAAACCAACTTTTGGTATGATAATTAAAGCAAAAAAGTTTATTTTTTGTAATCTTTATTCTCATTCGCTATAAACCTTTAATTATTTTTAGTCATTTTCACAACGATTCACTGTTTTTTATAACTCCTTTCATAAATTAATTAGTTTTGAACAACTTAACTTTGCACATGTAAACTGGTGTTACTCAACCAACTTAAAAGTTATTATAACACAATTATTAATAATTTTCTTGTCAAAAGATAAATTTGGAGTTATAATAATAATTAGATTTAATAAATACTTTTATCTTTTTTAAAGCACTTAATTAAATAATATATTTTTTCAAAAAACTTCCTCTTTATAGCTTTATTAAATTAAAAAATAAAAAAATTGTTAAGCTGCAATGCAGCAAAACAGAAATGGATTTTTAATGGATTTCTTTTTATTATTACACAACACTATCTTAGTATCTGTAACAGCTATAACTCTATTTGCCATATTCTATTCTTACAGCAAAAACAAAGATATTATTTTAATTGCCATAGGATTTTTATTTGCACTTTGTTTTTTAGATAATTTTATTATTAGTATGACAGAAACTTCGCCTTTTTTTTCATTAATTAATAATAACTTAATGAACGAAGCCTATAGCTATAAAACAATAATTCTACTAGCAACCGATGCCTGTTATCTTGCCATAAATAGCTTAATTTTATACGGCAAACTTAAACAAAATCATTTTTTATGGGTTTTAATTCATGGTTTGTTTGTAGGAATAACTCCTTTTTTTGCTCACGGTGCATTTTCTTTTTGGCTTTATTGGACAGTGCCTCAGATATTTTTAATATGTATTTGTTTATATGCACTGTTTATACTGCACCAATCCAAAAAAAATATACTCACAGCCACCTTAACAAAATATCGCAATTTACTTTTGGCATTGATTATTTTTAATATAGTAATAATTATAGAAGATACCTTTGTTATTTTTAATATAGACAATTATGAATTAAATACAGGTAATGTATTTAACCGCAATGTTACTGAAGAGTTTATGACAATATTTATTGCCTTGGTATTTATATATTGTTTTTTAAAGCAACCTTGGAACGAAAAAGATATGTTTCCAACCTTACCACTTATTAAAAAAAATATTCCGCAGCCCTTACCTGAAAATCAAGATAAAACGATACTTACTGCCTTTGAAAGATTTTGCATCAACCACACTTTCACAGATAGAGAAATTGAGCTTTTTCGATATATGCTTGAGAAAAAAACCAATACTGAGATTAGTGAAAAGTTATTTATATCCATAGGCACTGTAAAAACGCATACACATCACATATACCAAAAAACAGGTGTTACCAAACGCACTCAGCTTATAAATAAGTTTAATGTTTTTGCTACCGAATACGAAACTTTAAACTCTACTACATAACTACATAATTCGCATTAAAATTTTCAGAAAATTAACACAAAACAAATCATTTTTGTTTGACAGCTAGCCACTTTTCATGTTATGATAGACTGTATGGCTAAATTATTATAGCAAATAAAGAAACTGTTGTATTTTATTATTATTTATTATAGATTGAGGTATTTATTTTATGTCTTTTGCTGAATTACTTTTTGGCACTTTTTCCGACAGAGAGCTAAAAAAGATTAAACCAATCCAAAAACAAGTTTTAGCGTTAGAAGAAAAATATGCAAAATTTTCTGATGAAGAATTGCAAGCACAAACTGAAAACTTTAAAAAACAACTCGCTAACGGAAAAACTTTAGATGACATTTTACCAGATGCTTTCGCAGTTTGCCGCGAAGCCTCTTGGCGCGTGCTTTCAATGAAACACTTTCCTGTTCAAATACTTGGCGGTATTGCTTTGCATAGAGGCTGTATAGCTGAAATGCAAACGGGTGAGGGTAAAACATTGGTGGCTACATTGCCTGTTTACCTAAATGCACTTGCTGGTAAAGGCGTGCATGTAGTTACAGTTAACGATTACCTTGCAAAACGCGATAGCGAATGGATGGGCAAAGTTTATAACTGGCTAGGTTTAAGTGTCGGGCTTGCAATACAAAGCGTTAAAGGCGCGGCTCGCCAAGATGCATACAAAGCTGATATAACTTACGGCACAAACAATGAATTTGGCTTTGACTATTTGCGTGATAACATGGTTAAACAAAAATCACAAATGGTGCAACGTGGTCATGCATATGCTATTGTTGACGAAGTTGACTCTATTTTAATAGATGAAGCACGTACACCACTTATTATAAGTGGCGCAGGTGAAGACCCATCTATTTTATATACACAAGCAGATAAATTTGTGCGCACACTTAAAAAGAGTGTGCTTGTTGAGCTTGAAACAAAAGTTGCAACTGATGAACAAGCTGACGGTGATTATATAGTTGATGAAAAGCACAAAAGTTGCACTCTTACTGCAAAAGGTATAGAAAAAGCTGAAGCTTATTTCAAAGTTGAAAATCTTTCTGACCCTGAAAACGCATCAATCACACACCATATTGAAAAATCTATACATGCGCACGGCGTTATGGATAGAGATACCGATTATGTTGTTAAAGATGGCGAAATTTTAATTGTTGATGAATTTACAGGACGTTTAATGATAGGCCGCCGATATAGTGATGGTTTACATCAAGCTATTGAAGCTAAGGAAAAAGTTAAAATTAACTCTGAAAACCGCACAATGGCAACTATCACCTTCCAAAATTATTTCCGCTTATACGAAAAATTATCTGGTATGACAGGCACTGCACGCACAGAAGCTACTGAATTTACTGAAATTTATGGGTTAAATATAGTTACCATACCAACCAACCGCCCAAATGTTCGTATAGATCATGCAGATAGCGTTTATAAAACTGTCGCTGGCAAATACAATGCAGTTATTGAACAAATATTAGAGTGTCACGAAAAAGGCCAACCCGTTTTAGTTGGTACTGTTAGCGTTGAAAAAAGCGAACTATTAGGCAAACTACTTTCAAGACATACTAAAAATTTTAATATACTAAACGCAAAATACCATGACCGTGAAGCCTCCATTGTTGCACAGGCTGGTAAAAAAGGTGCAATTACAATCGCTACAAACATGGCTGGTCGTGGTACAGATATTATACTTGGTGGTAACGCAGAATACATGGCTAAACATCAAATGCGCAAAGAAAAATTTGTTCAAAACCTATTACTACCTGAAACACCTGATGAAGTTTCTGACGAAGCTGTTAATGCATACCTAGTACAAGCTACTGGCCACAGCGAAACAGACGATACTAACATCATAGCTGTACGAGAAAAATACGAAAGCTTATATAACAAATATAAAAATGATTTAGCTAGCGAAGCTGAGGAAGTGCGTGCTGCTGGTGGTTTGTTTATAATAGGCACAGAGCGCCATGAATCAAGACGTATTGATAACCAGTTGCGTGGTCGTGCAGGTCGCCAAAGCGACCCTGGTGCCTCACACTTTTTCCTAAGTTTAGAAGATGACTTAATGCGCTTATTTGGTGGCGAAAGAGTACAAGGTTTAATGGCTAGCCTAGGTATAGATGAAAACACACCCATTGAAAATAAGCTTTTAACAAGCACAATAGAAAACTCACAGAAAAAACTTGAAGGTCGCAACTTTGAAATGCGTAAAAATGTTTTACGCTATGACGATGTTATGAACCAACAACGTAGCATAATTTACTCACAGCGACAAAAAGTTTTGAATGGTGAGGATATCACCGAAGACTTGCAAACGATGCTTAAAGATAACATTGATGGCTCTTGTAATTCCTTACTTGCGGGCGACCTTGCAGAAGAATGGGATTTTTCTGCATTGCGTACACATTACCTTGGCTGGTTGACAAAGCCAGAAGATTTCCATTATTCAGTAGCTGAAATGGAACACTTAACACGTAAAGAAATAGCAGATTTGCTTTATGCTAGAGGACTTGAAAACTTAGCTGAAAAAGCAAAAATTTGTGGTGAAGATAACCTACGTGGGATAGAGCGCTATATTCTATTACAACAAGTTGACCGTGCATGGATGGATCATATAGATAATATGCAACAATTGCGCCATGGTATATCTTTACGTGGATATGCACAGAAGGATCCTATTGTTGAATATCGTATGGAAGGCTTTGAAATGTTTGATGAAATGATTGAAGCCATACGTGAAGAAACAGTAAAATCTTTATTAACTGCGAAATTCCGCCAAAACACAGTTGTACCAACTGCTAAAACTGCACCTAAAATTACGCATGAGGGCTTTGCCAATGCCACACAAGGGCTTGCTCGCCCCGCTACTGCAACTGGTGCTACTCAACAAAGAGCTAACTCTAATGCACCACAAAAAATTGCAACTGTTCGTGTAGAAAAACGCATAGGTAGAAACGACCCTTGCCCTTGTGGTAGTGGTAAAAAGTTCAAAAAATGCAATTGCGAGCAATACCATGCAGATGACATGAACGCAGAATAATATATGACTTTTAAGGATTTTTTATGGACGACAGAGTAGAAACAGCACGTAATATTTTTAATGACACCAAAAAACATTATAATTGTTGCCAAGTGGTTTTTTTAACCTTTAATGACATTTATAGCATTGATGCTGATATAGCCTATAATATTGGCACACATTTTGGTGGTGGCATGCGTGTTAAATCAACTTGCGGAGCAATAAGTGGCGCAGTTATGGCTATGGGTATGTTAAAATGCACAAATGAGCAAGTTGAAACTTTTATCAACAATTTTGAAAAAAAGCATGGTAACATCAATTGTGATGTTTTGCTAAAGCAAATAACGCATAGCTGTGGCCAGCGTCAGTTATGCAGTGGGTTTATTTGCGATTGTGTAAAAGCTGTTGATAATATTATAAAATCCAAAACTAAAACCCCATAAAAACCTAATTAATTTAACAAAAAACAAGAGAATGTGACTAAATTTCAAGCCACATTCTCTTGTTTTTTAATTTTGTTTTTCTTTTAATAGTTGCAGTAATTTTTGAGCTGTCTCACCCGATGAATTTTGATTTTGCCCTGTTACAATGTTGCCATCTCGTACAACTAAAGTTTTAAATAAATCACTAAAGCCACTTTTGTTTTTATATTTTGCACCTAGTTTGCGTAATTCAGTTTCAGGGTGTTGTGGTGTTTTTGTTATGCTGAGTTCCTTTATTTGTTTATCTGTAACTGCCGTTATATTTTTACCTTCAACCAATGGTTTACCATTTATATCTTTAGCCATTAAGAAACCTAAAGCGCCATGACAAACTGAACCTAAAAGCACATTAGCAGCGTTTGCCTCTGTTATTTTTTGCCCTAGTAATTCGCTTTTACCTAAATCATAAGCTGCGCCCCACCCACCAGGCATGTAAACTATATCATAATTAGTAAAATCCAAATCTGCAATTTTTAATGAATTTTTTGTTTTTTGTTTTGCTGTTTCATCTTTTAAATATCGCCTGTCTGCATGTGAGGCAAGTGGATACATTAAACTTATTTTTTCAAAAGGTATTTTGCCACCCTTTATGCTCGCCACATCAACTTGCATTCCAGCATCTAAAAACTCATAGTATGCAATAGTTAGCTCCGAGGCAAATACACCTGTTTTCTTTTTACTATCGCCTAAGGTGCTCTGGTTAGTAGCAACAATTAACGCTTTTTTACTTTGTAACTTATAACTTATTTTTTTATAATTGGGGTGGTAACCCATAGCCTTTAGTGCCACAGGTAAAATTAAAATTATTGCAAATAAAACAACTATTGTTATTACAACATTTATATTAATAGGCATACATTCCCCTTTTATGCTTTAAATTTACAACATTGATGCACTAGAACCTGAAAAAGGTTCGAACCCAATGCCTAAATTATACCAAAGTGAGGCTATATCTCCACCTGTGTAAAGGTATGCAATACCCAAAGTTATCACTGCAAACAACGCTACCCACAGCACAGCAAAAATATATTTTGAACCAGAATTTTTTTCCGTAGGGACTATATAGTCATCATCTGAAAAAGTTTTTTCAAGGGGGTTTTCTCCCCATACATCTTGGTTATCGCTATATGTTCGCTCTGTGTTCATTTCTGGGATAGAAACAGGTATTTTTTCACCATATTTTAAAAACATAGTACCTTTAACTTGTGGTAAACCTAACCCTAAACGTCGCAAAATATCCATAGCCCAAAGATATGCATTTTGCTCTTTTGTAACTTTTCTAAACCAAAAACCAGTTTTTTCGCCCACAAAAACATAACTATTTTCAAGACCTGTTTGATGCACACCAATTGCGTAATCCGACCCAGAATATTTATAAGCGGCTTTTATGCGTCCTGCTACTTGCTGAGCTGTTTCATTTGGATATTTGCGTGAAAATCTGCTACCTTCATATATTTTTTGTGCTATTTTATTGTGCAAGTAACTATGTTCGCCAAAATCAAAAACTTTTTTTGACATTGAATAATTTTTAATTTTTTCACTTACCCAGTTGCCTGTTTGCTCATCTATACAACAAAAAATAAGCTGTTCATCGTTTAAAGCTTTCATCGAAACTTCTGCAAGAGTAGTGTCACCAGTTGCATAAAATGCACCTTTTGTTGCAGATGCGAATTTATCTTGCCAAGCTGAAAGTGCAGCACGAGTAGCTGGGCCTGATTTAGTAATTGCCTCTATCAAAACTAATGTTTCGCAACCTCTAACCATGCTTTGCGCTTTAACACCACTATTTTCGTTGCATTGCAACATAACATTATCAATTAGTTCTTTATCAGCTGCAAAAAACCTCAACACCCGAACATTTTCTGGCATTGCTCCACTCATAACAAACCTCCTTTTTTAAGTGATAAATTATATACACTTTTAACTTTTATTCCAAAACACATCTAAATCCGATAAAACATCATCTTTATATATATTTTCAATTGGCAATACTGCCACTGGTGAAAAACTCAAAGCCGAAACATCTTTTCCTTGCACTTTTCTCAAAACAAGCTCAAGTGCTGTTTGGCTTGCTCTTACACGTACAACATGCCTATCTGCATTGCCTGTAGTTGTTCTTGCTATCCATACATTTTTGTCATCAGCCACTGCAAGGAACACCCTGCCAACAGGGCGCTTTTCGTCGCCGCCAGTTGGCCCTGCTATGCCTGTAACACTAACTGCATAATTTGCGCCAGATTTTTTTAACGCACCTACCGCCATTTGTGCTGCAACAGGTGCAGAAACAACATGATATTTTTGCATAACATCTTTGTTAACTCCTAGCAATTTCGCTTTTGAGCTTTCCGCATAGCTTACAAAACCTGTTTCAAAAACTGAGCTTGAACCACTAACGCTAGTTATGCGCTGCGCTACCATTCCACCTGTACAACTTTCAGCAGTTGTTACTGTTTCACTTTTTTTATTAAGTAAATTTACAAGGGTGTTTTCTATTCCGTTTACATCAACATCATAAATAGCATCGCCTAAAATTTCATAAAACTTTTCAGCGTATGCATAACAATCTTTTTCACCTTGTTGTGTTGTTGCTGCTTTTGCTGTTATACGTATTTCACACTCACCTGTTTTGCAGTAAATTGCAGCTGTTGGGTTTTCGTTTTGTAGTAAATCTGTAACTGCCGCCTCAAGCCAACTTTCACCACCTACAACACGCAATGTTATTGATGTTAATGTTGCATTTTGCATTGCTAATAAACGAGGTTTTACACCCTCTTGCCACATCGCTTTCATCTCACGTGGGACACCTGGCATTAATACAGCATACTGCTCACCTTGCTTAAACCATGCACCTGGCGCTGTGCCCCAATTATTTATTATTTTATCGCCTATTGTTGGCACCATTGCCTGCTTGCGATTGTTTTCAGTTAATGGGCGCTGTATTTTATTGAAAAAGTTTGTTATTTTTTCCCATTCCTCTTCATCAAAACACAAGGTGTCTCCATAGCAACGTGCAACTGTTTCTTTTGTTAAATCATCAGCAGTAGGCCCTAATCCACCTGTAAAAACAAGCAAATCACAGCGTGATTTTGCATCATTAACCCATTCTTCTAAACGTGATGGATTATCGCCAATTACACTTTGTCGCATTACGTTAATGCCTAAATCTGCAAGTTCTTTGCTGATAAACTGTGCATTTGTATTTAAAATATTACCGAGCAATAGCTCTGTACCTACGCATATAAGTTCAGCTGTCATGAAAACCTCTTTTTAAAGCTTGTTTTTTAAACTGCTTTTATGTTTTTGTTAGTGCGATTTAATTATTTATAATGCAATTATTGCAAAACCTATTAATTAAATAAACTCTTCAAGCTCACCTAGGTGTATACGTTGAGTGTCAACTGCTTCAGCAGCAGCTAGTTCTAGTTTTTCTAAATCCGGCATTTGTTCCTCTGCCGCTAGCACTTCTTCTAAGCTTGGGTGTATTTTAGGGTGTGCTGGTGTAAATATTGTGCAGCAATCCTCATAAGGTAAAATGCTTGTTTCGTAAGTATCTATTTTACGTGCTACTTCTACAATTTCAGATTTATCTAAACCTATTAGTGGTCGTAAAACTGGTAAATTTTGTGCGGCATCAGTACATTGCAAAGCACTTACAGTTTGGCTTGCAACTTGTGCTAAACTTTCTCCTGTTATCAATGCCTCACAGTGCATACGTGTAGCTATTATATTTGCAATGCGCATCATACTGCGTCGCATAAGTACTGTAAATAATACACTTGGTGCATTATCTCTTATATATTCTTGTGCGGTTGTATATGGCACAACATATAATGTGCAACCACCAGTATATGGGCTAATTTTTTGTGCCAAAGCTTTAACTTTCATAGTGGCACGTGCAGAGGTATATGGTGGCGAGGCAAAATGTATATGATGCAAAGCCATGCCACGCCTTGCCATTCGATACGCAGCTACTGGGCTATCTAACCCACCAGAAAGCATATTTAGTGCGCGCCCACTAGTGCCAACAGGCATGCCACCAGCACCTTGCACTTTTGGCCCATGTACATATGCGCCATTATCACGTATTTCTACTATAACTTTAAACTCTGGGTTACGTACATCAACCTCAAGATGTTGGTGTTTTTCCCATAAATATCCGCCAAGTTCACGCATTAACGCCATGCTATCCATGGGATAATTTTTATCTGCACGCTTTGCCTCTACCTTAAAAGTTTTTGCCTTTTGCAAACTATCACCAAGATATTCGTTAGCAGTTTCGCAAATTTTTGTAAAATCTTTTTCGCAAACAGCACTGCGGCTTATAGCTGCAAGGCCAAAACATGCCGACACACGAATAAACGCTTCGTCCATATCAAATGTTTCTTCAAGTGGCTCTATGTAAAAAGTTGATTGTCTACAAGATATTTTACATTTACCTAAAGTTTTTAATCGGTAACGCATAATTTTTGTAAGGGCAGCTTCAAATTGGCTACGATTTAAACCTTTAAGTGCCATTTCGCCTTGGTAGCCCATTATAATTTCTTTCATATTACTCCTTGTGAACTATACTTTTATAGTCCTTTTTATTGGTTGCAAGGTTTTTATACCTTGTTCTAAACGGTTTAAGAATGCATCAATATCAGCCTCTGTGTTTTCAGCACAAAATGAAATGCGCAAAGCAGTGTCAATTTGTTTCATGGGTAGACCCATAGCGGATAAAGTATGGCTAGGTGCGCCTTTACCACAAGCGCTACCTGATGAAACATATATTTTTTCATCAGCTAAAAATGTTAGCATTGTTTGGCTTTTAATGCTATTTTCGCTAAAATTCAGTACATAGGGTATAGCACTTTCAGGGCTGTTAAAGCTAATATTTGCAAAATTTGCAAGACCATCTTTCAAGCGGTTATTTAATGCTATTATTTTTGTTTCACGCTCTTTTATATTGCTTGCCATGCGTGTTACTGCCGTTGCAAGGCCTATTGCATATGGTAAATTTTCAGTGCCTGGGCGGCGTCCACGTTCTTGCTCTCCTCCTTGGTATGGTGGTGCAAAATTTTGCCAAAGTTTATCCGCTATGTATAAACCGCCTACACCTTTTGGTGCGTGTATTTTATGCCCGCTTATTGCAAGGCTATCTATATTTTGTAGCAAAATTGGTATTTTCATAAAAGCTTGCACTGCATCTACATGCACGATAGTACGGGAATTTATTTTTTTAACCTCAGCGGCTAAGCGCTCAACATCACAACGTGCGCCTGTTTCGTTGTTAACCAACATACACGCAACTAAAACTGTTGTTTTATCCACATGGCTCAACATTTTTTCTATATTTAAAGTACCATCTATTTCTGGTTTAATAGTTATAACTTCATATCCATTTTTTGCTAGGCTTTCAATTGGTTTTTGAACTGCTGGGTGCTCAAAGCCAGAAACAACTATTTTTTTGCCAAAAGTTCGGTTTTTAAGCAAACCAAAAATAGCCATATTATTACTCTCTGTACCGCATGATGTAAAATAAAATTCGCTACTTTTACAACCAAAACTTTTTGCTAAAACTATACGAGCATTTACAAGGGCTTGTTCACTTTTAGCACCCTCAGGATACAAACTAGATGGATTTGCCCAATGATTTTGCATAGCATTTGTTATTGCTGCGCAAACTTCTGGTGCAATTATGGTAGTGGCAGCATTATCTAAATAATGCAGATTTTGGTTTTCTAGCATTTGGTTGTTCTCCGCTTAAAATATTTTATTACATACAATATTATTATATACCTTTTTGCTAGTTTTTACAAGTTTTTAGAATAGCTGTATAAAACATTAACAATTTATATTCAATTAGCTAGTTTAAAGCATTTCGTATTTCACATTTTTTGAAAAATCAAAGTACCTTTTTGCCAAAAAGCAAAGCGATATTGTTGCTAAAAGGTTACTAGTTATTGAAATTGAAATATTAATAATTAGTGGCACTGAAAACAATGATAAAAATATAGTTGCTGTATTTGCTAAACAGCATAAATTTGCTGTAAATAAATTTTGTGAAAGAGGTAGCAAAACACTTTGCTCATAGCTTATGTCACTAAAACAAAAAACAGTGTGATTTAACATATAGCACAAAAACAAACAAGGTAATATTGCCACAACTGCACCCACACTCCCCTTTAAAAAATCACTATTAAAACACTGTAACCCAAACAAAAAAACTCTTATACCAGCTATGGCAAGCGCATAATAAATTGACCTAACAAAATTTTCGTTTTCTTGCTCAAGCTCTAAAAAGCCAAAACATAAATATAATATACCTACAATTGGTAGTACAAAACCAAAATGCTGTAAACACACAACAAGTGTAACATCTATAAATAAGCATAAAAAACCGAGTAAAATTTTTTTCATTTTAAGCCTCCCACTAATACTTTCAAGCACTATTTTGTTATTATACAAGCTTACAAATGATTATTTTGGCGTTTTTTAGTGATAGCTTTTTATGGTTTTTATATTTTAAATTAAACATACATTGTTCGCTTAAGGTTAGCAAAGAACTTACAAATTTTAAAATATGCTATATCTATTTTTTGCATTTTTCTTTGCTTCACTATAAAATATTATGAAAATTCGCAAAAAAAGCTCAAAACTTGAAACTACAAGTTTTGAGCTCTCTAATATTATTTCAATGAAGTTGTTGGGATAACATCCATATCGTCAAATGCTTGGTTTTCACCGCCCATTGCCCAAATGAAAGTATAACTTGAAGTACCAGCACCTGAGTGTATGCTCCATGATGGGCTAATTACTGCTTCTTCATTTTTCATTACAATGTGACGGGTTTCATCAGATTGACCCATAAAATGGAAAACAACTTGATCCTCAGGAACGTCTATGTATGTGTAAACTTCCATACGACGCTCATGTGTGTGTGAAGGTAGAGTGTTCCAAACATTGCCCTCATCTAACACAGTTAAACCCATAGTTAACTGACATGTTTTAAGAACATCTGGGTGGATAAATTGGTTGATAACACGTTTGTTTGCAGTAGCAGTTTCGCCTAATGGTTTTTTAGCTGCATCCGCAATTTTGATTAAACGTGTTTCATAGCTACAATGAGCAGGTGCACTGACCATATAAAATTTTGCAGGTTCTTGGCCATTATTACTTGCAAATTTAATCTCTTTTGCACCCATTGTTATGTACAAGCAATCTTTATTGCCTAGCTCATATACTGTGCCATCAACTGTTATGCTACCCGCTGCACCAATGTTAAAAACACCAATTTCACGGCGTTCTAAAAAGTATGATGTACCGAAAGATTTCCATACATCTATGCCTTTATCAATAGAAACAACCTCATTAACTGGCATACATCCTACTGTAACCATACGGTCTACATGGCTATATACAGCTACTATTTCATCTGCTTTGTATAAGTTTTGAATTAAAAATTCATTGCGTGTTTCCTCTGTAGTGTAACGTTTAAAATCGACTGGGCTTGTTGAATAGCGAATATCCATTATTATTCTCCTTAAGTGTGTACTTATTTATAAAATTTATATTAACACTTTTTACGCTAAAAGTGTAACATACATAAAGCCACCTATTGCAATAATTGCACATAATAGTGCTGTTGCCACCGGCACCCATCGTATAATATTTTCAGCAATTTCATCACGTGGGTCTATTATTTCATAATCATCATCATTATGTGTTTTGCGAGTATCCTGGTACTGTTTAGCATACGCCTTAACTTCCTCAGTTTTTGGCATAGCTCTCCTATTTGCTACATCTGCTTGCGGTGTTGTTTCGCTATTAGTTGCAAACATTCTAGTGCGTTCAGCTTGCTTTTCTGCTTCCTCCTGTGGTGTAGGTTTTGCCTTAGGAGGTGTTATTATTACAGTTTCCTGTGCATTATTCGCCGTTACATTCGGTACAATTACAGTTGGGCTTTGCGCTTTTGATAATTCAGCATTATTTGCCTGTGTTTTAACTGGAGTTGGTGGTGTATTAACAGGTGTTGGTTGTTTTGGAACATCAACTACTTGTTCTGGTGGGGCAACTGGTTGTGCTGGTTTAATAACTGCTTTCAAGCTACTTTCAACCAATACTTTATCAGATTTACACTCGCTACAATATCCGGTGTTTTCCTCAACGGGGTGAAAAGCTCCGCAAGCACAATGCCAACCACTTTCGTATGTTTTTGGAATATAATTCAATCCTTTTTTGGACATACGCTTTGCTAGTGCTTCTTCAACTGGTTTTTCAAGGCGTTGCAGTTTTGGCAACGGTGTGCGCTTTAAGTTTTCTAAACTCATAGCTTTTTTGCCACTAAATACTCTTTGCAATGCAACTTCTACACTACCTACATTTTCCTTTGTTTCAAAAATTGCATCATCCATGCCAAACATTTCGCCAGAAATAGTTTCTAAATCTTGGTAGCGAAAGTTTTTTTCGCATAGTAAAACGCCTTTATTATCTTTACAGCGCAATACAATATCAAGACAAGTAATAGTAGTTGGAGAAACGTTTTTAAACGTTAAACATATAACATTATCACCACTAACATCGCCTTTTAAAACCTCTATGCGCACTAACTGAACAGGGCTTTGTGGCACATAATAATTTGCACGGCTTTGCGCAACAACATTAAAATTTTCTTCCAAAATTGCATCCTCACTTCTTATTTAATTTCAGTAATTACTAATGCTTGATTTCTTTATAACCTATATCGTCATCGTTATCTTTATCCTCCGCGCTAACAGCTGGTTCTAAATTTTCAACAACATCTAAGCTCTCTGCATTTTCTGCTTGTTCAGAACTTTCTGCTTGTTGCGCAGTTTCTGCAACTTCAACTGTTGGTTCAATAGAACTTTCGCTATCTTCTAAAGGTGGTAATGTACCGCCATTCATGATAGTTTTAAATTCTTCCTCATTGAGTTTTTCTCTATCAAGCAAAGCTTGAGCAAGAGCATGCAATTGCTCCATATTTTCTGTTAAAATGCGTCGGCATGTTTCATAAGCCTCGTCGATGATATCACGCATTTCAGCGTCAATTTCAGCAGCTGTTGTTTCACTATAACCTTTACCTTGTGAAAAATCTCTACCGAGGAAAGTTTCATTTTGTGGTGTGCCATAAACAACTGCGCCTAAACGCTCAGAGAAACCATAACGGGTTATCATGTTACGTGCTGTTGAAGTAGCTTTTTGTAAGTCGTTAGATGCGCCAGTTGATATATCATCTAAAATTAGTTGTTCTGCAATGCGTCCACCTAAGCAAGAAACAATATCCTCGAACATTTCGCTCTTTGTAACGTATGTTCTATCTTTTTCAGGTAGATACATAGTATAACCGCCAGCTTGACCACGAGGAATAATAGTAATTTCGTGCACAGTTGGGTGGTTTTTACAATGGAAACCAGCAACAGCGTGACCTGCCTCGTGATATGCAGTTAGTTTCTTCTCTGCATCTGTAACAACACGGCTACGTTTTTCTGGGCCAGCAACAACTTTGATAGAAGCCTCTTCAATTTCTACCATTGTGATAGCTTTTTTGTTGCGTCTTGCTGCAAGCAATGCTGCCTCGTTAACAAGGTTTTCTAAATCCGCACCGGCAAAACCTGCTGTACGTCTAGCAATAACTTTTAAAGAAACATCTGGGGCTAAAGGTTTTTTACGTGTATGAACTTTTAATATTTCTTCACGGCCCTTAATATCAGGTAAACCTACATAAACTTGTCTATCAAAACGGCCTGGACGTAAAAGGGCATTATCCAAGATATCAGCACGGTTAGTAGCAGCTATAACAATAACGCCCTCATTTGCAGCGAAACCGTCCATCTCAACTAGCAATTGGTTTAGTGTTTGTTCTCTTTCATCATGTCCACCACCAAGGCCTGCGCCACGTTGGCGACCAACTGCGTCAATTTCATCAATAAAAATTATGCAAGGCATATTTTTCTTTGCTTTATCAAATAAATCACGCACGCGTGAAGCACCAACACCAACGTACATTTCCACAAAATCTGAACCAGAAATTGAGAAAAACGGTACTCCAGCCTCGCCAGCACAAGCACGTGCTAACAAAGTTTTACCTGTACCTGGAGGGCCTACAAGCAACACACCATGTGGTATGCGTGCGCCAAGCCCACTGAACTTTTCAGGAGTTTTTAAAAATTCTACAATTTCTTGTAATTCTTCTTTTTCTTCCTCTTCGCCTGCAACATCTGCGAAAGTAGTTTTAATCCCTTTTTCGTATTCGTCGCGAACTTTAGCTTTGCCAACATTCATCATGCCACCACCGCCAGCGCCGCCACGCATCATGCTAAAGAAAACAAAACCAGTAACTGCAAGTATGCCTATATAGAAAATAATCTCCCATGGGAAACTAGCCTCTAGTGAATCTATATCAAAAATCATTGGAGCATCTGGGTTTTGCTCGTTATAAATATTTTGATATTCCTCCATATCCTCAAAGAAGAAATCCTCAAACATAAAACCAGCATAAGGCATGCGATATTTATATACCATAGTTCCGCCATTTTTAGGCTCATTACCAGGTAAATCGCTACCACTTACAAACATATTAGAAAGCAAACCGCTTGTACCTGTTTCTTGTTCGTCGCTTTCTGGCAGTGGTATTTCGCCTTCTTTAAGGCTTAATGTTAAAGTAGAATTGTTTGGGTCATACTCTGCTGCTGTTACTTGAGCATTTTCAAAGTAGCGCATTACCTCAGAGTAGCTCAGCTCACTTTCGCTGCTACCAACGCTAGAAAAAACTGACCAAAGCACTAAAGCTAGTGACATGAGCAAAACAATTATAATTGGATTAAAACGAATTTTTATTGGTTTCAAATGATCATCCCCCTTTAAATATTTAAAAACACAAATAGTTTTATCTTGTATAAACTTCAGGTTTTAAAACGCCAACATAAGGCAAGTTACGATATGTTTCGTTATAATCTAGCCCGTAACCAACCACAAATTCATCAGGTACTTCAAAACCTTTGTAATCTGGTTGTATATTAGTTTTACGACGGCTAGGTTTATCTAAAATCGAGCATATTTTTAGGGATTCAGGGTTACGCATTTCAAGCATAGGCATAAGGTTAGAAAGTGTTATGCCTGTATCCATAATATCCTCAATAATAAGCACATGCTTGCCAGCAAGGTCAGCGTCTAAATCTTTAATGATTTTTACAAGACCAGTGCTAACGGTGTTTTCGTTGCCATAGCTAGAAACTACCATAAAATCTATGCCACATGGTATTGTTACCGCACGCATTATATCAGCCATAAAAACAACTGCACCTTTTAAAATAGAAACAAGTAGCAAATTTTTACCTTCGTAATCTTTGCTAATTTGTGCGCCTAGCTCAGCTACTCTTGTTTTAAGTTGTTCTTCTGTAACTAATATTTCTTTAATATCATTTTGCATACTCATTTTACGTCCTCCAAGTTTACGTTCTTTTTTATTTGTGTTATTTTACATATTGTTTTTGTTCTATCCGTAGGTGCAAAACCCTCTGCAAAACCATCATCCCAAAGCCAAAGCACTTTTTTTTCATGTGCTATTAACGGAAGTTTCTCTCGCAGTTCTTTTGGTGTTCCACACTCGTTTTGATATTTTTTCAAACTTTTTGTGCATCTACGCCCTCTGGGTGAAAAAACATCACCACCCATACGAGTGCGTATACGACTTGACGATATTATTTTATCATAATCTGCAATATTAGTTAAGTCTTTTTTATGAACGAGTTGTATTTTTTCCGTTTCATTTACAGGAAAAACCTCTATTTTCACACAAAAACCATGTGAAAGCTCATATTCGCCCTCTGCAAACTGCAAATTATAACTAGCTTTTTCTACCTCTATATAGCTTTGGCAATTATTTAACCTAACTAAACAAGGCATTTTTAATTTTTCAATTTTAAATATAGTATCATCTCGTAATTGAACAGCACCCTCGCCTTTTAAAATACAATCGCTTAATAAATCTATATATTTTTGTTCAGCGTCACGCACTTTAGAAACAAGGCTGTGCAAAGCAGCTGAGAGCACTAAGCTATTTGCTTTTTGTAAAGGTTCTAACGCCCAAACATTTTCGCAATTATTTGCAATTTTCATATTTTGTGCTTCTGTTTTTGCCGTTTGTAATAAATCCTGCGCTTGTTTACAAAAATACGCATCTATTTCGGACATCTTTTCGCAAAATGCACCGAGGTTTTTCAGGGCAGCTTCGTTAGTGCTTTCAAGCGCTGGCATAGCGCCATGCCTTAACCTATTGCGTGCATAAATATCAGTTGCGTTCATTTCATCTATAATGTAACTTTGCCCAACACTAACACAGTATGCCAAAACATCATCACGTTTTACACCTAAAAAAGGTCTGCGGTATATCCCACGGCTTGGGCGTATACCAGCCGCCCCATGCACACCAGTTCCTCGTGCTAAGCGAAACAACAAGGTTTCCGCTTGGTCGCATAATGTATGTGCTGTGGCAATAGTAGCATTGTCTTTTATTGCTAGTTCGTCAAAATATCCATATCGCAATTTACGTGCCCAGTCCTCAGTTGCATGGTGTGGCATAGGCACGTTATCATCCTGCGCACGGTAAAGAACAAAAGGAATATTGTTTTTTTCGCACTCAGCTTTTACAAAATCTTCGTCACGTTGTGCGTTTATTCTTGTGCCGTGATTTACATGGCACGCGCGCACATCTAAGTTAATCTCGCTTGATATTGCACGCAAAACATGCAACAAAGCCATGCTATCAGGCCCTCCTGAAATTGCAACATAAACAACATGTTTTTTATTGTCTGAAACGCAATTAAACAGCCTATTTTGTACACAAAATGCCAAAACAGACTGCTGTATTTTCTTTGGGAAGGTGGCACATTGGCCACCGTGCGTCATCATGATGGTGCATGGGTATAATCCACATCCACAAAACGTGTATGTGCACCATCCCAACTTAAAGGCACTGTGCTAGTTTCACCATGTCGGTTTTTTGCAACAATACATTCAGCTAAATTTTCGTTAACTGGGCCATCTTCTTCACTGCGCTGTGAAGCATAATAAGCCTCACGATATAAAAACAAAACGCAATCCGCATCTTGTTCTATAGAACCAGAGTCACGCAAATCTGAAAGTTGCGGGCGTTTGCTACTGTTTGCACCTAGTTTTTCAACAGAACGAGAAAGTTGACTTAACGCTATAATAGGCACATTTAGCTCTTTTGCCATAATTTTTAAACCACGAGTAATAGCACTAATTTCCTGAACACGGCTTTCACTTTTTCCGCTACCTGTCATAAGTTGCAAGTAATCTATAATAACTAAGCCTATGTTTGGGTTTTTAGGGTTTTGGTTTATTCTACGTATTTTAGCCTTCATCTCAGCTAGCGTTATACCCGAAGTATCGTCCAAATAAATTGGAGCATCATGCAAGCTTTCAGAGGCAATAGCTAAATCGTTCCAATCATCAGCGGTTAAACGCCCTGTTCTAAAAGATTGGCTATCTACACCTGCTTTTGCTGAAAGTATACGGTTAGTAAGTTGGTCTTTTGTCATTTCAAGACTAAACAGTGCAACTGGTACACGTTCTCTTTCAGCTACATTTGAGGCAATATTTAGTGCAAAACTTGTTTTACCCATACCAGGTCTAGCCGCAAGAATTATTAAATCGCTACGTCCCATACCTGTTAAAACTGTATCTAAAAGGCGAAAACCAGTTGGAATACCTTTATATTTATCCGCATCAGGACCCGAAAGTTTTTGCAACGTATGCAAAGTTTCAAGCATAGTAGCACGAATAGGTGTTAGTGCATTTGACTCGCGCCCTGTTGATAAATCAAAAATTTGTTGCTCTGCTTGCTTTAACAGCAAGTTAGCGCTCGGTTCTTCTTCCGAATTATCTATTATTTCCTTAGCTACATTAAGCAAACGGCGCATAAGAAATTTTTCTTGCACGATATCTGCATACGCACTAAAGCCCGACAAGCTCGGCACTGTTTCAGCAAGGCTTGTCAGGTAAATTTTAGCTGCATCTGCGCTTTCAAAAACTTTGTTATTTACAACCGCATCAAGTAAGGTGACAAAATCCACCTGTTGATCCTCAGCAAAAAGTACGAGCATTTGCTCAAAAATTTGCCCGTTTTGGGTTGCATAAAACATATCTGGCTGTAGTTTTTCAATGAGATCAGCAAGAATATCAGGCGAGAGCAATACTGCGCCTAAAACGCTTTGCTCAGCCTGCATATTGTATGGCATTTGCACACCGGCACTTTCTAAGTTTATGCCGCTATTTGCTCTTCTTTTGTTTTGCATACCCTGCGCCATTTTATAGCTCCAACACTTTTAAAGGCGGTTTATTAGCCCGCTGCAACTTCTACTTTCAATTTAAAATTAGCTACAACACCTTTGTAAAGGCGCACTTTAGCATCATATTCACCAGCATCTTTAATATCTTTATTTGCAAGTTCAACTTTCTTTTTATCTATGTTTTCGCCTACAATTTTTGTTAATTCTGCTGCTATTTCTTTAGTTGTTATTTTTCCAAACAAACGGCCACTTTGGCCACCTTTTGCCTGCATAGTTATAACTTTATCACGTATTTTATCAGCAACTGCATTTGCAGCGGCTAGTGCTTCTGCTTCGTGGAAATCCGCAGCAGCCTCTTTAGATTTTGCTATATTCATAGCCGATTTATCTGCCACAACAGCTAAATTTTGTGGGAAAAGAAAATTACGTGCGTATCCGTTAGATACTTCGCAAATTTCATTTTTTTTACCTATTTTTTTTACATCTTGCAAAAGCATTACTTTCATGGTGTCCTCTTTTCTTTATTAAAAAATAATTGTAAACTTTAAAAATGGATATAATACTAGATTATATCTCATTTTCGCTCTTAACACAAGAGCAATATTTTACTTTTTGTTGTTTTGCGTTTGTTCTGCACGATAAGTGTCTATAGCTTTGCAAATTCTTGTTCGCACATCAGATAAATTTGTATCTCTAATCTGTGCGCCCGCCATCATTTGATGACCGCCACCGCCGAAAGTTTCGGCTATAACTTGCACATTAACCTCGCCCATACTACGTGCGCTAATATTTACATCATTACCTTTTTGGACAGCAACAAAACTAGCTTGTATATCCTCTATACTTAAAAGATCATTTGCCGCTTGTGGAATAGAAACAGCCATGTTAGATGGTAGCTCATCACTCATTACAATTGCACAACCTTTATATATCTCTAAGCGTTCCACCAAATGGCATTTTGTTCTATATTCGTCAAAACTTGTTTTAAATAGTGCTTTTACATTTTCTGTTTCTGCGCCATATCGCCTTAGTAAAGCAGCTGCTTCAAAGGTGCGCACACCTGTATGTATAGCAAAATTTCTTGTATCTAGCATAATTCCAGCTAGTAATACTTCAGCCTCCATACGTGTTGGTTTGTCCTCACGCTTACCTACATATTGCAAAAGCTCTGTCACAAGCTCGCTCGCACTACTTGCATATGGCTCGTGATATAGCAAAGAAACATTTTCTATATGTCCTACAACTTTTCTATGATGGTCGATAACAACTACTTTTTCGCAAGCTTGCAAAATCTCTTGACTTTCAACTAAGCCTCTTGCATATGTATCAACAACTACACAAAGTGTGTTGCGGTTAACTGTATCCATTGCATCTTCAGGAGAGATAAAATCATCAGCATAGCCGGCTTTTTCAAAACCTGTTATTGCACCTCTGGCTAAACTATTACCTTTACGCACAGCTATAACAGCAGGCACATCACAAATTTTGCAAATACGCAAAACACCTTGAGCTGCGCCTATTGCATCTAGGTCTGTCATTTTGTGTCCCATTATAACAACACTCTCTGCGCTTTTTATTAAATCTAAAAGAGATTTTGCTACACGTCGAACTCTAACCTTGCTACGTTTTTCTACACCTTGGCTTATGCCACCATAAAAAGAATAGCCCTCTTGATTTTTTTCAGCAACTTGGTCACCACCACGCCCTTGAGCCATGTCAAGCGCTTGTATTGCCATGCCATAGCAAGCATCAAATGTATCACCATCACGTCCTACACCTATTGAAACTGTAAGGTTAAGTGTATCATCTAGTGACCTAATTTTATCTAAGATATCATAGCGCTTACTTGCAAGTCGCTCAAGATGACGTTCTTCAAGCATAGCTAAATAACGCCCGCTAGAATAACGGCGCAAAATCCCCTGTGAAGAATGTGTAATGGCATCTTCTAAAATTAAATTTAAACCCTCAAGTAATCTTGCTCTATCACTATCTAATAAATCACCAAAAATATCTGCATATCCATCAACAGCTATAAGCATGCAACCAGGGCGAGAAAGCAAGTATTCGTTTGCTATATTTTGCAGTTTTGTTTCCTCTGTTAGGTAAACAATTGTTACAACATCACCATCTTTATCAATCGTGGATGAAAAAGCATGCCATGCACGCTCGTTCATCCAAATATGTTGGCCGTTAACACTAGATGTTAATAGTAAATCAAAGCTTGGTAACACTTTATTGATAGGTGGTAAAAATAAATCCACTCCGTTTAAAATTTGCTCTTTACAGGCAGTGTTATACCACAAAACCTTACTTTCAGATATAACAATCATAGGTGTTGATAAATGCCCTAATGTAAATTTAAAGCTTTTATCCTCCAAACTATCGCCCAATATAGTTCGGCAAATTAAACGTTGGATATGACGAGAAAAAAACAGCATCACAAATAAAATTACTAGCAATAAACTAGCTGAAAGCATTGCAATTTCTATGCTTAAATAACCCATTATAATAACAAGAACAACGCACAGCACAGATAACGCTAATATAAAAATATCTCTTGTAAGTGCTATTTTCCCCTTCATAAACATCCCCTATCCAAAAATAATAAAATTATGCTTCCATTAAAACAGGTAAAATCATTGGGCTACGTTTTGTTTTGCGGTAAATGTAACCGCTTAGTGTTTCTCTTAGCTTGCTCTTAACGCTATTCCAATCTCTATTATTATCTTGTAACGCACGTTCAAGAGTCGTTTCCATTAAGCTTTGTGCTCCACGCATGAGTTCTTCGTTCTCACGTACGTACACAAAACCACGGCTAACAAGGTCTGGCCCTGCTACAACTAACCCACCTCGTCTATCAACGGTTGCTGCAACAACAATTAAGCCGTCTTCAGATAAATGCTTGCGGTCACGCAATACAACATTGCCAACATCGCCAACACCAAGACCGTCAACCATTAAAGCACCTGCTGTTACAGGCTCGCCAAGGCTCATACCATCTTTTGATAAAATTATGTTTGAACCTATTTCTGCTATAACAATGTTTGTTACTGGCACGCCCATGCTCGCGGCTGTTAGTGCGTGGCGTTTAAGTTGCTTATATTCGCCATGCACAGGTAAAAAATATTGTGGGCGAACAAGGTTTATCATAAGTTTACATTCTTCTTGGCAAGCATGCCCTGAAACGTGCACATCATACATACTCTCATATATAACCTCTGCACCAAGCAACAACAAACCATTAACAATTTTTGTAACGCTTTTTTCATTACCAGGGATAGGATTTGCAGAAATAATTATAAAATCGCCTACACCTACTTTAACATTACGGTGAGTGTTTGCTGCCATGCGGCTCAATGCACTTAAAGTTTCGCCTTGGCTACCAGTAGTAATAAGCACAATTTTTTCTGGTGGATATTGATTAATTTGCTCAATATCAATTTGTGTGCCCTCTGGTATGCGCATGTAACCTAGCTCTTGTGCAACAGATGTATTTTTTAACATGCTGCGCCCGCTAAAAGCAACTTTGCGCCCTTCTGCAACTGCAATATCAATAATTTGCTGTACACGAGCAAGGTTAGAAGCAAATGTAGCTATAATTATACGACTTTTGCGAGCACGTGTAAATAAACTTTGTACGCCTTCCGCAACTTTTTTTTCTGTAGCTGTAAAACCAGGGCGTTCAGCATTGGTTGAATCACTCAATAGCGCCAGAACACCTTTATCACCATATGCAGAGAAAGTTGCTAAATCTATAGGGTCGCCGTACAGTGGTGTATAATCAATTTTAAAATCACCCGTTTGTATAATAACACCAGCTGGGCAATCAATAGCAAAACCTACTGAATCTGGTATAGAATGGTTTACATGTATAGGGTCGATTGTAAAACAGCCAAGCTTAAATTTATTACGAGGGGCAATTTCTGTAATTTTTGCTCTCCCTGCTAGGTTAAATTCATCAAGCTTGTTACGAATTAAGCCACATGTCAAACGTGTGGCATATATTGGCAAATCAACTTTTTGCAATAAATAGGGCAAACTACCAATGTGATCCTCATGAGCATGGGTAATAACAATGCCTTTAATGCGGTCAATGTTTTCTTGCACAAATGTAAAATCAGGTATAACTAAATCTATACCAAACATTTCATCATCTGGAAAAACAACACCGCAATCCACGATAATAATATCGTTATTGCACTCGTAAAGTGTCATATTTTTGCCAACTTCTCCAAGTCCACCCAATGGATAGATATGAACCTGAGGGCTTTTCGCTTTTGGTTTTGGTCTGCGTTGGTAGTTTTTATACTGACGCTGTGGTGCACGACCATTTGCGTTAGCTTTTTGAGGGGTTTTATTTGTTTGATTGTTTTGAGTGCTTTGGGCACTTTGATTGTTTTGATTGTTCTGTGGCATAATACCTCCATAAAAAATACTTGCGGAGTTTTTGCATTTCACATTTATACTAGTTATCACTAAATATTTTTAGTATTTCAAACCTAAAAACCACTATCAGTACAAGTGGGTTTAATAAATGATTAAATGCGCCAACACCTAAAAAATGCGTACAGCGTAATTATAGTTTTTTATTAAAATTGAAAATTTGCAATATGGCAATTTCAGTTCATTTGTTCAATGCAACCGTCGCCTAATAAAAATCTCTAAAACTTTTGCCTAACAAAAGTTTTTTCTACGTTTCACGTTGAACTTAGTATACTTCAAAAGGCTAAAAAAGTCAATTATAAGTGAGCTACACAGATATTTAATTTTGTAATTAAAATTTACACTTGGCAGAAATACAAAAATAGAGTATAATTATTATTGGCTATTCGGCCATTATTTTTCACACCATAAAAGAGGTTTTATGAAACAAGTAGAAATTTTTACAGACGGCGCATGTAGTGGCAACCCTGGCCCTGGCGGTTGGGGCGCTGTTTTGCGATATCGCTCAAACGCAAAAGTGTTTGAAAAAGAGCTTAGCGGCGGCGAGGCACAAACAACTAATAACCGCATGGAGCTTACAGCTTTAATAAGAGCATTACAAATGCTTAAGGAACCATGCGAAGTTAAGTTATGTAGTGATAGTAAATATGTTATAGACGCATTAGAAAAGGGCTGGGCAAAAGGTTGGAAATCCAGAGGCTGGAAAAAAGCGGATAAATCCCCTGCATTAAATTCTGATTTATGGGAGGAGGCGCTAAAAGCCGCCGAAAATCACAAATTTGAATTTGTTTGGATAAAAGGCCACGCTGGTCACCCCGAAAACGAACGTTGCGACAGGCTAGCTGTTGAACAAAGCAAGGCTTATGGTGGCTTGCAAAAATAATAATTAAAGTGTACCCATTACCATTAAAGTTAAACACAAGGAGAACAAAATGTCAGGAGAATTTTTACCCTCAAGAGGGTTTGATACATACGAGGAGCAAGATAAAATACTTGTTGGTATGAGCGGTGGTGTTGATAGTAGCGTTACTGTTCGCATTTTGCAAGAGCAAGGTTTTGCTGTGCAAGGTGCCGTTATACGTTTTTCAGACGCACACGATGCCGCTGTTGCCTCAGCACTTGAAACAGCAAAACAACTAGGTGTTGAATGTAGCGTTTTAGATGTTAAAGAGCTTTTTGAAAAAGAAGTAATCACACCATTTTGCGAAAGTTACTGCAAGGGCGAAACACCAAACCCTTGTGTCATGTGCAATCCTGGAGTTAAATTTCAAGCATTGCTAACAGCGGCTGATGAATTTGGCTGTAAATTTATAGCAACAGGACATTACGCAAAAGTTGAGGACGATGAAAACGGAATATATCACGTTTGCACACCTGTTAGCGCAAGCCGTGACCAAAGCTATATGCTCGCACGCCTTGGGCAAGATGTGCTTTCGCGCTTAGTATTACCACTTGGTGAGTTTGAAAAACCAGAAGTGCGTGAACTAGCAGAAAGTTATGGACTTGCATGCGCAAACAAACCAGATAGCATGGAAATTTGCTTTATACCAGATAACGACTACGCAAAATATATACAAGACCACGGTTTTGAAAGCAAAAGCGGTAATTTTATCTCGCCAGAAGGCAAATACATAGGCGCACACAGCGGTGTTTTACATTACACAGTTGGCCAGCGCAAAGGCCTTGGGATTGCGCTAGGCAAACCTGTTTTCGTGCGTGAAATAAAAGAAAACGGCGATATTCAACTAGCATTTGCAGGTGAGGAATTTTTTAGCACAATACAACTGCGTGATATAACAACCGCCGACGGCAAACCATTAACCGCTGGTGAATACAATGTAAAAATACGCAGTACTGCAACACCATGTCCTTGCCACTTTAACGGCGTTGACACTATAACGTTTAAAGAGCCTATACGCGCAGCCGCACCTGGGCAAAATGCAGCTTTTTATATGGATAATATTGTTTTAGGCTGTGGTTATATTTTAAAAGCATTTTAATAATATCAGCATATAACCCAAAACATAAAATTAATTAGCAAAACATAATTAAACACCTTAAATGTTAGTTTATCTACTAATGTTTAAGGTGTTTTTAATTTAACCAAGTAAACGATTGTACCAAACTATTTATTGTTAATTAATCAATGGACATGCAACAATCAACTTAACCTATCATAAAATATAATATCGAACTTTAAATATAGGAGGCTATTTTAATGAGCACTTTTAAACAATACGGAAATGATGTTTCAAAGTACCAAGGAAAAATCGACTGGGCAAAAGCAAAGGCAGCTGGTTGCAAATTTGCAATTTTGCGTGCTGGATATGGTGCCTACATAAACCAAAAAGACCCTACTTTTGATTATAACCATGCTGAGTGCGTGCGCCTTGGCATACCTTGCGGTGCATATTGGTATGCATACTGGAAACCAGGTACAATCAACCAAGAAATTGATACATTTTTACAAGTAGTTGGCAACAAAGAGCTAACCATGGGGCTTTGGTATGATGTAGAATACGAACCATTCATACTAGGTATGAACAAAACAGAGCGCACCCAAACAACAATCGATTGTCTTGAAAAGTTACGTGCTGCAAATCGTTTTGCAGGGCTTTATGCCTCTACGGATATGATAAACAATCTTATGGACTATGACCGCTTGCGTGATTACGACATTTGGGTTGCACAATATGGTTCACGCAACACCTGCAAAATACCTTATGGCATATGGCAATATAGCTCAACGGGGCGCTTAGACGGCATAAACGGCAATGTTGATACCAACTGGATGTACGTGGATTATCCAAGCATAATTAAGGCCGCTGGCCTTGCAGATGGAACAGGTGTAAGCCCACCAACAGATGGGACAGATAATCCAGACGGTGTAGACCCAGAACCAACCAACCCTAACTTACGAACTTTACGTATAGGCCCTATGACAAGCGGTGATATTAAAACAATTTTTGAAAAAGCAATAGGGTTAAAGCTTTACGTAGCTGGAACACTTGATATCGGGCCAATGTCTGCTGGTGATTATGCTACTTTTGAAAAACTAGCAAAAGAGCTAAATCTTGAAAGCGAAGAATTATAAAATTGCAATTTCTTACTAACTCCTATCTACCTATAATTTTTTCACATATACAGTTAAAAAAGCTTCTATGCCAAAATAAATTTGCATAGAAGCTTTTTTATTGTTTTGCTATCTCATTTGAGCATTTGCTTGTGGTCGGTTGTTGTTATGCTGGTTTAATTGTGGCTGGTTACCTGTATTATCGCTGCTATTGTTTTTTATTTCGTTTCCATTTTCATCGGTTATTGTTCCGCCTGAAATTTCAAATACCCCACTTATATCAAGCTCACTATCACCACCTGAATATATAGCGTTTACTTCAACTACAATCTCTCCACCACTCATGCTAAAATCTCCGTTTGAATCAATACCATCACCTTGAGATGTTAGATAAATTTTTCCGTCGGTTATTTTTAAATAACCAGTATTACTACTAGCATTTATTGCGTCATCTAACACTGTAATATCTATGTCACCATTATTTATGGTTATTGTTGCACCTTCAATGCCTTCATATGCATTTTCTACTTTTAACATAATATCATTTATTACTAAATCCATATCGGCATGCAAAGCATCATCACCCGAAATAATATTGAAAATCCCATCATTTATTGTTAGATTATTATCAGAATGCACAGCATCTTCGTACGAAGAAATATCAAATATTCCACCATTTATTATTATGTTTAAACCTTTCAACGCTTTCATGCTATCTTCAAGCAAACTACTTGCTTGTACTACGCCACCTGAACCTTCGCCTCTTGTAATTTCGTTAAGCACTTGTACAAAACCGCCGCCTGTAGTAACTTTAAAATCACCATCGTTAATCTGCAATGTTTGTTCTGCGCTTATGCCATCATTACCTGCATTTAGCTCAAACACACCATCCTCAATAACAACATTTCCACGTTCAATATCTTCTGAATTTGAAGATTTTAAAGCATCCTTACCACAATCAACAGTAATATTCGCATTGCTAATTGCAAGTAAATCTTTGCCTACTATGCCATCTGAAACAGCATTTATAACTATAGTTGCATCTTTAATAATTAAATCATCACGGCAGTTTATACCATCATTATATAAAGTTGTAATAAATAAACTTCCGCTACCTATAATCGCTGTATCAGCTTTTGAATATATAGCCCCTGATGGAAATTCCTCATCAGTTGTTGTAATTTCTCCTTGTGTTACCGTATTTGTTGTGCCTTCTTTTAGTACAATTACAACATCTTTACCCTCAATAATATTTATGGGTGTTGCGCTTTCGCTTTCAATATTAGCACTATTTAAAACAAGATATATTACGCCTTCATCTACATCTTTATCAACGTTAACTGTAATGCTATTATAATCACCTGAAAATTCATATGCACCACTTTGCGAAATTATAGCATCTTTTTCTGTAACTAAAATTAAATCTTCGCTTAGTTCACTTTCATACTCTGCATCTGGAAATGCTAAGTTTAGTGTTTCACTTTGCGTTGTTTCTATTTGTGTGTTTTGCACAATTTGCTCTTGCTGCAACACCTCACTATTTATTATAGTATCATTATTTATATTCGCACAACTTGCAAATATAAATGCCACTAATGCAATTGCAATTAATTTATATTTTTTCATAAAAAAACCCTTCTTAAAATAAATTTTTATTTCTTTGCTATTAAGCAAAAACCACCACTTATGATCATTACAACACCTAAAATTGTTAATATAGTTTGATATATAGATGCGGTTCCAGCAATTTCAAAAATACCACGTAGCATAGAGCTTAACATAAGTGTAACTACCCCCGTATGATAAAAATGTGTTGCAAAAAAACAGTATGTTTTGGCGCGCTTTGATTTCATACATATATAAGCATTCAACACACCTAAAAACAATGGATACAAAAACAAGTATGTCATATAAGGCGAACTTACACCATGTGCAAATAAAGAATATACATAAGCAAACAAAACACAAAATACAGTTGTAATTAAATATGGTTTTATTCGTTTATTAATATAAAATTCTCTAATATTATTTTTATTATCCAATATATACAATATCGCTTACGCTCCTCTCTTTTATGTCTTTTCCGTTAGTGGTTGGGTTGTTTACAACTTCGCCCATAAACACCATTGTTGCTGAACCTCCACCATCTAAATTATAAGCAACCTCACAATTATAACTGTTTAAAACAATTGCCATTTCCTCAAGTGATAATCCAGAGCTTAGCTCTGTTCTGCCATCTGCTACCATAAAAATATAATGATTTGGCTCTATCATTGCAATTGCAGTTCGTGGGTTACTTGCATCTTCACGTTCTACTTGGCTAGTTTCATCAACAATTATTTCTCCACCTAAAATTAACCCAGGACCAAAAGAAAAAATATGTTCTGCGCCTTGTTCTTCAAGCGTTTTTGCAGATACATCTAATTCCTGAATTATGTCCATATTTCCGTTTTGATAAATAACTAAATCTTCATTACCACCACTTGTTAGTGTTTCACGATATAAATATCCGTTACGCATTACATAACCGTAATCTCTAAAACCATAAAAGTCACCGTTTATCGCAAGAATAGCATTGTTCTCTTGTGCAATTACAGATGTTTTCTCTTTTACGTTAGTTCCAAATGAATTTTCAGCTAAACCAGTTTTTAAAAATGAGCTATCTGTTACAATTATTTCAGCTATATAAATATCTGTATCAAACTCTCTAATCGTATCAATAGTAATCTGGATATTTTCGTCACTGTAACTTGTCTGGGTTATCACTGGTTCAATATTTTTTTCTTCCTCAACAATAATTTCGCTTTCATTATCATTGGGTTCTAATTCAACCTTTTCACTGCTTAATTCTTGATTATTTAAATATATATCATCTAAACTTACAACGTTTTGTGGTACAACAAATCTATTAAGCAAGGTAAAAGCAACATATAAAACTAAAAATAATGTTGTGCAAAGCTTCCAAATTTTTGACGCTCTTTTTATATTAAAACTTTCGCTATTTTTATTATTATTTTTAAGCATTATCTTTTTTTTCATGTCATAGTCTTTCTAAGTTTTATAAGCCATTAATAAATATTTCTTGTTTACCTATAATAATTTCTAAATTTCCATTTCGGCATCTTAATTCATCAATAAATTGTTTTTCAAGTATTTTATCTTTAAGTTCAATTTCATAGCTTAGTTTAAATAAGCTACCCATATTTGTAGTTTTTGCGGTAACTAACTTAGCGCTTGTCGTGAAATTTTCAAAGATATCATCAAATACATTAGTGTAATTTAAACTTTCGGGTATAGTAATTTGCAAAGTGCGGTTATTGTTTTCTTTTTCTTCCCCAAAATTTGTAGTGTTTAACACTAGTGCAAATGCACACGCCACCACTGAAAACACCACTGCAAAGCCTATATAACCCATACCGATAGTAAGCCCTGTACACATAGCCGTAAAAATAGCTACTATTTCTTTTGCAGTGCCAGGAACAGAACGAAAACGAACCAAACTAAAAGCACCCGCTACAGCAACACCTGCACCAATATTACCGTTAACCATTATAATAACCATAGTTACCGAAATTGGTAAAAGCGCTAAAGTTACAACAAAACCCTTAGAGCTTCTCTCCTTATACGAATATATTTTTGCCATCAAAATACCTAAGACAATTGCTGATATCATGCAAATAAAAAAATTTTCCATTGATATGTTCATGCTTGTAGTTGTGTCAAAAATTCCTGTGAATAGTTCATTAAACATTTGCTAGCCTCCCCAAGTTATCAATAAAATTAGGTAAAAAATACAATTGATATGCTGTGCCGTATTTTGAGAACGAAGTTTTGTAAATTTGATGCTTATTAAAAAATAATAATAACCAAGTAGGTAAACCCATTACAGTTTTAACTTCAAGCAATACATTCTCCTCTGATAAAACATTTTTATCTTCCTTGCTTTCATATAAAGATACATTGTTATCTCTTGTTTTAATATTAAAATCAAAAGTTAATCTAAAATCTTCATCTATTTCAGAATAAAAAGCTTCTCTTTCGTATGATAAATACACTTTTGGTTTTATTTCGTCATAGCAATTTTTAAAATAATCTACCTCTTTTAATATTTGAGATTTTTCTATTGTTTGCGAATTACCGCTAAGGTAATCTAATGCATTTTTTTGTTTTGTAAAAATGCGTCTTTTATAAACAACACCATCAAATTTCTTTTTTAATTCTATAAAAGCAGTGCTGTCATCGCTTGGGTTACCGTAACACCTAACTCGTAGTTTTTCTTTATACTTTGGTTTTTCTAACGAGTGTCTAATAATTCTAAAATCCTCGGTGTCAAAATAAATGTTACTTATTTTATGTCTGCCATATTCATCTAATTTCATATAATTTGACATTTCACATAAAAGCAATTTATACTGCTGTTTTGTTAAAATATATTTAAGTTCATATCTTTTAAAATTTGTTTGCATTTTTGTATAACTCCTTTCAGTATTTTACAAAATCATTATAACAATCTTACCTTAAATATACTTAAAAATATAAGTGTATTAATTTATCGTAATTTTCAGAAAAAATAAAAGAAAAAAATCATACCTAAATAAGTTTTTGTTATTTTGTGGTAACTCCACTTCAAAAACTGTAAAATAAAACTACCTTACAATTAATTGCAAGGTAGTTTTGTAATATTATATTTAAAAAATAACAGTAATTATAATTTCTTTACCTGTTTTGCTTTCGGCTATTATTTTGGCATCATGCCTATCACAAATAGCTTTTGCTATTGATAAACCTATGCCAAACCCTTTTATTTGACTATTGCGTGATTTATCATCTCTATAAAATCTTTCAAACCAGCTATTATGTTTTCCAACAGTTATTTCCTCGCAGGAATTTTCAATTATAAACATCTTTTTATTTACTGTGGCTTTTAAAGTAATGTTTAAATAACCATTGCTGTACTTAATAGCATTTTCTATTAATATAGAAATTAATTTTCGTATAAAAGCCTCATCACCTTTATAACTTATATTTTTTGTTATATCTACATTAAACTCTAAATTATTATTTTTAATTGCAGCAGCAAACTCTGCAATTGTATCCTTCACAGTGTCTGAAAGCGAAAAATCGGTTTTTAATATTTTCGTTTTATCTTCATCAAGTTTTGTTAGTGAAATCAAATTTTCCACCAATGTATTAAGCCTTAAAATTTGAGATTTTATACTATCAGTCCATTCTCCTTCGCCGTTATCTAATTCAATTACATCACAATCGGCTCTTATTATTGTAAGTGGTGTTTTAAATTCGTGGCTTACATCAGTTATAAATCTCTTTTGCTTTTCGTAACCTTCAATAATTGGATAAACAACTTTTTTTGAAAGTAAGCAAGATAAAATAAATATCAAAAAGAGCGCAACACTTACTATTAAAACAGAATATAACATATACCTTTCAAAATCTATTAAATCTTTTTCTATATCAAGAAAAATATATGCTGTACTATCACCATTTTCAGTTTTTATATATCTAAAATTATCAATAGTGCCTATACTTAACTCACTTTTACTTATTTCGCTAGCATACAGCTTTGCCTCATCAGTCGAAACAGAACTAATATTTTTTGTATCTATATAATTAAATTCGCCATTTGCATCTACATTTACTATAAAAAATCTAGTTGTAAATGCAAACTCTGCTGGAAATTTCAAATGTGGTGGTGGTTTTTGAGATACTTCAAAATTATCACTCGCAAGCACACTTAACACTTCATCGGAGTATGCCATAACTGAATTATAATTTATTATATTTATGCCTACTGCTATTAATAGCATGACCACAATACTAATTAATGTTGTAAAAAAAACAAATTTTCTTTGCAGTTTTTTAAGCATTTCACACCTCTAACGAATATCCAGTGTTTCGTGTTGCTTTAATTTTAACTGTACTTTCAAGTAAAGCTAGCTTTTTTCTAAGATAAGAAATATAAACCCAAACAACGTTAATTTCCGCTTCGCTATCATATCCCCAAATTTTTTCCATAAAACGCTCTGTTGGTATTATATGACCTTTATTAATCATGAGCATTTCCATCATTTGAAACTCTTTGCTTGCAAGTTTAAACGAATTTTTATTAGAATAAAATTCAAAAGTTTTTCGGTTTAAATTTATATCGCCCACTGTTAAAATAGACGAACTACTATCACTTAAAGTTCGAGTAATCACTCTAATACGTGCTAATAATTCTTTTGTATCAAAAGGTTTTGTTAAATAATCATTTGCGCCTAAATCAAGACCTATTACTTTATCATCAACTTGAGATTTTGCTGTTAACATAATTACAGGTGTTGTATCGCCTCTTTCCCTTATAGTTTTTAACACTGCAATACCATCCACCTTTGGCATCATTATATCCAAAATAATAGCATCATAATTTTCAACCTCTAAAAGCATAATTGCTTCTTCACCATCAAAAACAGCCTCAACTGAATAATTATAGTGCTTTAAAATTTTAACAAGTGCACTAGAAAGACCTCTTTCGTCCTCACATAACAATAATCTCATAAAATTCACCTCTTTTGTTATATTATACCACAAAACTTAAACTTACTTAAAAATTAAATGCAAACTATATTAATTAATTTTATTGACAACAAAAACCTATTTATTAAATCACAAAAATGTAAAAAATAAGTTTTTTTGCAAGATATGTCAAAAATAAGTATGTTCGTAAATTAAATAAAAACAAAAAAGTACCGCCTAACCAAAAATAATTGGTCAAGCGATACTCTAGTTGGGGATGAGAGAATCGAACTCCCACGATCTGAGTCAGAGTCAGACGCACTGCCACTATGCAAATCCCCATTATATTACGTTATCCACAGCATGCTATTCTAACGTTTTACATTATACCATATATACGCTAGTTGTCAACTATTTATGTTTTTGTGTGTATCGTTTTTTCAACATCGTTATTCTTATATGTTAAAAACTTTATTGTCAAAGCAAAAAACTTTATAATAAAAACGAGGGTTAAAACTAACCCTCGTTTAATACATAGCAAAATTAGCCCACTAGACGTGCATGTATAGCAGAAACAGCACGATCTGCATCATCAGCATTGATTATTACAGAAACTTTGATTTCAGATGTAGATATCATTTTTATATTTACATCTTGATCAGCTAGTGCTTCAAACATGCCAGAAGCAACACCGCTATGGCTTTGCATACCAGCACCAACTATAGAAACTTTAGCACAAGAATTATCTAGTGAGATTTCATCGCCGCCAAAACGGTTTTGATTTTCTTTTAATATGCTAACAGCTGTTTCACCATCGCCACGTGCGCAAGTAAAGATAACGTCTTTTTTACCATCACGACCTGTTGATTGCAAAATAATATCAACGTTTATATTTTTTTGAGCAAGCAAACCAAAAACTTTAAAACTCATGCCAGGAACATCTGGCACATTTATAATAGATATAACAGAAACATTATCGTCTTTTGCAACGCCTTTAATTAACATACCTTCCATATCGTTTGTATACTCCTTAACTATTGTACCCGGAACTGGGTTTAAACTTGAAAGCACTTCTAACTCAACATTATATTTTTTTGCAAGCTCAACACTGCGGTTATTTAAAACTTGTGCGCCTAAAGATGCAAGCTCTAGCATTTCATCAAATGTTATTTCATCTAGTTTTTTTGCATTTTTAACTTTGCGTGGGTCAGCTGTATAAACACCCTCAACATCGGTGAAAATTTGGCAACGATCTGCATTTAATGCAGCTGCAATAGCAACTGCGCTTGTATCACTGCCGCCACGACCAAGTGTTGTAATATCTTCAAGCCTATTTAACCCTTGAAAACCTGCAACAACTACTACACGATTACGCTCTAACTCACTAGAAATACGCTCTGTTTCCATACGACTAATACGAGCTTTTGTGTATGCTCTGTCTGTACGGAAACCAGCCTGCCAGCCAGTTAAACTTGTTGCATGGCAACCAATCTCGTTAAGTGCCATAGCTAAAAGTGAAATACTGATTTGTTCGCCACTTGCAAGTAGCATATCCATCTCACGTGCTGATGGATCGTGTGTAATTTCAGCCGCTTTCGCAAGTAAATCATCTGTGGTGTCGCCCTGTGCAGAAACTACAACCACAACATCATTTCCGGCTTTTCTGGTATTTGCTACTATACGTGCCACATTAAAAAGTCTTTCTGTGTCACGCACTGAGCTACCGCCGAATTTTTGTACTATTAATGCCATCTTCTCTCTCCTATTTCTGTATTTATTCTACCGTTGCACCTATGTTATCTGCTTTTAGGTAAACAGCGGTAAAGGCCTTTGTAAGTTCGCTTTGTTCAAGCTTTTGTTTTGCAGCTATGATAAAATTTTCTGCTTCATTAGCATTTACCACTGCCATTATGGTACTACCTGCACCAGAGATATATGTAGCTAATGCACCACATTGTTTAGCAAGATCAAAAATTTCTGCTCCGCCTGGCATTAAAGGCAAACGGTATGGTTGGTGCAAGCAATCCTGAGTTGCTATTGGTAGTAAATCATGCCTACCATCACAAAACGAAGCTGTTAAAAATGCCGTACGTGAAAGGTTATAAATAGCTTGTTTGTGTGTGACTTCTTTCGGTAAAGCGTCACGTGCTGCCGAGGTTAAAAGAGGATATTCTGGTATAAATGCCACAAAGTGTAAATCCTCATCTATAGGTTTGCGTATGGAATAAACAACACCATCTTCATAAACGCTTGCAGTTAAACCGCCTAAAAGTGCAGGTGCTACGTTATCTGGGTGCCCCTCTATTTTAGTTGCTAAGGTTAAAATTTCTTGTGCGGTTAATATATCTCCCAACATGCGGTTTGCACCAAGTAAACCAGCCACTATACAAGCTGAAGAACTGCCCAAGCCACGTGTCATGGGGATAGGGTTTGTTTGCACTATTTTTAAAGGTGGTGCCTCTTTACCCACATGCTCAAAAAGCATTTTAACCGATATATAAATTAAGTTATCCTCACCCGTTGGCACCTCTGTGCCATCTGCGGAGGAAATATCTAAAACGTCTGATTTTTCAAATGTGACAGTGTTATATAAATTTACAGCTAAGCCTATGGCATCAAAACCACTGCCTACATTTGCGCTAGTAGCAGGAACCGATACTTTTATCATTTTATTATGCCTCTCATTTCAAAAACTTTAATTTTAAGGCAATGTTACCGCCACTTGCTTGTAATTTGCTTTCTAGGCTTGTTACTTCATCAACTTTAGCATTAACTAAACGCACCATTATTTCATCATTTGCAGCACCTACAATATTTTGTGCTCCAAAAATTTCCGCTACGGTTTGCTCACTTACACCTTGTACACGTAAGTAATAATCGTTTTCGCCTTCCGCTGTTAGCATACCCTCTGCTGGCAATGTTTGTTGCCATGTTAGGCTATCGTGCACTACACTACCATGCTTTATTGCATCAATAACATCAGCCACAACTGCACTTGCTGTTGGTAGTTTGCCAGCACCACGACCATAAAATAAAACATCGCCTAGCATATCACCACGCATTAGCACTGCGTTGTAAACATCGTTTACACCTGCAAGTTGATTATCATTTGGTACAAACATAGGTTCAACACCTACTGATAATTTGCCTTTTTCATCTTTTTTCATCCAAGCTATTAGTTTAATTGCTGCATTTAGTTTTTGCGCATATTCAATATCAGTAACAGTTATATCACGTATACCTTTAGCTGGAATGTTTGGCACATGCACTTGCGCACTAGTTGCTATTGAAGATAAAATTGCAATTTTACGCTGTGCATCTATACCATCAACATCATCACTAGGATCTTTAGTTTCTGCATAGCCTAAGTCTTGCGCCATTTTTAACGCCTGTGCAAAACCCATGTTTTCAACTTTCATTTTTGTTAACATAAAGTTTGTTGTGCCATTTACTATCCCAAAAATTTCGCTAATATCATTTGCAGCTAGGCATTGGTGCATAGGTGTGATTAAAGGCATTCCGCCACCAACTGATGCCTCAAACAAAAATGCACAAGATTTTTCTTTAGCAATTGCAATTAGCTCTGCGCCATGTGTTGCAACTAGCTCTTTATTTGAGGTACAAACACTGCGCCCACTTTCTAAGCATTGCTTAACAAACGGATAGGCAAATTGTACACCACCCATAGTTTCAACAACAACCTTAATTTCAGGGTCTGATAAAATAACATCTATATTTTGCACAAACAGATTTGCATCAGGATGGTCAGAAAAATCTCGTTTTTCTAGTATGTATTTAACTTCCACTTTTTTGCCTGTACGTCGAGCAATACTAGTTGAAGATGTGCGTAGCACCTCTAAAACGCCTCCGCCAACAATACCAAAGCCTAAAATTGCTATCTTAACCATAACTATTCTTCCCTCTTTCTATTTGTGACAATTTTGCTCAAAAAAACAAAATAAAACATTATTTTGTTAATGCTTTATTTGTAAAACACTTTAATTTTTTATAAACCACAGTGTGCTTCAACAACTGCGCTCTGACTAGAGATTTTTTCCGCTAGTTCAGTCGGTGTAATTTGCATGGTTTCTGTACGTATTGTTACAGCAACTTTTGCAACACCATTTTCAGGCGTAGATTGATGTATTGTAACTATGCTTGCACCCACCGCACTAACACCTGCTAGTAAATTTTGCAGTGCACCTGTTTGGTCAAGCAATGTTGCTATTATTGTTATAATTTCACGGCTGTTGTCAGAATCAAATATTGAATCCTTATATTTGTAAAACGCACTGCGTGAAATATCTACAGCACGTGTTGCTGCTGAAACATTTTTTGCCTCGCCACTTGCTAAAAGTTCTTTTGCTTTTAATACTTTTGAAAATACTTCTGGCAAAACACTAACTTCTACAAGTAAAAATTTCTTTTCCATCTTGTTCACCTCTCGAAAACATATGTACTTGCTATAAAGATAATAACACCCGCCACCTTGTATTTCAAGGGGGCGGGTGCATTTTTGGCAATATTAATAATTTTATGTTTAAAAAATCCAATTTAATGGTTGTATTTCCGTGCAAATTTGCCTTACAGTGGTAAACAGTGTACTTCTCCCAAGGACAATCACAACTGATAACAAACCAATATTTTTTATTAAGCAACTGGAACGTGTGCATAATTGCAATGTGCTGGTATTCCATCTGGTGTATAATAACCTGTTGCTTGGTGAGGGCAAGTAGCAACTGCTAGCAATCCACTTTGCGTGCAGTATGTGCGTGTAACTACATTTTCAGAAACAAAGAAATCTTTCGGCTCTAAATCCACTTGTACACGGTTCATATATTCTTCCCAAGCGTCGGCCGTTATGCCTGAGCTTGCTTGCCTACCTAAAGTTACACTCATGTCAAAAGGTTTATCATACCCCCACCACACAGCTGTTACATAGTAAGGTGTAGCGCCCACAAAGCTCATATCTTTATCATCGCTAGAAGTACCAGTTTTGCCAATAGCCTCCATATCTCCAGCCTCAGGTGTGCGTGTAGCGGCTGTACCTGATGTCATAACAGTGCGCAATAAACGATTCATAACATAGGCTGTTTCCTCTGTCAAGGCTTGGTAGCTTGTAGGTGTGCTGTCTAGCAATATATTACCCTCGCTATCATAAACAACTGTATAAAAATGTGGTTCAGTATATGTGCCATCGTTAAAAATTTGGTATGCTGCTGCCATTTGTAATTGAGTAGTACCATAGCTTTGCCCACCCATTGCAAGTGCAGGGTAGCTTTTATCTTCATCTACAAGGCCATCAAATTGTAAAACATTTTGTTGGAAGTCAAATATAGCATCAACACCAACACTATCCGCCGCCCAAGCCGCTGTTGTGTTAAGTGAGCGTGCAAGACCAGATTGTAAAGTAACAGGTGCATCTGGAGTATACGGGTTACCAGGGTAGTTAGCTGGCCAATCGCGCCATGCTGAGTCATAAGCTTTTAGTGCTTCAAAACCTAGGCCACCTAAACCAATGGCATATAAATCTGCTGGTTCTTTCATAACTACTTTATCCGCTGCAAGGTATAAAGGCATATTAGGTATAGCACTGCCCCAGTTGTAAAGGCCATATTCTATACTTAAAGCATATGCGCCTAGTGGTTTAATTGTCGAACCGGTTTGGCGATAAACATTATAAGCTCGGTTTAAAACTAAGTCATGTGTTTTTTCACCTATACCACCAACCATTGCTAAAACTTGGCCGTCATAATCCACAGTTACCATAGATGCCTGCGTGCGAACTTCTCTGTAATACACTTCGTTGCCGTCATCATCAGTGCCAGTTTTAAGTGTGCCATCCTCGTTAAATACAGCTATATCATCCTCGCTTAGCTGTTCAACTTCCTCTTCACGCCAGCCCGCTGGGAAAAGCTCACCACTTTCATCAAGCATTAAGTCTTCCATTTCGTCTTGCATAAATTTATCAGCAGTTGTGTGTATTGTTAATCCACCAGTGTAAATTAAATTTTTAGCAGCTTCTTCTGTTAAGCCTTCTTGTTCCATTAAATCATCTACAAGCTCTAAGAAAAGTGCATCAGCAAAATAAGAGTTATTTGTAACTATCAAATCTTCTTGTTGTTCTTTTAAAACCAGTGGTTCAGCATCAGCTGCCCTATACTCAGCCTCGGTAATTTTGCCTTGATCATACATATTAAACAAAATTAAAGAACGACGTTCCAATAAATTTTCAGGGTTATTGAAAGGGTCATAACCAGTAGGATTTTTAGTTATACCAGCTATAGCAGCAGCCTCTGCTAAGGTTAATTCCTCTACGGTTTTACCAAAGTATTCATCAGCAGCTGTTTGCACACCTTGTATAGTGCCAGTAAAACTGATTGTATTCATGTAGGATTCTAAAATAGTTTCCTTTGAATATGTTTGATACAAACCAAACGCACGGAACATCTCACGCAATTTACGCAAAGCACCTTCTAAACCTTCTTGTGCATCATCGTAAACAAGGTTTTTAACAAGTTGTTGTTCTATTGTTGAAGCACCTTGTCTTGAATCAAATATAGGTAAGAAATACTCATTGATAGTAGCTGCAACAGTACGTGTTATGTTAACACCAAAATGAGTGTAAAAATCTTTATCCTCTGTGCAAATAAATGCCCATTTTAAATCCTCTGGTACATCCTCAATATCTACCCAAATACGGTGGCTATCACTAGATATAAACTGTCCATATTCAGCACCATCGTTATAGTAATAGCTACTACTTAAACTTTGCTCTATTGTGTCTAGTTTTAGCGCATCACCATCGTTTGCAGTGGCCTCAACTACATAGTTTACAGTAACCACAACAAGTGCTGAGCCTGCCATTATGCACACGCAAAAAACCAAGGATATCATTTGAAACACAAAACGGAATAATGAAAACCTTGGTCTATCCTTTTTAAGTTGTTTACCTCTTTTTGTTGTGCCATCTTTTTTTGCATTTGTAGAACTATTTGTGTTTTCTCTGGATATTTTTCTACTGCTTGATGGCGAAGTCGTTTGTTTTTTCTGTTCTGATGAAGAGTTATTTCTATTTATTTTGCGTCCATCATTATCAGCCATAACAAGCGCCTCCTTTCTAGTTTATCTTAAATTTTCTTGTTTTATGTGTTTTTACAAATATATGTATAAATGCAAAAATAGCGAAATATCGGATTTTAATAGTATTATAAAATCACAATAATCATTATTATATCATATTATAGGTAAAAAAAACAGTGTCTACATGGGATTTTCACAAAGAATTTATTTTGTTTGTGAAATTTTTGCACATACTAAGCTTGTATAAATTTACCAAACGGAGGTTATTATGTCTAAAATACACTTTACATTTTTTACAATGCTTTGCACCGCTGCACTTTTATTAAGTATATTTTGGATGTGTTTTCCACACATATTAGCACCCGCCTCGCCTAGTGTCAAAAACGAAGTAATTGGCGCAAATATTTATTTGCTAGAGGATTTAGGTGGTAAACTGCTAGTTACGCAAATTATAGATGAGCAAAAAATTGAACCTAGCCAAGTCTACGATATATATGTTAATCTATTGCCTGAAGTTGACGCTATGCGTATAAAAAATGGTTGGTATATTGAGGGTGATATAACTTTAGCAAGACTTTTAGAGGATTTAGGTGGCTAGATATATTGCCTATTAATGATATAATAAATTAAAATTTTACTTATATGACACATAATGTAGCACCTTTTCCGTTGATTTTCAGTGTAAAATATGGCATAATTATAAGGTGAATTTACAAATAAAAACAAAAAAGAGGAAATTAAATGCCTATTAATATTTTAGATTACCCTTTTGATGCTGCACTTATTTTACAAAAAAAGCGTGCTATAAAAAAAGAGCTCCAATTAAAAGACGGATTAACTCCAAAAAAAATTGCACTTATGAGCGGTGTAACAGTTGGTGTTTTAAAAGATATGTTAGAAATATTTCTTTTAGCTAACGGCATAGCTCCAACTTTTTTTGAAAGTGAATACGGCCTTTTTTACGAGCAACTTGTTTTTGATGATGGCGCTTTAAAAGAATTTGCACCCGATCTTATCTATATACACACTGATAGCCACTGCCTACAAAACTGGCCAATAGCTGGTATGGAAAAACAAGATGTAGACGCTATGATTACAAACGAACTTGCACGCTTTACTAATGCTGCAAAAGCTGGTTTGCAATTTGGTTGCCCTGTTATAATTAATAACTTTGATATGCCATCATACCGTATAATGGGCAATTTTTCAGCAAGTTGTGCTAGCGGTTCTGTACGTTATGTACGCCGTTTAAATGAGGCTCTTGCAGATTTTGCAGATACTACATCAAATGTATTTTTGCACGATTTAGCTTACCTACAAAGTATACATGGTATAGATGCTTTTAGCGACCAAACAGCTTGGTTTGGCTACAAATACCCTTGTGCGCTAGATAAAATACCATACTTTGCTCAAAGCATTGCGAACATAGTTAAAAGCCTATTTGGCAAAAACAAAAAAGCTCTTGCGCTAGATTTGGACAATACCCTTTGGGGTGGCGTTGTTGGTGATGATGGTGCTGAAGGCATAATACTAGGTGCTGAAAGTCCCACTGGGCAAGCATATAGCGCTTTTCAAACTTATTTAAAAGAAATTTCCACGCTTGGTGTTTTGCTAAATGTAAGTAGCAAAAACGAGGAATCAAACGCACTTTTAGGTTTTAGCCGCCAAGATAGTGTGCTAAAGCGTGAAGACTTTATTGCGTTTAAGGCTAACTGGGAGCCAAAAAGCCACAACATTGTTGCTATGGCAAAAGAAATAAACATCTTCCCCGATAGTTTTGTTTTTATTGATGATAACCCTGCTGAGCGTGAAATTGTTCGCATGCAAGTTGCAGGCGTAGCAATACCTGAAATTTCTGCACCTGAGGATTATATAAAAGCAATTGACCGCAGTGGATATTTTGAGGTTACGAGCCTATCTGCTGATGATCAAAAACGCATAGAAATGTACAAGCAAAACGCTGAGCGCACTGCACTTTTGCAAAGCTTTGGCGATTATAGCGACTACCTAAAAAGCCTAGATATGCAAGGCGAATTTGGCGCTTTTGACGTACCACATGCCGAACGTATCACACAGCTAATTAATAAAAGCAATCAGTTTAACCTAACTACTAGACGTTACAGCTCCGCTGAAGTTAGCGCCCTTTGTGATGATGCAAGCAGCATTACGCTATACGGACGTTTAGTTGATAAATTTGGCGATAACGGCATTGTTTCTTGCGTTAGCGGGCAAATTAATGGCGAAGTTTTAGAGCTTAACCTTTGGGTTATGAGTTGCCGTGTTTTAAAACGTGATATGGAAAAAGCTATGTTTGATTTAATAATGGCACGTGCAATGGCAAAAGGCTTAAAACAAATTAAAGGCTATTACTACCCAACTGCAAAAAACTTGCTAGTAAAAGATTTTTATGCTACACTTGGCTTTGAACTTATTAACGAAGATGAAAATGGTAACAAGGAATATACACACGCTGTTTGCGAAGGTTACCAAAAGCAATGCAATGTAATTGCTATAACCGAACTTTAATTTTTTTACTTATAAGGAGAACAACCATGAACCAAAATGAAATTTTTGACGCTGTACAAGAAATATTTAGAGATAACTTTGACGATGACACCATTGAAATTACAAGAGAAACAAACGCTGCTGATATAGAGGATTGGGACAGCCTAGAACAGATAAACCTACTTACAGCAATGGAAAAGAAATTTAGCCTAAAATTTAAATTAGAGGATGTTCGCAGTTTGAAAAACGTTGGCGACTTGCTAGATTTACTAGCACGAATGACAGCTTAAGGAGAATTACACCATGGTGCAAGAACTAAAAAGCTATACTTTAAAGGAGCTTAGTGTTGGCACAAGTGAAACTTTTACTGTTAATATTACCGCAGATATGATGCAACATTTTTACGCTATTACTGGCGATTGCTCACCTATACATATAGATGATGCATATGCAAAAACACGTGGCTTTAACGGCAAAGTGGTTTATGGCATGCTTGGTGCGTCAATGGTTTCGACACTCGCTGGTGTTTACCTACCTGGTGAACACTGCTTATTACACGAAGTTAACAGCAAATTTGTTAAACCTATTTTCATAGGTGATGTTTTAACAGTTAGCGGTAAAGTTACAGAAATTAATGATACTTTCAGCGAGATAACTGTTAAATACCAAATTACTAATGCCGAGGGACAAAAAGTTACACGTGGCACATACAAAGCTGGTGTAGCTATATAGGAGGCTTTATGTCTAAAACATATTTAATCACAGGCGCTTCTTCTGACGTTGGGGCGTGCTTTATTGAGTATATCTTGCCGCAGCTTAACGCTGGTGACGAAATAATTGCCCAAGGCTCTGGGGATTTACAAAATCTTGAGGTTTTGCAAACAGCTAATGCAGATAAAATTTTTACTTATGATGTAAATTTATCTAGCAGTGAGGCTACTAATGCTTTTATTGCTGAAATTAGCGCAAAGCATGCTGTGCCAACACATATAATACACTTGCCCGCTTTGCGTGCTATAAACACTAAATTTAAAAATTTTGACGAAGAGCGTTTTGCCCTAGATATGAACGTGCAAGTTACAAGTGCGCTAAAGCTTTGCAAGGCATTTTTGCCTAAAATGGCAAAAGCAAAAAACGGACGTGTTTTATTTATGCAAACTAGCTATACATTAGGCGCACCGCCTAAAAATATGGCAGCTTATGTTATGGCAAAAGATGCTATGGCTGGCCTTGCAAAAAGCCTAGCGGTGGAATATGCAAGCTTTGGTATAACTGTAAACAGCGTTGCACCTAGCATGATGGAAACAAAATTTTTAGCTGAAACACCTCGACTTATTGTTGAGGCTTCTGCCGAGGCTAACCCTATGAAACGCAATGCAACCGCTGCTGATGTTGTGCCTGCAATGGCATTTTTATGCAGTGAGGAAGCTCGTTTTATAACAGGTGTAACCTTACCTATTACAGGAGGTAGCTCAATTGTCTGAGGCTAGTAATAACCCCACTTTGCGCCTTGCAAAGTGGGAAGAACGTGAAAAACTTATAGATTTTATTAATAAACATTTTGGTTGGAAACTCCCTCTGATAAACCGCAGGGAGTTTTTCAACTATTATTTTTGTGGCGAAAATTTGCAATTTGCCCTCGCTGAACGTGATGGCGAACTGCTCTCTGTAGCTGGGTATATACTTGCAAATAAAAGCGAAAAACCTGATGTCTGGGTTAGTGTTTGGGTAGCAAAAAAAGGCGAAAATGGCGTAGGCTTAGAACTCATGAACGCCTTGCCTGAACTATTAAACGCAAAAGTTGTTGCTTGTAATAACATAAAAGAAAAAACTTGTGTTTTTTATCAATTTTTAGGTTGGGAGGCAGAGCGTCTTTCTCACTTTTACCGCTTAGGTGATAAAAAAAATAAAAATGATTTTAAACTTGTACGTTTTATTACCGAAAACGCTGAAAATATTGATAATACTCAAAATAGCGATAGTGTCAACCGCCTTGCAGTTAATGGTGAATTAAAACTTTTACGTTTAAATAACGAAAACGAAATTGATAAGCATGGATTACCACAGAATATACAAATTAACACGCCTATTAAAGATATTTGGTATTTAAAAAGGCGTTATTTTAATTTTCCCCATTATAGTTATGATGTTTTTGCTGTGCTTGAAAACAAAATTTTGCTCGCTTACCTTGTTACACGCACAGCGTATAGTCCTTTAGAAAATGGTGAGATTATACCAGTTTTGCGCATAGTTGATTTTATAGGTTCAGAGGATATTTTACCCCAATTAGGCACTGCAATTGATGAGCTTATAAGCACACAAAACGCCGAATATGCTGATTGCTACTGCACAGGTATTAGCGCAGAAACCTTTGCTAAAACAGGCTTTAGCGAGAGAAAACGTGAAGATGCAATTATAATACCGAATTATCTCGATCCCCCACTTTTTGAAAACACAGAGTATTTTTATTTCACAAATATACAAAACGGATTTAAAATGTTTAAAGCGGACGGCGACCAAGATAGACCAAACTTAACTATTTAACGAGCATTTTAATTTGATGTAGTATAAATCAAATTAAGCGAAAACAAAGAGGTAAAAATGCATAGATGTAACTGGCCCGGACTCGAAAATTCTGAGATTTATATAAACTATCACGATAACGAGTGGGGTATAGCCTCACATGATGATGCGCATTTATTTGAAATGTTTATTTTAGAAAGTTTCCACTGTGGATTATCATGGTTATTAATACTAAAAAAACGTGACGCTTTTAGAAAAGCCTTTGATAATTTTGATGCACAAAAAATCATTACTTATGATGAAAATAAAATAAATGAACTTTTACAAAATGCTGATATCGTTAGAAACAAAGCTAAAATATTAGCTACTATTGCAAATGCAAAAGCATATTTAAAAGTGCGTGAGGAGTTCGGCAGTTTTTCAAATTATCTTTGGAGTTTTACTGACAATAAAGTTGTGTATAACCCTTTTGATGGTGTTACAACACACAACGAGCTTTCAGATAAGGTTTCAAAGGATTTAAAAAAACGTGGTTTTAAATTTATGGGCACAGTAACTTGTTTTTCATACTTAGAGGCTGTTGGCATTATGAACAACCATGCTTTAGATTGCTACAAAAACTCACTAGAGTAACTTTCAAGGCATAATATCATTTGTACATTTATACAATTTATAAGTTTTATGTTTTCACCTTTTTTATTAAAATCATGTGTGTGTATATACACCATTACAATTAGTTAGGATAATCGTTTTTAATTTTATCACATTATCCTATTTTTATGCAATTTTATGATAAATTAAATCATGTCAAATTGCTACAAGAATTTTAAAAATATTTGACATTCATCATTCATTTTGATATATTGAAGATAGATATTCATTAACTAATAAACTGGCAAAATTATGTAATAAATATAAAAAAACGAAATTAAAGAACATATTAAAAAGAGGGTGTGCCACAGGTGAAAAAAGTATTTTTACTGTTAATTGTCTTTATTTCTTTATGCACCTTACTATTAGCTTGTGCATCAACTGATAATTCTGAAATCTTGGATATCAATACAACACCACAACCAAGCCAAGAACCTATATTGACTAGAGATACTGATGTTGAAATTGATTTTTGGACTTTCCCTGTAGGCGGTTTTGGCAATGCTGAAATAGTTGAAAACTTTATAGAAGAATTTAACAAAAGATACCCACATATTACCGTAAATTACAATATCGTTGATTTTTCAACTGGTGATGCTGAAATAGAAGAAGCTATTGCTGCAAGAAATGCACCTGATATTATTTTAGAAGGCCCTGAGCGTCTTGTAGCAAACTGGGGTGCGCGCGGCCTTATGGTTGATTTATCAGACATGTGGGATGTAGAAACCACACAAAATATAGCTGATGTTTCTCAAGAAGTTGTCAATGCTTGCATGGCTCCTGATGGTGCTTTTTACCAATACCCTATTGTTATGACAGCACATGTTATGGCAATTAATTACGAAGTTTTTAAGCAAGCTGGAGCTTTGCAATATATTGACGAAGAAAATCGCACTTGGACAACTGAAGACTTTGTTTTAGCAATGCAAGCAGTTAGAGATAGTGGACTTGTGCAAACACCAGGTGTTATATATACAGGCGGCCAAGGTGGCGACCAAGGAACAAGAGCACTTGTAACCAATTTATATGGTGCACCTTTTACAAATACGGACCACAACGCATACTTAATTAACGAAGAACTAGGCGTGAAAGGCCTTACATTACTGCAAGAAATGGTTAATAACGGCAGTTTATCCCATAATTCTAACATAGTCGCCTCTGATGAGTTGCAAATGTTTGCAGCACAAGAAACAGCTATTACACTTGCATGGAACGCAACTAATGAATCCTTATATGCAGAGCAAGTTGATTTTACTCCATTTGCAATGCATTTTCCATCAGATGATGGTGTAGCTGAACTACAGGGAGGTATATGGGGTTTTGGAATTTTCAATAATGGCGACATGAAAAAACTTTATGCTTCTAAAACGTTTATTGAATTTTTATCTAACCATCCAATGCAAAGGCAAGAAACAATTAGAGCTACTCAATTTTCACCTGTTAATATTGAATATAGCAATATTTATGAAGGTACAGAGGCTGAGGAAAGAATGGCTGAATACGCCTATTTTATGAAAAATCTTGGTGATTATTACCAAGTAACTACTGCATGGCCACAACAGCGCACTGCATGGTATGAAATGCTCCGAAAAGTTCTTGAAGGGGCTAACCCACAACAGAGCGCTGATGAATATGTTGCATATCTTGAAGAACAAATTAATGCCTAACTATTAATTATTTTTATAAAATGGGGGGTGGTTAAAATTAGCAGAAATTCAGAAAAAAAACATATTACGTTATTATTTTGCATTTTAGGTGCAATTACTATTTTAGTTATATCAATATTCGTTTATAATATGTTTATAAGAAAAGAAATAAATGCTTTAACCGACCAGAGCATTAACCAACTCATGACTAACAACGTAGAAACATACCAGCTAAAGTTTGAATCAAACATCAACTTGTTAGAGTCAACGGCTTCACTGCTACCAGTATGGGATTATTTGCGCTACATTGATTATGACTCAGACGAGTATGATTATATTTCAAACGCCTTTGATTACACAATGGTAATTAACCCAAACGGTTATGCTGTCGGAAGCGATGGCAACATTGGTGATGCTTATGATCAAGATTATTTCAAATTAGCTATGGAAGGTAAAACGGTTATAAGCGAACTAATTAATACTGATCATAACAACATTAAAACAATTGTAATATCAACACCTATGATTGCTAACGGCGAAACACGAGGCGTTTTAGCAGGACTTATATATGTTGAAACGCTTAATAATATGTTCGTTAACCCTATTGAAGGTATCAGCGCAAATCTTTTAGTCGATGCTGAGGGCAATATTATTTCTAATGGTGTAGAAAATTCGCAATTTTTACCCTCAGAAAATATTTTTAACGTTATATCCGAAAATCATTTAATAGAAACTAGCGAGTTTGACCAGTTAAAAATTGATATTGCTAACGGTATAAGTGGTGAAAGAAAAATTGATTTTAACGGTGAAGTTAACAGAATAATTTATACCCCTGTTGGTATAGAAAACTGGGCAATAGTATCCATTATACCTGATTCTGTTATTCAATCCACCACTACTAATATAATTATTGTAACTGCTATATTATCTGTATTTATAGTGTTTGTAGTTTGCTCTTTAGGGTACATAATCAATTTTTCACAACGAAAACATCTAAAAAACATAGAGGAACTTGCTTATATATCACCACTCACAAAAATAAACACACTAATTAAATTTAAGCTTGATGCAAATCGCTTTGTAATAAAAAATGCTGGAAAAAATTTTTTATTAGTTAAGTTTGATGTAGAAAACTTTCGATTAGTCAACGAATCTCTTGGCAGCGCAACTGGTGACAGAATATTAAAATGCATGGCTGAAGCCACTAAAAACTATTTGCAAGAAAGCACAATACATGCACATATACACAGTGATGAATTTTTAGCTTTAATAGCACACACAAATTTAGATATGCAGGAATGGCACAAAAGTTATGTGGATGAAGTTTACAAAATGTTGGGAGAAAAACTTAACTACAACTTAAGAATTATTTGTGGATATTATTACATTAAAGAGGCTGATATTTATGATATTTCAAGCTGTATTGAAAAAGTAAATATTGCACATCATACAGCCAAGGAAGAAAAAAACCTACTAAGCGGATACTCAGGCGAATATTTAGCACATGCAATTAAAATTAAAGAAATTGAAAACAACATGGAAAGCGCCTTGCAAAACGGAGAGTTTAAGATGGTTTTGCAACCTGAGCTAGACTTGCACAAAGGTAAAATGATTGCCGCAGAAGCTCTTGTTCGTTGGTTTAGCCCTTCAGGAATGATGGCACCTAATAGTTTTATTCCTATTTTTGAGCAAAATGGATTTATACTAAAACTTGATATATACATATTTGAACAAGCTTGTAGCTACTTAAAATCATGGATTGATGAGGGTAGAGAACCTTTTGTTATTTCTGTTAATTTTTCACGCAAACATTTATACACAGTTGATTTTGCAAAAAAACTAGCATCATTATGCAAAAAATACAACATCCTACCTAAATATCTCGGTATTGAAGTAACCGAAACAAGCATGCTTAGCAACGAGCAGGCTTTAATAGAATTAATTCATGAATTACATATTGAAGGTTTTAAAATTTTCATGGATGATTTTGGCTCTGGTTTTAGCTCTTTAGGTTTACTAAAAAATACTCCTGTAGATGTTTTAAAAATTGACAAAAGCTTCTTTGCAGAAACTGAATCACCTAAGCGCACTTTTGCTGTTGTAAACAGTGTTATAAGATTATCCAAAGATTTAGAAATTAAAACAGTAGCAGAAGGTATCGAAACACTAGAAAATCTTAACATGCTAAAGCAAATGGGCTGTGATATAGTACAAGGTTACTATTACGCGAAACCTATGCCAGTGGATGAATTTAAGAAGTTTTATGATAGTAAAGCTAGCACTATTCAGTTAGATTAAACTTAAACCGTAATAATCTAACACCGCATACAAAATATAAAAAGCAAATGCAACTTTTGTATTGTCGTTTACATTAAAAAACTAATAAAAGCAAAAGGGATGTACCGAAATGAAAATTTCGTTGCAACCCTTTTGCTTTTTTGCAAATTTTTATATTTTATAGATTTTCAGTATTTTTTAAAGCAAAGTAAAAAAATCACTAAAAATCTATACCCTTTAGTTACAGCAATTAATAGTAACACGCTAATTTAAATATATTATCGTACTTTTTATTAACACGCCCAGTTTTTTATTATTTTTGCTGTAGTAACTTTGAGCATAAGCTCAAAGCGCCACTGCGGTGTCAGCATCGCAAAAACAATTAAAAACTTACCTAGGTATGATTTTTATAACATTTTTCTTCACTCCGCTCTAAAAAATGTTTAAAAATCTATACCTTTAGTTACAGCAATTAATAGTAACACGCTAATTTAAATTCATTATCGTACTTTTTATTAACACGCCCAGTTTTTTATTATTTTTGCTGTAGTAAC
>CAYJKG010000019.1:0-52244 GCA_964370685.1 uncultured Faecalibacterium sp. | reverse complement strand
TTGCTTTGTTAGTATGTGGCTGCGGAATGCGGGGCCACGGTTTACTTTGCCGTTTTTAGTTAACTTAAAGCGCTTTTTAGCACCCGACATTGTTTTTAGCTTTAATTTTGCCATTTTAGTTATCCTCCTACAGAAATTTCATTTACTGGGGTTTTGGTATCATCAACATGGTCATTGTGCGCCCTTCAAGATGAGGGGTTTTATCCATAGTTGCACCAGGTAATGCCTCTGCAAAACGTTTTAAAACATCCACGCCCAGGCTACTGTGTGCCATCTCACGGCCACGGAAACGTATCGAGGCTTTCACCTTGTGGCCTGCTGCGATAAACTTCGCGGCTTGGTTCACCTTGGTGTTGAAGTCGTTAGTGTCAATGTTTAGAGAAAGACGTGTTTCTTTAATTTCAAATGTTTTTTGGTTCTTTTTGGCTTCCTTCTCCCTCTTTTGTTGTTCAAAGCGATATTTGCCATAGTCAAGAACTTTACATACAGGTGGTACTGCTTGTGGGGCTATTTTAACAAGGTCGAGTTTTGCTTCTTCTGCTTTACGCATTGCCTCGGCTATGCTAACAACGCCTAGCTGTTCACCGTCTTCGCCTATAAGGCGTACTTCTTTGTCACGGATTTCCTCATTGATTTCGAGTTCTTTCGATTTTCCTGTGGTAGCGATTAGAATGCACCTCCAATTAAGATTGAATTTGTTGATAATACAAAAAATGCGGCAATCGTCAAAACGGTTGCCGCACTGAAATACAAGTAAATAAACCTAAATTAAGGTTAAATTTATTGGCCCGTGGCTAAAAACCTACAAGGCGAGCACGGCGGCATGCCGATTGCTACTTTCTTTACCAAGAGATTTTACCATATATAAAAATTAATGTCAATAGCTTTTTTTACATTTTATCAACTTTTTTACATTTTATCAACTTTTTTAGTGTTTTAAAAAATTATTTTTTATAACTCTAATAGCGTAGCTGTGTTCAACATTTGTGCTTCCTCTTTTATATGCGTTATCAAAACAACTGTTTTACCTACAACATTATTTTTTACATATGTAATTACATTTTGTTTTGTTTCTTCGTCAAGCCCTTTAAAAGGCTCATCTAAAAACAAAACATCGTAATCGCTAAGTAGCGCTCGCAAAATAGCTACTCTGCGTTTCATACCACCTGAAAGCGTGCTAACTGGCACTTTTTCAAACCCTTTAAGCCCTATATCTGCAAGCGCTTTTAATATAGTTTCGTTATCTTTGCCGCTTACAAACTTTATATTTGTGAGTGCCGATAAATTTTCGCACAATCTATCTTCTTGAAAAACCGCCGAGATTTTTTTGCCATTCAACCCTGTTATATCCCCACCATCTGCCTTTTCAAGGTTTGTCATAATACGCAGTAACGTTGTTTTACCAACACCAGATGCCGCCATTATAGTATTAACTTTTGCACCCTCAAAACATGCTGATAAATTTACTAAAACTTTATTTTCGCCAAAAGATTTGCACAAATTACTTATAACTATATTTTCCATAACTATGCACGCTCCAATTGCTTTTTAATTTGTGTTAGCAAAAATAGCACAGCTTTTTCAAAAGCAATGCTTATTATAATAATAACAACTGTCCATGCAAATAGCGAGGCTATATCAAAAAACGATTTAGACATAAACAAATGCTCACCTATGGAGTTATCAGGTATACCTATAACTTCGCCAGCTATGCCAGATTTCCAGCAAAGGCCAAGTGCAACACTAAGTGCAGAGTGAAAAAACGGATACACCTCAAATATATAAATATATCTTATTTTTTTAACACCGCTAACACCAAAAACCTTTGCCATTTCTAAAAGCTTTGCATCTGCCGCACTTATGCCCTCTAGCACATTAATATACACCACTGGTAACACTACTAAAAAACTAATAAAAATGCCTAAATCCTGCGAGGAAAACCAAAAAAGCGACAAAATAACAAAAGAGGCAACCGGTATAGATTTAATTGTCATTATAAAAGGCGCGAGTAAATCTTTAAGCAGTTTGATTTTTGAGGCTAGTATCGCAAGCGCAACACCGCTAAAAAGTCCTATTGCAAAGCCACTCACTATACGCAAAAACGAATTGCGCACCGAACGCCAAAAATCGCCTGTTAAAACAAGTTCAAACAGGCGTACAAATACCGAACCAGGAGATACCAAAAATATCTCCTGATCGATAATCATAGCAGTGATTTGCCAAACAACTAGCCAGAAAAGCACTGCCCATATTTTAATTTTACTATTACCCTTATTGTACTGCATAGTAGAATGCATCGTCTGGTAAAGTACCACCTACAGATGCTGGGTTTTGCTCAAACAATACGTTTAAGTAACCAGAAAGTGAATTTTTCATTTCCTCGCCTTCAATGCAAACTATGTTGCACTCTGGTATCGCTACAAGAGCAACAGCTTCTGGTACTATTTCGTATGCGCCTACTAAAGCTGCGCCTGCTTCAAGGTCAGAGTTTACAAAATCAACAGATTGTTTGTAGTTTGCCATGAAAGCTGCAACTGCCTCTGGGTTTTGCTCTGCAAATTCTTTTCTAACAATTACAACACCTGTTACTAGTTCAGAAGGCATTTCTGCGCCCTCTTGTGTTTTGTTCCATTCTTCAGTTAAATCTAAAACAACTTTTAAACTTTCGTTGCTAGCTTGTGCAGTTGCAACAAAAGGTTGTGGTAGCATAGCAATAGCATTTGGTTCTGCTGCAATTGCTGCAACAACTTCAGCTTGTTCTGTTTTCCATTCAATAGTTACATCAGCATCTGGATCAATGCCATTTTGAGTTAAAATATAACGCAAAGCATACTCAGGTGTTGCGCCTTTACCTGACGCATAAATTGTTTTGCCTTTTAAATCTTCAATGCTTGTGATAGTTTCGCCGTTTTCAACTATGTATAAAACGCCTAATGTGTTAATGCCCATTACTTGCACGCCGCCCTCTGTATTGTTATACAAAACAGATGCTAAGTTTGCTGGTACTGCCGCAATATCAATTTCGCCTTTTGCAATTAATGGTGCAATTTCGTCTGGTGATGCAGCCATTTGGAAAGTGTAGTTGTTATCTGTAATTACACCGTTATCTACGTCGTCCATAAATTTAACCATACCCATTGCTGTTGGGCCTTTTAATGCAATTGCTCGCACGTCAACTGGGTCTGCTGTTGTTGTTTCAGTCGTTTCGGAGCTTTCAGTAGCTTCAGAGCTTTCAGCAACTTCTGAGGAAGAAGATGTTTCTTGTGATGAGGAGCTTTGTATTTCAGAGGACGCTGGTGCGCAAGATGCAAACGCTAAAGTTAGCATCATAACTGAAAGTAAAAGTGATATTTTTTTTACCATGATATAAATCCTTTCTTTTTATCTGCCAAAACATAATACAGGTTTGCCTTGGCAATTGCGAGCGTAGCCGTTTGCTAATCGCCCAATTTATTAAATATATTTTTTAGTTCTGTCTCATTTGTGATAAGAACATAACCCTTGTTGTGCTCAATGGTTTGCATTTTTTGCAAATATGCAAGTTCACGATAAAGCGCCGCCCTGCTTACTGCAAGCCTAACTGCAAACTCATCCTTATTGCAATCAATAATAACCTTTGAGTCTTTATTTTTGTGCGATAACAGATAGAAGATAATTCTACCCCTGCACGATTTAATTGTCAAGACCTCTACCCTGCTAATTAAAAAGTTTATTTTTTTATTGCAGTACATCGCATATTTTAAGGCCAAATTTGCGTTACTTTGCATAGTTTCAACTATATGCTGTTTTGGTATGTACAAAAACGTTGCGTTTGTCTTGCAAATTATACATGTTCGCAGCTCACTTTTTAACAGTAAATTGCTAATACCAAAACAATCGCCTTTATTTAGCTCGTTTAAATATAACTCTCTGTTATCTAGCGCTAGCGAATACACACTTGCAGTTCCCTCGCAAATCATAACAACATGCTCAATATCATCTAGCACATCATCAACAACTTGCCCTGCTTTACGTTTTATGAGCTTTGTTACATTTGCATTGATATTAAAACCAGATAAAAATTCTGATTTTTTTAAACTTTCATAAATGACGTTGTTTTGCAAAATAACAATTCACCTCACTGCTTGCTTTGCCACTCAGTTTAACACTTAACATCGCAGTTGTCAACCGCTAACTTTAAATTTTACAATTTGTATCAAATGAGACAGCAAAAGCTTTTATTTTGTGGTAAGTTATGACTAACTGATGTGGGAGGAAAGAAATGAAAAAGACTATATTACTCGCTGGAGCGTCAGCTGTTGGTAAAACTGCTTTGCTAAAACACTTGCTAAAAGGTCTCAGCAACTATGGCGAAAAAGTTTGTGCTTGCAAAATTGATTGTATAAAAACAAACGATGATAAAATTATACAAAATGCGGGTTACCCCTGTGTGGCTGGCATAGGTGGAGATATTTGCCCAGACCATTTTTTAGTTTCAAACTTGCAAGAACTTTGGGATTGGGCTAAAAAGATTAACCGCCAAACACTTTTTATAGAAACAGCTGGCCTTTGCCACCGCTGTTCACCGGCTACAGCCTCCATGATAGCGGGCTGTGTGGTAGACTGCACTGCTAGCAGTAAAGCACCAGATGCACTAGGGCCTATGCTAACACAAGCAGATTTTATAGTACTTTCAAAAATAGATTTAATATCACAAGCCGAAAGAGAGATTTTTATTTGGAAGATAAAATCGCTAAATAAAAACGCAAAGATATTCCCCGTTGATTGCATAGCTTACTATGGCATAGAACCACTTTGTAAGTGGCTTGCAGAAAAACCATTTGCTGATGAAACAAATTTTGACACCTTGCGCCATACCATGCCAAGCGGAGTTTGTTCTTATTGTGTGGGTGAAACAAGGGTTGGTAGCATGTTTCAGCAAGGTGTTGTTGGCAAGATTAGTTTTAAAACGGAGTTACTATGAAAAATTTAACCATAATTGGCGGTTACGATAAAACTGGCAACAAGGAAAACATCGAAACTTTAACGCTCAGCATAGGTGAGCTATACACAATAGTGGGCAATACAGGCTCTGGCAAAAGTAGGCTTATAAAAGATATAGAACAACTTGCCACTGGCGAGAGCATAACAAAGCGCAAAATTATTATTGACGATGACACCCCACACGAGGCACTTATGGCACACCTTGGACAAAACATGCGTTTTGTGCTAGATGTAACCGTTGAAGAATTTTTTATACTACATGGCAAATGCAAGGGCAAAGATGTTGATTGCCAACGTTTGCTAGAAATTACAAACGACATAACACCTGAAAAAGTTAATTTGTACGATAATTTAAACGAACTTAGCGGCGGGCAAACACGAGCTGTTATGATAGCGGATATTTCGTTAATTTGTAACTCGCCCGTTGTGCTTATTGATGAAATTGAAAACGCTGGTATTGATAAAGAAAAGGCACTTTTATATTTAACAGGAAACAACAAACTTGTAATAGCTGTTACACATGATGCACACACAGCACTAATGGCAAACAAGCGCATAATTATGAACGGCGGTGCAATAAGTGCCGTTGTTGAACGCACCGAAAGAGAAAAAGAGCTATATAGAGAATTATCGCAAGAATATAAAAAACAAAAAGAACTGCAAGCTAAAATGAAACAAGGCTTATATTTAGCATAATTTTATTTGTTAAAACTACTTGCACAAGGAAAGGACCAAACATGAAAAAAGTTTTATTATATTGGAATCATATTTGTATTTTACATAAAAAAGAAAAAGAGTTTATAGAAAAAGCTGCTGAAATGCTTTTAGCTCAAGGCATAGAGTTAAGCGTTAAATACTTTGGTTTAGGGTATGAAATGCATATGTCTACCTACCTTGCACAGCCAAATGCAATTTTGCCAGATTTAATAGTTAGTGCCGACCTTGAGGTTTTTGAGCACGATAAAGTTTTTAATAAATTTAAAGATAACCTACATTTGAGCACAGGTTTATTGCCACAAAAAACTAACAGTGCCACACAGTTAGTACAAAAAGATGCTCACCTTTTACCTTTGCTGGCAATACCGCTAGTGTACTATACAAACGAGCCTAAATTTTGCCAAAACAAGGCATTGCACCAAATAGAAAGTTTAGCTTTTGGCGGCATTAATAACTCTGCCGCTAAAACAGTGGTAAAAACCATTTGGAGCGAACACGGCAAAGATACTGCCGACAGCCTACTTGCAAACAGTAACGTTGTTGATATGCCAATAGTGGCGTTTTCGCAAGTGAAAAAAGGCTTTAATAAAGTTGCACTCGTGCCCTCTGTTTATGCTTTAAGCTCAGACGAACAAACAAGCTTTTTGCGCCACCCTGCTGAAGGGCCTTTGCTGATACCATCTTACCTATGCGCTATGAAAAGCATTGATTTTGATGTGGCAAAAGTGGTTTCGAACGCTATTTTTTGCGAAAGTTTTTGTGATTTTTACGTTGAAAATGCCGATTTAATTATGTTTATAGATAAAACCGATAAACAAAGCCGACAGGAAAACGAAAGATACTACTACCCTAAAGCAAATTGGTTTGATGATGTTAAACCAACTAATTTTTACGAGCTATACACAAAACATTTGCCAACAGCAGTTGCGCTTTAAATTTGCGATTATATATTAAGTTTGCAAAGGCAAGTAAGTTTTTAAGCAAACAATTGTTATTAATGCACTTAAAAAGCAGTTGAAAAACAGCATTAAACTTAGTAATTAACTTTTAAAAACAGCACAAATAAACATTATATTCTTTGTTCAACACGCCAATTATTTATTTTGGCGTGTTATTTTTTGTTTTTATATTGACAAAACAATTTCAAAGTGATATTATTTTGATATCAAATAAACTCACTTGAGTTTTATAAAACCAATTATAGGTATTTCATTTTTATTAAAAATAAAAGCTAAATTTAAAAGCACCTATATAAATAACCTACATCTAAAATGTAGCTGAGAAAGGATTTCACATGAAAGAAATAGTTTTAAACCCAAAAAAAGGCATGCCCGTTTTACTACTTATTATTTTTTCGTACATTGTTTCCATATCTGGCATTGTTTTTTCTGCCATTCAGCTCGGCAATAACCCAACACCTGAAATAAGCACAGGTTTAGAACAAAGTGCTAGCAACCAAACATTATTTGTTGTTTTTTTAGTTTTAAGCATTATTTGGACAGCACTTGCGTGGATATTTTTCTGCGGTTTAAAAGTTGTTAAACCACAAGAGGCTTTAGTTTTAACACTTTTTGGCAAATACACAGGCACTATTAAAACCGATGGCTTTTACTATGTAAACCCTTTTAGCTCTGCATTTAACCCAGCAGCAGGCACATCTTTGCGCCAAAGTGGCGATGTAAACCCTGGCAAAACTGGCATTAAAACAGTTATGAACGGTGTTGAAGTTGATGTAAACGGCAGTATACCAAGCAAAATTATACCTCTAAAAGCGATGACACTAAGCAATAATAAGCAAAAAATAAACGATTGCCTAGGCAACCCTATTGAAATTAGCATAGCTGTTATTTGGAAAGTTACCGACACAGCAAAAGCTGTTTTTACAGTTGATAACTACAAAGAGTTTTTATCTTTACAATGCGATGCTTCTTTGCGAAACATAGTACGCTTATACCCTTACGACGTTGCTGAAAACGTTGATACCACTGGCGATGGCCAACCAGATGAAGGCTCATTGCGTGGCTCTAGCGAAGTTGTTGCAGCACGCATTAAAAAAGAAATACAAAGCAAAGTTACCGAAGCTGGTTTAGAGATACTTGAAGCACGTATAACTTACCTTGCATATGCACCTGAAATTGCCGCTGTTATGTTACAGCGCCAACAAGCAACAGCTGTTGTTGATGCACGCAAGTTAATAGTTGATGGCGCAGTTAGCATAGTTGAAATGGCACTTAACAAACTTAACGAAACACAAACAGTCAAACTTGACGAAGAACGCAAAGCGGCAATGGTATCTAACTTACTAGTTGTGCTTTGTGGCAATAAGGACGCCCAACCAATAGTCAACTCTGGTTCGCTTTACTAATATGGCAGAGCAAAGTAAAAAGCAGATACCGTTAAGGCTTTCTGCAAAATTATATGCGCAAATTGCCGCTTGGGCTGATGATGATTTTCGTTCGATCAATGGGCAGATTGAATACTTACTTTCTGAGTGTGTAAAACAGCGTAAAAAAGATGGCAAATATGTTAGTGAAACAATAGATGAACCTATTGAACTTGATATTTAAACAAAAAAAGTGCAAGCTGTGGAAAACCACAACTTGCACTTTTAATTTTGTTTTTATTCTATCTAATAGTGTATGTAACTATTAAACAGTTGGTACGCCATTTTCAGGTGCTGAATCTTTAACTAGTAAGAATATTAAGATAAAAGGACCAGCGATTGGAATTAAGCCTAGGAAAATGCTTGTCCAAGATTTGCCTATGTCGTTTAGACGGCGTACTGCTAAAGCTAAGCTTGGAACTAATATTGCAAGTGAATAAATGCTAGAAAGGAAAATCAACTCTGGGATTATGCTTGCAATAGCGCTTAAAGCACCAGCTGCAACTAGGTTGAATACAACCGCCATCCAATAACCACGTTTTGTTGTGCGGTCGTTAAAGTTTGTATAGTTTTTCCACATAGCTACGTATTCAGGTGCTTTTTCGTTTAGTGTGTTCATGATATTTTCCATGATAAATCTCCTTATGTTTTACGTCTTATTTATTTGTGATAGTCTTGTTTGCCACAAACCTATATAATAGTATACACAACTTCATACTTTGTCAATATATTATTAACATTTCTCCATTAATAATAAAAATGAACAAATATATTCAAATTGTTTGTTTAATTTACATTTTATTAAAGCACATACCCAATCCAGTTTATGACAAAAAAAAACAGGTTGCTGCAAAATTTCCACCTTGCAATAACCTGTTTTGTAACGTTGATAAAAAAGCTTAGCGTTTTGAGAATTGAGGTGCACGACGAGCAGCTTTAAGACCGTATTTTTTACGTTCTTTCATGCGTGGGTCGCGTGTTAGGTAACCAGCTTTTTTAAGGATTGCGCGAGCTTCGTCGCTACTTGCAAGAAGAGCGCGAGCTAGGCCGTGACGGATAGCGCCAGCTTGGCCAGAGAAACCGCCGCCGTTTACACGGATAACCAAATCGTATTTACCCTCTAAAGAAAGAGCAACGATTGGAGAACGAACGATTAATTTTAGTGTTTCAAGACCGAAGTATTCATCGATATCACGGCCATTGATTGTGATTTTGCCTGTGCCAGCGTATGCACGCACACGAGCAACAGAGTGTTTACGACGACCTGTGCCGTAAAGGTAAGGTTTGGTTTCGTACATAACAATTGCCTCCTATTACAGTGCTGACGCTACAGGTTTTTGTGCAGCGTGGTTGTGCTCTGCGCCTTTGTAGCAGTGTAGACGTGTCATTGCTTTTGCGCCGATAGTGTTGCTTGGAACCATGCCTTTGATAGCATATGTCATAGCTTTGTCACTGTTTTCGGACATCAATTTGCTGTACTGAACTTTTTTAAGGCCACCGATAAAACGGCTGTGTGTATAGTGGAATTTCTTTTCCAATTTTTGACCTGTAAGAACAGCTTTGTCGCAGTTGATAACGATAACGAAATCGCCACAATCTACGTTAGGGGTAAAATCAACTTTCTGTTTGCCACGAAGCAAAACAGCAGCTTTTGCTGCCACACGGCCAAGCGGTACACCAGCAGCGTCAATAACGTGCCATGTGCGCTCTACTGCAGCAGGTTTTACAAGAGTAGTGCTCATATCTATTTCCTCCATTGTGATTACGGTTTTTTTGGCGCTATTACGGCGCAAGAGATAGTATACAGCACAAAACCCGTTACGTCAATACCTTTTTTAGTATTTTTTAACGTTATGCTGGATAAACTTTATTTTTCAGGCGTATTCTCGCTTATTCTCTCGTTTTCAAACTTTCTATTTTCAAAAATATTTTGCTATTTATCTTTAAAAGCCACTATGTACAAAGCATTTGCTATTGTGGTATAATAGGATGTAAAGCTATTTTTTACATAAATTAACCAAAACAATATAACTCTAACACGTTTTATATTGTTTCACCTAGCCAGACAAATATAATTGGAGAAATTAATTACAGCTTATGTCAAACAAAAACATGCAACACTTTACAGGCCTTGTGCGCAAGGCGATACAAGATTACGAAATGATAGCACCTGGCGATAAAATACTCGTTGCTATTTCTGGTGGCAAAGATAGTGTCGCCCTCGCCTGTGCACTTGGTGCTTTACGCTCATACTTAAACATACCATTTGAAATAATTGCCGTTACTTTGGATTTAGAATTTTCAGGCAAACCTACAGATTATTCGCTTTTAGCAGAACGTTTTGCCAAAGAGAATATAGCTTATATTATACGCAAAAGTGATATTGCAAGAGTTGTGTTTGATATACGTGCTGAGAAAAACCCCTGTGCACTTTGTGCAAATTTGCGCCGTGGCTCCTTACATTCTGCTGCGCAAGAGCTAGGTTGCAACAAAGTTGCACTAGGCCACCACCTTGATGATGCCATAGAAACATTTTACATGAACCTTTGGCACGAAGGGCGCATAGGCTGTTTCTCCCCTGTGACATACCTTGACCGCCGAAATGTAACTATAATACGCCCCATGGCGCTTTGCCCAGAGGCCGATGTTATACGTGCTGTCAAAGAGGCACAAATACCAGTTGTAAAAAGCAAATGTCCCGTGGATGGTGTTACAACCAGACAAAAAACAAAAGATTTTGTACATGAGATGTGCGCTAAAGATCAAGCCTTCCGCCAAAAATCTTTACGTGCTTTGCAAGATGCAAACGTTGCTGGCTGGAAACCTAAACACACTGGTAGGATGAAAAAATAACGTGCCCTACCCTATTTAAGTTATTATAATATATTTGCAAACAAATACATTCTACACTTTTGCACTAGCGCAAACTGGAAAGGAGGCTTTTTGGATAACTATATAGATGATCACTGCTATGCACAAATAAACCTAGATGCGCTTTGCCACAATGTAAAGCATATACAAAACAGCCTCGAAAAAACCGAACTTTGTGCTGTTATAAAAGCCGATGCCTACGGACATGGCGCAGTTATGATAGCAAAAACTTTGCAAGAACAAAACATAGAACATTTTGCAGTTAGCAGCCTTGCCGAAGCACTAGAATTACGCAACAACAACATAAAACAAAATATTTATGTTTTAGGTTATACGGACACACGCTGCGCAAAAAAATTAGCAAAACACAATTTAATACAATGTTGCTTTTCACCCGAGTATGCAAAAGAGCTTTCGCACACTGCACTTTTGCAAGATGTAAATGTGCGTGTACATTTAAAAATTGATACTGGCATGGGGCGCATAGGTTTTACTGCAAGGCAAAATTTTGATGTTTGTATTGGTGAGCTTTTAACTTGCTATAGTTTGCCAAATTTGCAAATAGAAGGTGTGTTTCAACACTTTGCAGTTGCAGACAGCATATCAACAGATGATAAAGCATATACTCTGCAACAAACTACAATATTTTTGCGCATAATAAACGAACTGAGCAAAAGAGGGCACACGCCAAAATGTGCACATATGAGCAACTCTGCCGCTGCTTTATTAAAGCTAGACAAACAACTAAATTTGCAAAACATAAAAACCTTTGCGCGTGTCGGCATTGCTCTTTACGGCCTAGCACCTAGCGAGGATTTAACCTTTGATTTTTTAAAACCTGTTATGGCTCTTAAAACAAAAATTAGCATGGTTAAAACACTGCACGAAGGTGAAAGCGTAAGCTATGGCCGAAATTTCACCGCAATAAAACCAACAAATATAGCCACGCTTTGTGCTGGTTATGCAGACGGCTACCCACGTGCTTTAAGCAAAGGTGTAGGCACAGCCGAGGTGAGCGGTAAATGTGCAAAAGTTTTAGGTAACGTTTGTATGGATCAAACTATAATTGATGTTTCACAAATACCAAACATTAAAGCTGGCGACGAAGTTATACTATGGGGTGGCACACTTAGCGATAGCGCTGAAGATATAGCAAAAAAAACAAATACCATAGGTTATGAAATTGTATGTGGCGTAGCACATAGAGTGCCACGTATTTATATAAAACAAGGCGAGGAAACACATCGCATTGATTACCTCGCAAACAATAATATTTAAAAAGGAATTTATTTTATGGCAAACAAGAACATTCGCAACTTTTGCATCATCGCACATATAGACCACGGCAAATCTACTTTATCTGATAGAATTTTAGAGCTTACACAAAGCGTTGATAAACGTGTTATGGAAAGCCAAATTTTAGATAACATGGATTTAGAAAAAGAGCGTGGAATAACAATAAAAGCTCGTGCTGTTACTATGGATTATACCCATACAGATGGCGAGGTTTACCAGCTAAATTTAATTGATACTCCAGGCCACGTCGACTTTGCTTATGAAGTTAGCCGCTCGCTCGCAGCTTGTGAGGGTGCTATTTTAGTTGTTGATGCAACGCAAGGAATTGAAGCTCAAACACTTGCAAACACATATATGGCACTTGAACATGACCTTGAAATTGTACCTATTTTAAATAAAATAGATTTACCTAGCGCACACCCTGAGGTTGTAGCGCAAGAAGTGGAGGACGTTATAGGCTTGCCATGCCTTGATGCACCACGTGTTTCTGCCAAAAATGGCATAAATATAGAGGCCGTTGTTGCACGCATCGTTGAGGATATACCAGCACCAAGTGGCGATGTTGATGCACCATTTAAAGCGCTTATTTTTGATAGCTTTTATGATAGCTACAAAGGCGTTATTGTTTATATACGTGTTATGGAGGGCACCATTAAACCTGGCGACACCATACAAATGATGAGCAACGGCGTTAAATTTACACTGGTTGAAGTTGGCAAACTTGGCGCAACTGCCATGACACCTTGCGATAAACTAGAGGCTGGTGAAGTTGGCTATTTAACAGCTAGCATAAAAGCCGTTACCGATACACGTGTTGGTGATACTGTTACTAGCGCTGCTAACCCATGTGATGAAGCATTGCCTGGTTATAGGCAAGTACAGCCAATGGTTTTCTGCGGTATTTACCCAGCTGATGGCGCACGCTACCCTGATTTAAAAGACGCACTTGAAAAACTACAACTAAACGATGCATCGCTTTCTTTCGAGCTAGAAACAAGTTTAGCTTTAGGTTTTGGTTTCCGCTGTGGATTTTTGGGATTATTGCACCTTGAAATTATCACAGAGCGCCTAGAACGTGAGTTTGACCTTGACCTTGTAACAACTACACCTAGCGTTGAATATAAAATAACTCTTACAACTGGCGAGGAGATAACTATCTCCAACCCATCTAACTACCCTGACCCAACACACATTGAAAAACAAGAAGAACCTTTTGTTGATGTGCATGTTTATACACCTAACGATTACGTTGGCAGTTTAATGGATTTATGCCAGCAAAAGCGTGGCATTTTAATTGACATGAAATATATTGATGAAACACGTGTTGATTTGCACTATGAACTACCACTAGGCGAAATTGTTTATGACTTTTTTGACGCTATAAAAAGCCGTAGCCGTGGTTATGCAAGCTACGATTACGAATTTAAAGATTTTAGACCTAGCGACCTTGTAAAGCTTGATTTTTTATTAAACGGCGATGCGGTTGATGCGCTTTCTATGATAGTTTTCACAGATAATGCATATGCAAAAGGGCGCAGAATATGCGAAAAATTAAAAGATAATATACCACGCAACCTTTTTGATATACCCATACAAGCAGCCATTGGTGGCAAGGTTATAGCACGTGAAACCGTTAAAGCAGTGCGCAAAGACGTGCTTGCTAAATGTTATGGCGGTGACATTACACGTAAAAAGAAATTACTTGAAAAACAAAAAGAAGGTAAAAAGAAAATGCGCCAACTTGGCACTGTTTCTTTGCCGAGCGAGGCTTTTACAGCTGTGCTTAAACTTGATAGTAACGACAGCTAAACCCAGAAATTTACCGACCACGCAATATTTGATAATATTTTTTGCGTTATCCTATATTATAAAATTATATAAAAAGTTTTGCGGGTTTAATACTTTTTATATAACAAAAACTCTGGAAAAGGACATATTAAAAAATGAAAAAAACATCTTTTAGTAAAAAATTACAATATAAATTTGATAACCTCATGTCCAAGGGCAGTATCGCTTTAGTTGGCGTGCTGTTTCTTGCAACTTCAATAGTAGCCATATTAGTGGGCTTAGTTTTAGCTCTTGTTGATAGCACTAACCCCTCTTGGGGTGCAAACGTTTGGCTAAGCGTAATGCATATTATTGATGCAGGTACAATAACAGCAGCAGATACTGGCAATATATCTTTTATTATATTGATGGTTATTGCAACTATTTGCGGTTTATTTGTAACTAGTATTTTAATAGGTATAATTACCACAGGTTTTGAGGAAAAACTAAACGACCTTAAAAAAGGCAACTCTCAAGTTATAGAAAAAGACCACGTGGTTATTTTAGGTTTTAACGATAACATTTACACACTTATATCCGAGCTAGTTATAGCAAACGAAAGCCAAAAAGATGGCTGTATTGTTGTGCTTAGCCCTGAAGAAAAAGAAGTTGTCGAACTGGCTATTGCAACAGCTATACCAGATTTAAAAACAACTAGAGTTATTGCACGCACCGGTAGCATATCCGACACATACATGCTAGGTGTTTGCTCTATAGAAACAAGCCGTTCTATAATTATTAATAAAGAGGAAGATTTTTTAACAATAAAAGCAGTGCTTGCAATTAACAACTACCTAAAGACAAATGGCGAAACAGAAAAACTACCACATATAGTTAGTACCATTAACGATGAAGATAACTATGAGGCCGTTCAAGTTATTTCAATGGGTAATATTGAACTTATATTGGTTGAGGATTTTATCTCACGCATTATTGCACAAGCTTGCAGGCAACCAGGCTTATCAAACGTCTTAATAGAACTTTTTGACTACGATGGCGATGAGCTTTATTTTGAAAGTTTCCGCGAGCTTACTGGTGAAACTTTTGGTAGTTGCTTAAACGCTTTTGAAAAAGCTATTGTTTTTGGCATATCACGTAGTGGCAAAGTTATGCTTAACCCACCTATGGATACACTAATACAAAAAGGTGATGAACTAATTTTACTTGTGGAAGATAACAATATGGCAAAAGTTACAGAGCACACAGTAAAAGATGTTTGTGACCTTATGAATGTTACTGACAGTACCCAAACACCTGAAAATATTTTGGTAATAGGCATTAACGATATGCTTGAGCGCATAATTTCTGTTGTGAAAGATTTTTTCCCAAAAAACTCCAAAATTATTATTGCCGCTGAGGATATCTCAACACGCCCACAAATACCTAGCAATCAAAATATTACCATTGAATATGTAGAATGCGATACTTCAATTAGGTCAAACATAAAAAAATTATTACAAAATGAAATTGAACATGTGCTTGTGCTTAGTGATGATGATATAGACGAGGAAATTTCCGACTCAAAAACTTTGCTTAAGCTAATACACTTAAGAGATTTAGCTGAAAAAGAAAAACTAAAGTTCAACATCACAAGTGAGCTAAAAAAAGTTGAAAACCAAAAATTAACACGTGTTGCAAAAGTAAACGACCTTGTCATAGGCTCTAACATTATAAACTTAATACTAACCCAAGTTAGCGAAAACCGCAAACTTGCATGCGTATTTACTGAACTTTTACAAGCTGAGGGTTCTGAAATACACATAAGACCTGCATCAAATTATATCAAATTAGGCGTAGAGGTTGATTTTTACGAAGTTACTAAGCTATTACAAGAAAAAAATGAAATTGCAATTGGCTATAAAAAGCAAAGCGATGATTACTTTGATATAGTAACTAACCCATTAAAATCAGAAAAAATCATTTTTGAAAAAGGCGATGCAATTATAGTGTTATCCGAAGAATAATTTTTATAATAAATATCAAAATCAATTGATTATTTTACATAATATGGTACAATGTTTTAAGTACGTTCATGTTTTTTGAACTACTTGGCTTTGTATCATATTTTTATATACAAACAATATAAAAGGAGGAATTATGACTACAAGTATAAGCCAAGACTTTACACCTATCAAATTATTAAAATTTGCTTTGCCTACTATGGCTATGATGTGCTTTTTATCACTTTATAGCATGGTCGACGGACTTTTTGTATCAAACTTTGTGGGTGAAGTTGCTTTTTCAGCTTTAAACATCGTTTATCCCTACATAACAATTTTAATAGCAGTTGCCACAATGTTTTCAACAGGTGGCACAGCATTTGTTTCAAAATTAATGGGCGAAAATAAACAAGAACAAGCAAACAAAGCTTTTACGCTTATAGTTTTAACAGGACTAGGTGTTTCAGCTGTACTTGCATTGTGCGGCACTGTATTTACCGAGCCCATTGTGCGCTTACTAGGCGCTACTGACAATTTAATAGCCGATGCCACTACATATCTTTTTATTATGGCACTTTTTTGCCCTATGCAATTTTTGCAAATTTTAGGACAAATGTTTTTTGTAGTTGCAGGCCGCCCAAACTTAGGCTTAGTTTTTAGTGTTGGCGGTGGTGTTTTAAATATTATATTGGATTATGTCTTTATTGCGATTTTTAAAATGGGTATAATGGGCGCTGCGCTTGCCACAGCAGCAAGTTATTGTTTACCTGCAGTAGCTTTTTGTATTTATTTTTCGCTAAAAGGCAAATCCGGCCTACGTTTTCAAAAGCCAATTTGGTCTGGTAAAACTGTCCTTAATACTTGCACAAACGGCTCTTCCGAAATGGTAACAAACCTTTCAAACTCTATTACCAACGTACTTTTTAATATTATAGTTTTAGTATATGCTGGCGAAATGGGCGTTGTTGCCGTTGGTGTTTTGTTATATGCACAGTTCTTTTTACTTTCTATGATGCTCGGTTATTCCTCTGGTATTGCACCAATTATCGGTTATGCCTACGGCGCTCAAAACTACAATCAATTAAAAAATGTTTTTAAAATTAGCTTTAGAGTTATTATTGTTTGTTCACTTGTAAGTTTTGCAATTAGCCTTTTTGGAGCAGACGTAATTACTGGTTTTTTTGTTGAACCAAACAGCCCTACTTTTACCTTTACATCACACGCTTTTACATTGTTCTCACTTTGTTATTTATTTATGGGTATAAATATTTTTGCCTCCGCATTTTTTACCGCACTTTCAAACGGAAAAGTTTCTGCTATACTTTCATTTATACGTACATTTGTGCTTTTGGTTGGTGCACTTTTAATTTTACCTTTATTATTTGAAATAAATGGTGTATGGCTTGCAATGCCTGTTGCTGAATTTTCATCTTTATTCTTATCCATTTATTATTTATTAAAACTACGCAAGCAATATCGCTATTAAAAAGGAGTACCTATGGGCTTATTTAAAGACGCACAAAACATACGCAAGCGCGACCCAGCCGCAAGAAGTGTGGCAGAGGTTATATTTTTATATCCTGGCTTTACTGCGCTTGTATACTACCGAGTGGCAAACTTTTTTTACCGCCACAAGCGCTTTTTTATAGCACGCATGGTTAGCCAGTGGGGACGTTTTTGGACTGGCATTGAAATACACCCTGGTGCACAAATAGGCAAAGGCCTTTTTATCGACCATGGCATGGGTGTTGTTTTTGGCGAAACAACTATTATTGGTGATAATTGTACTATTTACCACGGTGTAACCCTAGGCGGCACAGGCAAGGAAAACGGCAAACGCCACCCTACACTAGGCAACAACGTGTTAATTGGTGCTGGCACAAAAGTTTTAGGCCCCGTTTATATAGGAGATAATGTGCGCATTGGCTCTGGCAGTGTAGTTTTAAAAAATCTACCTGCAAACTGCACTGCTGTCGGGTTGCCAGCTGATATCGTTCGTATAAACGATAGTAAAGTAAACCCTGCTGAAGATTTAAACCAGCAAGATATACCAAACCTTATTGCACAACACTTTGCAGAGCTTGAAAAACGCTGTGCCGAACTTGAAAACAAAAAAACAAATTTATAACATAAAAATTATTAAAAAAAGCTATTAAATTCGGATTTTACCCCGATTTTAATAGCTTTTTTGATTGACTAAAATAACTTTGCAACACCACTTTTTATGACTTACAAATATTATTTGCCAGAAATATAAAACTCTAGCATGATATCTTCGTTTGCGTGTATATGGTATGCGCTTTCAACGTCAGAACCCCAAGTATCAATACCACCAACACCACGCATTTTTGACAAAATACGCACATGTGAAAAACCAGTAACAGGTAATTCATGCTTATGCGTTGCATTTTCAAGCTCTGCGCTTGAGTTATCCAACACTGAAAAATGAAATGGAACATCGCTCATTTTAAAGTTAAGTGTATTTTTGCCACTTAATAATGCTAATGAGTGGCTATACATATGGCAAGCGTTTTCCTGTGGAACTAAATAATCTGCTGTTTTTACTGTTTCGCTATACTTGCCAAAAACACCGCCTTTAAACCTATCTGCATATGTTTCACCCGAGTAACCAATATACTCATAATTTTTGATTTTATCAGCTGTGATAAAATTCATACCAAATAATGGCAGTTGAGGTAAGTCCGCACCTAAAAGTTTTGCGTTTACTTTTATTGTGCCGTCACTATATACCGTATAACTAACCTCTGTTTGCGTACCTATTAGTGTATCAAAAGTATAGCAAATTGTGATGTATTTATCGTTTTCCTCGGTGATTTTTATATCACTGTGTTTTGAGTACATTGTAGCATAGTTCCAAAGCCCGCTTTTTCTGCCAAAGCCGATTGCGTTATCGTTTTCGGTTATAGCGCGCCAATACGTTGGTTTACTTGCCCTATAAATCCACTCGTAGTCGTTATATTTAAGTGACACTATACCGCCCTCGGTATATGAGAATATCACGGCAAAATTATTGCCTTTTACACCTAAATTGCAATCGCCTTTTATAACTTTAAATTGTTTTTCAGTGTTAATTTCGTGCTTTACTGCAAGTTCGCTTATAGCTTTTGCGTTTTCTGCATCATGTTTTGCCCTTTGCTCTGGTGTGCTATACCAATACCTAACCTCTTGCATCGCTGGTTTTTCAGTTCTATCTGCAAAAACAATACCGTTACCGCTAAAGTTATAATCCGTTGGTCTATCTCCAAAATCACCGCCGTAACCTAGATACTTCACACCTTCTTTTTCGGTGTAAATAGCTTGATCCATGTAATCCCAAATAAAGCCACCTTGGTAATTTTCATGCTTATCGAGTAAGTTTATGTAACTTTCCATACCGCCTAGAGAGTTACCCATATCGTGCATATACTCGCATAAAATATACGGTTTATCGTAGTCTTTACTCAAAAATTCATCTATCTCTGTTGGCGATGGATACATTCTGCTATAAACATCTGTACACTCGGAGTAATCATCATCATAAAAACAACCCTCGTAATGCACAAAACGTGTATTATCTTTGCGCCTAAAGTAATTTGCCATAGCTAAAATAACTTCGCCTGCATAGGATTCATTACCGCAAGACCACCATAATATTGACGGATGGTTTTTATCTCGCTCAAACATAGAAACAGCTCTATCAATTATGCAATTTTGCCAATTTTTTTCATGGCGAGGTACATTCCAAGATGGCTCCACTACACCCATTTTTTGCCAAGAACCATGTGATTCCAAGTTGGTTTCGTCCATCATAATTATGCCATTTTTATCGCACAACTCATAAAAATAACTTTGGTTTGGGTAATGGCTAGTGCGCACTGCTGTTATATTATTGCGATTAAACACTTCAATATCTGCTAACATATCACTTTTATCTATCGCACGGCCTTTTGCTGGGTTCCACTCGTGACGATTTACACCGTTTATAATTAAGCGCTTGCCATTTAAGTACATAACAGCGTTTTTAATAACAAAATGCCTAAAGCCTAAATCTTGTGATACAACTTCGCACACTGCGCCTTTTGAATCATAAACCGTTATTAGCAAATTATATAAATTCGGAGTTTTTATATCCCAAAGGCAAACATCTGCAAGGTTATAAGTAGGCGAAACATAATAGTTAATGTCGTTTTCAGCCTGTTCGATTTTTGCTGTTTGCTCGTATACAAAGCTTGGTTTTTCATCTAAAACTGTTTCACCATCAGAATTTTTTAACACAAAAGATATCACTGGCAATGTGCTTGCATTTGTTTTAATTTTAAATGTGAATTTAGCACTTTTTAAATCTTCGCAAACTATTGGTTGTACCCATAAATCTTCAATATGCACTTTTGGTTTTGCATATAGCTCGACATCTCGGAAAATACCAGAAAAACGAAAAAAATCTTGATCTTCCACCCATGCGCTCGATGCTTTTTTGTAAACACGCACACAAAGTTTATTATCTTTTGCCTTTACAAATTTGCTTAAATCAAAATCAGATGGTGTAAAAGTATCCTCTGCATACCCTATAAACTCGCCATTTAAATACAGTGAAAAAGCTTGCTCTACACCTTTAAATGATATGCAAACTGTTTTGTCCAAAAAGTTTTGTGGCAAATCAAAAAATTTCACATAGCTACCCACAGGGTTATATTCTTCATCCACAAACGGCGGACGCAAATCACAAACACCATCCCAAGGGTACATTGTGTTAATATAATGTATTTGGTCATAGCCACTAAGCTCAATATGTGAAGGCACTTTTATTGTATCAAAATTTGATACATCGTAATCCGTCTTATAAAAATCCATTGGGCAAAGCGATAAATTTTTGCTGTAATTAAATTGCCACTCACCATTAAGTGATGTCACCAATGTTTGATTGTTAACTTTTGCTGTATGCAAATCCTCAAAAAACAAATGGTCAGAATGAGCGTCTAAACGATTAATTTTGTATATTTCTGGGTTTTGCAAAATATTTAATACTTCTTGCATAAAAATCTCCTTTTTATTTATTATGATGATTATATCATTTTGCAAAACTAATAACTATAACTTTTTTGCAAAATTGTATAACATTTTTTATAAAGTGTGCTATTATATATACATAAATTTATAATAAGTTTGTGGAGGTAACTTATGAAAAAATGCAAAATACTTATTGTAGAAGATGAGCTTATTGTAAGGCAGGCTGTAAGATATATTTTAGAGGGTAGACAAGATATATACGAAATTATAGGCGAAGCCTCTAACGGGCAAGAAGCTTGCGAGCTTCTTGAAGATATAAAGCCAGATGTTGTGATTTGTGATATAAGCATGCCTATTATTGATGGACTGGAGCTTTCTAAACGAATGCGCACAAAATACCCTAATGTTTATATTATCATTTTAAGTGGCTATGCTGATTTTGACTATGTGAAAACTTGTTTTAAATACGGTGTGTTTGAGTATATATTAAAGCCAAAACTAACGCCTGAAGGTTTATATGCAACTTTAGATAAAATATGCTTAAAGCTTGGTATAGAACCAGATACACAAAACAAAAACAACTTTTTGAAAAACATTTTAACATGTAGCGAAAAAGCCAAACTACCCAAACAATATGCAAAAAAATACATTGCGAGCCTAGGCATTAATTTAAATAAAATTATAGGCTACGAAAATGAGCAAGAAGCACTTTACCACGAAATAATACGTGATAAAATATCAGAATTTTTCAGTGATTGTATTTTTGATTATTACATTTCAAAAGATAATATTTTGATGTGTATGTTAGTGTGCGAAAATGATATTTCAGATATATTTGTAAACGAAGTACATGCGCTATTCATAAAATTAAGCGATGCAGTTTTAGGCATAAAAATTTGCTACAGTTTAATTTCAGCTAACGAAAGCGATATAATTAAAAATACACTTAATGTAAAAGAATGCTCTAAACAGCAATTTTTTGTTACAAACAAAGTTGATATTTTTGAAGGCATTGACATTAAACCGCAAAAAATTGAAATTTTTAAAGGTTATAAAGAAAAAATAGATTTTTTTGAAGATTCGTTTGAATTTTTGCATACATACATTTGCAAAGCTACTTATCACTCAGGCTATGATGAGGAAGAGTTCAAAAAACAAGTTGAACACATTATTTACACCGCATTTGACGTTTTTTGTGAGGACGATTTTTTTGACAGAAATGTTGATATTGATCAATTTAAAATAATGAAACTTATTTCAAAGGTTTATTCAGTAGATGACCTTTTAAAATTTGTTGACCAAATATTTTTAATGATAAATGATAGATCTAACCACACAAAAATAGCCTCTGACACATTTATAGAACGCATATTAGATTTTATTAAAGAAAATTATAGTGAACAGCTAAACCTAAAACAAGTTGCCGAAAAATTTCATATTAGTTACTCCTACCTTTCAACTTTATTTAGCCATAATTTAGGTATAGGTTTTAATGAATATCTAAACAAAATACGCATAGAAAACGCAAAGCAAATGTTGAAATCCTCAGAGTATACTATTAGCGAAATATGCGAAAAATCCGGTTATTTAGACCAAAGCTATTTTAGCAAAATTTTTAAGAAAAACACAGGTTTTAGCCCATCTTCATTTAGAAGGGACATGATGTAAAAATGAAGTTAAATTTATTTACAAAAATCGCTATTGTTTTTGCCCTAGCTGGACTTTTAACAAATTTGATATCCTCACTTACCATTACAAGCGCAATAGAAAATTCATTTGTTGGATATCATGAGGATAACCAAACTAGCCTTATTGATTTAACCCTGCAAAATTTTGAGCAATTTAATCAAGAAAACATACATATAATTGCTGATTACTCCACCAATATACCTTTAAATTCATATCTAACTACGGCACGGGAGTTTTCTGATCAAGAATTATTTAAAATCATTTACGATATTGAACAATCGCTTGATAACTCTTATAATAACATTTCGCATAGAAATATTTTTATTAAAGGTATTAACGGGCAAATCTACACAGATGATACAGCCGTTGTGCTTGCAAATAGCGAACAAATTGACAATAGTTATATTACTAAAGCATCATTAGAAAACCCCGAAAAAATAATTTATACTTATGGAGTAAGTGGATTTTACAATAACAATAACAGTATTGTAGCTGTTAAGCAATTGCCACAAGCGTACTCATTTAACTCTATTGGTACTATTTACATAGATATTGAAGAAAGCACTATAAAATCTCTTTATTCTGATTATATTTCGGATTCAACAGATACTTATATTATAGATACAAACGGAAATGTGATTTCCAGCAATGTTAAAAATGATATAAGCACTCAAAACACAGAGCTATTAAACATCGCTACAGAAATTAACGCTACCGCCACAAACTTATATTTTTTGCCAGAAATACATGAGGGCCATTATAAATATTTTTCTGCATACATACCAGTTTTTGATATGTATATAGTAAATAAGGTTGATTTAAACCAAGCTTTAAGTAGTTATTATGATGCTAGTGCTAGTGCTAGGTTTTCAGCGATATTAGTTGTTTTAGCTGGTATTGCTATTGTATTTTTAATCACTAAAAATATGTCCGACCCGCTAAACCTCATTATTAAAAGAATAGCAAGCACAAAAAAAGGCAATTTAAAACCTATAAACACAACCGCCACCTCAACACTTATTGGCTCAACCCCTGAAGTTTTAGAGCTTGTTAGTGCATATAATTTAATGATTGATGAGATTGATGGTTACACAAAAGAACTTTTAGAAACCGAAAAACAAAAAAGATTTGCTGAGCTTTCAGCACTGCAAATGCAAATTAATCCACATTTTTTATATAATACACTTGCTGTTATTAAATATTTAGTATGGCAAGGCGAAAAAGAAAAAGCGGCCAAAACCATAGAATCGTTAATTGATTTATTGCAAAACACTATTAGCAAAAACGATGAAATGATTAGCTTTAGCCAAGAAATAGAAAATTTAAAAAATTATATATATAAATGAGATACGTTATGGTGATAGAATAAAGGTTAATTTATATATAGACCCCAGTGTAGACGATGAAAAAGTGCCCAAATTAATTTTTCAGCCATTTATTGAAAACGCTTATTTCCATGCATTTCAAATTAAAAAATCTGGTGATATACAATTTATAGCAAGCAAAAAAGACGACACTTTAATTTGTGATATTATAGACAATGGCGACGGAATGGAAAACTTTGATGAAAACAAACCTAAAGAACACTTTACTGGTGTAGGGATTAACAATGTAGACCAACGCATAAAATTAATTTATGGTAAAAACTATGGCATAAAAGTAACCTCTGTTAAAGGACAAGGCACAAAAATACGAATAAAATTACCAATTTCGAAAAAAAATCACAATGAAAACTAATTTGTTCAAAAACTCACAATAAAAAATATATAATTTGAAAATAATTATTACTAACTGCCAAAGCCAATTCATAGTATAATAAAATCACTGTTAAACACACGATTTTGGAGGAGAAAACTATGAAATTGAAAAAAGTTCTCGCACTTGCAATGGCAGGCGCACTATCACTTTCACTTGTAGCATGTGGCGGTACTACTACTGATTCATCTACTAACACTGCATCCGACGCAGCAGATACAGGCGAAAAAACAGTTGTTACTGCTTGGGCTTGGGACGCAAACTTTAACGTTGCGGCTTTAAAAGAAGCTGAAAAAATTTATGAGGCTGCTAACCCTAATGTTGATATCGAAGTTGTTGAATATGCACAAGCTGATATCATCCAAAAATTGAACACTGCTTTAAGCTCTGGTTCAACTGATGGCTTACCAAACATTGTTTTGATTGAAGATTATCGCATACAAACATTCCTACAATCATACCCTGGTAGCTTTGCTGATTTAGCTACTATCACAGATGACACAAAATTCTCTGCACATAAACTAGGTTTCATGACAGAAGGCGATGCTATTTATGGCGTACCTTTTGATAACAGCGGTGCTGTTTTATACTACCGTAACGACATCATCGAAGCTGCTGGTTACACTGCTGAAGATATGATGGATTTAACATGGGAAGAATACATTGAAATGGGCAAAAAAATCAAAGCTGAACAAGGCATTGATTTACTAACACTTGACCCTAACGATGTAGGTCAAATCCGCATGATGATGCAATCTGCAAACTCATGGTATGTTCAAGAAGATGGTTCAACACCTAACTTTGTTGGTAACGAAGCTTTAAAATATTCTATCGAATTATACCTACAAATTTTAGATGCTGATATATCCAAAACTGTTTCTGAATGGTCACAATTTGTTGGCGCACCTAACAACGGCGAAGTTGCAACTGTACCAACAGGTTGCTGGTTTACAGCAAGTATAGCTCAAGCTGAAGATCAATCTGGCCTATGGAGCATAGCACCATTCCCTCGCATGGAAGGTGTTGAAGGTTCTGTTAATGCCTCTAACCTTGGCGGTTCAAGCTTCTACGTACTAGAAGGTGTTGAAGGCCAAGAGGCTGCTATTGATTACCTAGGCGCAACATTTGCTGGTAATGACGAATTCTACCAAACAATACTAGATACAAACAACGTTCTTGCTACATACCTACCTGCTCAAGAGGGCGATTCTTACACAACAGAAGTTGAGTTCTTTGGCGGTCAACAAATTTATTCTGACATCTCTACTTGGTCTGAAAATATCCCTGCTGTTAACTACGGCCTACACACATACGCTTTTGAAGATATCCTAAAAGCACAAATGCAAAGCATTATTGCTGGTGCTGATATTGACGAATCCTTACAAGCTATGCAAGATCAAGCTGAATCGCAATTTAACTAAGTTAAAAGTTGCTACTACTAAGGTTTTTAGTAGTAGCAACATTTTTCAGAGGGAGGCACTTTATGTTCAAGAATGAAGCGACCAAAATGAAGGTAACTGGCTGGTTATTTATACTAGTACCAATAGTTTTTATTTCCATGTTCTCATTTTATCCTATGATTATGGCATTTATAATGTCATTACAGTCTGGTATGGGTATAAATTTAGAATTTACAGGTTTTTCAAACTATACACGATTATTCTCAGACCCAGTATTTATAGAAGCATTAACTAACACATTAATTTATCTTGTAGTACAAGTGCCTCTTATGACAGTACTTGCACTTTCAATAGCATCAATATTAAACAACAAATCATTGAAGTTCAAAGGTTTTTTCAGAACTGCAATTTTTTTACCATGTGTAACTTCTCTTGTTGCGTATTCTGTTGTTTTTAAAAGCATTTTTGCTTCCGAGGGTATTTTTAACCAATTTTTAATGGCTCTTAACATTATAAACGAGCCAATAATGTGGATTACAGACCCATTTTGGGCAAAAGTTACTGTTATTATCGCAATTACATGGCGTTGGACAGGTTACAACATGATTTTCTACTTGGCAGGCCTACAAAATATAGACAAAAGTATTTACGAAGCAGCTGATATCGACGGTGCTGGCCCTATTAGAAAATTTTTCTCCATGACAGTTCCGCTACTAAAACCAATTATTTTATTTACAACTATACTTTCAACAAACGGCACACTACAATTATTTGATGAAGTTGTAAACTTAACAAATGGCGGCCCTGGCAACTCAACAATGACAATTTCACAATACATATACAACCTATGCTTCAAATACACACCAGATTTCGGTTATGCTACTGCGGTTTCATATGTTATCTTGATTTTGGTCGGTATACTGGCATTTGTTCAAATGAAAGTGGGAGGAGATAAAAATGACTAAGCTAAAAAATATTTTTATGTATGTCTTTATATCAATTGCTTCATTAGTATCAATCTTTCCATTTTTTTGGATGGTTATAGCCTCTACTAATTCCTCAGTTGATGTAACTAAAGGCAAACTTACACCTGGCACAGAGTTGTTAAACAACATAAACAATTTGCTTGAAAGCACTAATATCGAAGCAGCTTTTGTAAACTCTCTTGTAATAGCAATAATAACAACTTTACTTGCACTATTAATTTCCTCTGCGGCTGGCTATGCTTTTATTGTATACAAAAGCAAATCTAAAGAAAAAATTTTTTCACTATTATTACTTTCAATGATGATACCTTTTGCTGCTATATTAATCCCACTTTACAGATTATTTGGCCAAATCGGCTTGTTAAACAACTACTTGGCTGTTATTCTTCCAGCGGTAGCAACTGCATTCTTGATATTTTTCTTTAGGCAAAACACAAAAGCTTTTCCTAAAGATTTACTAGAAGCTGGCCGTGTTGATGGTGTTTCAGAATTAAACCTATTTTTACGCATTTATATGCCAACAATGAAATCCACATACGCTGCAGCGGCTATCATAACCTTTATGACAGCATGGAATAACTACCTATGGCCTCTTGTTGCTTTACAAGATGATTCTAAAAAAACACTTCCACTTGTTATTGCAACACTAAACTCATCATATACACCAGATTACGGCGTAATTATGGTTAGCGTTGTTTTAACAACAATACCAACGACAATATTGTTCTTTGTAATGCAAAAACGATTTGTTGAAGGCATGTTAGGCTCTGTAAAATAAACTACTATTAAACAATAAAATTATTATAAGCAAAAACAGACAAAGCTATTTGTCTGTTTTTGCTTAGTTTATTAAAAATCAAACGCTAATTCTTTTATAAAAAAACAAATATTAATAAGGAAAAAACTATGATTTATTTGCACACAAAAGATACCTCTTACATAATTAATATTAAAGACTACGGCAAATTGGAACAAGTTTATTATGGCAAAAAGATTAAAGAAGATGAAAATTTAAATTTAGAAACACAAACAAGTGAATTTGCTCACTCTGTTTTATACGATAACAAAATAAGCTTAGACACCTTAGAAAAGATGTCACTAGAACTTGGCGAAAGTGGCAAAGGCGATTTTAGAGAACCCATGATATCTCTAAAAACAAAAAATGGTTACACCACTGATTTTTGTTATAAATCACATAAATTTTTAAGCACTAGATGTGAAATTTGCGAAATGCCCTTTGCAAAAAATGCTTCTGAAACTTTAGAAATAACACTTTTAGACGAAATGCTTAACTTAGAATTAAAACTTTACTACAATAGTTTTTACGATGCAAACGTTATAACAAGACATGCAAAACTCACAAATTTAAGTGATGATGCTATTGAAATTAACCGCTTTTTAAGCTTTAACCTCGACCTTGATAACGACGGCTACGAGCTAATAAATTTTGAGGGTGATTGGGCCAATGAAATGCAAGAAAAGCGCCAAAAAATCACCGCTGGCATCTATATCAGTGATTCAAAAGTTGGCACAAGCTCAAATAGGCACAACCCATTTTTTATGCTAAAGCAAAATGATGCTACTGAATACTTTGGTGACTGCTATGGTTTTAACCTGATTTATAGCTCAAACCATGCTCAAATAGTTGAAATTTCTCCAATGGGCAAAGTGCGTGTATTATCTGGCATTAACCCACATAACTTTAGCTACACACTAAATGCAAACGCTGAATTTTATACACCCGAGGCAGTATTAAGTTACTCTGATAGTGGGTTAAATGCATTAAGTCAAAACATGCATAGCTTTGTTTCAAATCACATTATACCAGAAAATTTCAAGCAAAAGGAACGCCCTGTTTTAATAAATAACTGGGAGGCAACTTATTTTGATTTTGATAAAACTAAACTGGTTGCACTAGCTAAACAAGCAAAGGCTGTTGGCATTGAACTTTTTGTTTTAGACGACGGTTGGTTTGGCGAAAGAAACTCTGACAAAACCTCGCTTGGGGATTGGTTTACCAACGAAAATAAACTTGGTGGCACACTTAAAGAGCTTGCAGACGAAATTAATGGTATAGGGCTTGATTTTGGACTTTGGTTTGAGCCAGAAATGATTAGCGAGAACAGTGAGCTATTTAAAGCGCACCCTGAGTATCGCCTTGGCACAGGCCGAATTTCCACAGGTAGAAATCAATTTATATTAGACTTAACAAAAACCGAAGTATGCGATTTTATAATTAACGCTGTTACTAACATATTGAACAGCGCAAATATATCCTATGTAAAATGGGATATGAACCGTAATTTCTCTGACGTTTTTTCAGATAGACATGCAAACGCTGGTGAACTTTGCCACAGATATGTTCTAGGGCTTTACCGCATTTTTGATGTTTTGACAAAAAAATTCCCCAACATATTATTTGAGGGCTGTTCTGCTGGCGGCAACCGCTTTGATTTAGGTATATTATCCTACATGCCACAAATTTGGGCAAGTGATGATACAGATGCACACAAACGTGTTTTTATACAAAAATCTATAAGCTACGGCTACCCACAAAGCACATATGGTGCACATGTTTCCGCATGCCCTAACCACCAAACTCTGCGTGACACACCCATCGAAACTAGGTTTAATATATCAGCCTTTGGTGCTTTAGGCTACGAGCTTGATTTACTAAACTTAAGTAAAAATGAAACAGAAATTATAAAAAAACAAATTGAATTTTATAAACACAACCGCAAATTATTACAATTTGGCAACCTATACCGTCTTGCAACTAACGAGAATAAAACCTTATTTTTAGTTTTAAATAACGAAAAAACTAAAGGCTTTATTGGAGAGTTTTATAATCTGCAACAGCCAAACCCAACCTTTAATAAAATTTGCACCAAATTTCTTGATAATAGCACTTATTACGAAATTACTGCAAGAGAGCAATTTATAACCGCTAGCCAAGAATTGCTACAACTAGCACCTGAAACTTATACAGGTTTTGGTGATGCTTTAAATAGCAAAGGCATAAAATTGAACATGCAAAAGTTAGCATTGCCAACACCAAACACACGTTTGATAGGTGACTTTGGCTCAAGATTATATAAAATTAATAAAAAATAATTATTAGACAAAAAAACAATACAAGCACTTACTAAAAAACATTTAAGCTATATATTTAAAACATAGCTTAAATGTTTTTGCTTTTTTATGCCCATAATTCAAAAACCATAGTAAAATAGGCCATTAAGTTAGTATTTATCGTAAAAATGTTGCAAAATTCGACATTTTAGGTATAATAAATAAGTATATATATTAAAATTTTTAATTTTAACAACTGCTCAAGAAATAGCAGTCACTTATCACTTTAATTTAAAAATTACAATTTATTTTATAAAGTGAATGGAGGTATTTTATGCGTGAAATTTGTGTTATTTTGCCATCTCTTAATCCTGATGAAAAAATAATAAAAGTAGTAGAGGATCTCATCAAAAATAATTACACCAAAATATTAATTATAAACGATGGTAGCGACGAAAACCATTTAGAACCATTTAAACATTTATCACAATTTAAAGAGTGCACAGTTATTACACATGAGGTTAACAAAGGTAAAGGCCGAGCCTTAAAAACTGGCTTTAGCTATGTTTTAAATAATATTAAAGATTGCAAAGGTGTTATCACAATTGATGGCGATGGACAACACACCATAAAAGATATAAATGCCTGTGTAGATGCCTTTTTGATTAAAAAGAACAATGTTGTTCTAGGTGCACGAAACTTCAACGATGAAAATATTCCACCACGAAGCCGTTTTGGAAACAAACTTACAGCATTTATGTTCAGCCTAATTTTTGGCCTTGTTCTTAGTGATACACAAACAGGATTGCGTGCTATACCTTATAAACTTTTAAAACCGCTTTGTAATATCAACGGCGAACGCTTTGAATATGAAACAAACATGCTTTTGTTTTTTAAAAAAGCAAACGTCACCATATACGAGCAACGCATTTCCACCGTTTATATTGAAGAAAATAAAACATCTCATTTTAACCCTGTGATTGACTCTTTTCGCATCTATGCTGTAATTTTCAAATTCTTTTTTAGCTCTATATCTTCAAGCCTTTTAGATGTAGGTATATTTACTATTTTAAATATACTTTTAGGTGGCTTTTTTACACGTAGCTCTCGTTTGCTTTTTGCCACAATCATCGCAAGGTTGTGCTCTGCTGTTTACAATTATGGCGTTAATCATAAATTTGTTTTCCAAAGTAATAGCCCTGCTGGCAAAACTCTATTTAGATATAGTATTTTGTGTGTTGCTCAAATGCTTATTTCTTACGCACTTGTTTACAGCGTTTCATATTTGCTATCAGCGTTTGTAGGGCTTGATTCAGTAATTAAAATTGTAATTGACACATTGCTGTTTTTTATCAGCTTTAAAATACAACAAAACTGGGTATTTAACAATGCAGAGGAAAATGATGGGCTAGCTGATTAATTTAAAACAAAACAATTTGTAGGTATATAAAAATATTATGCCTACAGCGAGGAGATACCATGCACGAAAATAACACACATGAAAAATACGCAAGCTCTATACAGCTAAGGTTGCACAGAGCGAAACGCAGAATATTGCGTAGTTTTTACGATAAAGACTCAAAAAATATTTCAGGTGTAGACATTGCAAAGCCTATGCAAGATTTGCAACTTGAGCAAAATATGCACATGGAACAAAACGTGCCCGCCGTGCAAGTAAATACCCATGCACGGCCTGCACATGCAGCATACCAAATACGTGCATATAGTATAGGTAAACGTGTTTTGGCAAGTTTTTCTGCTTTTTTATTTTTACTGCTTTTTGGTATCTTTGGTGCAACAACAATAATTTCGTATGGACCAAGCCCAACAGCACGTGATTTACTTATAACCTCTCTGCTTGAAACAAGTGCGCTAAAATTTGTTGCATACATGTATTTTGATGAAGCTGAAATCGAAAATATCATAGCTAACAATAGCGTGCAAGTATCAGATGTTGTAACTGACACAGACCTTATACATTTTGAAGAAAACGAAGATGACGAAACTGAAGAGCCACTTGTAATTGAAATTATAACTGGCGATACCTTTAGCGGTGAAATGCTAATAGTGCAAGACCCTTCACGCGTTTTTGTGGGAACTAGCGCAGATGCATATACAGGCGAAAATGGCAAAACTGTGCAAGAAATAATAAACCGTTATGGGGGTATTGGTGGCACAAATGCCGGTGGTTTTGCCGATGAGGGCGGCATTGGCAATGGTGGCACACCATTAGGCATAGTTATATCAGAAGGCGAGCTTCGTGCTGGCAGTTTAAGCTCTAGCTATGATGTAATAGGCATAGACGAGGATAATAAACTTATAGTTGGTACTATGACAGCACAAGAAGCACTTGACCGCAATATTAGAGATGCTGTAAGTTTTGGCCCCGCACTTATAGTTAACGGCGAAATGATGGAAATTACAGGCCAAGGCGGTGGGTTAAACCCACGCACAGCCATAGGCCAAAGAAGTGATGGTGCTATGCTCTTGCTTGTGTGCGATGGTAGGCAAGCAAATAGTATTGGCGCTAGCATGGGCGATGTAGCTGAAGTTATGGCACAATACGGCGCTGTTAATGCCGCTAACTTAGACGGTGGTTCTTCCACCATAATGTATTTTGAAGATGAGCTTGTTAATGTTTCGTCATCTTTATACGGCCCTAGAGATATACCAACAGCAATTGTTATTTCACCTGAATTAACAGGAGGTGACTAAATGGCTATGCATAGCAAAAAAACAAGTTTTTCAAAATTTTGGTTTGTATTTTTTATTTTAGTTACTTTAACAATTACACTTATTTGTGTTGGCTTTACATATTTATGGAAAGTTATGGTTGTGTACGAGCAAAGCACACCTAAACACGCCATGCAAAACCTTGAAGATGTTTTTGCACTGGAACAATACAGTGTTTTATCGCATAACTCACAGTTAATAATTAACCCCTATGAATCAGACGAAATTCGAAGCGAAGTTTACAGCCAAAATTTAAATGGTGGCGAGCTAAATATTGGACGCTTATCAACTGGTAGCACAAGCACACAACAAAATTATCAAGTAAAAGCTGGCGATAACATTATAGGTGGTTTTACGCTTATTTTTGTGGACGAAGGCATGTTTGGGCATTGGGAAGTAACACAACCTACTATTACTCAAAAAATGTGGGGCGAAGTTACTGTTAGGTTGCCAGCTACTACTAAACTAAGCATAAACGGCATAAATGCACAGCAAGATTTAATCACACAAGCTGATATACCATACGATGTTCTTGAGCGATTACCTGAAAGTGTTGAGCAACCATATCTAACCGAATATCATTTGACTGATTTAATGGCAGAACCAACACTTAGCATCACACATGAAACAGGTGAAAAAACAATAATCACTTTAAAAACTGAAGCGATGTGGACATTACAAGAGCAAGATGATACTCACAACAATTTTGCAAAATACTATGGAGAAATAAGCTTGCCACAACCTACTGAAGATATTGACGAGTTAAAGGAAATGGCGTTTGAAGATGCTGAAAATTACTCGCTATATATTTCTAATGACAACAGTTTTTCATCTTTAGCTTCAAGGCTTTTGCCAAATAGCACCATATACTCAGAAATGCGCTATATGGACACAATGTTTTACACAGAACACACAAGAGTTAGCTTTGAAGACGAAACGGCAACAAATTTTACATATTATAGCGATGATATATTTAGCGTGGATGTAAGTTATACTTATACTGTTTATCGTGGTGAGCATCGCCCATATGTATTTGATACAAATATAACCTTTGTGTATGTTCGATACAATGATAACTGGCGCATAGGCGATATTAGAATTACAAGCGAAAGCGAGTAATAATCATCTCGCAACAAGCTTAACTTTCCTAAAAGGAGTATAAATTATGCCTACTAGACGCTTTTTTTGTAGCATATTTTTTATTTTATACACTCTGGTTTTTTTACCTGCTATGCTCGTAAGTGCTGAGCAAAGCGATGATACCATAGCTCAAAAACTAGATGTACAAATAACCAATAACCAAGGCACAAACCAAAATGCACTACAAGATGGCAACACTTCATCTGGTGTTAATTTAAATCAGGGAGATTCATTAACAATAATAAGTGATACAGCCGCACAAGGCATTTACATCATATGGCAAACTTATCCACAGGATGGATATTTACTAAATCAAAGTAACACCGAACAAACGCACAACAGCGGTTTTTTTCAAGAATATATACCTATATCTTTAAAGGCAAGTGCAGAAATCACACTACAATTTAACTCTAGTGCAAAGCCTGTAGAAATTAGTTTATATGGCGAGGGCACTTTGCCCGAAAATGTTCACCATTGGCAAAATGCAGTTGAAAAGGCAGATATATTAATATTACCCACCCACGCAGATGATGAACATTTATTTTTTGGCGGAGTTATGCCCACATATTTAAATATGGGTAATGTAAGCATACAAGTTGCATATATGGTTAACCACTCAACCGAACCATACAGACAGCAAGAATTACTAAATGCATTGTGGGAAGCTGGGCTACGAAATTACCCCGTAATAGGGCCGTTTGCTGATTATTATAGCACTAGCTTAGCGCATTCAAAAACAATTTACAACGAGCAAGAAGTTGTAAATTATGTAGTTAATTTGTACGAACGTTTTGCTCCACAGGTTGTTGTAGGGCATGATTTTAATGGTGAATATGGCCACGGTGCACATATGCTTTTTGCCCAAACTATGATGCAAGCAGCCGAACAAACCCAGACGCAACCACAAAAAATTTATGTGCATTTATATAACGAAAACGAAATTATAATGGAGGTTGACACCCCGCTTGAAAATTTTGGTGGTCGCACTGCTTTTGAAGTAGCTCAAGACGCTTTTGAGCATCATAAATCTCAGCTTACTTATTTTACTGTCAGAAAAGATGGTACATATGATTTGCGCAAATTTGGCTTAGCCTTTAGCCTTGTTGCTGTGGATACAGGCAATGACATGCTCGAAAACATAACTACATATTACGAACAAGAGCAAATTGCGCTAGCAGAGCAAGCAAAAGCCGAGGCAGAGGCAAAGGCCAAAGCCGAACAAGAAGCCGCTGAAAAAGCCGCCAAACAAGCTGCTGAACAAGAAAAACTTGCACAAGCAGAAAAAGAACAGGCACTTGCACAACAAGCCGAGCAAATGCGAAATATATATATAATTTCTGGCGTTGTATTAACTATTTTAATAATTGCAATTGTAGTAATATCTAAATTTAACAAAAAAACAAGGCACTAAACAAAAGCTAATTATTCTTTGTCCAGATAAAGTTTATTATACAAATAAAAAAACCTTAATGCATATGCATTAAGGTTTTTTGTGGTGGGCGCGGGTGGATTCGAACCACCGAAGCTTACGCAGCAGATTTACAGTCTGACCCCATTGGCCACTCGGGAACACGCCCATATATTTATGTTGTTTTTTAACAGCTAGATTATTATACCAAAGTTTTTTTTAAAAATCAACTCTTTTTTTAAAATTTTTTTATTTTTTTTAATTTTAATGTTATAAACAGTTTTTCTTGTAAATTTTAGATATATTTTTTTGTTAAATGTTATAAAAATCAATGTAAAATTTAATTTATATGTTCATTAAACGAGATTTTGTGATATAATATAGTTATTAGTACTGTTTTTTACTATAAATCATTAAAACAGCCGTGAAAGGAGCTACCATTATGAAAGATTTTTGTGCAATCACACCCGAGCTCGAAACTTTAACAGAGCTTTGCCTACAAAACAACACCATAGACCCCAACGACTACGTTAGATACGAAGTAAAGCGTGGACTTAGGGATTTAAACGGTAATGGCGTTTTGGCAGGTTTAACAGAAATTAGTGAGATTATTTCTAAAAAAGATATAGACGGCCACTTAGTACCTTGTAAAGGCGAGCTATATTACCGTGGTTACTCCATTGAATCACTTTGTGATTCGTTTGACACAGAAAACCGTTTTGGCTTTGAGGAAACAACTTTTTTATTGATGTTTGGCGAATTACCCACAAAAGAGCAACTAGCCAATTTTAAAGCTGAACTTGGAAAATTTAGAACCTTGCCGACTAACTTTGTACGTGACATTATTATGAAAGCACCGAGCAAAGATATCATGAATAGCCTTTCACGTGGGGTGCTTACCATGGCAGGCTATGACCGAAAATCTGATGATATCACGCTTTCTAACGTTGTTAGACAATGTATAGACCTTATAGCTATACTACCTTTAATTGCAGTGTACAGCTATCATGCCTATGCATATAAAGGTGGAGAAAGTCTACATATCCATGCACCAAAGCCCGAACTTTCCACTGCGGAAAATATTTTAAGTTTATTGCGTCCGGATGGGCAATATACTGCACTTGAAGCAAAAATGTTGGACCTTTGCCTTGTTTTGCACGCAGAGCACGGCGGCGGTAATAACTCTACATTTACAACACACGTTGTAACAAGTAGCGGTACAGATAGTTACAGCTGTGTGGCAGCTGCTTTAGCAAGCCTTAAAGGTGCAAAGCATGGCGGTGCAAACATTAAAGTTGCCGAGATGTTTAACGATTTAAAATCTAACGTTAAAGATTTAACAGACGAAAAAGAAATTTCCGAATATTTGGCTGGTGTTTTAAATAAAAAATACAATGACAAAAGCGGCTTAATTTACGGCATGGGACACGCAGTTTACTCCGTTAGTGACCCTCGTGCAAAATTGCTTGAAAAATATGTTGAGCAACTCAGCACTGAAAAAGGTCTACAGGACGAATATGCTCTTTACCGCCTAGTTGAACGCCTAGCACCAGAAGTTATTGCAAAAGAACGCAAAATATACAAAGGTGTTTCCGCCAACGTGGATTTCTTTTCTGGATTTGTTTATCGCTTGCTTGAAATACCACACGAATTATATACACCATTATTTGCTATTTCTCGTATATCTGGTTGGAGTGCTCACCGCCTTGAAGAGCTTATTAACATGGGCAAAATTATACGCCCTGCATATAAAGCTGTTCAATCTCGTAGAACCTTTACCCCTATAGACGAAAGATAATATTAATAAAAAACAAAAAATGAGGGTGTGACGAAATGAAAATCACACCCCAAAATAAAAAATAAGAACTTTGTGCTGAAAAACAGTGCAAAGTTCTTGTTTTTTGTACATTTATTTATAGGCGTCACAAAAATGGAAGCAGAGGGGACTTTTTGCGTGGTTAACCATGACTATGGTTTCCAAATTTTTTTGCACCGCGGTAAAAAGAAAGTAACAAACGATATACTAATTGTTGCTATGGATTACGCTATTAATAAATATCTATTGCACTAAGTTTGCTGCACCTACTATACCTGCATCGTTGCCAAGCGTTGCTATTTTTATTTCTGGCGCTGGTAATTGTGCACTTGCAAATGTATGTTCTTGCACATATTTTTGTAGTGGAACTGTTAGCACCTCGCCCTGTGCACATATCCCTCCAGAAAGTAGCACAACCTCTGGCCTAAAGATATTGACTAAATCTGTAATGCCTTTACCCAGATAGTTTATATATTGCTCTATTACTTTTTTTGCAGTTTCGTCACCGTTTTGTGCCGCATCAAAAGGTATTCGGCCATTCATTTCAGCGTTGTTTGTCTGCCAGTTTGTATATAATAAGCTATTTGGATTATTCCGTGCGCTTTGCGTTGCTATACGTATTAGAGCTGTTGCAGAAGCATAGCTTTCAAAACAACCTTTGCGCCCACAGGTACAAAGTTCACCTTCATCTACCAATTGTATATGCCCTAGCTCTATTGCGCCAACACCACCCTCAAAAAGTTTACCATCCATAATAATGCCACCGCCAACACCAGTGCCTAATGTTATTAAAACTGCACTCTGTTTGCCTTTTGCTGCACCTGAAACGCACTCACCTAAAGCTGCGCAGTTTGCATCATTAGTTATTTTTATTTTCAAGCCTAAAAGTTGGTTTAATTTTTCAGCCAGTGGTACGTTTTCCCAATCCAGATTATTTGAGTATATTACCACACCGTTGTTTTGGTCTATTGTGCCTGGGCAACCAACACCACAGCCACAACATTCTTCTAACGAAACACTTGCTTTTTCAGCTGCTAGTTTTGCCGTTTTAGCCATGTCCTCAACAACTGCTTGCCACCCACGTGTAGAGTTTGTAGGCATACTCATGGTTGCTATTAACTTACCGTCTTGTGTCAAAACACCAGCTTTTATATTTGTTCCACCAAGGTCTATTCCAAGGCGATATTTTTTATCTTTCATGTAAAAACTCCTATTCTAGTTCACCCAATGTGCTCATTATTACAGCAAGTGCAGCTAATGGTGCTGTTTCACAACGCAAAATACGCTTGCCTAAACCTACTATCGTTGCACCTTTTTCAAGTGCAAGCTCTACTTCTTTATGTGCAAATCCACCCTCTGCACCTGTTACTAAAGCTATGCTTAAAGGTTTTTCAGCATTTTTTTGTGCTGTTTTTAAAATTGCAGGTAAGGTTTCGCCGCCACCCTCGTAACAAAACAAAATCAAATCATGTTGCTCAATTTTTTTACATAGCTCTGTAAAATTTTCGCAAGGCATTTCAACATTTGGCAAACAACCTCGCCCTGCTTGTTTTGCGGCCTCGTATGCTATGCGGTTATAACGCACATTTTTTTTATCTTCATTTTTGGGTTTTACAACACAATATTTGCTAAAAAACGGAACAAAGCTTTTTGCGCCCAACTCCACACCATGTTGTATAATTTGCTCTAGTTTATCTTGTTTTGCATAGCCCATATAAACAGTAACATCAATTTTTGGTTCAGCAAGGCTTGGCACACCCTCCTCAACTTTAAATGTAACACTATCGGCATCTATTGCAGTTATTACTGCGGTATACTCAAGGGCATTCGTACCACATAGCAAAACCGTTTCGCCACATTTCGCACGCATAACACGGCTTAAATGGTGAGCATCATCGCCACTTAACCTTGCAATTCCATTTTGTATATCATCTGTAAAATAACGGTGCGGCATTTTTTCTCCTTTTTTTGTTATAATGCTAAAAAAACTCATAAAAATTTGTTAAGAATTACTTAATTTCCTTGACATCACACAGAAATAGTGTAGACTAGCTTATAAGAGATTATTTTTCACAAACTAAGCAAACCCAGCCATTATCCTCGTGTATTTCACATATTTTAAGCCCACTAGCTTTTACAGCTTCGCAAACTTCGTCCTTGCGTGTATCAATTATACCGCTGGCAATAAACTTTGTGTTTTCGTGCATTAGTGGTGGCAAATGTTTTGAAAGGCTCATTATCGCCGCTGCAACGATATTTGCAAGTATAATGTCATATGTTCCACTTGCCTTATCGGCTAAATCACCCACTAATACCTTTAGGTTTTCGTGCACACCGTTACGCTCGGCATTTTCGCCTGCTGTGCGCACGCTAATAGGGTCAATATCCACCCCCTCTGCGCTAGTTGCGCCTAGTTTTAGCGCAGCTATTGCTAATATACCACTGCCGGTGCCTATATCTAAAACACGCTCACCACCTTTAATAAGGCTATCTAACTGTGTTAGGCAAAGTGCTGTTGTTTCGTGGTCGCCTGTACCAAAGGCAAGGCCTGGGTCCAGCATTAGTTGTACACGGTCTGTATCGTATGTTTGCCATGATGGCACTATTGCAAGGCGCTCGCCTATATCTTTAGGATGGTAATATTTGCGCCATTCGTTTTGCCAATCTTCCTGCTTTATTCCCGCTATTGTTACATCATGTTGTATTCCCGCACCTTCAAAGCGTGTTTCAATCGCAAGCAAGGTTTCAGCTGGTGGTGTTTCAGGCGAAAGATACATGTGTATAATAACTATATCCTTTGGTTTGTCGAGCAGTTCTTGCTCTATTAAATCCACATGCGCAATTTCTAGCACTTGCTCTTCAATATCCCTATAATCCTCTATATAAATACCGCCGTCGGCTACCAAAACAGCTATTGCCTCGGCGTTTTCCGCATCATTTGCGTTAACTGTAATTTGTATATCTGTCCACTGCATAAAAACCTCCGCTAGTGTTAGCCATGCTAACATAATTATTACATATTTATTTATGTTTCAATGGCATCGTATGTTGTTTTTATCAGTATACCATATTTATTATAATTATCAATTAATAAATTAACATCTATAAGGAGATTTTATGTTAAACTTTTTCAAAAAACACCCTTTGATAACCATGATATTGTATTTTGCCATTTATCAAAGCACCTTTTATGTGCTAGAGTTTTGGGATAGGCCTTACACGCTATTAGAATCTCCACTTGATGCGTACATACCTTTTACACCTTTAGCCGTAGTGCCTTATTTTTCATGGTTTGTTTGGACCCCGCTTGTAACTTTATATTTAATTTATTTTGATAGAAACAATTTTTGGAGTTACTTTAAAGCCTATGCACTAACCACTGCAATAACATTGCTTGTGTACTTTGTTTTTCCTAATGGGTTAGATTTACGCCCTGACATAGTTGTTGATGATTTTTTTACACGTATAGTTGCTTTTACCTATGCTGCTGATACCTCAACAAATGTTTGCCCATCTTTGCATACATCTGTTACACTTTTAGCTTTTTTCTTTTTATTCAAACTTAAAAAACCTATTTCGAAACTTGCGCTTAGCATAAACGGCATAATTGCATTGCTAATTTGCGCCTCTACTGTGCTATTAAAACAACATTCCATTATTGATATTTTCTGGGGTGCAATTTTAGCTGTTGGTGTTTTTGCTTTTGTTCATTATTTTGAAAAATCAAGAGAAATAACCGCAGAAACCTCGATAAATAAAGAGCAATCTAAAGCAGCATAAATGCAATAAAATATTTTTTTATTTTTATGCGTAAAATCTATTGACATTTTTTATAGTTGTGGTATAATATTTCTTGCATTGTAAAGCAATATGCTTTGCAATGTTCTGGAGAGATGTCCGAGTGGTTTAAGGATCTAGTCTTGAAAACTAGCGTACTGCAAGGTACCGTGGGTTCGAATCCCACTCTCTCCGCTTTAAAACAAATCCGAGCACAAATGCCTTTGGCTAAGTGGTCGGATTTGTTTTTTATTGTTTTTGCAATGCTAACACCGCAGTGACTCTTTGAGCTTATGCTCAAAGTTACTACAGCAAAAATAATAAAAAACTGGGCGTGTCAATAAAAAGTACGATAATATATTAAAACTAACGAGTTATTATTAATTTGTTGTAACTAAAGATATGTGCTTGCTTTTATAAAATATGAACTTTGCTTTATTTAATATTATAACAAAAAGTCGTGCTCTCGAAAAGAAAGCACGACTTTTTGTTTTGTACAACCTTACTATAAAAAGGTAAGAGAATATCATTTTTTAGAGAACAAACCTGATACAAAATCCGCTACATTATTAATAGCAGCGTCTAAAATATCTCTATTTCTTAGCTGTAAAATCCTTGCATCTACTACATAAATTAAATCTTTAATGTTATTTAACAAATATGTAGTTTCATTAGATTCTACAAGTAAAAGTTTATTTGTTTTGCCAATCTTAATGCGGAATAAATACGCTTCACTCATATCAGCAGGATTAAAATTTTTTATGGCTTCAACACTATCAGCAATTGGGTGTTTTTCTAGTGTTTGCAAATTATAAACGCTATAATCCTCGCCTAATGTAGCATCATCATAATGTTCGGTTTGTTTTTTGCAGGCTTCTACACGTACCTTAACTGTGCCACAAGTGCCTTTTTCAATGCTTGAAACAATTTTGTTTAAATTCCCCTTTGAAAACAATCCAACTTTTTGTGATTTAAACTCTTTTGCCATTGTTGATTCTATAAAATCAAATTGTAAATCATCAACTTGTGCAACTGGAAATAGTTCTGCACCGCAATGGCCACATTTTTTTGCACTTTCATCATTTAGTCGTTTACAATAAACACAATGCATAAAAACACCTCGTTAGTCATTGTTTAGTTATTACAACCCCATGCTCTCTAGTTGCGCCGCTGTTTGTGTAACAAGTTTTTCAATTTTTTTTGCATTTTTACCAAAAACGCTTCTGATACCAAAAAGTCCACCTGTTACACTATCTATAACATCATTTTTTACCATAGTATCTAATCCAGCTGCTTCCGCTTTCATCACACGCCAAGTGTTGCTTTGGTTTTTCATAGTTGCTGGATATATTTGCACTTGATTGTGTGAATCAAGTGCTGGAAAAACAATTAAACTTGTAAAACCGTGTTTCACAAGTTGTGCTTTGCCCGCTGCAAATTCTGTATCTTTTATTGCTTCAAACAGTTCTTCTTGCGAGTAATCTTTTTTAAATTTAACTGTTATCATTTTAAAACCGAATGCCATTTTTACCTCTTTAAATATAAATACGCTAGCAACATTTTTGCTAATGGTATAAGCACAACTCACCTTTAAAGTAAATCATACTCTTTACACTTCAAAAATTAATCGTTTTTTCGCAAAATATCTCTAGTAATTAATTATGCCTAAAAAAGCATTTGTAAAAAACTGAAGTGCTCTTAATAAGATTATACAATTGTGAATAAAAAGGTCAATCCTCCCAAAGTATGAGTTAAACAAATAATTTATCAGTAATACAAATTTATTTTACATATGTTCAATTGAATTTAACTTATCACAATGCTATACTATATATAACATATATGAACAAATAATAATGGTGCTTAAATGAACAAAAATATTGTAATAATACCTAAAACCTTTAAAACTTCTTTTGAGGAAGCTCTTTTAAGATACCGCATTTTATTTCTCGGTGCTTTTACGGGCTGCGGCAAAACTACAGTGTGTGCAAAAATATTATCTGATCGTGATGCTCTTTTTATTAACGCTGATAATCTTTTGCAGAGCACAAACTTAAAAAATACCACTAGCTCAATCATTGCAATTGATAATTTACACACTTTGCAAAATGATGAACAAGTTAAATCATTGTTAAAACTACTGCATGAAAAAAGTGATAAACAATTTTTGCTAATTTCACGTGCAAATATGCCTGAACTACTAGTTAATCTTGAAATGTCAGGCGAATTATACAAACTAAATGCTGATTATTTGCGTTTTGGCAGTGAAGAAACTTCAGCAATTTTTTCAGCTTATTCTTACCCAATTTTTGATAAGGTTGCCTCTTTTATATCAAAAACCTTTTATGGCAACCCTATGGCTATTGCACTGCTTGCAAAGCGCTCAAATATAAATGAAATAAAAAATATAGAAAACAGCAATGAACTAGCTCAAATTAAATGGGACGTATACAGATATCTTAACGCTAATATATTTGCCGATTTAGATAAACAAAGTGCTGATTTATTACTTTGTATGGCAGAATTTGAAAATTTTACTGTTGATTTATTACAGGACGTAACGGGCTATAAAAACTTGCAAAGCATTGTTATGCATCTTGTAGATAGCACATTTTTTGTTAATACTCTCGGCAATGATTTATACTGCTGTGCATATGATTTAATTGATTTTTTTAAATGGAAATCCAAGCAAACCTTGCCTGAAAAATTAAGAATTGATTTTTCAAACAAAACTGCTGAACATTATTTTTCTCACAAAGATTATGTAAAAGCTATTTTTTATTTTCAAAAAGCTCAAAACAATAAAAAAGTTATAGAATTGCTTGAAATATGTGCACTTTTAAACCCTGCAATAGGCTTTTTTAAAGAACTTGAGCCATATTACAATGAATTAAGTGAGGAAACAATTTTAAACTCTGGCAGCTTAATTGCTGGCATGGCTATGCTATGCATTTTACATGTTGATTACGAGGGTGCTGACGATTGGTATTTTAAACTAAGAGAAAAAGCTCAAACACTTAACAAAAATACCGCCGAGTATAAAAAGTTGCAAGAAAAAATAATTTATCTTGATTTAGCCTCCCCACACAGAGATGCCTCCTCTTTGCAAGAGATATTTACCACGCTATTTAAAAATTTAAAATTTAGTGGAATGAAAATGACACAGCTTTCCATAACTTCGTGCTTGCCCACTGTTTTAAATGGCGGTAGAGATTTTTCTGAATGGGTAAAAAAAGATGATATTATTTACCACGTGATGAAAAAGCCCATTGAATACGTTTTAGATAGCCAAGCCGTAGGCCTTGCTGAGTGCGCCTACTGCGAAAGTAAGTTTGAAAAATGTGTTGCTTATCATATACAACAAGTGCAAATGATATCTACCTTTAACGACATACAACACAGGGGTACAATACATACCGAATTTGCAGCGGTAGGGCTTTTATCTCGCATACAATTAAGCCAAGGCAAGGCAAACTCTGCACGTGACACCTTGCTCCAGTTTGCTGAACGCATACCTCCAAAAGATACGTTTAGATTAATGCCAAATTTACGAGCTTTGCTGTGCCACATCGCACTTTGCTGTGGAGATTTGCAGGAAGTAGAGCATTGGTTTGCACATGAATCCCCAGAAGATCTTACAAACATTTGGATATTATGGCGTTTGCAATATCGTGTTAAAGTAGAAGTTTTGATTTATAAAGGACATTATGATGAAGCAATAGTTTTGTTATCTCAACTATTGAACTATGCTGAAAAATGCAAAAAAATACTAGATTTCATAAATTTTAATGTGCTTATAGCCATCGCTTACTTTCGCATGAGTGATAAAGAATGGCAAAATGCTTTAACAAAAGCACTTAATGTTTCGTTGCAATACGAATATGTACAACCAATAGCGCAATATGGCAAAGCTATTTTGCCACTTTTATTAGAAATTAAATATATTTGCTCAAAACAAGGTAAAACGCAATTTGATAAAATAGTTAAGCACACTCGCACACAAGCATCTTTTTATCAAAATTATTTGCAAGCAAATTATATATCAAATGCTAAATTATCTAAAACAGAACTACAAGTGCTTGCGCTGATTTGCCAAGATAAAAGCAACCAAGAAATTGCCGATATTTTAGGCATAAAACTAACAACTGTTAAAACTCATGTAAGTAATATTTTACGAAAACTTGAAATAAAGCGCCGTAACGAGGCAAAAACAGTAGCCAAAAAGCAAAATTTAATTGAAAACTATTTGACTTTTTAGCATAATAATATATTCAACTTTTTAAATTAATCATATGATTTTTTTGTATTTTTTCTTCGCTTTGCTATAAAAATTACAAAAACTCTATAATAAAAAGGATACTATCAGCAACACAGTTTGCGACAGTATCCTTTTTGTTATTTTAAAATTCAATAATTAAGCCATTGTAAAAAAATCAGATTGTTGCTCTAACCAATCAATGATATATGCAGCACCTATACCAGATTCAGGTGTCCACCCTGCGACTGAAACAACTTCGCTGTTGTTAAATCTAGCATAAGTAGGTGTGCCATAAAATCCATACAGTTCTTTAAATGCAGTCCAAGCTTCTGCATCTTTGTGCAAATCAACAACATTTAAATAATAAATTTGGTTGCTGATATTTTCTTCATCAGTGTATTTTATAACATCTTGATAAACAGCTTCACAACTAGAGCAATTAGGCCTTGAAACAATTACAATAAATTCTTCACCACTGGCGACTTTATCCTCAAAACCTTGCACTGTTAGAGAGTTATAAGTGAAATATTCTTGTGAATAAACATCTGTCAAACTATTGGTTAATTGTCTTTCTTCATAAAATAGATAAAACAATACAGCATTTGCCACTATTGACAATATCAACACAATAATTAACAGCGTCGTAAAAAGTTTTTTAGTAGGTTTAGTTGTTTTCATTATTTTCTCCTCCATCATTTTGGTATTATAAGACGTTATTATTAACATAAGCGAGCAAGTGTTACCCTAGCTCGGATAATACTTGTTCGCTTATGTATATAAAATTCATACTTGTTAATTATAGCACAGATACACAAAATCGTCTATATAATAAAACACATTAAGTCATTTATAATTATCATATTAACAGATTTTTCCAACATATTTTGAGATTATGTTTTTTACAATATAGATACACTTGTTTGTTTATGCAATCATTTTTCACTTATTTTATACAGCTATCATTGAGTGTAACTTTTTAATTCGCACATTTACATCATTTACTGCTTCTGTACTTTTGTTTGCGCTCACTGTGTTTCGAGCTAGTAATTCCGATACACTCGCAAGGTTTTTTTCCATATTCATAATCGCTTCAAATTGTTCGTTTGTCGATTGATTAACTTTATCAATAATAATTGTAGAATCCTCTATACTAATTACTATTTTTTCTATACTTTGTGCCGTTTTATCAACTATGCTCTTACCATTTTCAATACTTTTTGTTACGTTATTAATTTTCACTTGAGTGTTTGCTACGGTTTGTGTGCTAAGTTTTGCAAGGCTTTGCATTTCTTGTATAATTTTTGCTACATTTTTATCTGGATAACCCGCTTTGTAGTTTTCAATTTCTGAGTTATTCGCTATAATATTTGTTTGAAACGCAATATCCTCTATAACGTTCATGATATTACTAATTTCTTTAGTAGCACGTGTTATATCCTCCATTGCACTGGACATCATTTGCATTTGTTTACGCCCTGATTTTATATTTTCGTTTGTGGTATTAGACAAAGTTTTAATTCTGTTGATATTTCTAGCATTCTTTTCGCTCGCTTGTGCAATTTCGGAAAAGGAGCTTGCTATTTTTTCTACCGCAAAAGCTTGCCGATTAGAGCTTTCTGCAAGACCATTGACAACTGCTACCATATTTTCCGCTGAAGTTGTCAATGTTGAAGAAACTGCTTTGATACTCTCCACCACATCAGTTTGTGGTGCTTGGTAACTGCTACTGCTCTTATGCGCTTTTAACTCTTCTAACATTTGTTCTATTTCTTTGTTTTTTTGCTCTGCAACTTTAATTTGAGTGCTTACCACCGCTACAAATAGATATGTTGCAATACATGATATTATTACAAAAGCCATACCTGTTGCAAGCGATAGGTAATCGTAGCCAGGTATAAAATAACCATTAAACACTGTAAATCCAACTGCAAAAACAGCTATTGTTATAGAATTTATTAATGCAACTTTTTCATGCAAAACTAAACCTGCTATTACAAGCCCTGCAGCTAAAGCGCTATATGTATGTGGCGAACCTGCGCCAAACAAAGTAGGTACCATAAGGCCTAGCATTTCTGTGCTAATTAATATACACAATCTCACATCGCGAGATATTTCGTTTTTCAAAGCAAAAACTACAATTGCGCATACAACACCCACTGTAAAAATCGAAATACTTATTTCGTATAGACCTATAAATAAATAATATAAAGGCATCATCGCAAAAAAAGATAACGCCACTGTTATGTTAATGCCCAACAATATACGCGGGCTTAGTATTCCTTGTTTGGTAGACATAAATTTCTCCTGTGAAAATATTATACTTAATTTTATTTATACAGTACAAAATTATCGAGTTATAAATAATATTTGTACTTTTTACACCTTATTTAATGTTATAATAAAATCACACAAGTGTCAATATGTAAAGCTAAAAACGCGCTTTAATAATAAATATCTCTCATTATTAAAGTGTATTTTTTTACAAAAAACTACAATAACACAAATAAAATAATTAATTTTTAAAACTAAGCACTAAAAAAGTTTTTTATAAATTAAAAAAAGCACTTTACAAGCCATTAAATATATGTTATAATGCTGAAAGCGGTTGCACCAAAACAAACTTTTTGGTTTTGTGTTATCGCACATGTTTATTAAAAAGATAAACATTATAAAAGTTAATAAAAATCAACTAACTTTGCTTTGGAGTAATACTCAAGAGGTCGAAGAGGCGCCCCTGCTAAGGGTGTAGGTCGGGAAACCGGCGCGAGAGTTCAAATCTCTCTTACTCCGTATAAAAAACTGCTAAACCAATTTATTGGCTTAGCAGTTTTTTATTTATTATATTACTCGTAATCGTAATAATCGCCATCCTCGGTATTTTGTTGTTCGGGGTAATCTTGCTCTGGTGATAGCACAAGCCCTGACATCAAGCTTTCTTCCCCTATTGCGCCTATGGGCATATTACCATCTAACCCTGGTATAACGGCTAAATCATCCCATATTTCTGGCGCTTTTGGTTTGCGTGGCTTAATTTCGTCTTCGCCATCATGCCAGTTAAAATTTTGATCTGCACTATTATAGTTATTAGCATTTGCCATAGCCTGAGCGATGCGTTCAAAATCTCGACCATCAGTGCTTGTTTGTTCTGCGCTTATACCTTGGTTTAAATTATTATTAGCTGTTACATCTTGCCAAAAAGATTTTTTTTCGTAATTATTTTTCATATCTATACCTCTCTTTGTTTTTACTCGGTGATTAAAGTTTGCCCTTTTTGCCCATACTTTATCCATAACTGCACAAACAAATTTGATTGTTAGTTTATTTCATGGTAATTCAAGGTATCAAAGTGAGGTTTTTTCATGCGTATGAATGGTATAAAAGCTTTTGGGCTTTCGTTTTTACTCACATCAGCTGTACTTATACCGCTAATTTTTGGGGTATATAAGCTTTCGCAATGGCAAACAGAGGAGCATCAACCAGAGCAAGTAGCACAAAGTGAAAGCGGTGTGTTAAAAGAGATACCCAAAGCACAACATAGCATAGATATTTTAATTTGTATAGCTAGCGAAAAACCTGTTTTTGGTATACTATCGCTTGATGCTACTACAAAAGAAGTTTATATAAGCGCCTTACCTGCGCAGGGCGTGCTAGTACAAGGCGACGAAACCCCCACACTAGAACAAAGTTATAATTCCGCTGGCCCTGCACGTGTGCTAGAACTAATTAACAGTACTCTTAACCTTAGCATAGAAAAATATATAGCGATACCCTCCACACAGCTACCCAACTTTTTTGCCGATGAACTTAGTACTGTGAGAGTAGGACTTTCAGGCGTTTTAACACAATCACAGCTTGAAACAATAGACCTTAGCGGAAGTGTGCAGACTTTTACCATTGCACAAGCGCAAGAGCTTTTAGACGAACTAGAAACAAACGCAACAGAGCGAACAAGTGCAATAACGCCCGAAACATTATCCGCTATCAGAGCAAGTTTTTGGGAGGCATGGTGGCGTGACAAACAGCAGCTTTTACCAAGCTTGCTACCAAATTTAATACGAGATTTCTCGCCTAATTTGCTTACAAATATTTCAGCTACAGATATATATACCCTTGAGGAAACACTTGAGTTTTTGGCAAATGATACTGCAAGAGTAATGCCTATTTTTATACCAGGTGATTGGAACTATAGCACAAAGCGTTTTGAATTTAATGACGAAACTTTGCTTAGCCTTACCGAATTTAAATAAATTTTATAGATTTTTAAACATTTTTTAGAGCAGAGCGAAAAAAACATCATAAAAATCATACCTCGGTAAGTTTTTTATTGTTTTTGCGATGCTGACACCGCAGTGGCGCTTTGAGCTTAGGCTCAAAGTTTACTACAGCAAAAATAATAAAAAACATGGCGTGTTAATAAAAATTACTACAATATATTAAAATTAGCGAGTTATTATTAATTTGTTGTAACTACAGGTATAGATTTAGTAGCATACAAAATATTAAACGCAAATATTTAAACTCTAGTAATAAAATATAAAAAGCAAATAATAAGTAAAATAGCCAAACTTTTAAAAAATCTTAAACTCCACAACAATTATGCATTTTATTTAAAAATATATTGTTAATATATGCAAAGTGTGATATTATATTGTTAATTAAGCTCGTAACATATAGTATATATAAGGAGTAGCAATAATGTCCAAACAAAAAATTACAGTACAACAACTTTGCATAATTGGTTTTTTGGCCGCTTTAAGCTATGTATGTTTTGCTTTTTTACAAATAAAAATTCCATTTCCCAGTGGTGATGTCATAAGCATACACGTAGGTAATGCTATACCCGTACTTGGTGCACTTTTGTTCGGCCCTTGGTTTGGTGCACTTGGTGGTGCAATTGGAATGACTATTGGCGATTTATTCGACCCTGTTTATATAGTGTATGCGCCACATACTTTTGTTTTAAAATTTTGTATAGGCCTTGTTAGCGGCCTAGTTTCACACCATATATTTAAAATTGCAAAACAAAAAGATAGTAAAAAACTTTTCAGGGCAGCTTTAATTTCCTCAGTGGCTGGTTTAGGTTTAAATGTCATACTTTATCCACTCACCTCATATTTTTACAAAATTTTAATCCTTGGCAAACTTGCAGCAGATATATCTTTAGTGTGGAACTTTGCGATTAGCCTTTTAAATGCTAGCATTTGCACAGTTGTTGCAACAGCCGCTTATATGGCCTTGCGCCCTGCGCTTGAAAAAAGCGGTTTACTTAAAAACCACGAAAAACACGATAAATAAAAGTGCATAATACAATATTTTCTGCATATTTTTAATTATATACAGAATACAGTGTTTAGGCAGAGTAAAACCGTATAAGTATATGTTGGAGCAAGCAATAAACGCTTGCTCTTTTTTTGCAAAAACCCCTTGACGAATTGCATATTTTATGTATAATAGTATATGAAATGTATATTTATACAAACGCTTGCTAAAAGCGCATAATTTTATGAAACAAATAAAAGGGAGTTATTACCATGAAAAAGGAAAACATTAAAAAAGTTGTTCTCGCATATTCAGGCGGTTTAGATACATCCATCATAATACCCTGGTTAAAAGAAAACTACAACAACTGTGAAGTTGTTGCTGTTTCTGGCGATGTTGGACAAGGCAACGAGCTAGAAGGTTTAGAAGAAAAAGCCATTGCAACAGGTGCTTCCAAACTTTATATACTTGACCTCAAAAAAGATTTCATCGAAAATTATGTTTACCCCACACTAAAATTCGGTGCTAAATACGAGGAATATTTGCTTGGCACGTCTTTTGCACGCCCTTGCATAGCAAAAGGTCTAGCTGACATCGCCATACAAGAAAACGCAGATGCTATTTGTCATGGTTGCACAGGCAAAGGTAACGACCAAGTGCGTTTTGAGCTAACTTTGAAGGCATTTTGCCCAGATATGGCTATTATTGCACCTTGGCGTGAATGGGATATTAAATCCCGCGAGGAAGAAATTGAGTATGCTGAGGCACACAATATACCTCTAAAAATCAACCGTGAAACAAACTATTCTAAAGATAAAAACCTTTGGCACTTAAGCCATGAAGGCATGGATTTAGAAGATCCTGCAAACGAGCCACTTTACAATAAAGATGGTTTCCTTGAAATGGGCGTTTCACCAGAACAAGCACCTGATACCCCTACAAAGGTGACTGTTCATTTTGAAAAAGGCATACCAACAGCAGTTGATGGTGTTGAGCTAGGTGCAGTTGAACTAATTGAAAAACTAAACGAACTTGGTGGCGCAAACGGTGTTGGCCTTTTAGATGTTGTTGAAAACCGCCTTGTTGGCATGAAGAGCCGTGGCGTTTATGAAACACCAGGCGGTGCTATACTTTACAAAGCAATTGCAGTGCTTGAAACAATTACGCTTGATAAAGAATCCAGCCACTTTAAAGCACAACTTGCGCAAAAATACGCAGACCTTGTTTACAACGGCCAATGGTTTACACCATTGCGTGAGGCACTTGATGCCTTTGCAGATAGCTTAGCTGTTACAGTTACTGGTGACGTTGTGCTTAAGCTTTACAAAGGTAACATGATTGTTTCTAGCGTTACCTCACCTTACTCATTGTATGATGAAGTTACTGCATCTTTTGGTGAGGACGAAGATTACAACCAAGCAGATTCTGCTGGGTTTATCAACTTATTTGGTCTTTCAATCAAAACACGCGCAAAACTTTCACAAAAATGGCCTAAAATTGAAAAATAATTAATAGCTTATCATAGGGGTGGATATTATATCCGCCCCTATTACGGCATATAAAGAACCTTATAAAATCAACGTTTCATTGATTTTATTTGCAAAAAACGTTAAACCTTTAAAACATGAAAAGAGGATTTTTTTATGGCAGAACAACTTTGGAAAGGACGTTTCTCAAAAGCAGTGGATAGCCGTGTTAATGATTTTAACTCCTCCATACGCTTTGACCAACGTATGATAGCACAAGATATACGTGGCAGTGGTGTACATGCAACCATGCTTGCACGGCAAGGTATAATAAGCCCTGCAGATTGTGAAAAAATATTAACAGGGCTTGCAGATATTGCTGACGAAATTGCAAGCGGTGCGCTAGAGATAGACCCTACCGCCGAGGACGTGCATACATTTGTTGAGCAAACTTTAACAAA
>CAYJKG010000018.1:0-55584 GCA_964370685.1 uncultured Faecalibacterium sp. | reverse complement strand
ATACCTTTCTGTGCAATAAATTAAGCTTAGCTTATTAATTTAAATTTATTACAGTAATTTTTATTAACACACCCAGTTTTTTATTATTTTTGCTGTAGTAACTTTGAGCATTAGCTCAAAGCGCCACTGCGGTGTCAGCAACGCAAAAACAACAAAAACCTTACCTAGGTATGATTTTTATAACATTTTTTCTTCGCTCCGCTCTAAAAAATGTTTAAAAATCTATACCTTTCTGTGCAATAAATTAAGCTTAGCTTATTAATTTAAATTTATTACAGTAATTTTTATTAACACACCCAGTTTTTTATTATTTCTTTGTGCTAAGCATTTGTTTATGTTAAAAAATCAACAATATTGTATTTTTTAAAAAAATTGCCCCACAGTTGTTCTGCTTGCAACAACTGTGGGGCGCAAACTAATAGTTTTTAACCTTTAATTGCGGCTACATATTCTTCGCCTGTCATGCCACCTCCAAGAAGTGTTCCAAAGGCAGATTTCATAGTTGTGTCGGAATCCGTGTTCGTTACGATCACCATCTTGTGGTCAGTAATTGTTCCAAAAGTTTCTTTTATGTTAGATAACATTCCTGGCCACTCTGCGTCATTACTTACAGGTATACCAGCTGATCTATCTGCAAGTGTAGTATCCCACTCGCCGGTTGTCATAAATGCAATAAAATCAAAAGCTTCATCTGGCATTGCACAAGTTGATGTAATTGCAAATACCATGGAACCATAATCTGTTGTTGTTGCAGGTTCAACACCACCCTCAACCGTTGGGAATAAAAATCCACCCCAGTTAAAATCAGGCCCTGTTGTAGGTAAAATTTCGTTTGGTAACCAAGATCCATTAAAATACATTGCTACTTCACCAAGAGCAACTTCTTGTTGACCTGCTGGGAATTTATTGCCTGTTGCATACTCTGATACATATCCAAGTTCGACCATTTCTGCATATGCATTTGCCATTTGTAAAACCGATGGTGCGTCATAATCACCCTCGTTTATAATGCGTTCTGTCTCTTCAACACCTACTGCGCGCGATATGTAATTTACTATTAACCAGCCGTAATATGCATCGTCAACTGTTAGCGGTGTATATCCAGCATTTTTAATTTTTTCACACACTGCAAGAAATTCTTCCCATGTTGTTGGTGTTGCAGTTATGCCAGCTTCTTCAAAAATATCTATGTTATAAAAGAACATTTGAACATTGCCTTGTATAGGCGCACCATATGTCATGCCATCTTCACTATATTTGCTTATAACGTCTAACCATCTTGAATCAACAGCCTCGTTATAAGGTAAACCACCTGTGGTTTCATATGTTTGTGTGAGGTAATCATCTACAGGAACAACTAAATCTTCAGTGGCATATCTGTTTAATATTTCAAATAAGTACCCTTCAAAAATATCCACTTGTTCGCCTGCTTGTATAGCTGGCTGTGCCAATGTATTTACATCTCGACCTTTCCACTGAACTTCAATAGTTACACCAGTTTTTGCTGTATATGCTGCAATTGCCTCGCTCATAACCTGACCTTGTGGTTCTGTTTCGTTCCACATTGACCAATACACTAATTTATCACCGCCGTTAGCTGGCTCTGCTGTGCTATCACTAGTTGTAGTTGATTCTGGTGTAGATTGAGATGTTGATGTACTTGTAGTTTCAGTGTTACCACAAGCTGCTAACGCTGCAATTGCGCTACCTACTGCTGCCACTTTTAAAAAATTTCTTCTTGTAATCTTTTTCATAATATCCTCCAATATTTTTTCTGCGGTTAAGTTGTGTTCAATTTTACTCTCAAGTGTTCAAAAAATCAATTCGCAATAACACCAAACATAAACCCATTTTATTATTTTACGTTCAATTTTATGAACATATCAATGTTTTTTTATCGCAAATAACTATTTTTTATTATTAAATTAACAAAATCATTATTTTTTTGAACAAATGAACGTTTTCCTATTGACTTATAAACAATAGAGTGCAATAATAAATTGAACACTTTTTATATAATTATTAGATTGGATAATCATTATGCTTTCAACTAGAGATATTGCAAAATTAGCTGGCGTTGGGATAGGTACTGTTTCACGTTATCGAAACGGCTTTCAACTAAAGCAATCCACTTACGAAAAAATTGAACGTGCAATAGAACAATTAGATGGTCGCCTTATTAGACAACTCAACATAGGAGTAGTTGTGCCTGTAATTAACGATTCTTTTTCTGGCGAGTTATTAGGTAGCCTTGAAAAATACCTTTCAAAAACAAAACACAAAATGGTTGTAATTGTTAGCACTGATATTAAAGCAGATATGAACCACATTTTATCTTTAAATTTAGATGGTTTAATTGTTCACCCGCCAAATAAAGAGAGTGTAGCAGATTTACCACCGCTTGCCGACAAATTACCTATTGTCCTTGTTGATATGATGCTAACGCCAGCAATATGCGACCAAATACTGAGCTTTAATATACAAGCTACATACAACTGTGTTGAATATTTGCTAAAACTTGGTCACACAAAGATAGCAATTGCAACCTTTGATTCTTTTATGTTAATGGGTGATGAGCGTCTACACGGCTACAAGCGTGCGGTTAAAGATTACGGTCTTGGTGTAAATGAGGATTATATAATTGATGGTAGTAGCGATATCTCTGTTACAAAAGCTCTAACCAATTTGCTAAACAGCAAAGATAAACCCACTGCTTTAATATCAACAAATTACGATTCAACAATATCGTGCTTGCGTGCATTTATGAGCATGAAGATAGAATATCCAAAAGATATCAGTTTTTTAGGTTTTGATGAAATTGGTCTTAATAAATTTTTGATAAAACCAATAAGCTATGTGGAGCAACCAATCAAAGAACTTGCAAAAAATAGTTTTGAAGTTTTGAGCAAAAGAATCATAGGCGATATGTCAGGTTATCCCACAACACAGCGTCTGTTAACAAAAATTATAGAAGGGGAATCTATTTGTGCAAATAAACCATGATTTACACACTAGCAAAAAATACAATATTCACTCTTAAAAATTTCATACGCTAATACGTTTAAATGCACACTTATTTAAAATTATTCAAAACAAAAGAAGCTGTGACGAAACTTTCATTTCGTCACAGCCTCTTTTGTTTTTTCATTATACTCTTTCGCCAGTTATACTCACTCAGAATACAAATAAGGTAATTCTGTCATTCTTAAATTTGTACAACCATATGGTATTAAAATAATTTCCTCTTCATTTCCAATAATTTCAATTGGTTGTGCTGGAATTTCTGCACAAATTCCATTTATCATATCCCATTTAATAGGTATACCACGGCCTTTTAAATATAGCATCGGTTTTTTGTTATCAAAAAAATATTTTTCTCTTTTATTGTTAATCAACTCAAAATCATCACTTGTAAAAGCATAGTTCCATCTGCTTTTTGGCACAATTTCATAGTCACAATATGGAAATTTACGCACAACACCATCTTTTTCATACTCTTGCATGTTCCATTGTTCATCTATCGCAATCGAAAATAATAAAGCGCCACGCTTAACAACATACATATCACTAGGCCTTTTTTCTAGTGTAATATCAAACACAAAATCAACAATTATTTTTTCAGCACCCCATTTTTTTGTAATGCTATAAATTTCTTTACTTTGCACTTCTTCGCCATTCACAAAAACCTGTTTTGCAGATAATGGCACATAAAATGAAAAAGTGAATTGCTCTGCTTTTGTGCCATCAATTTCAAAAACCACTTTATCTTCAAAAGGGTAATTAGTAATAGTTTTGCACTTTACTTCACCTGCTGACAATTTCAAAGAAACTTCACTAGGTATCAACACAGTAGCTATCAGCTCATTTTCTTTTTTCATGTACGAACTAAGCGCCAATTTCGGAAAACCTTGGTTAAAATTAGAAGTACAGCAACCAAAATTAGGTTCTAAACCAAAAAGATGTGAATCTTCAGGGTTTGTCGAAAATGTTTGTTTTCCTTTTTCAAAGCGTACACATTGAACTTGATTGGTTATTTGATCATACTGATGAGTCCACATATCTTGGCTAAGCGTTGCTGGTAATGCATTAAAAGCTACACGTTCTAGTTTATCAAGATAATATGCATCGCCAGTAATTTCAAACAGTTTTTCTAAACTAAACATATATTCAACAACGCTGCAACACTCCGAACCAGCCAACGGTCCATTTCCAGCTAAATGCTCATCACCCGTAAAATGCCCTGTTGGCATTGAGTGATACTCATCTAGTATTTTTATCATCTCTTTTGAATAACTAGCATCATACTTATCTGAAAACAAACTGTATATTGCTGGGCCTTTTACTGCCATAGCACAATTTACTACATGAGAATACGGAAACCCAGTGGTATATCGTTTATGCTTCCATTTTTCGCACATTTCATCAAATGGTAGGCTTTGTTTCTCCATTTTATGAGTTAAATCCAATAACCACTGCATAGGTTTTTTTTGATATAACCATTGCACAGATATCAAACATTCATACCATCTTGTTTGTCCCCACCAATCCATAAGAGTGTAAGTGTCCAGATGCTCATTTAGATTTTTAAGTAATTTTTCAACTACACTTTCTATCCTATCATCATTTGAGCACTCGTAATAAACCACTAAAACCTTAGATATCAATATAGCAGACCAAACATCATATTTTGCTCTTTCTTCATACGCACAAGGGCAAATCCAGCCGTCAATACACTGGCGCTCAATGATTGCATCTATATATTTTTTACTGCGTTCAATCATATCATCATTTCTTAAAAGATATGCTAGTGGTATAAATCCATCTAACCAATATGGCACACGTTCCCAGCCGTCTTTATCACCACCAATCCACTTACTATCTTTAATATCTGGCCATATTTTATCTAAATTACCAGATAAACCTTCTGCTTGAATTTTCAATTGAGCTAACATCCAATCGTTAGGTTTAATTTCAGTTGTGGTAAGGTGCTTATATTTTGTGTTATGCATTCATGCACTCTCCTTTGCATTTTACCATTAAAGTTTTAATAAATCTTTAATATAAACCGGCATTTTGTTCGCTATAGATTTATTTGCTGCAATACCAGTTAAAATTGACATCGCACCATCCTTATATCCGGCAGCTCTATTTAATTTATCGTACTCCTTTTTTCCAAAAATATCTGCAAGTAGCACAGGGTCGCCACCGCCGTGTCCGCCTGCTTTTGTCGCAACAGGTACTTCATACGGCTTATCAAAAAGAGGATGTACTATAATTTTAGAATATTTGCTAGCTCCCTCATTTTCTGATTTGCCTTGCCCGTTTACATAAATTTTCTCGCACACTTCATATTCTATTCTGCCTTTTGTTCCGTTGATTGCAACTTTAAAACCTTCCCATGGCATATATGCATTTAACGAATATGTTAAAATTGCGTTGTTTTTATAACGAACTATAACACCCATTGTATCTTCAATATTTATTCCGTCAGCAAAAACCGATTTATCTCTATGATATCCATCTTCATGTTCAGCATTTAAAAACAATTCTGTCAAAGTTTCGCTTTTATCTAAATGCAATGCAAAATGATCATCTTTTGCAACTTCGCTACCAAACGCTCTATCATAAAATTCGGTAACACCTCTATTTTCGGCATTTTCTTTGCCATAAAACATTAAATCTCCCATAGCAAACACTGAATAAGGTTGCGATCCAATCCAAAAATTTACCAAATCAAAATGATGTGTAGATTTATGTACTAATAATCCACCACTATTTCTTTTATCTCTGTGCCATCTTCTAAAATAATCAGCTCCATGTTGGGTATTTAAAAGCCACTCAAAATGAATGGAAGTAACCTGACCAACAGTATTTTGCATAATTAATTCACGAATTTTTGAATTATATGGCGCATAACGGTAGTTAAATGTAACTCTTAAATCTTTACCTGTTTTATTAATGGTATCAATTATTTCTTGAGCTTTTATTTCGTCTATCGTCATAGGTTTTTCACTAACAACATCACACCCAAGTTCCATCGCACGTATTATATATTTGTGGTGTGTCCTGTCTATGGATGTTACAATAACAACATCTGGTTTGCACTCTTCAATCATTCTATCAAAATCACAAGCTTTGTATGTAGGCACTTTATTGTGCTTATATTCCTCGAAAATTACTTTATTTGCATAATTCATTCTCGTTTGGTTTGTGTCGCAAAAACCTACAAGCTCTGAAGTTTCTAGAAAATCTGATACAATTGCTGTATAAAAAAACCTAGCTCTGCCACCTATTCCAACTTGTACATAACGCTTTTTATTCATTTTTATAACCTCTTTTATCACATATTCATAAAGTAAATTAATATTTTATTATTGGCTTTTAGAACCATTCGTTTTTACAAAATGTAAGCGCTTACATTTTTATAATTTTACACTATATACATCACAAAGATGCTCAGCGTGAGCTACAAGCACTCCATTTGAATAGATAAATATTCCGCTGCCTTTGTCATAAACATTACCGTTTTTATCAAAATAAACATCAACATTGCAATTTTTTATAAATAGATTTGTTACACTAAAATAATGCCATTTTTTATCGGTTATCATTGGCAAAATAGATATAGTATCATCTTCGTTTGCAACTATTCCTAAAAGACCACCTAAAACTAAATCACAAAAAGATGAATGATTGTATTCCCTGCCACGCTCTTTACCTTTAAATGTTTCACCATCTTGTGTATTAATAATCGTACGGCTTATCCAATCGCCAGTATACGGATGTAAATTTTCATCAATCCAAGGTATCACAGCACCATTATCAAGTATGCGTCGCTGACTGTTAGAATAAATTGAGAGCAAATTATAATAATCGTCTTTATCCACATATTTACATTTACGTTTTTGTAACATACGAGAAAGAGTATCTAAAGTAGCAGATGTTGTAAGTGGCCACGAAGGGCCATTCCACTGACAATGATGTCCTGTATAGTTTAGTGCAAAATCCTTATGGTTTTGTACTGCATATGTTAAACCATATGGCGCATTGAAACCCTCTTTACACATAAGCCTTGACCACGCCTTATCATACTTATCATCATCAACTATCTGGGCAAGCCACGGCGCATATCCTGGTAGTTCACACACATCCGTTAGTGTAACAGCATCATCTTTTAGCACTGTAAAAAACTCCTGCTCTTTGTTCCAGCAAAGTTGCTTATATGTTTTTTTCAAATCATCTGCTTTTTTTGTATACAGCTGCTCAATGCTTTTTTCACCTATTTTACTTGCTATTTTTGCAATTATACGCGCGTGGGAATGCATAGCACTGTTTAACATTGGTCTATATCCGTTACCGCCTATCGAACACTCTGTACCATCTCTATCATCAATATTATGATAAAGTCCGTTTTGTTTTTTGCCTATTTCATGTATTTTTTTATGCACAAAACCTTTTTCCCACATCTCATATGATTTTATTATGTTAGGCAATAAAGAATATAAGTGCTTAAAATCTCCAGTAATACAAGCTGAGCGATACGCCGCATCTGAAATCCAAGAAGTATAATTTAGAGTGTCCTCAACATTATTAAACCAAAACGTAGTATATTCCTTAACTATATCCTTATTTCTTAGCCATCTGCCTTCTAGTATATGAGCGCCTGCTGCACAGTTTACTGTATTATATTTTTTTGCCCATGGTACATCTGGAAAAAACTCAGTTATAACTCTACCTTCTGGTGTGTTTTTAATATGCTTTCTGTACGCCCACCAACGGTAGTAATATGTAAGTTCAAGGTTTTTATCAGGACAATCTAACATTGGTATATTGTTTTTCAAAAAATTATATGCTTGTGCATTTTTAATATCACCCACATACATTTCATCATCTAACCAATTAAAATATGATACATAATTTGCCAATTTTTCGTATAAATTATTCACAATCTTAATCCTCAATAGCCGCCTTTTGAGTGTTTATTTTACGTATAAACTCAACATCAAATTTTGGCTCTCTATCATAAGTATAAAGTCCGTTTTTCTCTTGCTCAACATCTGTAAGTTGAGTATAACAAAAACCCATCATCATAGGATCTTCTAGCAATGCATTTGTCAAAGTTTCGTATCTATGCATAACTTCTTCTTTACTTGTTGGTGCATTGCCATAGCCCCAGCTATTACCTTTTTGTTCTTCGCTCCACCAAGTTCCACCATATTCGCTAATAAATCTTGGCTCGCCATTATACGTTTGCCATACTCCGGTATACTTATGTGTGCGCTCATTTACAGGATCAAAAGTATAATTATCACCGCCTTCTACTAAGCTTGAATATTGTTTTTTAAATATTTCAGCATTTTGTTCATAGTCATGCAAATCATAAATATCTGTTTCTACATGATATCCACCACTAGAATCTATGCAAGGGCGTGTAGTATCAATATTTTTTGTCATGCGGTAAAGCAATTTCATGCTGTTGTTATCTTGACTCTTACCCCAGTAGTACCAGGATTCATTCATAGGGCACCAGCCTACTATAGATGGGTGGTTGAAATCACGGTTTAGTATCTCTATCCACTCTGTTGTAAAAGCAGAAAACACACTAGCGTCAGAAAAATCAAAACCCCAGCTACCAGTTTCGCCCCATGTCATATAACCTGCTTTATCACAATGATAAAGAAAACGTGGGTCAAACACTTTTTGGTGTAACCTTGCACCGTTAAAACCCATTGCCATTGATAATTCTATATCTCTTTTTAACGTTTCATCATCCTTAGCTGTACAAATTCCATCAGGGTAAAAACCTTGGTCAAGAATTAAACGTTGGAAAACAGATTTACCATTTAGCATAAATTTATAACCATCCATATGCACTTGACGCATACCAAAGTAACTATAAACAGTATCTTCACCAAAGTTTATTTCAAGCTCATATAATCTACCATTACCAAGTTCCCACAAATGTTGCTCTTTAAGTGATATTGTAAAAGTATCAACTTTTGATACTTTTACAGCTTGTGCTTCACCCATAATTTGCCCGTTATAACTTGCTGTTATTTTTAAAGGTGCGCTACCATTAAAAGCACCTTGAATAGTAACACTATTACTAGCAATATTAGGATATACCTTTATATTTTCTACATAATTTTTAGGTGTGTACTCTAGCCAAACTGTCTGCCATATACCAGTTGTTCTAGTGTAATCACAACGTTGTGAATAAAATTTTTCGCACTGTTTGCCACGCCATTGCTTACCACTGCGTGTATCGTCAAATGCATAAATAACTATTGTATTTTCGCCTTTATGTGCATAATCAGTTATATCAAACTTAAAAGAAGCATAGCCACCTGTATGCATGCCTACTTTTTTTGCATTTACATATATAGTTGTTAAAAAATCGCATGCGCCTATATGCAAAAAAACTCTGCCTTGCAATTGTTCATCAGATATTTGCACTGTTTTTTTATACCAAACACTGTTCATAAAGTTTGTGTTTCCTATGCCTGAAAGTTTACTTTCTGGGCAAAAAGGGACTGTTATTTTTTGTGAATATTCATGATCAACATAATATTTTAAAGCTACGCCACAGACTTCATTGTCTATTTCAAAATCCCATTGACCATTTAAATTTAGCCAGTTTTTCCTCTCAAAAATTGGATTTGGGTGTAAAGCACTATTTGTGTTCATTGTTTTTTCCTTTCAAATTAAATAAATTATTTTTAATAACTAAGTTTAAATGTTTTAATTTCATATGGTTTAAACACCAAACTATTGTTATTTACTTTCATTGCTTTTTCAATTTTAAGCATATTGGTTTAAGGCGTATAATAAGTAATGTGCGTGCAATATATCCCTACTTATAAAAATAATTTCTCCTTTAATCTCTCCAAATATAGATTTTGCTTTTGTATCATTCTGTCAAATTGCTTTCTATTTATTTGATTAAATCAAATCAGTTTTACTCATTAAAATTGAGTATATTTAGCAAGTTAACACATTAAACTTAAACGCATTATAACTCATCATCCTCACTATGTAAAGATATTTATACAAATTATTCACTATTTTTGTCAAAACACAAAATTTGCATTACTTTTTTTGCATATTTTATCTAATTACAAAGCAAACAATTGCTTTTTTAGTTTCAAAATGATTACATACTTGTACACACAATGTAAAATCATTGTAATTTAATTGTATTTTACAAGCAATTTTCACAACTATAATAACATTTTACAACCAAAATAACACCACAACATACCCAAATCCAACAACAACGAGAATAAAGCGCAACAAAAATAAACATCATTTTTTGTTAAAATTGTCGTTTTTGTAATACGAACAATCAACAAAAGCCCTGTTTGATATATCAATATTTAATATTTTTAGATATTATTCTAAAAACACAAGATATTTTTAATCATTTTTCACATATGGACAACTTTTGATAAACAAATGTAAGCTCTTTACAAAAAATATCATTTGTGCTAAAATACAACTTGTAAAACTTATTGAACACTTCATACAATATTGCAAACTAGTAAATGATAAGTTGTTATTAAAGAAAGGTGGAATAAAACAAGATGCAAAAAAAACAAAATAATTTGCAAGTATCAAAAACAATGCTCTACTTTAAAAGAAATTATCAATTATACCTAATGTTGGTAATACCGGTGGTATTCTTTATAGTCTTTAAGTACTTACCAATGTCAGGCGTAATAATTGCTTTTAAAGATTACAACATGTTTGGCGAAGGGCTATTCCCTGGAGATTGGGTTGGTTTAGAACACTTTGAAGAAGCTTTTTCGTCTGATGAATTTTGGGTTGCGATTAAAAACACACTTATTTTAAATATCGGTGGTTTGGCAATAGGTTTCCCTATCCCTATCATTTTGGCTATTGCGTTAAACGAACTTCGAAATGATAAAATACGTAAAACAACACAAGTCATCACCTACCTACCTCACTTTTTATCTTGGACAATCATTGCGGGTATTTCCTACCAAATTTTCTCTGCAACAGGCCTTTTAAACAATTTGCTTAACACATTTGGCTTGGAAGATATGCCATTTTTAACAGACCCACTAGTTTGGCGTGGTGTATACTGGAGCGCAGAAATTTGGCAAGGTGCTGGTTACTCATTAATAATCTACTTAGCTGCACTTATGGGTGTTGATACAACTTTGTATGAAGCAGCCTCAATAGATGGTGCAAATAGATTACAACGCATTTGGCACATTACACTACCTATGATTAAAGGCACAATTACAATCATATTAATTATGAGCATAGGCAAACTTATGAATATCAGCTTTGAGCAACCTTACATGATGAGTAACTCTCTCGTTAAGAGCACATCTGAAGTTATTAGTACATATGTTTATCGCCTTGGTATCACAGCTTCAAGGTTTGACTTTGCTACTGCAATTGGTCTTTTCCAATCAGTTATAGGCATTATACTAATAACTATAGCAAATAAAGCGGCTAAATTATTTGGCGAGGGAGGTTTATTTTAATGAAAGTAGTTGGTACAAGTGGCGCAAAATTATCCAAGGCAGATAAAATAGTTGAACTTTGCTTAGGTATCTTTTTTATAATACTATCACTAATGGTAATTACACCAATATTAAACGTTGTTGCAACCTCGTTTAGCTCAAAAAGTGCAATACTTAGTGGTCAAGTTGGCATTCTACCTGTTGATTTTACACTAGAAGCATATGAGCAAGCGTTAACACCTAGTTTTTTAAATACTTTTATGTATTCTATACTTTTAATGTTAGGTTCAACAACATTATCAATGATTTGCACTATGCTATGTGCTTACCCATTATCAAGGCCACAACTTAAAGGTGCTGGCGTTATAATGACAGGCATTATTATAACAATGTATTTAAACCCTGGTATTATACCTAACTATATGGTTATGCGTGAACTTAACTTGCTAAACAGTGTTTGGGTTTTGATACTCCCTGGTTTAATTAGCGCTTATAACATGATTATCATGCGCACTTTCTTTAAAAGTATAGATAACGCACTCTACGAGGCTTCTTACTTAGATGGTGCTTCTGAGTTGCAAACACTTATCAGAGTTATTTTACCTCTTACTACCCCTGTTATCGCAACTTTGAGTTTGTTTTATGCTGTTAGCAGATGGAATGGTGTTACTGATATTTTATACTACATAACAGACCCTAACTTATACACTGTTCAAATGAAACTAAAACAAATACTTGACGCTGCAACTAATGTAGACCCCGCCGAAGACCCACTAGCAGCTATGATGCTAACACCAGAAAATATAAAATCAGCAACTATAGTTATTTCTATGCTACCTATGCTTGTTGTTTACCCATTTGTACAAAAATATTTTACAAAAGGCATTATGCTTGGCTCAGTTAAAGGTTAAACTTAATTTTAATTTTGCGTGTAAAGGCACGTAAACATAAAACAAAATGGAGGATATTTATTATGAAAAAAATCACACGTCGTAATTTCCTAAAAATCACTACTGCTAGCACAGCTTTAGCAACTTTGGCACTAGCAGGTTGTGGTGATACTGCATCTTCTACACAAACAAGCACTAGCACAGGTGGTGAAACTTCACAAGAAACTGGTTCAGGCGAAGCTGTTGAAATTAATGTAATGCTATGGGATAGAGGCCAAGAGTTCCAATCTGGTATGGACATGGTTAATAACAACGCAACAAAATTTGTACAAGAAGCAGTTTTGGCAGAAAAAAATGTTAAAATAAATTTTATTGCTGTTAACCGTTCTTCCACTGATGACTTGCTTAACACCATGATGGCTGGCGGCACAGCACCTGATATGGTTATGACATATTCACGTGATATGTTTGTAGATTATGCTGTAAAAGGTGGCCTTGCTGATTTAACAGCTGCTTATGAAGCACATGGCGCAAATATCGAGGCTAATATCCCTTACGATACAGTTACATCTGTTGGTGTTGTTGACGGCATGCAATATGCTATATTAAACTCTCGTGACGAACAAAAAGCTCGCCACACAGGCAAAATACGCAAAGACTGGCTAGATGCTTTAGGTTTACCTATCCCAACAACAACACAAGAGCTTGAAGATGCTCTTTATGCTTTTAAAGAACAAGACCCAGGCAACGTTGGTGCAGAAAATGTTATTCCTTGGGTTATGGCTGGTAAAGAAGGCACAGAAAAACAATTCCAAACATTTGTAACTTCTTTCATCAATGGCGTATATGAAGGCGAAAACCTATGGACATACCAAGAAAACAACGCTGTTTTCCACCCAGAGGCAAAAGCTGGTTTTGATAAGCTAAACCAATACTATAACGATGGCATTATCAACAACGAATTTGCTGTTGACACAACAGAAGATGCTATGAAAGCTGCTATTGCTAACGGCTATGCAGGTTTTTTAATCGGCGATGATAACGGCCCTACAAACGAGTTACGCACAACATACGAAAATGTACCTGAAGCACAATGGGTGCTTGTAAACTGCTTTACTGGTAGCGGCACTGAATACCAAGGCAACACCTCTAACCCTATACATGGTATGTACAACTTTGTTCCAAAAGCTAGCGAAGAAAAAGTTGAAGCTGTTATGAAATACATGGACTGGCTAGCAGTGCCTGAAAACAGCCTAAAATTACGCTACGGCCTAGATTACACTCTTGATGAATTTGGTGCAGCTGTTTCAGTATTCCCTTCAAACGACGATAAAATTGCTGCTGGCTGGCCTATCACTCCTGCTGATATTACAACAGTTAAAGGCCCTAACCCTTGGTCACAAGACCAAAACGCATTAATTCAACTTGCTGCTACACAATGGACACACATTCCACCAACAATGGATCCAGTTGAATATGCAACAATGGCATATGAATCTCTACAAAAAGATTTACATATCTACCCTATCATCCCACAATTCCTAGAAGCAGAAACAACACTTGGCAAACCTGTACAAGATTTACTTGTTCAATCAGGTTTCCGTATTATATCTGCACCACGTGCTGATTTTGAAGCTACATACCAAGCAGAAGCTGACGCTATAAACCAAGCTGGCTTAACTGAAATTGTTGCTGAAAAACTAGCTTATTACACTGAAAATGTATAATAATAAAAAAATATGAATAGTTAAATATTAAAAATTGAATTGCACAAAGAAACTTTATTAATACTCAGCATTTATTGCTGAATACTAAGGTTACTCTTTGTGCAATTTTTTTAAAAGTATTAAAACAAATTTTGTGTTGTAAATATACCACCTATAATAGATACGCAAACAAACTAAGTATTAAAAGGAGATTTCTCGTGACTAACATCAATGAAATTTTAGAAAAATTAGGCGACTCACTGCTAAAAAACCTATATGTAGAAGATGAAACTTTTTTGCAAGGTATGCGTGAGGGAAACGGCGATGATGCTGAGTTAAATAAATATAGATTTTGGGAATGGACACAAGGTGTTGGCTTATACGGTTTTTATAAACTTTATATCCAAACAGGTGATACAAAATACATAGATTATTTAACAAAATACTATGATGAACGTATTAAAGAAGGTTTGCCTTCAAAAAATGTTAACACCTGTGCACCTATGTTAACTATGGCTTACATTTATGATATAGTTAAAGACCCACGCTATTTAGAACTGATAAAAGAGTGGTCAAATTGGGTACACAACGAAATGACAAGAACACCAGAAGGTGGCTTACAGCACTTAACTTCTGATAGTGAAAACAAAGGCGAATTATGGGATGATACCCTAATGATGACAGTTATGTTTCAGCATAAAGCTGGCGTAATTTTAAATAAGCCTGAATATATAGAGGACTCCATACACCAATTTATGTTACATACAAAATACCTAGTTGATACAAAAACAGGCCTTTGGTATCACGGCTGGACTTTTGAGGGTAGGCATAACTTTGCAAAAGCACTATGGGGGCGTGGCAACAGCTGGATAACTATTGTTATACCAGAGTTTGTAGAGGCTTTAGCTGATAACGAGGGTGTAAAAACCTCTTTAAAACATACCCTTGCAGACCAAGTGGCAGCCCTTGCAAAATATCAAGATGCAGGCGGTTTGTGGCACACACTTATAGATGATGATACATCATACTTAGAAACCTCTGCAACAGCTGGTTTTGCTTATGGCATACTAAAAGGTGTGCGCCTTGGCATATTAGATGAAAAATATTTGCAAGTTGGCCTAAAAGCTATAAAAGCCCTAGAAGAAAACATTTTGCCAGATGGCACACTTGATAATGTTTCATACGGCACACCAATGGGTAGAGAAACCAAAAACTTTTACAAAGAAATACCACTAAGCCCTATGCCTTATGGCCAATCAATGGCTATGCTAGCTTTTATTGAGTATTTTATATACACAGAAAATAATAAATAAAACATTGTGGAGGTTATAACAATGTACTTTAACAGAATTTTAATGTATGCAGACCTTTTAGGCACAGATATGATGAAAAATCAAGCCACTGAGGGTGTGTACAAAGGCGGTTATGTCAGCGAAAAAAAATACGTTGAACCACGTTCAACTTGCAGATTTATTAAAAGATTGCTAGCTTTATATATAACAAAAGGCAGCATATATTATAAAGATAAAGCTATTATTGAAAAAATTACAAGTGCTTTAGAATTTATACATAGCTACCAAGGAGCAAACGGACTTTTTGATTTGCTAGATTGTAACTTCGCAAGTGCCCCTGATACAGGTTTTTTACTTCAAGAGTTAATACCAGCTTATCAATTATCCATGCTTGATAATGATCTTGCGTTTATGACAGATGACATGAAAGGCATAATTATTCGTGCACTTGATGGCATTTTAGAGGGTGGTTTTCACACACCAAACCACCGCTGGGTAATTTCAGCAGCTTTACTAACAGGCTACAAAATATTCAAAGACGAAAAATACAAAAAACGTGCAGAAGATTATCTTTTTGAGGGTATTGATTGTACAGTAGATGGCGAATATGCAGAACGTAGTGCAGCTATTTACAATGTTGTAAGCAACGAAGCTATGATAACAATTGCTGAAGTTTTAGGTGATGACAGCTATTATGATTACGCTCGCCGAAACTTAAAAATGATGATGAGTTACATTGAGCCAGATGGTTCTATATTTACAAATAACTCCACAAGGCAAGACCGAGGCGAAAAAGTTTTACCTACACATTATTTCTACCACTACATAAAAATGGGCTTGCTTGATGGCAACAAAGAGTTTTTAGCTTTTGCAAATTATATTTGGGATTTAAGCGTTAAAAATTCCGCTCCTGCGCCTGATATGTTAACAGAAATAATACTAAACCCTGCTTTAAACTGCATAAATGAAGAACGTTTTGAAAACGGCAACCCTGACTACCACAGTTTCTTTAAAGATTCTCGCCTTGTGCGTAGCAAAACTGGCAATTATTCTTACTCCATAGTTGAAAACTGCTCTAGTTTCTTGTATTTCCAAGCAGGTGGCTTAGTTATGAGCGCAAAAATAGGCGGTTGCATTTGCCAACATAAGGCTTTTATAGGCCAAGAATTAACTAAAACCGAAACAGGTTATAGAATGACTTCCACAATGGATGGCTGGTATTACCTACCTTTTGAAGAAAAACCAGAAACTACTGATTGGTGGAAAATGCCAAACAAAGACAGAAAATTATTACTAGGGCCAAACGCATACTTCACAGTTGATGTTGACCAAAAAGAAGATGGCATAGATTTAACCATGAAAATCGAAGGTGTTGACAGAATGCCTATACGCATAGAATTTGCCTTTGATGAAAGCGATAGCATAGAAACAGATGGTTTAATTATGCCCGCACAAAAAGGTAATTTCATCACTGTAAAACAAGGTGATGTTGTTGTTACTAAAGGTTATGATGCTATTAAAGTTTCAAAAGCTTTTTATGTACATAACTTTATTGAGGGCAAATCTGGCAGTGAAAAACGCGACCCTAATTTGTTCCAAGTTTATTTCACAGATCAAACACCTTGCGAACACACAATATCTATAAGAAGTGTATAAAAGAATGGAGCATACTATGCAAATAGGTATTCGTGCACATGATTTCCCTGTGCAATCATTTGAAAATCTCGCAAAAACAATTAAAGAAAATAATCTTGTTTGCGCTCAACTTGCACTTAACAAGGCAATTTTGTGGGAGGATAACACCCCAAAATTAGATAAATCAAGCGCAAGTTCAATAAAAACATTTTTTACTGGTGGCGGTGTTAATGTTTCGGTTTTAAGCTGTTACATTAACCCCTCTTACCCAGATAATAGTGCTCGGCAAGGCGCTATAAACCGCTTTAAAGAGCATATAAAATTTGCAAATCTTTCTGGTTTAAGTTTAGTCGGCACAGAAACAGGTTCTTTTCTTGAAAATTGTGATTATCACAGCTGGAATGAAACCGAAGAAGCATATCAAATTTGCCTCAGCACATTTAAAGAGCTTATACAAGTTGCTCAAGAAAATGATGTTTGCATAGGCATAGAGCCAGTTGTTAGGCATGTGATAAACAGCCCACAACGCTTGAAAAGATTTGTGGATGACATTAACAGCAAATATCTTAAAGTAATTTTTGACCCTGTTAATTTGATAACACCCGAAAACTACAAACATCAAACTGCTATTATTGATGAAATGCACGAACTTTTTGCAGATAGAACACCTGTTATACATTTAAAAGATTTTGTGCTTGAAAATGATGAAATGAAAGCAGTTGATGTTGGCCTTGGTGAATTAAACCTCACTTATCTGATTAATAAATTTTCAACTAATTGTGATTATATACTAGACGAGGTTAATGTTAATCAACTAAGCGCTATTTTAAAAAGATTGGAAAAATACAATGACTAATTATGAAATAGCTAAAAAATATTTACCCAACATGCTTTTTTGTGCAAATGAGCCTTTTTTTCCTACTAAAATAGGTTATGATATTTTTACTAAAACATCAACTTCAAACTCGTTCGGCAGACGTAAAGGCATGTTAATTGACGGTGAAAAAATCGCAACTTGCATAGAGTACCAAATTTACTTTGATTACGATATTACGCATATGTTTGATTTAGAGCATTTGTGGATATATATTGACAAAAATGGTACAGTTGTTGATGCTGAATGCAGTTTTCATGGCAGATGTGTAAAAGCTCTGCTAGAAGATAAATCAAACCTTGTAAATGATACAACTTTAAGTATTTATTCACAGCCCGGAAAACACGCTTTTTCTACAACCACAAGTGTTTTTGAAAAATGGCACGCTGCATATAAAGACACCCAAAACAGTGCAGGCAAAGATGGTTTAGCAACAATTTTTTATGATTATGGCAAGTACGAACACACCAAATATCTAGACAAAATTGTGCAAAACAGTATGAAAAAATACGCTTTCACACCTGAAAACACATATGTTAGTTTTGATGCTAACACCGTAGAGCTTTTACCTTGGCAAGAATTAAAAGATAGCTTTACTGGTATAGTTGATGCTTTGCTAGATGATATTATTAATAACCACAAGCACATAGTTATTTTTACAGATTGTGGTGACACAATAATTGATGAGAGCACTCAAGTTTTCGACAGCGAGAAAATAGTAACAACCGCTGAGGAAATACCTGGTGGCGTAAAAATGATACGCACTTTGCACAATTTAGGTTATACTATTGTTCTTGTAGCAGATGGTGAGGCACAATCTTTTAAAAACATTTTGCAAAAACATGAAATTTATGATTGTTTTCACTCTTTGATTTATTCTGAGTGCATAACGGTTCAAAAACCAAATGCAAGAATGTTTAAAGCTGCTATGGGTGCTGCTGAACTTACAAACGCAGATACAAAACGCATTATGATGCTAGGTAATAACCTAAAAAAAGATATTAAAGGTGCAAACAATATGGATATTATTAGCGTACATATTGATTGGTCACCACGCTACTTCCCTGCCCCTACTGCTGAAGATGAAATCCCTGATTACACTATTTCTTTACCCATGGATTTTGTTGAGCTTGTTGAGGAACAAAACAAAAAATTTATAAATAACTTGCTTAGAAAATAATGAGGATTATTTTATGAATTACGCTAAATATGTAAATGTATTTTACGGTAACGGCGAAATAGATTTGCCAACACCGCAAGGTATTGCAAAAACATGGTACCCTATCAAAGCACTTTGTGGTAATACGCACCCACATGCAGTTTATCCTTTTGGACAAATGAGTGCGGGCACATACAGCAGTGGTTACTCCTCTGGTTATGGCACACATAAGCCTAATTCGTGCAAACCTCCTGAAAAATTTTTAGATAAAAATAAATTTGGAGGTTTTTCTCACTATCATTGTTCAGGCACAGGTGCAGTGGGTCTTTATTACAACTATGCCATCGTTGCACCATTAAAAACAACAATTGCTAAAACATTTGAACTACAAAATATCGCTTGTGAATATGCAAACCCTGGTTATTATAAAGTTAAACTAGAGGATAATACAACGTGCGAGGTTACAGTAGATGAACACACAGCATACCACAAATATTCTACTTCTAGTGTTGCTATAGATTTTTCAAACGATGGCTTAAACAAAAGTTTTGGTGAAAAATTTTATGCTTACTCTGAAGAAAACCACCTAGAAATACTTTCACCTAATGAAATATGTGCTAGCGTAAAAATGCAAGGTGTAACTTTGTATTTTTACGTAAAGGCACTAGGCACTATAAGCTCCACTCTATGGATAGAAAACGAAGAATTTTTACAAAGTTGTAATTTTGATAAAACCGAAAAACCCTTTGGTGCTATTTTAAGAAGTGATGCAGATAATATTGAACTACAGCTTACTTTTTCACTAATTAGTTTTGAGCACGCCAAAGAAATTTCTGGCAAATGCAAAACTTTTGAAAACTGCCGTGAATACACAAAATCTGCATGGGATAATCAACTTTCTCGTTTTGAAATACAGGCTAGTGAAGAAGAAAAAGGGCTTTTTTATTCCAATTTGTACCACACTTTAATTAAACCGTCTGATTTTACAGGACACAGCACACTTTTCAATCAAAACTATCCATATGTGCTAGGTTTTGAAACACTGTGGGATCAATACAAAACTCAACTCCCTTTAATTTTTAGTGTTTACTCAGAAATATCAAATAAAATTATTAGCTCATACATTAGCCTCGGCAAAGTGTTAGGCATGTTACCCCACACGCTTGCACTTTCATCAAATTATGCACTTGAAGCAGTGCAAGCCTCTGCTTTGCCACAGCATTTATTTGTTGATGCATACTTACGAGGTGTCGAGATTAAAAGCATGGAAGATTTTTTTAATGTCACTTATACTGATTTAGTACGACTAGAAAAAAAACTTTTTGCTGAAACTTCAAACTCACTTTCCTCTACACATTATTTGGATTTCAGCGAGGCTATAACAGCACTCAAACAAATAGCAAAAAAAGAAAATCGCATGGATTATCACAAAAAGTTTGCTGAGTTAGAAAGAGATATTAGTGTTATTTATGATGAAAAAACTGGTTTATTAAAGGATACATTCACCTATTATGAAGGCAACCACTGGAATTATTCATTTAGGTTAATGGCTGACATGAAAAAGCGAATTGAACTTGCAGGCGGTGCCGAAAATTTTGAACACTTGCTGGATACTTTTTTTGATTATCAAAAACCAGAGGATACAAGCAGTAGATTTGAGGGTTTCAATAACGAAACTGATATGGAAACACCTTATGCATATCATTACCTTGCAAGACATGATAAATTAGCCGAAATATTATCCCTAGCTAATGATTTTAAATTTAAAAACACAGTTGGTGGCATACCAGGTAACAATGATACTGGCGGTTTAAGCTCATTATTTATATGCAATAATATAGGCTTTTTTCCTGTAACTGGGCAAGATGTTTTACTCATAACAAAACCACTATACAAAACTATTAAAATAAAACTTGCAAATAGTAACGAACTTTTAATTAAAACTACTGGTGAGGGCAAAATACCAATAGCTGTTTACCACAATAAAAACCAGTTAAACGATTTTACTATAAGTGTTACTGATTTTATGACTGGTGGAGAAATTATAATAATAACATAATAGTTAAAAGGAGTATTATTTTGTTTAATGAAACAAAAATGCAACTACCGATAATATTAAAAGGAAACGAAAAAGTTGCATATCGTGACCCTACTGCAATTTATGACAATGGCGTTTTTCACATATTTTTTACTTATGTAGATAATAGTGAAGGTGGACCTTGGTTACAAATTGCAAAAATTACAACTAAAGATTTTATTTCATATTCTGATATAAAAATCTTAACCGAAAAAGATAAAGCTAAAAATTATTCTTCACCCGGAAACATAGTTAATCATAACGATAAGTGGGTTATGTGCTTACAAACATATTGCCGTGAAAATGGCGAAAAATATGGCAATGAACACAGCCGCTTATACACTATGGAAAGCCAAGATTTAGAAGTATTTACAGCACCAAAATTATTAAAAGTAAAAGGTGAAATTGCACAGTCTGAAATGGGCAGAATGATTGACCCTTACTTAATAAAAAAAGATAATATATGGTGGTGTTTTTACAAACAAAACGGTGTATCTTACTCTAGCAGTAGCGATTTAAAAAATTGGAAATTCGAGGGTAATATAAACGGTGGTGAAAACGTTTGTGTAATTGAAAATAAAGGTTTATATTATCTTTATCATTCGCCACACAACGGTATTGGTGTTAAACATTCAACCAATCTTATTGATTGGCACGACGACGACAAATGCATAACATTAGGTCAAAACGATTGGAATTGGGCAAAAGGGCGCATAACAGCAGGTTTTGTGATTGATGCATCATCTATTGCAAATAAAGAGCTTTACATTTTGCTCTACCACGCTTCAGGCCCTGAAGATGAAAAAACTATGTTTGATTATAACGCAAGCATTGGTGTGGCATACAGCTACAGCTTAAATGGCAACTGGATATACAAATAATTTTAATAATTAAGGTAATAATTATGGATACATTACTTCAAACATTATACCCTGCTAAAATAATCAAAGCTGAAAAAGCAGAAAACGAAAATTCACTTTTAATTAAAAAAGATTTGCAAATTTCAAAATTTGAAAAATCTTATGTTACATTACATCAAGGCGGATATGTTATTTTAGATTTTGGCAAAGAAATTGTCGCTAGTATTCGCATTTTAACATTTGAGGCTAACGCCCACACTATCAGAATTAGAACTGGAGAATCTCTCACAGAAGCTTGTAGTGATTTAGGTGGTAAGCAAAACGCAACCAATGCACACGCATTAAGAGATTACGAAACACAGCTTATACACCTTGCTGATATGACATACATAGAAAGCGGCTTTAGGTTTGTACGCATCGATTTAATATCTACGGGTAGCGTTAAAATAAAAAGCATAGTTGCACAAAGTAAGTTATTAAACCTACCTAGTATATACGAATATAATGGTAGCGATAAACGACTAAAAGAAATTTTTGATGTAGCAAAATACACTGTTGACCTTTGCTCTGCTAATGATTTAATTTGGGATGGTATAAAACGTGACAGATTAGTTTGGATAGGCGATATGCACCCCGAAATGGAAGCGCTTACATCTATATACGGGCGTGTCCAAAAGATTGAAAACTCCATGAGATTTGTTGAATCTTTTACTCCACATGATGAATGGATGAACGGTATTGTTACATATAGCATGTGGTGGGTGATAATTTTATCTGATTATTACGACGCAACAAGTTGCGATGATTTTGCTCAAGAGATGATTTCACGAGTAGAAATAATAGGTGCACAATTACTTCCACTTGTACATGAGGATGGTAGTTTGCATTATAAAGATAGAATTATTATAGATTGGCCCACATCAGGTCAGGTAGATGAAATGTCCGGAGTTAGAGCACTAAACATAATTGCATGTAACTGCGCAATTAAACTACTAAACAAATTTAGCAAAGATACTTCTACATGGGAAAACTTGCTAACAAAACTGCGAAAAAAAGAGATTTCACCTGCTATTAATAAATCTGTGCTCTCTTTAAAATATTGGGCTAATGGCAAATTATCTGAAGAAGAGGTTAAACTTTTAATAAAAGGTGGTGCAAAAGGACTTTCTACATTTTTTAGCTATTACATGCTAAAGGCCATTGCAGATAACACCTCCAAGGAATATGCAAAGGAAATTTGCAAAGAATATTACGGTGGAATGTTAGACAGAGGCGCAACATCATTTTGGGAAGATTTTAGCATAGATTGGCTTGAAAATAGCGGCAGAATTGATGAATTCCCTCAAGAAGGGATGTTAGATATACATGGCGATTTTGGTGCACACTGTTATGTAGGATTTAGACATTCTCTTTGCCATGGATGGTCATCAGGCGTTGCAAAATTTATTAAAGAATATTTTTTTAACGATTAACAAAACATTTAAATTATAAAGGAAAGGTATAATACCATGATTTACAACAATAATAAAGTTAGCGATATTAACATTACATACATAGGCGGTGGTAGCCGTGGCTGGGCATGGAATTTCATCAATGATTTATCTGCTGAAAAAGATATCAGTGGCACAATAACACTATATGATATAGATACACAAGCAGCCGAAAACAACAAAAAAATTGGCAACGAAATAACTGCAAAAAGTGATCGTGATGGTAAATGGAAATATGTAACAGCACCAACGCTCAAAGAAGCTTTAACTGGCACAGATTTTGTAGTTATATCTATATTACCAGGCACATTCGATGAGATGGAATACGACGTGCATACACCTGAAAAATATGGCATTTATCAATCCGTTGGCGATACAGCTGGCCCTGGTGGGTTAGTGCGTGCTTTAAGAACCATACCAATGTTTACAGAAATTGCAAATGCAATTAAAGAACATTCTCCAAATGCATGGGTAATTAACTATACTAACCCAATGACAATTTGTGTTAAAACACTTTACCATGCGTTCCCTGAAATAAAAGCTTTTGGGTGTTGCCATGAGGTTTTTGGTACACAAAAAATACTAGCACATGTGTTTATGGAACACACTGGAGAAACTGATATTAAGCGTGAAGATATTGATGTTAATGTTTTAGGCATTAATCACTTTACTTGGTTTGATAAAGCTAGTTGCAAAGGTTTAGATTTGTTCCCTATTTACAAAGAATTTGTAAAAAACAATTTTGAAGAAGGTTATAACGAACCAGATAAAAACTGGGCAAACTCCACTTTTGAGTGTGCACATAGAGTAAAATTTGAGTTATTTAATAAGTATGGTTACATCGCTGCTGCTGGCGACCGTCACCTAGCAGAATTTATGCCTGGTGATATGTATCTAAAAGATCCACAAACTGTTTCTGACTATAAATTTGGCTTAACTACTGTATCTTACAGAAAAGCTGATCTTGAAAAACGCTTAGCAAGAAGTGAAAGATTACTTAGCGGTGAGGAAGAAATGGATGTTAACAAACTAAGCGGTGAAGAAGGCATAAAACAAATTAAAGCTTTGTGTGGTTTAGGCAAATTTGTAACTAATGTAAATGTACCAAATGCAAACTTGCAAATATCTAATTTACCTGCTAGTGCTGTTGTTGAAACAAACGCTGTTTTTTCAAAAGATAGTGTCCAAACTGTTCATGCAGGCGCGTTACCACAAACTTTACTTGAGTTAATTAACCCACATGTTGATAATCATGAAATGATTTTAAATGCAGCAAATACTTGTGATTTTGAGCTTGCTTTAAAAGCACTTGCAAATGACCCTATCGTAAAAGATAGATTGACGAATACACAATTACGTGAAATGCTTTGCGAAATGATTGAAGGCACACAAAAATATCTACCAGATGGCTGGAAAAAGTAATTTACATATACTAAACTAAAGGCTAAGAGCAAGCAATTAATCAAAATTGCTTGCTCTTAGCCTTTTTATATAAAACTATTAAATTTCTTCAAGATGTCTTAATCCTGGAAACTCTCGTACAGCTAATAACATATCTTCACGTGTAATTTTATTTACGCTTTTTAATGTTACAATAAAAGCACAAACATCCGCTACGTTATCTTCTTCCATTTGAATATTGCTTGTTTCAAACTCTTTTTCGTGAGTATATCTCAAAAAACGCCTAAGTGTTGTATTTTTCTTTAACTCTATATATAAATCTATTGTTTTAGCATTCTTTTTAACAAAATTATCAACATTATGCAACACTGTTAATATTGCAATAACACCAAAACCAGCAACTAAAGCTACTTCATAAAAACCTATACCTATTGCTATTCCAAGACAAGCAGCTGTCCAAAGGCCTGCGGCTGTGGTTAAACCTTTTACTTTGTTTCTGCTTGTAACAATTATTGTACCAGCACCTAAAAAACCAATGCCGCTTATAACTTGTGCAGACATACGCACAGGGTCGCTAGTGTCAAAAACTTGTGCCACATATTGGTTTGTAAGCGAAACTGCACATGCACCTAAACTAACAAGCATATATGTACGCAAACCAGCTGGCCTGTTTTTTAAGCCACGTTCAATGCCTAAAATACCACCTAAAACTATTGAAAAAAATATGCGTACAATAATCGAAATCAATGTAATTTCTCTTAAATCTATAGACATAATTTCCCTGAAAATATCCACTTTATGTTTATCTCCTTTATAACTATTTTCAAATAGTTAATATTAATATTACCACCCATTGCATAAAAGCAATAGGTGGTAAACATTATATTATTATTTACTTATATATAATGATTAAATTGTACCGTCCCATGTAGAAACATTTGTATTTTGTCCTTCAATTTCATCAAACCAATGTGATGTAACCACTTTACTTTCTGTGTAGAACAAGAACCCATCTTTACCTAGGCAATGTAAATCGCCGAAGAAACTATCTTTGTGTCCACTAAATGGGAAGATACCCACTGGCACTGGTATGCCTACATTTATGCCAACCATGCCACCATGTGTACGAGCTGAAAACTCTCTAGCATAATAACCACTTTGTGTAAAGATAACACTACCATTAGCAAAAGCGTTATCGTTCATAAGTTCTACGCCTTCCTCAAATGTTTTTACACGTTTTACGCACAACACTGGTCCAAATATTTCGTCATTACCTACTGACATTTCTGGGGTAACATTATCTAAAATTGTTGGTCCTAAATAAAAACCATTTTCAAAGCCTTTAACTTCGCAATTTCTGCCGTCTAAAACTAGCTCAGCGCCTTCTTCTATGCCTTTGTTTATCCAGTTAATTACACTTTGTTTGTGTTTTTCGTTTACTACTGGACCCATTGCACTTGTAGCTTCATATGCTGGTCCAACTACCATTTTTTCTGCAAGGTTTTTAAGTTCTGCAACTAAGGCGTCTGCTATACCCTCTTGAGCTACAACTACAGGTAATGCCATACAACGTTCGCCAGCACAGCCAAATGCAGCATTGATTATACCAGCTGCTGTGCGTTTAATATGAGCATCGTTTAAAACAAGTGCGTGGTTTTTAGCCTCACATAATGCTTGCACACGTTTACCATGTGCTGCTGCTGTTGAATAAATATGCTTGCCAACACCTGTTGAACCAACAAAAGATATACCTTTAACATCTTTATGTTTTAGGAATATTTCTGCCTCGTTACGGCTACAAGTAACAATGTTTAAAACACCATCAGGCAAACCTGCTTCTTTATATAATTCGGCAATACGTAGACAAGATTGTGGTGTAAAACTTGCTGCTTTTAATACTATTGTATTACCACAAGCAATACACATAGGTGTCATCCAACCCATTGGTATCATAGCAGGAAAGTTAAAAGGAACAATACCAGCAAAAACACCTATTGATTCTCTGTATAATACTGTATCGTATCCAGAGGAAGCATTCATCATGCTTTCGCCTTTTAAGTTATTTGTTGCTGTTATAGCTTGTTCTGTGCCTTCAATTGCTTTTAGCACATCACCTTGAGCTTCGCTTAAAACTTTACCGTGCTCTTTTGCTAAAAGTACAGTTAACTCATCCATATTTTTAATAAGCAAATCTCTAACATTATAAAGCACTTTTACACGTTTCATAACAGGTGTTGTGCTCCAAGATGTATATGCTGTTTTAGCTGCTGCAATTGCTTTTTCTACTTCGTTTTCTGTACAGCATGGTACTTTAGCAAGAACTTCGCCTGTACTTGGGTTGTATGCGTCTAAATATTTTGTGGTTTCAGATTGTAACATCTCGCCACCTACAAAATAAGGTAAATTTTTAATTTCGCTCATTATATATCTCCTTATAAATTATACTAAGTTCTTGGATTTTTTTCGGCAAAGATAATCTTAATTATATTATTTTATTTCGCTAATTTTAACTGGACGTTGTTCTTGCACAGATTTTTTTGCCGCTAAACCAATCAAAACTGCTTGTAAGCCGTCCTCTTGGTTTACTGGTACATCAGTATCGTTCACTATTGCATCGATAAACTCTGTAACCTCGCTAGAAAAAGCTTGCATGTATCTTTCAAGGAAGAAATATAGTGGTTTTTCGTTTGCAACATTATCCTCAGTAGCAATTTTTACATTTGAAACAGTATCGTTCTCACAAGACGCCATGCCTTTGCTACCAAAAACTTCTGCTCTTTGGTCATAACCATAAGCTGCACGACGGCTATTATCTATAACAGCAAGTGCGCCGTTTTCAAGTTTCATTGAAATAATAGCTGTATCAACATCGCCAGCTTTGCCAATTTCAGGGTCTACTAAAACTGCTGATTGCACGTAAACTTCGCTCACTTCAGAGCCAGACAAATAACGCACCATGTCAAAATCATGTATTGTCATGTCTAGGAACATACCGCCTGAAACAGCTGCATATTCTGCACTTGGTGGATTAGGGTCACGTGATGTAATTTTAACAATATGTACATCACCTACATTTCCGTTTTCAACTGCTGTTCTAACAGCTTTAAAGTTATGGTCAAAACGGCGATTAAACCCGACTTGATATTTTAAAGATTTACCCTTTAATGCTTCTTGCACCATTGCAATTTTAGCTATATCATAATCAATAGGTTTTTCACAGAACACATGCTTGCCAGCGTTAATAGCTTCAACTGAAATTGGTGAGTGTGTATCTGTTGAAGAGCAAATTAAAACAGCGTCAATTTCTTTATCTGCTAGTATTAATTTATAATCATCATACACTTCTTTTATACCCATTGAAAGTGCCCAGTCTTTAGTTTCTGGTGTCATAAATGGATCTGCTATGCTTTTAACATTAGCATTTTTAACAAAGTTGCAAATGCTTTGTGCGTGTACTTTACCAATACGGCCTGCTCCGATAATTCCTACATTAATCATTTTTTTATCCTCCAATAATTATTATAAACCTGTTAGTTCAGCTATATATTTACGTCCTTTTAAAGCGTACTCAAATGGGTTTGCAATTGCTGGGTTTTGCTCTGCTTCAATAACTACCCAGCCAGAATAATCCATTTCTTCAATTGCTTTAAATATAGGTGCAAAATCGACAACACCATCACCTGGTACTGTAAATGTTCCCATTCGTACACCTTGTAAAAAGCTACCTTTTGCATTTTTAACTTCTTGCACCATTGCAGGGCGTACATCTTTTAAATGTATATGTTTAATTCTTGCACCGTATTTTTTCATTATCGCAAGTGGATCAACATCGCAATATGTAAGGTGACCTGTATCAAGCAATAAATTAACATATTGAGGATCTGTGTTTTCCATCATTCTATCAATTTCTTCTTCAGTTTGAACAACTGTGCCCATATGGTGGTGGAATGTTAGCGACATACCTTTTTCATTAGCTATGCGGCCTAATTTGTTAAGCCCATCGCATAGCAAGTCCCATTCGGCATCGTTCATAACATATTTATCATCAAAAATTGATTTTTCCAAGCCTTGTATGCTATAGCTTTGCTCAGAAACGCCTATAACTTTTGCGCCCATAAATTTTAAAAAATCAAGTTCTTTTTCAAAATCCTTTGCAGTTTCTTCAAATGGTTTTGAAACTAAAAATGTTGAAAACCAACGATTGCAAATTGTCAAACCTCTTAAATCCAAAGCATGTTTTAAAACATCTCTATCGCTAGGATATTTATTGCCAACTTCGCAGCCTTTAAAACCCGCAAGTGCCATTTCACTAATGCATTGCTCAAAGGTATTTTCAGCGCCTAAATCAGGCATATCATCATTTGTCCAACCTATAGGCGCTATTGCAAGTGAGATTTTTTCTTTATTTAACATGGGTATTTCCTCCATTAATATTTTTTTGTATTTTTTAGTTGTTCATCTTTAGCCTTGCATACTTGAGCAATTTGTGGACGGTTTGAGGTTGACGCAACACCTACGTGCCACCATGCACCATAACCACTTGTCATTGTTTTTGGTAATACTTTTATATCAATAAGTGTCGAAACTTTTTGTTTTTTTGCATCTTCCAATGCAAAAATTAATTCTTCCATAGTTTTTACACTATATGTTTTTGCTCCATACCCCTCTGCTGATTTTGCATAATCAATATGCATTAATGCACCTGTATGGTCGCCATTTTCATCTACATAGCGGAATTCTGTCATAAAACTACCTATACCGCTACCCATTTGCAAATTGTTTATGCAACCAAAACCAGAGTTATCAAAAAGCAATACATTTATTTTTTTATCTTCTTGCAAAGCTGTAACTAGCTCTGAGTGTAACATTAAATAACTACCATCGCCAAGCATTGAGTATACTTCTCTTTCTGGCTGAGCAATTTTTGCACCAAGTGCTGAGCTAACTTCATAACCCATGCAAGAATAACCATACTCCATATGATAACTATCAACTGCATCTGTTTCCCACATGCGCTGTAAATCACCAGGTAAACTGCCAGATGCGCCTGTTATAATACTATCGCCTGCTATTGTTTTGCGTATAGCGCAAATAACTTCAGTTTGTGTTAACATACAACCAGTTAGTTTCGCAAATTCTTCAATGCTACGTTCCTCACGTTCTTTTACTAGTGGTTCAAAATTAGCATCATATTTATAATCTGCTAATCTTTGCATTTCTATAGCCCAGTTTGCTTTTGCTGTTGATATTTCATCTGTATATGTAGATTTATAATTGTGTTTTACTAGCTGCTCACTTAATTGCATTAAAACAGTTTTTGCATCACCTACACAAGCAGTCGCATCGGCCTTGTAACTGTGAAATCTGCTGGCATTAATGCTGCCAACTACAACATCTTCTTTTGAAAAAAAGCTCTTTGATGAAGTTGTAAAATCACTTAGTCTTGTACCAATTGCTAATATAAAATCAGCTTGTTTTATAAGCTCATTTGCCGCTGCATTACCCGTTACACCTACACCACCTAAGTTATGTGTATGTGATGATATGCAAGCAGATTTACCTGCTTGTGTTTCGCCTACTGGTATATTAAATTTTTCGCAAAATTCTAGTAATTCTTTTCCCGCTTCAGAGTATCTAACACCGCCACCGCAAATAACAAAAGGTTTTTTACTTTTTGACATTGCGCTCGCTAAGCTGATGACACGGCTTTCTTGTGATGGCTGTCTGTCTATAACATGTACACGTTTTTTAAAGAAGTAATCAGGGTATTCATAACTTTCGCCTTGTACATCTTGTGGTAAAGCTATACAAACTGCACCTGTATCTGCAACATCTGTTAATACACGCATTGCATTTATCATAGCAGACATTAACTGTTCTGGCCTTGACACTCTATCCCAATATTTAGTAACAGGTTTAAAGGCATCGTTTGTCGTAACATTTAAATTGTTGCTTTGTTCAATTTGCTGTAAAACTGGGTCTGGTTGGCGTGTTGCAAAAGAATCACCAGGTAAAAGTAAAAGAGGTATGTTGTTAACAGTAGCACAAGCTGCTGCTGTAACCATATTTGCCGCACCAGGACCTATTGAAGAAGCGCAAGGTATGATTTTTCTTCTATTATTTTGTTTTGCAAAAGCCATTGCAACGTGTGCCATGCCTTGCTCGTTTTTACCCTGATACACTTTTATTTCGCCACGTTTCTCTTCAAGTGCTGCACCAAGACCAACAACTATTCCATGACCAAATATAGTAAAATATCCATCAACAAATTTTGTTTCAACACCATCAAAGCTAACATATTGGTTTTCTAAAAACTTTACAAGTGCCTGTCCTACTGTCATTTTAATGTTTGACATATCATTCTCCTTAAACTCTTGCAATCATTTCGCCGTGTTTTTCTTTACTTTCATTAATAAAGGTTTTCACTTGCTCTATAGTTGGCATATCTGGGCTACAGCCATGGCTTGCAACAAGCATTGCCGCTGAGGCACTACCTAATTCAAGACTATCCTGTATATTAATACCCTCCAAAATACCGTATAAGAACGCTGAGGCATAACCATCGCCACCGCCAAAAGATTTAAGCGCTTTTACAGGGAATGGCTTTATTTGATATTTTTGCCCATCTTTTGTATATGCAGTTGAGCCTTTTTTGCCGTGCTTGATAACAACTATTTTTGCGTTAAAATTTGTCCAATATTCTGCAGATTGCTCGTCTGTCATATCTTTGCAAATTAAACCCTCTGTTAAGTCATATTCTTCTCTTGAACCTAAAATAATATCTGCTTCTCTTGCGACCATAGCGTAATAAATATGTAGCTCATCATTATTGTTCCAATTGTAATTTCTATAATCTATATCAAAAATGATAGGTGTATTCGTTTTACGCGCAAGCATCAACGTTTTAAGCGCAGCCTCCCTTGAGGGGCTTTGGCAAAGTGCTGTACCTGAAATTAAAACAGATTTACTTGTTTTGATATATTCTTCATCTACATCATCTACGCAAACTGCTAAATCCGCTGCCATATTTCTGTACATTAAAATACTACTTTCGCTTTCTGTAAGTATTTCTGTAAAAGTTAAGCCTAGTTTTTCGCCATTTGTACATCTTTTTATATGATTTGTATCAATACCTTCGCTCTCAAAATTTTCTGTTACAAAATCACCAAAGCGATCATCAGAAACACGTGCAATAAAACCACACTTTTTACCTAGCCTTGAAAGACCAACTGCTATATTTGCAGGTGAGCCACCCACATATTTTTTAAAAGTAGTGCTTTGTGATAAAGTTTGAAAGTAATCTACTGGGTTAAAATCTATTGCTACCCTACCAATAAGTATCATATCAAGCGGGCGGCTTGCATCAAAGTTTATAATGCTCATCAATTTCTCCTTTGTTAAAAACATGTATATGCTTTTCTATGCTTTCACATACACCATCTACCATTTTTTCGTTCATTTCAAAATAATTTGGTTCTGCTGTACTGTTTATGTAATCTTTAACACTATTTGTAAATGCCATAAAGTTGTTTGTTGCAATGTTAATTTTGCACATTCCGTTTTCAGCGCATAACTGATAATCCAAAGGTAAAATACCTGTACCACCATGTAATACTAGCGGTATATCTAAGTTATCATGCAATGCTTTTAAGCGTTCAAAATCTAATTTCGGCACACCTTTATATAATCCGTGTGCGTTACCAATGGCAACTGCAAGAGCATCAATATCAGCAGAATTTAAAAAAGTTACTGCATCATTAATATTTGTACCTTTACATTCGTGTCCGTCTGTTTCGTCTTCGCTACCGCCAACTATGCCAATTTCAGCCTCTATATCTGCACCGTAACTTCTAGCAAGTTTTGAAAATTCATTTGTATTTTTTATATTTTCTTCTAACGGCAAATCAGACCCATCATACATTATTGATGTAAACCCGTAATCAAGTGCTTGTTTTGCACATTCAATAGTTTTACCGTGATCTAAATGCACTGCTATATCCACACTTGCATTTTTCGCAGCTTCAACCATTATGGGTGCTAGTGTTTGTAACGGCGAATGTCTAAGCCTACCTTGAGCTATTTGCAATATTATTGGTGTGTTTGCTTCTTGTGCTGCTTTAACAGCCCCTATTACCATTTCCATATTGCTTACGTTAAAAGCACCTACTGCTATATCTGTGTCTTTTACTTTTTTAAGTAAAGTAGACATTTTTACCAAAGGCATTTAAACCCCTCCTAATCATTTTCAAACTTCGCTTCGTAAAGCCAAGTATATTCTGGGTCATCTTCACGTGTTGTCCAAGGGTTACCATCTAGGTGTCTTATCATCCAGCATGTATACATTTGATAGCCTGGAGCAGTAACTTGTGGGTGTGTATATCCACCACCAATAGCACTAAAACTGCCATCTTTAATTTTGTAAACGTTATCGCCTATAAAACTAGCGCCAAAGCCTTCTGGTCTATCAAATTTAAAATAGTAAACTTCTGGTTGTTGGTGGCTATGTGGTACAAAAGATGACCAATTACCTCTATCATTTAAAACTTCACCCATAACCATGTTTGAATATGGTGCGTTATTATAATCAAATATAGTACTTACTCGCCTATTTGCGGTATCACCAAACAACCCCTTACCTGAATATACCCAGGAAATTTCTTCAGGTTTATATATTTTAGTTTCAAAATTATTTGTGTTGTGTGTGGATTGTATTAGTATTTCACTATCCATTAAAGCTGTAAATTTTATGGAATTTTTTTCGCTAAAATGCACACACCAAGGATTTTGTGTAAAAACATCGTTTCTTTGAGCGTTAATAGTGTTTCCATCAACAACAATTTCAATTTGTCCCTGAATTAACAAAACTGCTGTTTCTTCACCTACTTTACAAATATCTATACTTTCACCTTTTTTTAACTTTTTAAGCATAATATCCATCAACATATCTTTAAACTCGTTTTGATAAGTTGTGAGTATTTTCTCATCATTTTGGTTATATTGGGGGTATCCAAATTCTTTATCCATATCTAAACTCCTGTTTCAATATCTGTTGATTTTTTTCTGGTCATATTTTGATAACATCATTGTAACATGTACACATAACAATGTCAATATGCTTTGTTATTGTTTTGTCAAAAGAAATAAATAATTATTTATTTTTTGTAAATATGGCACAAATATAATGCAATTACATATTTTTCTTAAGTTTACTCAAAATATGTTCAATTTTTTGAACAATATTTTGCATAATTAAAACCTTAATTATTATTTTTCAAATTAAAAAACAATTCTCCTTTCCAACATTACCATTTTTTCTTTACTAAGTAATAATGATTTATCAATATTTATAATGCTAAATTATAAATATGAACTAAATACTAATATTTTCATCTTTTTGAATTACATTTTTTTGAGCTTCCATTTACACTTATAAAGCACTTAAAACACGTATTGTTTACCATAACTTAACATCATACTTGTAATTTTATATCAATAAAACTGGTATTTATTGAAAAATATGCCGTCAAATGCTTGACTATTGGTTAAATTAATGTTAATATTGCACCATAAGTACAATGATTTTGATAAAATCAAATGATTATAACTAAATTTGTTATCAATTTAGTTAACCGCAAAGCTACACGTATGGTATATTTAAATTTATAAAGTATGAGGCATATTATGAGAACAATAAGAATTACAGAAATCGAAAATTATATTTATGAAAAAAAGAACGTTAGCTTAGACGAATTAATGGAAAAATTCTCTGTATCCAAAAACACTATACGTAGAGATATAGATTACATTGTAAAAAACACAAGCATTATTAAAACTTACGGTGGTGTAACTGTGCCCAATAAGGGCGAAAACACTCTCAGCAGTTACACCCAACGCTCTAACGTAAATAGTGAGCAAAAACTAAATATTGCTATGCTTGCAGGTGATGAAATTGAAGATGGCGATACAATTTATATAGATAGCGGCACAACAACTACTAAAATTATTGATTACATTGAAAACAAAAGAGTAACTATTATAACCAACAATTTAAATATTTTAATAAGTGCTGTTAAATATCCAAGTATAAGTGTAATTTCTTTACCTGGTGAATTGTTGCGCGATACTTTATCATTAGTTGGACCTTTATCGATAGAATTTTTATCACAATTTAATATTTCGAAATCTTTTATGTCTACCACTGGTTTTTCAATAGATAAAGGTGTCACTAACTCCTCGCCGCTCGAATCTGGCATAAAAGAAATGGCAATTTCAAAAAGCGGAAAAATATACTTAATGGCTGATATGAGCAAGTACAATTACACTGCCTTAATGACATATTCCACACTAAAAGATATAGATGTATTATTAACAAACGGTGCTATTCCTAAAGAATTGAGCGATTTTTGTGATAAAAATGACATAGTAATAAAAAACAAATAAATATATATAAAAAGCAGCCTTCTATGATAAAATAAATACATAGAAGGCTGCTTTTTATAGCAAAAAAATTAATAATCTTTGTGGATTGATTTCCACGTTAGTAAGGGCTTGTTTTATATCACTGATTTAGGTGTAGATAAAAAATATTAAAGGCAGAGTATTGGTAAACTACTTATGCAAACCACCCACGAAAAAGCTGGTGGTGATGTGCATTATGAGCGGGCCTGTATAGCAAGAGCCTGCAATATTTATTTTATTTTTTAATTGGTAAAGTAAGCTACTGCACACCTTGTGTGCTATCTGCTAATAATAAAACTTTAGCTGTCATGAGTAATATTTCAAAATCAAACAGTATTGAACAATTTTTAATATAATACAAATCCAACAACAATTTATCTTGTGGTGTGGTATTATACTTACCTACAACTTGAGAATAACCTGTCAGACCTGCTTTTACTTTTAGTCTATAATTAAACTCTGGTAAAGTTTTTTCATACTCCTTAGCTATTTCTGGACGTTCAGGCCTCGGGCCAACAAAGGTTAAATCGCCTTTTAGAATATTTATAAATTGCGGAATTTCATCTAAACGAGTTCTTCTAATAAATTTTCCGATTTTTGTTATTCTATCATCATTTTGTTTCGCTAACCTTGCGATACCATCAGGTTCAGCTGCAACAACCATACTACGAAATTTATAAAGTTTAAACTTCAAACCGCCTCTTGTTAACCGCTCTTGAGTAAAAAATATAGTTCCTCCATCCTCTAGCTTTATTAACAAAGCAATTATAAGCACAATCGGAAAAGATACAACTAATAATACAATAGATCCAATTATATCAATTATACGTTTTACAATTAATATTTCACCAGAAAAACCTGAGTTTTTACATAGTAAAAGCGGGGTATCGATAACTGTTTTTTTATCAGTTGCACTTGCCATAATATTTTCAACCGATGGATAAAAATATATATTACGCCCTATCTCAAAACAAATTGGTAACAGCAAACTCTGCAATTCTTTATTTGATTCCGACAATAAAACTGCTTTATTTTTAATTATCTTTTCTCTTAACTCATCCTTTGTCAAATCATAGTAATTTACCACTTCTGTAATTTTATATTTTTTATGTAATAGCATCATTTTTAAAGTAATATCATTCGTTTTACCATCTGAAGTTATAACTAATATGTTTTTAGGGGGGAATATATTATAAAACAATTTATTTCCAATAAAAATGAAAAATCCCATTATAAAAAACTGCACTATTGACATGATTATTAAAACATAAGGGACAAAAAACTCAAGTTTCATTAGTACAATCTGAAAATAGGTGAATAAATTTGTTAAAAAAATTGAAACTCCATGAGAATAAATCAGTTCTAAAACTCTGTTTACGCCTATATTATATCCATGCAAAAAAGTAGTAAAAAAATAAACTAATAAAACATATAACACAATAACAAACCAGTTTCCACGCCTATAAAATGGGTTTGCTATAACATCTTTAAAAAAGATATACCACACGTATGCATAAATGCTAGTGGTCGTTACTATAGATAAAATTGACCAAGTAAGCACAAATAACCACTTGTTACTAGATTTTTGCATTTCGTTCATTCTACACCTACTACCCTTTTGATAAATTACACACCAAAAGTATAACATTTAGCACATAAAATGTCAAATTTCATTGTCACTTTTCACAATTTTATAACATGTAAAAAGGCATAACGCAAAATTTTGCGTTATGCCTTTTTTGTTTTATCTGCTTTTGCCGAAATAAAAAGCTGCAACCGTGCCACAACCTGTATGTGCACCAATTGTGGGGCCAATATCACTAATTATAATATTTGTAACTTTGGTTTTTGCTTTAATTTGTTGTTCTAACTCTTTTGCATCACTTATACAATCACTATGTGTAATGCAAACAGTTTCATAACCTTCATCAAAACATATGTTTTTTGCAACACTATCTGATATAGTCGCAATAGCTTTGTTTTTGCCACGTTGTTTGCTTAATGGGTTTAGTTTGCCCTCTGCATTAATGCTTAAAACTGGTTTCATACCAAGTGCTGAGCCAACAAATGCTGCTGCCTTGCTAACACGGCCACCACGTTGCAAGTGGAATAAATCCTCAACTACAACTTCATGTATGATTCTAGTTTTTACTTCTTCAAGCCATGTTACTAAATCATCCATAGACATGCCTGCTTTTTGGCGCTTTAGTGCTTCGTAAACTAGCAAACCCTGCCCCATAGAAGCACAAAGGCTATCAATAGTTGCAACTTTAACATCTGGATATAGCTCTTTAATTTCCTCAGCCGCTATACAGCTACTATTGTAGCTACCACTTAAACCTGAGCTAAAAGCAATGTGCAAAATATCTTTCCCCTCTTTTGCTATAGGTTCAAACATATCTTTGCAATTTTCTGGGTTGATTTGTTGTGTAACAGGCATACCACCTGCGCGAACTTCATCATAAAACTCTTTTATTGATTGCTCTTTTTTGCCCCAATCGTAATTTTTACCATTTAAACTATAGCTTAAAAAAACAACTGGCAAATTATTTTCTACATAAAAACTATCTGGTAAATCAGAATTGTTATCAGTAGTTATAATATACTCTCTCATTAGCTTACTCCCTATCATCATATCTAAAGTTGTACTGTGATAAAAAACTAACTAAAATACTTTAGCTAGTTAAAATACCACTTTATATATTAAAACAGTTTTAGCTTTAAAATTCAAGTGTTATTTTAACACAAATTTATTGAATTTACTATTTAAAAGCAACAAAATATAAAATATCAACCACCTAAATATGCACTTTGTACTTTTTCGTTTGTTAGTAATTCAGCACCAGTTCCCTCCATAACAATCTTGCCTGTTTCTAAAACATATGCTCGGTGTGCTACAGAAAGCGCCATTTGAGCATTTTGCTCAACTAACAAAATTGTCATACCCTCTTTATTAAGATCCTTAATAATTTCAAAAATTTCAGCAACTAAAAGCGGTGCAAGGCCCATTGATGGTTCATCAAGCATTAATATATTTGCTCCGCTCATCATAGCACGCCCCATAGCGAGCATTTGTTGCTCGCCACCTGAAAGTGTACCCGCCATTTGTTTGCGTCGCTCTTTTAAACGAGGAAAACGTGCAAAAACACGCTCTAAGTTAGGTGCAATTGTACTTTTGTTTTGTGTGTATGCGCCCATTTCTAGATTCTCGAGCACGCTCATGCGTAAAAACACGTGTCTGCCCTCTGGCACGTGCGCAAGTCCTGACTGTACAATTTTATGCGCTGGCAAAGTTTTTATGCTTTTATCTCTAAAAATAATATCGCCTGTTTTACTGCGTAATAAACCAGAAATTGTTTTTAGATTTGTTGATTTACCTGCGCCGTTTGCACCTATAAGGGTTACTATCTCACCCTCATCAACATGGAAAGATATGCCATGTATTGCATGTATTGCGCCATAATAAACGTTTAAATCTTCTACTTTTAAAACTGTATTTGCCACGTTTAATCCTCCTTTTTGCCAAGATATGCTTCGATAACAGCTTGGTTACCACGTATATCATCTGGCGTACCTTTTGCAATTAAACGACCAAAGTTTAAAACTGCTATACCCTCACAAATACCCATAACAAGGCTCATGTCATGCTCTATAAGCATTATAGCTATGCCAAAATCATCACGAATTTTACGTATAGTGTTCATTAAATCTGCTGTTTCAGATGGGTTCATGCCAGCAGCTGGTTCATCCAAAAGCAGTAGTTTTGGCTCAGTAGCAAGTGCACGTATAATCTCAAGTCGGCGCTGCGCACCATAAGGCAAGCTACCAGCTAATGTATTTGCCATATCCTCCATATTAAAAATGGATAGCAGTTGCATGGCTTTTTCCGTAGCTTGTTTTTCAGCTTTCCAATAATTTGGCAAGCGTAAAATTGCAGAGCCTAAATCATACTTGGTTGACTCATTAAGGCCAACTTTAACGTTATCTATAACAGACATTTTTTGAAACAAACGTATATTTTGGAAAGTACGTGCAACACCCATACGGTTAATTTGAAAAGTTTTTTTACCTACAGTTGGCACGTTATCGATTAAAATTGAACCACGTGTTGGCTGATAAACATTAGTTAGCAAGTTAAAAACTGTTGTCTTGCCAGCACCGTTAGGGCCTATTAAACCAGCAATTTCTTTTTTGCCTATCATTAAGTTAAAATCATCAACAGCGGTTAACCCGCCAAAATCTATACCAAGACCACGTACATCTAATATAGGGCGAAAGTTTTTATCGCGCTCTGTTAAAAAGCCACCGCTAGGTATGCTATATAATTTATCACTCACTAGCTTTGCCCTCCTCTTTTGCTTTGTTGGTTTTAGATTTAAAGTTGATTAATTTTTCAAGTATGCGACTCATAGAAAAATCATAAGCACCTAATAAACCACCTGGCTTAAATATCATCATTAAAACTAGTATTAACGCATACACAACCATGCGAGCGTCCGCAACAACAACTTCACGCAATACCTCTGGCAAAACTGTTAGCACAGTTGCCGAAAGCACAGAGCCTATAATAGAGCCCATACCACCAAGCACAACCATAACAAGTATTTCAATAGATTTCATAAATCCAAAGTTAGATGGATTTAAAACACCTATGTAACAAGCGTATAAGCCACCAGCAAGGCCAGCTATAGCCGCTGAAAACGAAAACGCCATAACTTTATAGTATGTCGTTTGCACACCACAAGATTCAGCTGCAATTTCATTATCACGCACAGCTAATATAGCACGCCCGTGGCGAGATTTCATTAAAGTGTGTATAGCAAAACAAGCTACTACAACACATATAAACACGCTTATATAATCAGAGTATTTGGGTATATTTTTAAGACCTTTTGCGCCATAAAATAAATCTCTACCAATAACACTATCTATATTATTTAAAGTGATACGAATAATTTCGCCAAACCCCAGTGTTAAAATAGCTAAGTAGTCACCTGTTAAGCGCAAAGCCGGTACACCAATTAATATTCCAAATATACCCGCCATAACCATACCTAGCACAAGCCCTATAAAAAAGCTTATTCCCTCTGGTAGTGTGCTATATTTTGTAAACAGTGCGCAAGTATAAGCACCAACTGCCATAAAGCCAGCATGACCAAGTGGTAGCTGACCCAAAAAGCCAGTTGCCACATTTAAAGAAATTGCTAGTATGATATTAATACCAACTAATAACAACATTTTATTTTGATAAATTGAAAGAAAGTTTGTGCTCAAAACAGCTACTAATGCAAACAACACTGCAATAAGCACTGTATTTATGCCATAACGCAAAGGCATAGGGATTTTTTTATAAGTTGTTTTCATTATATCCCCCTCCTTAAACTTTCTCTTGTATTTTATGCCCTAGCAAACCAGTAGGTTTTACTAAAAGTACTAAAATCAAAATGCCAAATGTAACAGCGTCTTTCCAAGCGGAAAGACCAACAGCAGTAAAGAAAGCTTCAGATAAACCTATTGCTATACCACCTATCATAGCACCTGGTATTGAGCCTATACCGCCTAAAACCGCAGCAATGAAAGCTTTTAAACCTAGCATAGAGCCCATTGTTGGTGTTGCTTGAGGGTATGAGCTAGAGTATAAAACTGCACCTATACCAGCTAGTGCAGAACCCACTGCAAAAGTAAACGAAATTGTTTTGTTAACATCTATACCCATTAGCTGTGCTGCACTCATATCCTCCGAAACAGCGCGCATTGCCTTACCTAGTTTTGTTTTTTTAACTAGGAAAGTCAACCCTATCATAGAAATAATAGTTACAACTAAAGTAATTATAGCTGTTAAACTGATATTTGCACCAAATACTTTGTAAACTTCGTTTTCAAAGTATGGTGGCACAATTTTAGCACCAGACCCTAAAAACATTGAGGCGGCATATTCTAAAAAGAACGCCACACCAATGGCAGTAATTAACAATGATATACGTGGTGCACCACGCAAAGGCTTGTATGCAATTTTTTCAATCAACACACCTAGTAGTGTACATGTAGCAACAGATGCTATAACTGCCACTGCTGGCGGCAAGCCTAATTGGTTCATAACAAACCAAGACATATATGCACCTACCATAATGATATCACCATGCGCAAAGTTTAATAGTAGTATAATACCATAAACCATGCTGTACCCTAATGCTATTAAAGCATAGATACTGCCCAGCTGAAGACCATTCATCAACTGGCTAAAAAACACTGTCATTCGTTAATTCCTCTCTTTTTCAGGGTGTGTGGGCGTAAGTATATTAAAAACACAAATGTGCGAAGACGCTTTTCATGCATTACGCATGGCATCTTCGCACAGCTTATAGCTACCTAAACATAATCTAAACTTAGCTTATATTTAGGTGGCTAATTAAAAGCTTAGTATTGTTCTTTAACTACTGGCTTGCCATCTTCAAAAGTGATGATGTAAGCAACTTTGATTGGGTTGTTGTGTTCGTCAAATGTGAAGGTACCTGTGATACCATTAACAGTTGCAACGTCAATACCGTCAATTATAGCTTGTTTGTATTCCTCTGTGCCATATTCAACACCAGCTTCTTCAGCTGCTTTAACACCTTCGCAAAGTGTCATGGCAGCATCGTAGCCAAGTGGAGCAAAACCATTTGGATAAACAGTGCCGTATGCAGCAACGTAAGCCTCTTCAAACTCTGGGCTAGCGCCACCTGCGTAGTTTGCGCAGAAGAAACAACCATCAAGCTCTTCAGCAGTTGCATATGCGGTTTCTTCTGTAACTATACCGTCCCAGCCATCGCCACCTAAGAAAGGTACTGCCAAGCCAATTTCACGAGCTTGTTTCAAAATGCTACCAACTGCCTCATAATAGTTAGGGCAAAAAACAACTTCAGGTTCTTGGCCTAATATGTTTGTTAGTTGAGCTTTAAAGTCAACGTCGCCGTCTGAGTAGTTTTCAACAGTTAACACTTCGCCACCAAGCTCTGTAAATTTAGCCTCAAAGTTTGTTGCAAGGCCTTCGTTGTAATCAGCACCTGATTGAACAATAATAGCTGCTTTTGTGAAACCTAATTTTGTAAAAGCATAATCAGCCATTTTTTGACCTTGGAATGGGTCAATAAAAGTTGAGCGATAAACGTTTTCAAAAACGGTGTCTGTTTCTGCGTCATATGTAACAGCTGCAGCAGTTGCAGATGCAGTAACGATAGGCATGTTGTAATCTTGGCTTTCAGCAACAACAGCTAGTGTAGGTGTTGTTGTAACGTCACCAACTAGGCCAACTATACCCTCGTCTATCATTTGTGTAAAAGCATTAACAGCTTGTGTTTCATCGCCTTGTTCGTCTTTTTCAATAATTTTTAGCATTTTGCCATTGATACCGCCAGCCTCGTTAACTTGGTTAAAGTAAAGGTTAGCGCCATTTATAACAGCTATACCATAAACAGAAACGTCACCAGCTGGGCCTGCAGTTTTAGGGCCAAGTAATCCAAGAGTAATTTCGCCACCAGTAGTAGCTTCGCCACCTTCATTTGCTTCGCTCTCTGTTGTGCCACTTTCTGTTGTGCCGCTTTCGCTTGTTGCACTGCTTGTTGCTTCTTCTGCACAACCTGCAAGCGCACCACTAGCTATGGTTACAGCGCTAGCAACGCCAGCTGCTTTTAAAAAACTTCTACGAGTAATAATTTTTTTCATGATAATTCTCCTTTATTAATCATGTAATGGACTCATACATGCTGTTCCTTAAAAACTCAATGTTCGTTAATGAACAACACTCGAATACAAAAACAGGTTTTGTATTGCTTATATTATACCACTTTAGAACATTACTGCAAGGCATTAATGTTCCAACCTTTTTACACTTAATACAAGATTTATGCACATTTTACACAATATCACTATTTGTTTAGCATGATTGCACATCAACTGTGCGCACCACAAATACATTTGTTTTCATTTTTGTTGTTTGTATTCACAAAACAAAAACCCGAGAAAATTTCTCAGGTTTTTGATAATTCAATAATTGTTTTTCATTGAAACACAAAAAATATTATTTAATCTTCAATTTGTTTTTCTAGAATTTCTTTATACTGCTGCATTTCTTCACGTTCTTCGTCTGTAACAATAGGCCATTGTGGGTTCATATCTTCAAGCGTTTTTAGTATAATTTCGCTAACGACATATCGCATATACCATTTATGGTCAGCTGGTACTACATACCAAGGCGACGTTTTAGTTGCAGTTTCGTTAATAGCATCTTCAAAAGCCTTTTGATAATCTTTCCAATAACGACGCTCGTTTAAATCTCCTGTGCTAAATTTCCAGTTTTTTTCTGGCTCTTCAATACGAGATAAAAAGCGAGCACCTTGCTCTTTTTCACTAACATTTAAAAAGATTTTAACGACTCTTATGCTATTATTATATAGGTACTTTTCAAAGTTGCGTATATCCTCATAACGTTTACTCATAACTTCGTCATCTTTAATACGCTCAGCTTTTGATTGATTTTCATAAAGTTTATGCACCTTTGCTACAAGCACATCTTCGTAATGGCTACGGTTAAAAATAACTATCTCACCTTTTTCTGGAGTACATTTTGCAATGCGCCATAAAAAATCATGTGCAAGTTCTGTTTTACTAGGTGAGCGAAAAGCATATTCTTTGACACCATGCGGTGATAAACAACTTAAAACTGCACGTATAGTTCCATCTTTACCAGCTGCATCCATTGCCTGAAAAACAAAAATTACGCCTTCTTTTTTATCTGCATATAGTTTTTCTTGTAAAGTTGAAATAGCAACTAAGTTTTTAGCCATTGCTTTTTCCGCTTCTTTTCTGCTTTTAAATTCTCCTTTATCATCACAAGAAAAATCTTTAGGGTTAAATTTATCCCTAGCAGATATTTCGTATTTACTTTTCATAGTTGCCACCTTTCTGTTTTACATATTTATTTAAGCTATTTAAACATAAATAAGTTACAAAATTAGCCAACGAAATTTAATGTGCAATATATGGTTTAAGTTATGTTTAAACAGCAATTTAAAATTAGTTTTTGTCGTACCAATTTAATTATTCGCTCCACTTTTAACATAATACCACATTTTTTGTTATTTATCAAATAATTTTGGCATAAATTTCACCAAAATTATAGCTACAATTATAGTAATAATTGTTTCTGGTAGCATATAATTACCGTTGTAAATCATGCTATACACCCAAACGTTTAAACCAGTTGCCCATTCATAATAACTTTGGTATCCACCCCAAATAAGTGCGCCAGATAAAACCGCTGCGCAAAAACGCAAAGCACAAACAACTGCTGTGCCAACTGCAACACCTAAGATTTTATTTTTCAATTTACCACCAAAAACGCTTGCTAAACCTAAAACACTAAAAGCTAAAATATAATCAAACGCTATACAACCAATTTGGCTTAGGAGTGTTGGGCAATAAGCAACATTATTTAAACCTAGCAACAGTTGTAATATGCTATTTACAAATGCGGTAAACATACCCCATTTAAGACCGTGACGAAAGCTCATTAAAATTAATGGCAACATAGATACTGCTGTTACATCGCCACCATATGGCATTGAAAAAATTTTAATTTCGCTTAAAACGGTAGCCATAGCTATCATCATAGCTCCCTCGATTAAAACACGTGTTTTTGAATAAGTTTTTGTCATGGTTTTTCTCCTCTTTGCTTGGCTAGCCTTTTTATACTCATTTTATAGATTGATGGCTTGCCAGTTGATAAAACGACCACACACAGAAAAAAAGCGCCTACACTTTAAGGGTGTAGGCGCAAAGAATGGTTAAAGAATTTTCTCAATAGCATACTTAAAAAAGCGCATAGCAATTAAAAGCTAGTTTTTGAGCATTTCCAAATAACTTCCTACGCCGGCATTACCCGGATCAGGTTTAAAGGGTCTTTGCATATGCAAATCTCAGCCTTTCAGCGCCCCTGTGTGTCGTTTTAATTATAATTTGTTTTTAGTAAATGTCAAGTAGTTTTATTTTTTAAATATTTTCAATTTGCCAATTGATAGGTTCTTGGCCGTGCTTAATTAATATCTCATTTATTTGAGAAAAATGTTTACAGCCAAAAAATCCACGGGAAGCCGAAAGTGGGCTTGGGTGAGTCGCACGTAAAATTATATGTTGAGGATTTGTTATGAGTTCCTCTTTACGCAATGCAAAATTTCCCCAAAGCACAAATATAATCGGTTTTTTGCGCTCGTTTAACTTTTGTATAACATGATCTGTAAAAGTATGCCAACCTATTTTAGCGTGCGAGCCAGCGTCGCCCTCTCTCACAGTTAAAACAGCGTTTAGCAAAAACACGCCTTGTTTCGCCCATGGCAACAAATAACCATTGTTTGGTATGTAAGTTCCAATGTCTGCATTAAGTTCTTTATACATGTTTTTTAATGATGGTGGGATTTTCACCCCTGGACAAACTGAAAACGCAAACCCATGCCCTTGCCCCCTACCGTGGTAAGGGTCCTGCCCAAGAATAACAACTTTTATATCTTCATATCCAGTTTCTTTAAAAGCATTAAAAATATCATCTTTTTTAGGATAAACAATATATTCAGCATATTCTGCTTTTAAAGTGCTTTTAAGAAGGCTATAATATTGCTGATTCCACTCATCTTTTAATAATTCGTCCCAGCTATTATTAAATTTTACCATTTTGCACCGCCTTTTTTTTAATAAAAAGCACACCTCGAGTATTTTTTCTTTTCTTATCTTTATTATACCATACACTTAACAAAAGAAAAAGGTTCTTTTAACATTTCTTGCAAAAATTAAGGTAATTTTAATAAAATTATTGTGAAAAATAAAGATTAATAAATTTTTAACAATATTTAATTGAATATAATATTGCACATTTGGAAATTTTTGTTTATAATAAAGGAGTACGTGAAAATAATATACATTTTTTTCTTTGTATATTGTAATTTATACACATTTGGAAGGAGCTTATAATTATGGGTTTAGGTAAAAAAACAGTAGATGATGCAAATTACTGCGGTAAAAAAGTTTTAGTTCGTTGCGACTTTAACGTTCCAATGAAAGAGGGCGTTATAACAAACGAAAACCGTATCAACGCAGCTTTGCCAACTATTCAAAAACTTGTTAACGATGGTGCTAAAGTTATACTTTGCAGCCACCTTGGCAAACCAAAAAATGGTCCTGAAGCAAAATTCTCTATCGCTCCTGTAGCGGCAGCATTAAGCGCAAAACTTGGCAAAGACGTTATTTTTGCTGACGATGACACTGTTGTTGGCGAAAACGCTAAAGCAGCAGTTGCAGCTATGCAAAACGGTGACGTTGTTTTACTACAAAATACACGTTTCCGCAAAGAAGAAACTAAAAACATCGCAGCTTTCAGTGAAGAGCTAGCTAGCCTTGCTGATGCATATGTTGATGATGCATTTGGCTCTAGCCACCGTGCTCACTGCTCAACTGCTGGTGTTACTGAATACATCCAAGACACAGCTGTTGGCTACTTGATGGAAAAAGAAATTAAATACCTAGGCAATGCTGTTAGCGACCCTGTCCGCCCATTTACAGCTATTTTAGGTGGTGCAAAAGTTGCTGATAAACTAAACGTTATCGATAACCTACTTGAAAAAGTTGATACTTTAATCATAGGCGGCGGCATGGCTTATACTTTCCTAAAAGCACAAGGTAAAGAAATAGGCACTTCTCTTTGTGATGAAGAAAAACTAGATTACTGCAACGAAATGATGGCTAAAGCTAAAGCAAACGGCGTAAACTTGCTATTACCTGTTGACACTGTTTGTGTAAAAAGTTTCCCTAACCCTATCGATGCACCTGTTGAGGGCACAACTGTACCTTGCGATGCTATCCCTGCGGACATGCTAGGCGTTGACATCGGCCCAGAAACACGCAAACTATTTGCTGATGCAGTTACAAACAGCAAAACTGTTGTTTGGAACGGACCAATGGGTATTTTTGAAAACCCAACACTTGCTGAGGGCACACTAAGCGTTGCTAAAGCAATGGCTGAATCTAGCGCAACAACTGTTATCGGTGGTGGCGATAGCGCAGCAGCTGTTCAACAAATGGGTCTTGGCGATAAAATGACACATATCTCAACTGGTGGCGGTGCTTCTCTAGAATACCTAGAAGGCAAAGAACTACCTGGTATTGCTGTTATTCAAAAAGGTTAATTTAAATAATTTTTAGTATTGTTGCATTTTGTGCTTATTTTGTAAGTTTCAAAATGCAACAATGCCTATTTATAAAGGAGTAATATTATAATGGATAAACAAAACCGTAAAGCTATAATTGCTGGCAACTGGAAAATGAACAAAACCGCAACAGAGGCTGTTGCTTTAATAGATGCTTTAATCCCTGCTGTTAAAGATGCTGATTGCGAAGTTGTTATTTGCACACCTTACACAACACTTGCAACTGCTATTGAAAAAACAAAAGGCACTAACATTAAAGTTGGCGCTGAAAACGTGCACTTTGCTGCAAACGGCGCATACACAGGTGAAATTTCTGCTGAAATGCTAACTGACCTAGGCGTTGAATACGTAGTTATTGGCCACAGCGAACGTCGCCAATACTTTGCAGAAACTGACCAAACTGTTAACCTACGCACTGTTGCAGCATTAAACGCTGGTTTAAAAGTTCTACTTTGCGTTGGCGAATCTCTAACACAACGTGAAGAAGGCGTTACTGAAGAATTAGTTCGTATGCAAACTAAAATCGCTCTTAAAGGCGTTAGCGCAGAGCAAATGGCAAATATCATCATCGCTTATGAACCAATTTGGGCTATTGGCACAGGTGTTACAGCTACATCTGACCAAGCACAAGAAGTTTGCGCACAAATACGCAAAGTTTTGGGCGAAGTTTACGGCGAAGCTGTTGCTAAAGCTACAACTATACAATACGGCGGCAGTATGAACGCTGCTAATGCTGAAGAACTACTTGGCAAAGCTGATGTTGATGGTGGCCTAATTGGTGGCGCATCACTTAAAGCTGAAGATTTTGCAGTTATTGTAAACGCTGCAAGCAAAGGCTAATTATTGCACTATAAATGGCCGTGTTTTAATAGCACGGCCATTTTGTAATATTATAAATAACAGTATTTAACTTTAAAAGGAGTATATATATGTCTAAAAAACCTGTAGTGCTTTGCATACTTGATGGCTTTGGCTGGACACCACAAATTACCTACGGCAATGCCATCGCAGCAGCAAACACACCTAATCTTGATAAAATTTTTGCAAACTACCCATACACTGCGATTGCTGCCTCTGGCATGGCAGTTGGCTTGCCAGATGGCCAAATGGGCAACAGCGAAGTTGGCCACACAAACATAGGCGCTGGCCGCCGTGTTTACCAACAACTAACCTTAATAACAAAATCCATTCTTGATGGCGAAATGGCCAAAAATGATGTGCTTGTTCGCAACATGAAAGCAGCCATTGACGCTGGCAAAGCAGTTCACTTTATGGGTCTTATCGGTCCTGGTGGTGTGCACAGCCACGTTGAACACCTTTTTGGCTTGCTTGATACAGCAAAAGCTCTAGGTGCTAAAGAGGTTTATATACATGGCTTTATGGACGGCCGTGATACTGACCCACGCAGTGGCGAGGGTTACCTTGGCGATATTCAAACAAAACTTGACGAAATTGACCTTGGCAAAATTGCAAGTGTTAGTGGACGTTACTACGCTATGGATCGTGACAGCAACTGGGAACGCTCAGAAAAAGCATTTGCTGCAATGGTTTACGGCGAGGGCGAAAAAGCAGCTAACTGGCAAGAATGCATTGCAAACAGCTACGCAAATGATGTAACTGACGAGTTTGTTTTACCTACTGTTACCGCTGATGGTGGCACCGTTAAAAACGGCGACACTGTTGTCTTCATAAACTTCCGCCCTGACCGTGCACGCCAAATGTCACGTATTTTTACAGATGATGATTTCACTGGTTTTGAGCGCAAAGGTGGCCGCCCACAAGTGCAATTTGTTTGCATGGCTCAATATGACGCAACAATGCCAAATTGTGAGGTTGCATACCCACCTGCTGATTTAAGCAATGTTATGGGCGAATACCTAGCTGCTAATGGCAAAACACAATTGCGCATAGCTGAAACTGAAAAATATGCTCACGTAACCTTCTTCTTCAATGGTGGCCGTGAGGAACCATTTGAAGGCGAAGATCGTTGTGTTATACCTAGCCCAAAAGTTGCAACTTATGACTTAAAACCAGAAATGAGCGCACCAGAGGTTACTTCTGAGTGTGTAAGCCGTATTAATAGTGGTAAATATGATGTTGTCATATTAAACTATGCAAACTGCGACATGGTTGGCCACACTGGCGATTTTGATGCTGCTGTTAAAGCTGTTGAAGCTGTTGATACAGCTGTTGCACAAATTTTTGATGCTGCGCTTTCTGCTGGTGGTGCTGTTATACTAACAGCTGACCACGGCAACGCTGATAAAATGATGAACGAAGATGGCTCGCCTTTTACTGCGCACACAACAAATGTTGTGCCTTGCTTAATTGCTGGCGCTGGCGATTTAACCTTGCGTGTAGACGGCGACCTTGCTGACTTAGTGCCAACTATGCTAGAAATTATGGAAATGCCACAACCTAAAGAGATGACAGGCAAAACTTTAATTATGCACTAATTTTAATAATACACATCTTTTAATTATTAAGCTTAATGCCACACTTCGGTGTGGCATTTTCTTTTCGAAAAAATCTATTTAGATATTTTTCTAAATATCTATTGACATAAAAACCTATTTAGAATATAATCTAATTAGATAAATTTCTAATTAGATTATATTAACTTATAACAAAAATTAGAAAGAATCTATTAAAACTTTGCAAATAAACACAAAGGAGAAACAAATGGGTTTTCAAGAAACTTTCAAAGCACTCGCCGACCCAATACGGCGAGAGATACTAATACTACTGCGTGAAAAAAAGATGTCTGCTGGCGAAATTGGCAGCCACTTTGAAATAACTGGTGCAAGCATGTCTTACCACTTAGCTATTTTAAAAAAAGCGGGGTTAATTTTCGAAGAAAAACAAAAAAATTTTATTTACTATGAGCTTAATGCCTCAGTAGTTGAGGAAATTATGCTTTGGCTCTCACAACTAGGAGGTACTACAAATGAAGATTAAACAAGTAATAGTGCTAAGTTTATTATGTTTATTACCAACAATATTCGGCGTTGCAGTGTGGGATAAATTACCGGAGCAATTGCCTATACATTTTGACCTAGGCGGAACGCCTGACAGCTACGCCAGCAAAGCTTTTGTTGTTTTTGGCTTGCCTTCAATAATAGGTGCTTTAAATTTACTTGTGTATTTTTTACGATTGCACGACCCTAAAAAACGTGAACAAACTATAGTTTTTCAGTATTTAACACACTGTATGTTCCCTGTTTTAAGCTCCTTTTGCGTTTCTTTAAGTATCTTTCATGGTCTTGAAACAAATTTACCGCTAACAACTATAATGATTTTTTTTATGGGTCTATTTATTGCAATAATTGGCAATTACATGCCAAAGTTTAAACCCAATTACTTCATGGGCATAAAACTACCTTGGACTTTAAACGATGAAAATAACTGGTACTACACACACCGCTTATCAGGTTTTATTTGGGTTATTTGCGGGGCAATAATTTGTGTAAACAGTTTTTTCAACCTAGAGCTAATATATATAATTGCACTCGTTTTAATTATAGGTGCACCTTTAGTAATTTCGTTTTCATATTATAAAAACAAAAGGAGCTAAAAATGATTAAAATTACGAACCTAACAAAAAAATATAAACAAAAAATAGCTGTTGATAATTTAAGCCTAACTGTTGAAAAGGGCACTATATGTGGTTTCATTGGACACAATGGTGCAGGTAAAACTACAACTTTAAAAGCTTTAATGGGGCTTATAGAGTTTGATGATGGCGATATAACCATTAACGGTTACTCAATAAAAACTGATGCTTTAAAGGCTAAAGAAATTATGGCATATATACCAGATAACCCTGATATATACGATTTTATGAAAGGTATAGATTTTTTAAATTTTATCGCAGATGTGTATAAAATCGAAACAAACACACGTAAAACATTAATAGAAAAATATGCGAAACAATTTGAAATACACGATGCTTTAAACGATGTCATTAGCTCCTACTCACATGGTATGAAGCAAAAATTAGTTATAATTTCTGCACTTATACACTCGCCACAAGTTTTAATTTTAGACGAACCTTTTGTTGGTCTTGATCCAAAAGCAAGCCACACTTTAAAAAGTTTAATGCGCCAAATGTGTGATAATGGTGGCTGTATATTATTTTCTACACATGTGTTAGAGGTTGCTCAAAATTTGTGCGACAATATAGCGATCATTAAACAAGGCAAACTATTAGTAAATGGTAAAACTACCGATGTTGTGCAAAACAAATCACTCGAAGCGCTATTTTTAGAGCTTACTGATTAAGGAGTGTACTATGCTAAAAAGCTTAATTAAAAATGAATTTCTTAACACTTTAAATAGTTTTTCAAGCAGAAAAATCTCAAAAAAATCATATTTTGTAGCTATAGCTTTTTCAATCATATTATTTTTTTCTTATTTAAGCGGGATTTATAGTTTGGCACTTTGTCAAACTTTTGAAGCCATAAATGCTCTTGAACTTGTGCCGTTACTTGCATTTTTCGCCTGCAATATGATCCTTTTAACTTTCGGACTATTATATACAGGCAACGCACTTTTTGATTTTAAGGATTTTGATTTGTTAATTTCTATGCCAATACCCATTAAAACAATATTATCTGCCAAGCTAATTTTTATCTATTTGGTAAACCTTTGCATATCGCTTGCCATAACTCTCTCCTCTTTAGCAGTTTGGCAATATTACTCCAATTCAAGTTTTATTATAGTTATATCAATTGCTATTTCTGCATTTTTTACACCGATAATCCCTATGATAATTTCTAACCTACTGGGTATAATTATCGCATATCTTTCAAAATTTGCCAAAAACAAAAACTTATTTATTAGCATAGCAACTATTGCTTCGTTAGGTGCTTTTATAGTACTAAGCCAAAATACAAGCACTCTTTCACCCGAGCAAATTAACACCATAACTACAACCTTACAAACGCAAATGTTTATGTTTTACCCTATAAGCATTTTGTTTGCAAGTTTTGCAAATGGCAATGTTTTTAGCCTTTTTATTTTTATAGTTACTTGTATAACTCTTGCACTTTTATTTGTATTATTAGTTGAAAAAATCTTTTTACCTATACACCACATATTACAAAGTACAACACCAAAAAGTAAAAATAGAAACATATCAGCAAAAAGGTCAAGTTATTTTTTAACCCTTATAAAAAAAGAATTTTCAATGATAGCCTCAATAACAGTTTATGCAATAAACACATTGTTTGGTTTAATTTTTGCCTTGGGTGGCTCTCTATACCTGCTTTTTATTGATAGTAGTGCAATTGAGCCTTTAATCGCACTTCCTCAAATCACTATATTTGTACCTTTGATTTTATCTGCTTTTTTTGCACTTTCGCCTACTACAAATTGCAGCTTATCACTCGAAGGAAACAAGTTTTGGATATTAAAAAGCTTACCGATATCAGGCAAAGATGTATTTTTATCAAAAATTGCATTTAATTTAATATTAAATCTACCCATTTGCTTACTTACAAGTTTTACAGCTATATATCTTTTAGAATTAAGTTTTATTTTTGCTGCCATTACATTTGTTTTCCCTGCAATAATTTGTATAACTTTTAGCTTTACTGGTATGTTATTAAATATGCAATTTCCTAATTTTGAATGGACAAACCCGACCATAGTAGTAAAACAAGGTGCACCAATTTTGATAAATATGTTAGTCATGCTTTTATTATTCGGCACTTTTGGCTTCATCGTAAACATTTTTCAATCTAGCGCTCAAATGACTAATATTGTATACGGGTTGTTAGTGATAATTAACGCTTTATTAATATGCGCTTTATATAATATGGTTAAAAATAGAGCAGAAAAAATGATAAAGTGGGAAAAAAATTAAAGACATCATTCTTCTTTAAAGATAAAATAACATAAGCTAAAAATTAAAAGCAGTAGCACTAAGAATAATTTAGTGTTCCTGCTTTATTAAATTTATTTAAGTATATTCGTCTAATAATTAAATATTTTTAAGTCATTTTTCACAAATGTATCTTTTTTATTTTTTACAAGTTTAACAAAAATTTATTTTCCAACAATTAAAACTATAAAAAAGCTTGACTTGTAAACAAATAATTGTTAAAGTATATTCAGCGGTAACGTTTTCGGAAACGTTAACGGAAACGTTCCTTTCAAGAAAATCCGTGCACATCGCTTAAATTGTTTTATATAATTATCACAAATTGCACATACTTTGCACGAGGTTAAAAATGACTATAAAAGATATAGCTAAACTAAGCGGTTGCTCTATAAGTACAATTTCAAGAGTTATCAACGACCGCCCAGACGTTAAACCCGAAACAAAAGAAAAAGTTCTAAAAATAATGAAAGAATTGCATTTTACACCTAACGCAAATGCAAGACAACTTAAAATACAACAATCACGTAGCATCGTTTTTGTTGTTAAGGGTACTCAAAACATGTTTTTTGCTGATTTGTTAGTACGCTTACAACATTATACTGAGGAATATGGCTACAATGGTGTTGTTTATTACTTAGATGAAAAAGATAATGATTTCCGTGCTGTATCTCGCATGTTAATTGAGCTTAAACCAAAAGGCGTTATATTTTTAGGTGGTTCTTCTGAAATATTTGAAGATAACTTTGCAAGTATAAATATACCATCTGTTGTTAGCACTTTAGTTAACGAAGATTTAAACTTCCCTAATCTTTCAATGGTTGGTGTTGACGATAAAAAATCAGGTGCACTTGCAGTTGAGCATTTAATCGCAAATGGTCACCGAAGAATTGCAATACTTGGTGGTTACGCAAGCAGTACACCTTCAATCTCTCGTTATGAGGGAGCTTTAGAAACAATGGCAAAACATGGTATCATTTTTGATGAGCAAAATTTATATGGGCGTTCTAATTATACTTTCGAAGATGCCTATCACGCCATGAATGCCATGCTAGCAAAACGTGTTGAGTTTACAGCACTTTTTGCAATGAGTGATACAATAGCAATAGGCGCAATGCGAGCATTAATCGATGCTGGCTACAAAGTACCACAAGATATTTCAGTAATTGGCTTTGACGGAATAACGCTTTCACGTTTTACAAACCCTAGCCTAGTTACTGTGCACCAGCCTGCTGATTTAATTTGCAAAAAAAGTGTTTCACTTTTAGTTTCGCAAATAGAGCGCCGCAAAATGGGACAAACTATTGTTCTTGAAGCTGATATACTATCTGGTGATAGCGTGCAAAAAATATAATTTGACGCAAAACACATTATAATTGTTTCACTAAGGTGCTTTTATCACCTTTTGAAAAATAAATTCACAAATCATATATTTTCAACAAGAAGGAGAAATACTTATGAAAAACATGATGACACGTCGTTCTTTCCTTAAAGTAGCAACTGTTGCTACTACTGCTGGTGCACTTGCTGCTTGCGGTGCTGAAACAGCTAGCTCTGAAGTAACTTCTGGCGCAACTTCTGGTGCAGAATCCACCGGTGGCGATGCAACTGAAGTTAAAGGCTCAGTTTACTATCTACAATTTAAACCAGAACAAGACCCACAATGGCAAGAACTCGCTGCAGCATACACAGCTGAAACTGGTGTACCTGTAACTGTTGTTACCGCAGCTTCTGGCGAATATGAAACAACACTAATGAGTGAAATGGAAAAATCAGAAGCTCCTACACTATTCCAAGTTAATGGTCCTGTTGGCCTTGCTACATGGGCAGATTTTTGCTACGATTTAAGCGGTTCTGACGTTTACGGTCAACTAACAAGTGATGACTTTGCACTTTACAATGGCGAACAAGTAGCTGGCCTTGCTTGGGTTATCGAAACTTACGGCATTATCTACAACAAAGCACTTTTAGAGGCAGCTGGCTACACACAAGATGATATAAAAGGTTTTGATGATTTAAAAGCTGTTGCTGATGACATACAAGCACGTAAAGCTGAGCTTGGTGTTGAGGGCGCATTTACATCTGCTGGTATGGACGGTTCATCTGACTGGCGTTTCAAAACTCACCTTGCTA
>CAYJKG010000017.1:0-58044 GCA_964370685.1 uncultured Faecalibacterium sp. | reverse complement strand
GGAAAACGAGGGTGCTTAGAACAATTTTGTTCTAATAAAGTTATATTAGAGCAAATTAACAAACATAAAAAAGTAGATAACATTGAGCAGTTTATAGCCCTAGCGCAAGCAAAAGACATTAACGCTTTGCGAATTTTAGATGATTTTATAAAATATTTAGCCATAGGCATAACCAACATGATTTTCCTTTTAAATAGTGAGATTATCATTTTGAGTTCGCCTGTTTTAGATGCATTTCCGCATTTACTTGAGAGCCTTAACGAAAGTTTGTTGTTGCCTATTACTAAGACCCAAAAAATCTACCTATCTCGCATGCAAAAAAACGCACCTCTCATTGGTGTAGGGCTTAATGTTGTGGATAATTTTTATAGTCAAGTGTTATCACAGCCTGTTTAATATCTATTAGTTTTTATCGCAAACTATGTTTTCTACACTTTTGTTTGCTCTCACTCATGCTTTAAAAACAAAAACACTGCTATATCTCCCACAAACAAAGTGTGAAAATATAGCAGTGTTTTTTTACAAATAATTATTTTTTAACTTTAACTATTTTTTGCAGTGGTAGTGCAAGCACAACAGAAATACCTATGGCAAGCGCCGCTGCTGTTAAAAAAGTTTGGTTTGCATGGCTTGCAAATAAATCGTTTTGGCCTTGTATATAATAATAAGCCGTGTAATAAAGCCCTGCACCAGGTACAAGCGGAAATATTCCGCAAAACAAAAACACTGTAACAGGTGCTTTGCGCACAACTGCAAACGCTCGGGATATACCCGTTAGCACAAGAGTTGCTATAAGTGTTGCAACTGTTATTGTAAGGCCGATATTAACGCATATCAAATAAACAAACCACGCAATAGCACCATTAAATGCACAGGCTGCATAGTGTTTTTTTGGTACGCAAAACAAAACTGCAAAACTTAGCGTGCCTATGCCTGCAAGCAAGGTATCTTTTAATAAATCAAATACCAGCAATAAATGTTCGTTCATAGGAGCACCCCCATGAAATATTGCTCAAGCATAATTATAAGGCCAGCACCACAGGCAATACTTGCAGCAATTAAAATTGCATCTATTGCACGTATTGTACCTGAAAGATAATCCGAGTGAACAAAATCTCGTATTGCCATTGTAAAAGCAACACCCGGAGTTAAAAGCATAAATGCACCTATAATTGCGCTGCTTACATCTAAACTGTTAAAAAATGTACTTGCTAAAAGGCAAAACAGCGAAACTAAAGCCGAGCCCGATATACGCTGAAAAAAGCCGCCGCTAGCACGTTTTTGGCAAACTATTAAATACCAACCCAGTAAAAATCCAGCCAAAAGTGAAACCATACCATCGATAATTCCGCCACCATATAAAAGGCAAAACGCACATGCGCCTACACCACTGGCAAGTATGCGCATTTTTGGTGGATCCATTGGTATTTTACGTACAGTAGCAAGTGCAACTTCTGCCTGCGTAATGCTTAGCTCTCCACGTGCAATTTGGCGAGAAAGCTCGTTAACCCCCTCCACACGGCCTAAATGTACTGAGCGATTTGGTATATTGCGAACCTCTGCATATTCAGATGTGCCAGCACTTGCAAATATGCCATTTGTGAGCACATACGCATTAAACTCTCGCAGGTTTAAACCTGCTGCCATATGCTCCATAGTTTGCTGTGCTCTAAAAACCTCAGCGCCATTTTCTAGCTGAGTTTTACCTGCTGTTATAACAAGCTCCATTATTCGGCGACGTTCTTCTTCAGTAGGTTGTAGTGGTACTTTTTCAGTCACGGATATTGTCCCTCACGGTTTTAAATTTTTCTATTTTTTCAAACAAATAGCTCGCAATAACTTGCATAAGCTCGAAATCTTCCTCGCTATCTATATCTAAAATTCCTGTATCCATCATTTGCGAAACGCCAATTTTGCCATCCCACAAAATACCTGTTTTGTTTTGTGCTAAAAAATCACGATTAAAAACATAAATACTAGCGTTTAAATCATAAATAGCTGGCGCTTGTTGTCGTGCTGTAAAAGGTGAGGAAATAACTTTTTCTACATAATCTCCACAATCACGAACCATATTAAAATATGGGTTACGTCTAGATGGTGTCACACTAAAAACAAGGTCTAAATCTGCCCTATTTGCTTTTAATACATACGCGTTTTCAACATCTTCTGCTGTGCGCAAGGGGCTTGTTATATCTAAATCCATAACAAAATCATACACTATTCCGTTACGTTCTTCCATGCGTGCGAGGCTATCTTGAAACACTGCCATTTTTGGTACAGTATCCCCTGCAAGTTCTGCTGTACGCTCTAAATGCACAGCTTTTGGATATGCTAAAATAACTAACTCTGCAAGTTCATCACTATCTGTGTTAAGTGCAATATCTATATCTATTTCAGGGTGTTTATTTGCAAATAGCTCCACAGCTGAAAGAGTGTAATAAACAAGAGGTTTACCACAAAAAGTTTTTAAATTTTTATTTTTAAAACCTTTGCTACCTGCCCTACCACAGATAGTAATTAAACAATGTTGCATGATAAAAGTTCCTTTTCCTTAGTGTTTTATTTTGTAATTATATTTATCTGACTAGCTAGTTTACATCACCCAAGCTTAAGCGCAAAACTTCCATAGCTCTTTTAGCTGTGTTTTTGCTTGTGCCCTCTTCGTATAAAGCGTATGTAATAAAATAACTCATCTCACGCAAGTAACGCTTGTTAACGTCCTCAAGATAATTTTCCTCGCCTGTTGGTAAGGTTAATATACCACTTCCAAAATCCGCCATCAAGGTGCCTGTTTTGCAAAATAGCTCTATGGTACGTCTATATTCTCGCCCAAAGTAATCCAAATGCACTTCACAAAGCATTTGAGGGTATTTGGCTATGTACACGCTAATGTCATCGCTATCAATTTCTAGTTCGGAATATTTGCCTTTAAAATTAAATAGTTCATCTGGTTTGCCAAATAAATCCACTAGATAATCCCACTCGTGTATTAAATCAGTAGTAACACCACCACCCATATCTTTTTTAGCTGAATACACAGTGCGATAATCCACACCTCTGCGCCAATCTGGCAAGTAGCTAGAACAAATTACACGTGCTGAATATGGCGGTGCATCTTTATTTTGTGCTAAATAATCTTTTAAAGCAAGCATAACTGCACACCAACGCATAGGCGCAGCTACATATACTTTTTGTTCTGGTGGTAACAATTCTTCTATGTTAATATCAACATGTTCTGCACTAACAATTGGTTTTTCAATAAACCAAGCGCCAACTTTGCCTTTAAGCTCTTTTAGCATTTGCGCATGTAGCACGGTTGGATTTGTTAAAAATACCATATCGTAAAATGGCAAAGCTTTTTCACTTTGTAGGGAATCAAACTGCACATCTATTTTTGCTTCCACTTCTTCGCGCAAGCGATGTTTAAAATCATTGCGCAAAGCATGTACTTCTATGTCAATATGCTTTTCGTTACAAATTTGCCTTAGGTTGTTTAAATGCCTTGTACCAATAGAGCCTATACCTATAAATAAAACACTGCGCTTTGCCATTTTTTGTACCTCCATTATAAAAATTGTTTATATAATTTTAACTTCGGATTTCATCCTATTTTTTCAATAAGTTCTATAACTTTAGCGTCTTTTTCAAAATTCCATTTTGGTTCTTCGCCTTTTTCAAGCATATCAAAAAAGGCAGATAGCTCATCTACGTATGCGTTTTCAACTATATTATCGCTATAGCGGCTGTCTTGCTCAACATTATTGTAAGTGTCAACTGCAAGTTTTTCGCCACTTTGTTTATCAAATTTATATAAGCTTTTTGGGTTACCCTCCCAAAAAAGGTGTATACCCTCACCAAAACACTCAAAATTTCTAACTGCTTTTGGGCTAACTATATCTACGGCTAAAATGCCTTTTGTGCCGTTTGCATGGCGCACTGTTACAAAATAACTATCAGGATACTCTACCTCTAGTTTGCTAATTTTATCTTTTTCAGCATGCACACTCACAACATCTCCAAAGGCATCCACAAGCCAAGGTAGCTCTATACCAAAAATCTCACGCACGCCACCTGTACGTTTATCGCCAACAAAAAAGTTTTTGTAGTTTTCCCATGGGTGCCAATCTGGTAGATACTGACCTATGTGGTAAATGTAATTTACATTTTTACCTGTTTTTGCATTGAAACTTTGTACCTCGTTTTTTATATATTGCGTTTCTTTGCGGTATAGCATAGTTGAGGATAAAAACATAGGTAGTTTTTTTTCAGCAGCAAGTGCAAGGTTTTTTTCGTAGCCATCGTTAATTAAATTTAGCTCTGTAAAAACAGGTAAATTTGCGTTTAATAATTCTGTGATTATATTAGCATGTGTAATAGGTGCTGTGCAAACTAAAGCTGCATTTGGTGCCTCGGCTATGCAAGCCTCAGCAATTGAGGCATATGCTTTTATGCCTAAAGTTTCAGCCTCTGCGCGTCGGCTCTCTGTGCTATCCACACCGCATATAATAAGCTCAGGGCGCAAGCCTTTTAAAAGCCTTGCTCTGCGCTTACCCATGCTACCAAGCCCTACAATTAGTATTTTCATGCTTTAAATCTCCTATTTGTATATATTAAATTTCATCATAAAACGCTTTTGCCAACGTTAAATCGTTATTTTTAAAACTTTTCAAAATTTGCTCTACAATTTTCCCCGCTGTATCTCCACCGTTATAAGGGCTTACTGTTTGCCTTGCTTTTTTTATAAAAACATCATCACATATAGTTTTAAATCCGTTTATTATTTGTGATTTTTCAGCATTTACATTTAAAACATTATCGCATATTAAACGCCCTGCTTGCCTTGCTCCTATGTTTAAAGTTGGCACTCCAAAAGATGGTGTTTCTACCACACCACTAGATGAATTACCCGCTACTAAAGCGGCAAATTGCATTGCCGAAAGGTAGCGTTTAACACCTAAACTTTGCACTGCAAGGCAATTGTTTTTATTGTTTTTTGCAAAATCATCTATCATTATATTTAGCTCTGCACCGCCAGCGTCCGCATTAGCTTTTGTTATAAGCCAATTTAAACCACTAGTTTTTGTGTGGCTTTGCATAGCCTCCAAAAGCGCTTGCATTTGCTCTTTTGGTTTAACCTCACCCGCTGTTTCAGGGTGGAAAGTTACAAGACCAAAAGGCTTTGTTAAATCAAAACTAACACTTTGAGAAAGTTCTTCTAGTGTGCATTTTTGCATTTCTCTAATATTTTGGTCGCCTAAACCACCTACATTAAAAACTGTTTTTGGGCTCTCGCCCATGCGCACAAGGCGCTTTGCGTAAACCTCACAGCTTGCAAAATGCAATTTCGACATTTTTGTTATGCAGTGGCGGTAGTAATCATCCGCTGCACCTAAAGTTACATCACCGCCAGAAATATGCGCAATTGGCACCTCGCACATTGCCGCTGCCTGAGCTGCTGCAAATGCCTCATACCTATCTCCAAGTAGCAAAAACATATCTGGTTTATTTTTTACAAACCAAGCCGAAAATTGGCAAATTGCATCTGCCACTGTTTGTGGTAGCGCAAGTTCTCCTGTGCCATGAGTTAAAATATCAAATTCAGCAGTTATGGGTATGTTATCAGCTTTTATTTCGTTAACTGTATATCCAAAATCTTTTGATAAATGCGCACCCGTTACTAACACCGAAACTTTAAGTTCGTGCTGTGATAAAAGGCGTTTTATTACTGTGCGCAATAAGCCATATTCTGCCCTAGTTCCCGTTAGTATCGCTATATGCTTACAGCTCAATTTTTTCATCCTCTTCAAAATCTCTTATGGCTTTTGTGCCTATTACCTCATACCAACGCATTGGTGAAATGCCGTCCCCTGGGCGTTTTGTAGTAATATTTTCAGCTGTTAGTTCCTCGCCTTTTTTAACTGCACACATTGCAACTATGCTCTTGCGTGCAATTGGTTTGTTACGTGCCTCTGATGGGCTAACGCATTTTTCGCCCGTGCCCATGGCTTTTTCTAGGTTGCGCACAGCTGTTACCATTGCTTTAAACTCTTCAGGGTTTAGCGAAGCTTTATGGTCAGGGCCTTGCATATTATTATCCAGCGTAAAATGTTTTTCAATCACACTTGCGCCTAGCGCTGTCGCCGCAACATCACACTCCCAGCCATTTGTATGATCCGAAAGCCCCACAGGTAAACCAAACTGCTCGTGTAACTCCAGCATTGCTCTTAGGTTTGCATCCTCATATGGTGTTGGGTACTCGGTATTGCAATGCAAAACAGTAATTTCTGGGCAACCTTTTTGTTCTAAAACTGAAATTGCATCTTCAATTTCAACAATATTACTCATACCTGTTGATAAAATAACTGGTATTTTTAAACGTCCAATTTCCTCAAGATATGGCAAGTTTGTAATCTCACCGCTAGGGATTTTCATAAAAGGTAAATCTAACAATCCCAAAAACTTAACACTAGGTATATCAAAAGGTGCTGAAATATACTGTATGCCTATTTCGTCGCAATACTCCTTAAGTTCTTTATGTGAGGCAAAATCAAAATGTATACGTCGAACCATTTCAAGCTGGCTTTCGCCCTCGCCTGTTGTGTTTTTTTGATACTCGGCTTTTTGCGCAAATTTAGATATAACTAGCTCTGGCACTGCTGTTTGATATTTTACAAAATCAGCACCACATTCTTTTGCAACTTTTGCCATTTGCTTTGCAAGCTCCAAACTACCATTATGGTTTACGCCTGCCTCAGCAATTATCTTAACGCTCATTTTTGGTCCTCCAATTTTCTGCGCATTTTGTCTAGCTCTTCCATTTGACCCATATCCATCCAGCTAGATTCGTTTATGGGATAAACCCCTACGTTGTCGCCTTTTTTTCTGTAGCCGTCTATAACATCCGGAAAGCCAACAACTTTGCCCTGTTCCATTTCTTCAACAACCTCTGAATTTACAAGATAAACACCAGTGTTTGTTAAAAAATTAAGCTCTGGTTTTTCACGCATTTTTTCAATGCGCCCCTGCTCTCCCATTTCTACTACACCATATGGCACAACATAATGTTTATATGCACATATCATGCTAACAATATTTTTTTGCTCTTTATGGTAACGGTAAACATCGCCGTAGTCAATATCTAAAAGCGTATCGCAGTTTGAAAAGAAAAACGGTGTATTAAGCATACCTTTAAGCAAACACAAACCACCGCCTGTGCCTAGAAACTCTGCTTCATCAATAAACTCTATATCATATTGCTTTTCTTCCAAATCATTAAAATATGATTTTATCATGTTCTTTTTATAGTTTACAACTACATAAAACTTTTTACAACCAAAATCCACAAAACGTTCAATAATCATCTCTATAATTGGTTTTTCGCCAATAGGTATAAGCGGTTTTGGTAAAATTTTTGTATATGGGTAAAGGCGTGTTCCTAAACCACCTGCCATTATAACCACAGGTAAATCAACTTGCTTGCGAACATCAACATCTAAGCCAGTAGCAAAAACAACATCTATCAGCTCGCCATCTACACTTAAAATAGGTAAAGCGTCCACTTCGTTTATTGCAATTATGTCTTTTGCGCGACCACGCTCTGTTACGCATAGTGTGCGTGGTTTATAGTTAGCTGCTTGTTTGACACTATCTGTAAGTTTGCCACCAGCTACCAAAAATTTGCGTAAATCACCATCTGTTAACACAGCTTTTAATATGTTATTGGGTGCAATAAAAAGTATGCGCTGACCTGTTTCGTCAAGTTTTTTCATAGTTTGCAGTATAGTAGCGTTTTCTTCTATTATAAATTCTTCTAATCGCAACATTTGTTACCCCTTATTCTTTTATTTTTAGTTTAAAGGCCTTGCTTTTTTGGCACAATTTTACTTTTTATATCTTTAACTACCATTATACCACTATTTACAAGCACTGGTAAAGTTAAAAACCAAAAAAATTGCCATATACTTGGTATAAAATAGCTATACCATGCTAAAGGAGCATTAATTATTATACTTTGCACATTTATTTGTGTTTGTTCTGCATCAGCTAAGTCTAAACGCACAGTGCTTGCAGTTAAAAGTGGTAATGAATAATTATATGCTTTTGCATCATTTGATAACACAGGCCAAGCTCGCAAATTTGGCGAAAAGCCAATGCTAGGGTATCTATAATATAAATCTCTCTCGGCGTTTTTGCCGTTGTAATTTGCCACTACGCTAACTCTGCGCACCGTTTGGCTAGCATTAATTATCATATATGCATCGCTACTTGTTGAAAGCAGTGTTTGCTCATCTGTTAGCGTTAAGCCATGTAGCTCATATTTTTCGCTTTGTGTTAGGGTAATTTCCTCGTGCCACATAAAACCTAGCGCATATGCAAGCGTGTCATACAAAAATGGAACTAAAAGGCAAAGTGCTAAAATTATAATAGCCAATATATAACATTTTACAATTAGCGCAAAGGCACAAAAACGTTTTACAAATTTGTTGTTTAATATACACTTACAAAGTAGGCATTTTTGTTTTTTATTTGCCATTATTCCACCTCGCTAGTATTTATTAAAATTGGTGTATCAAAACCGTTTTCTCTCACACTATAAAGGCTAACTCCCTGCTTTGCGCTTTCAAGATTATCTGCAAAAAGATGTGCATAACTGCTGACAAAAAGCTCATCTTGTTTTAAAACTAGCACATAACTTGCACCACTATCTAAAACTTTTTGCATAAATTCTTCAGCACTATATGGGCGGTAATATTCTCCATAGTTTTCATAACCAGCCTCTCCTATGCTAACACCGCCATCATCACCATATTCAAGTATTGTTGGCAGTAGTGCTTGGCTATATAAAAACCACAAATAACCATCATCACCTTGGCGCACAAAGTAAATACTTTCATCTGCTGAAACATATGTGTTAATTTGTTCTGCAATGGCGTATTCTTGCTTTGTTTGCATAAATTCGCCTTGGCTCACACCCAAAACAGAAAATTGTGGCTCAACATTAACTAAAACAAAACTTGCCATAATTAAAGCACTTACAAAAGCAAAAATGTGTAAAAACAATTTATTGTTTTTTTGTGCAAGTATATAGCATAATAAACCAATGGCTATTATAAACCAGCCCAAATAATATGAACTTATATATCTTGCATAACTAACAGGTGCTTCAGGGGAGGTATCTTTTAAAATAAATGCATAGCTAAGCCATAACATATACCAGTAAAGCATAAAACACACAGCACTAGCAAAAGCTGTTAAAAGCACATAAATTTTTGCTTTTTTGCTTTGTGCAAGACAAATTGCTAGTGTAAAAATAACAGCTATTATTATAACTATTTGCAAACCTGTACCAAGTAGTGATACTTTTAGGTTTACAAAAAGCTCGCTCATACTTTTTGCATATAGCCAAAAAGCATCTATGCGTTCTAGATAAAATTCATTTGTAACATTTAACCCTAAAAACATTTTTGTGCCATTTATTAAAACATCTGGCAAGGTTTTGCTTGTTGCGCCTGTGCCACCCTCTGCCATTTTTTGTAAGACAACATTGCTTGCAAAAGTGCTCCACGCTGCATACTGAACAGTAGGTGCTACTAAGCATAAAGTTGCTTTGATTATGCGAATAAACAAAGCATAAATTTTGTTTTTACCTTTTTTTGATATATTATCTTGCTCGCTTGCAAAAAACAAAATATCAATTGCAATTAAACCCGCCGCCGCAAGTGCAAAAACAAAAGTGTTGTTTTTAATATTTGCTAAAAGGCAAAGCACAGGCAAAATTAGCCACCAATTAGAGGTTTTAGTTTCTTTTATGCAAAGCCAAAAAACCACACTTGCGCCAAACAGTACACCCGCTGGTATATCGCCCACAAAACTTAACCATGCAATGCTTGTAGATGAGGTATGGCTAAAAATAGTAAAGCTTATTGGTAAACACAGTGCCACTAAATAAATAGGAATTTGCGCACGCCATACATAGTTTTTAGCGTTTTGAGTAAGGTTATTAACATTGCTGTGCGGTGTGGTACTAGCAATATTTTTTACTGTAGGCAACACTACTGCCGCTAAACTAGCAAGTGCTGAAAGTAGTAAAATATTGCTTGCAAAAATAGCTTTCCACGGCGCAAAATAGCCAAACCCTTGAAAAAAATAACTTACTAGCGCAAGACCTGTAAACTCTGTAGCTTGCCAAGGTGTACCAATAGGGCACTGTACATGTAACTTGCCAAAAACTGATGTTTGCTTTGCCGATGTGCCCCAGAACGAGTATTCGTCATAGGTGATAAACACAGGTTGCAAGTAGGCAAAATAAAGCAAAAAAGTAAAGGCGCACAGCCAAAACAGCCAGCCGCCCTCGCTAAAATTTTGCATGTGGTTTTTGCGCAATGCCCAAAAACCGCACACAGCACTAAAAAGATAAAGTGTATATAAAACCCACGGTAAAATACCTAAAAAACCACCTATAAGCAAAACTGATGCAAAAATGCTAATACTTGCCAATGGGCAAATCAAAGGCGAAATATTTGTTTTTTCACGCAGAAAGGCACTAAAAGCAAACAACGCTAAAAAACCTACGAGTATATCTAAATGTTGCATTTTGCACCTCCTCTTTGAGACTAAACATTAAAAAAGATGACAAATAATGTACGTCCCCATTGTCCCACATTATCCTTAAAGTGCAAGTAAAGTTTTTATTACTCTCTCGCAATCTTCTTTTGTTAAGTTTGTGGAGCATGGCACGTTTAATATTGTCTTGCGGTATGCTTTTGCTGTATCCAGCGCATATGCCTCGTTTTTAGCGTAATCACATTGTTCGTTAATCAATGCCCACACAGGGCGTGTTTGTATACCCTCTGCCTGTAGTTTTTTTATTGTTTCATCTCTATCTAAACGTTCTGGCAAAATTACGCTATAAAACCAGTGGTTAGAGCGTGTGTCTGCATTAAAAGGTAGCATTTTAAAACCTTGCACACCGTCTAGTGCAGCTTTATACTGCTCGTAACGTTCAATTTTATGTTCTATAAAACCTTCTAAAAGTTCCATTTGTGCAAGCCCTAAACACGCATCAATATTTGTCATGCGATAATTGTAGCCAACTTCATCATGCGTAAATTGCACCTCATCTGTTTTACTTTGTGTTGAAAGATGTTTTGCACGTGCAAGCCATTCAGCATTGTTTGAAAGCAAAGTGCCACCAGTGCCCGTTGTAATAATTTTATTACCGTTATAACTAAAAACACCTAAATCGCCTATTGTTCCAGCAAACTTGCCTGCATATGGACCATTTACATATTTTGTGCCTAGTGCTTCTGCTGCATCTTCTATAAGCACTAATTTATATCGTTTTGCAATATCCATTAACGCTGGCATATCTGCCATATTTCCAAAAACATGTACTACAACAATTGCACGCACACGCGCACCTGTTTTGTTATTATATAAACCATCTTCTTTTAAAGTGCAGTTATTTTTGCAAAAATCTTCAACTGCTATTGGGCATATGTTAGCTGTTTCGTCACAACCTATAAATATTGGCTGTGCACCTACATAACGTGTTGTTGGGTTTATGCTAGCAATAAAAGTTAATGCTGGCACTATAACCTCATCTCCACGCTCGACACCAGCTACCATTGCACTTAAATGCAAAGCCGCAGAACCGCTCGCACATGCCACTGCACGTTGCATACCTACGTAATTTGCTATGCAATCTTCCATTTCGTTTACTTTGCCACCACTTGTGGAAACCCATGCGCCATCTAGCGCTTCATCTACATATTTTTTTTCGTTACCACAAAAGTTTGGTATTGATAAAGGGATAAAACCAGCCATAATAACCTCCGATTAAATTAAACATTATTTATAGTATAAACATTTTTATTCAAACTTAAATTTATTATAAGTTTTTTTGTTTTTTGCGCAATATTATAAACCATGCACAAAGTGCTAAAATTGCAAGCGAGCTAACAATTATCGATTGCGCTTGTAATGGCACTTTATAAGTTACTGAAATTTCGCTCTCACCTGCTGGTATTTCAGCAGATAGCAAACCGCCAAAAATCATATCTGTTTTTACGTTTTCACCGTTGACTTTAACTTGCAAATATTCGCTATAAGGCACATTTATTAAAACTGTTTTTGCCTTATCTAAAACAATACTTGCTGTTAACTCACTTTGCGAAAGCTCGGCATGTGCGGAATTTTGCCATAAAGTTTGTGATAATTTTTCTAGTGCTGTTAAATCAACTGCACCCTCCGCTGTAAATAAACTATCCTCGCCTTTTAATGCTTCAAAAACATCTTGCTGAAATTCAGCTGTACTCTGGGCAGAAAGCTCAGCATTAATTGCACTTTCGTCCACAGTGAACACTAATGGGAACACATATGGGTTTTCATAAACAGTACCACGGCTATTTGAAATATCGGTTATTTCGTAGCCATACGCTATTGGTGCTGTTTCGGTGGCTAGTAAGTATTTAATGCTTATCATACTATCCACAAAAATGTTTGTTCCTGCTGGGTCGTAAACATAATATGCGTTACCTGTTGCTCCAAGGTTTGCTAGGTAATCCATAGCAATTTCATCAGCTGTGGAGCTAAAGTAATTTATACCATAGTAGTTTAAAAGCATACCATCGTTTAAATTACGCATATAATTTTTTTCCACCCTATATGTTTTGCCATTTTCGCCTTTAGCAGCCTCGATTAAAAGTTCTGTGTTTTCTAATATAAATGCCTTATATTCACTATTTGGATATTTTTCAAACTGGTTAAGTATGTAGTAATTATTAACTATCAACTCGCCCATTGTTAGTAGCAACACCGCTATAATCGCAAACTTTTTAAAAGGTATTTTTAACTTTGTGCTATGTATAAACAAAAACCCAAATAAACTTGCAACCAATGCAACTGTAACTATAAAACGAGTTATTGTATACACCGGTTCTACAAAAATATATCTTAAAATTAGCAAAACTAAAAGTGCTGATACACTTGTTATGAAACTGCGTTTTTCAAAACTACCCTCTGCACAAAATTTTGCTGCCAAAAAGCAAAGCCAAAAAACAAATAAAAACGCATGCCTGTGTGAAAACCAAACTGGGTATGTTCCACCATGAAAAATCAACATTAAGTCTGTGCTAAACATGCTTAAAAACAAAAATACCAAAACTGTAAGTGCCGCTAGTTTTTGTTTTAAACTTATGCTTTTTGTGGCAAAAAACATAAAGCACAATATTAGAGGCAATAGCCCAGCATAAACATTTGGTAAATCTCCACTTATATTTGGCCAATAAAAACCAAATGGTAAAAGTCGTGCCAAAAATTCATTTATGGCAAATTCTCCAGTTAGTAAAATTTCAAAACTAGATTCAGCCAAGCCTTTGCTAACAAAAATTTCTACCATAGCTGGCATGTATAAAATTGCGCTCATTAAACCGCCAATTAAACTAGCCCCCCCGAAACGCAAACAATGCATAGCGTAATCTTTTTTGCTTAACTTTGGCAGTAAATATATATTATATAAAAAATATGTTACTATAAAAATACAGCCCATAAACGCTATATAAAAATTAAATAATACGCTTAAACAAAGCACTACCACATAAACAAAAGGTTTTTTTGTGGATAAAAGCACATCAACACCATGGCAAAGCAGGGGTAATAAAATTAATACATCTAGCCACATTGCGTTTTGCATATATATAAAGACATATCCGCAAAAACCATAGCAAAGTGATATTATAACATTAAAAAAACCAGAGTTTTCAAACTTTTTAGATAGATAAAATGCCATGCTAACACACAGCAAAACTATTTTAAAAAACATCATAAAAGTTGTTACTGTGCCGTAGGTACTTGGCTCAAAAAAAACATATAGCAATAAAAACGGACTAGAACAATAATAGGCTAAACTGCCTAAAGTGCTACCTCCAAAACCTTTTTGGAAGCTATAAAATATATTGCCACCCTCTGTTATAGTAGCATGTATTTGTGAGTAAAAATTAATATAAATACCGTTTAAATCGCCTGTTAAAAATGTGTTATCTCCAAAAGGAGCCATGCGCAAAATTAGCGTAATAATAAACATAGTTACCGCTGAACAAAGCGCAGTTAAAAGCACGGTGTTTTTACTGGATGTTGGTTTTTTCATCATTACCTTTCTTTTTTAAAATAGTTTTAAAGGATACTAAAACATCTATTATAAATAACAGAACAGCATAAAATAATAGTGGTAAAACTACACCTAAGACAACTTGTGTTGTGCTTGGCACAAAGTACGCCCAAAATGGAATTTTAGGATTAAGGTTTATTTGCTCAAACACAAAACTTTCGCCTGCTATGCTACCTATATCTAGGCGCAAAGCGGTTAAAGATTGTTGTGGTAGCACATATTGCACATTTTGCACCTCGCCAAAAGCAGGAAACAAACGCATGTGATTACTAAAATCCGCACCGCTTTGTGTTGTGTAATATGCACAAACTACACCATTACCACCACTTATTAGCGTGTATGATATACTTTGCACCTCGCTTATATCGCCATTATATATAAGCTGTGGGTCGTTAGATGTTGCAACAGCGGACATATCCCCTGTAACCTCAACATTAACGGCTGAAAAATCATTCAATGTTAATGTTTTTGTTTCATCGCCAAAAACACTTATACTAAAAAAATTAAAAAGTGCAGTAACTACAAAAACTGCGAGCGTTAAAACATACAAACTAAAAAGTAAAAAACTTTTAGGTTTAAGCTTTTTTATAAAATTAACATTTATATTTTTTTTATCTAAGCGTAGTAAAATCATATTTAAAAAGTTCATGGCGAAACCTCCCCTATAAGCTCAAAGCTCATATTTTCAGCAGTGCCATTTATTTTATAAATGGTAGAATCACCATTTGCACTTTGTTTTAAATTATCGCTGAAAAGCTCGCCAAATTGCTCTACAAATAACGCATTGCTTCGCTCCACAAAAACATACTTACAGCCATTTGTTTCAAGGTACGCACACCATTCATCAGCCGTTAACTCATACACATACTGGCTTTCGTCCGTATTTGGCAAAGCAAGCGTGCCACCTCCAAAACTATAATCCACTTGCAAAGGTAATAAATCGCCCGCATACTGAAACCATCTGCTGCCGTCATCACCCTGGCTGATAATATAAATATCACCCTCTTGCTGTGTATCTAATAAATTTATAACCTCTTCGGCTGTTGCAACTAGTTTTTCACGCTCGTACAAATAGCCATCGTGATAATTTAAAAACATCATTCCATTTGGCAAATATTGATACGCTCTAAAACTAAATAACAATAAAACAGCAAAGCAAAAACCATGTGGTATAAAAGCAAAATACGGTTTAGTTTTAATTGCAGTTTTCATGAGAGTATACACTGCTATTGCAAACCAACCTATATAGTATGGGTAAATATAACGCTCATAACCTACCAAGGTTGCGCTGACATTATCCTCAAAAATAAAAACAAATGTAAAACCTATAAAAACATAATAAGCAAAAAATCCCAAGCTTGAAAATACTGCAAAAAGTGCAGTACTTATTCGCTCTTGTTTATCGTTTGCAAAAACAAGTGCCACTGCAAACATAGCTAAAATTAGTAATGTTACAAATAATCCACTTCCCACCATTGTTAAAGATAGTGAAACATAATTTTGTGCCATTAAACTCATAACCGCTATAAATTTTTCACTTGGGTTAATACCAAAAAGTTGTGTTATTCCCGCAAGCATCATTTGAACAGCGCCCATTGTTTGCGTGCCACCTATATCCCCTAAAGGGTTTGCGCCTGTTGCTACGCTTAAATAGCTTGACCATCCAAAAAATGTTATCAACACACTGGCAAGCATTACTGCACTGTGCATAAATTTTGCTAAAATGCCTTTAAAGTGTAAAAAGCTAATTTCTTTATTAGCAAAAAACATATCAACTGTTATTATGCCCCACGCTACCATCGCAAAAGGCAAGGCTGTATCTCTTGTATTATTCAAAGCGGCAAGCACTATAGCCACTGGCCATATTTTAGCTCCTTGATGTTTTAGCACAAAATACATACCTAGTACACCACAAAATAACCAGCCCATAGGTACATCAGAATGTGCGTTCATGTAAACATTGCTTGGTTCTAAAAGCTCTCTATTTATTGTAAAAACATATGGTATTAAAAACAAAACACCTAGCATTGGTATTGCATAACGTTTTTTTGCACCCTCAAACGGTGTGCAAAGTGCACAAAATACCGATAATGCTAGAATATTTAAACCTATAAAAATTTTCCACTGTGCATATGCGCCAAAAAATTGAAAAAAATAGCCTAAAACTATAAGCCCTGCTTTTTGTGAGGCAACCCATGCCCAGCCAATTTCAGCCGTTGTGTGTAGCTCATGGTTGAGCTTTGTCATTTTAACAGCAGTGCCCCAAAAGCTAAACTCATCCCACGCATTTAAAAGTGGTTGTCGCAAACCAAAGAATATTATCATTAAGGCTGAAACCGCGCAAAAAGCTAAAAAATAAATTGAAAATTTAGGCATAGCAATTTTTTTAATTAGCAATAATATTAAAACTAAAAAGGCAAATGTAAAATATAAATATCCGCCAAAGCGCAAAAAACCCATCATGCCAAACAAAACAAAGTAAAGCATGGTAAAGCTAACTGTTAGCAAAGGCGCTACCGCATTTGGTACTTTGCAAACAGTAGTAAAAAATATGGATATTAAAATAAACGCCAATAAACTAAAAAGTGTGAAAATAATTTCCATACGTGCCTTTCATACATAGTTTTTAAAATATGTGACAAAAAATGTACGTCCCCAGTGTCCCACTAATATAAATAAACAGGGCCTATAAAGTAATGTTGGTAAAGAAGCACTGCGCCTAAAAAACCAAAACTTGCCATAACAGGCAATGCAAATTTAACTGTATCCACCTCTGCTGTTCGCAAGGTAAAAAACTTGCTTAAAACAGCACAAAGTAAAATAGCAAAAAGTAAATATGCTGGTAAAAAATACCTCGCTTGCAAACCTATAACTCTAACCATGCCAACTGGTGTATATGTTAAATACAACGCTGCAAGCAACGCACCAACATAGCAAATACCTAGCGTGCCTAGACCTACACAAGGTAAAACGGGTAAAGTAGATTTTTTATTAACACTAAGCATAACACCTAACATTAAAACTAAAGGTGAAAAAATATTTATAGCGGTTATCGGTAAATCTAAATAGCCAAAAACACCTAAATCACCAATAAAAAGCGTATTTTCGTAAAGTGTGCCTATAAAAATTGCAATTGTTCGCAGTGGGTTTGAAAGCAAAAACACCAGCTGTTCACCACCGTTTACTGTATCGCCAAGCATGCGCTCAACCACGGGATAGTTTTTGCGAAAAACTGTTCCGTACCATTCCACAAAAGCGGTAATGGCCACGCCCGAAAGCGCAAAAATTACTGCAAACTGCCATTTTTTAATTTTTTGCACACACCATACACTAGCTGGCAAAAACAGCGGTATTGCAATAAACAATAGGCTTATCCATGGTTTAACAGCATTTACAAAAACAAAAACAGCTAAAAAGCTTATCAAGGCTTTTTTATCAATTTTATCCATACAATAAAAACTTGCTAAATACCAATAACAACCTAGCAAAAGTGCATCGTAATTTAAAGAGGCCGCCATATATAAACTCATAGGCATAAAAATTATTGCCAAGAAAATAGCTTTATATCTCTTGCAATTTTTTAGCGCCAAAACACTTAACGCTATATAGCAAAGCAAATTTGCAATGCGCCCTGCATAAAAACACCCCAAAGCCGAAAATCCAAACAACCTTGACAGTGCCATGCCTAAAGCCGAGGGCAAATACGGCAAAAACGCAAAGGATAATGGCTCATTAACCTGCTCGCCCTCAAAATTTGTGTCAAAATAATTTGCAAAACCTTGCCAAACGCCAAAAACTTCGCCTTGTTCGCCCTGTTGTTTTAAAGCATAACCAGCGGAATTATATGTTGTAATGTTGCCGTTTTCATCCTCTGTTACACCTTGTGAAGTGTGTGCATTTACCCACGCACCAGGAAAAGCCGCCATAAGTTTTGCTACATCCTCACTATATGTGCGCTCGTAATCAAAATCAAAACGACCTAAACTTAACGCATAGCTACGCAAAAAATGCAATTCTTCATCTGGCGCTTGCATAGGTGGATTTGCAAAGACAAAAGCCAGCCCACAAAATAGCAAAGCTATTGCCGTTTTAGCCGAAAAACATCGCACACGCTTTATGCAAAAAGCAATAAAAACCGCAAGCGCACAAATACCTAGCACGCCAGCGGTTAAAGTTCTTACAGGGAAAGCACGTGCATCTAAATAATAAAAAACACGCCAATAATAGACTAAAACTAGCCCTGCTGACAAAGTGCCAAGCAAGGCTATAGCCCAAAGCCAAAGTTTTGGCATTTTTTCGATTTTTCCTTTAAGGAAATTATTCATGCCTTACCTCTATATAATAAATTATTAAAGCTGATATTGCCCAGCTTTGTATGAACCTAAGTTTTCACGCAAGAACTCAACAGTTGCTGCAAGCCCTTGTTCAAATGTATATTGAGGTTGCCAGTTTGTCATGCTACACAATTTGCTTGCATCACCAAGTAAGCGGTCAACCTCGCTTTTTTCAGGACGCAAACGCACTTCTTCGCAAACAATTTTTGCATTAGGGTTAATCTGTGCAATTAGCTCGTTTGCTAAATCACCAATAGAATGCTCCTCGCCTGTTGCAATGTTAATTTCCTCGCCAATAGCCTTTGCGCAATCTGCAATTGCCATAAACCCATTAGCTGTATCTTTAACAAAGTTAAAATCACGTGTTGGGCTAAGTTTGCCAAGTTTAATTTCAGTTTGGCCAGCAAGCAATTGTGTAATTATTGTTGGTATAACTGCACGTGCACTTTGGCGTGGGCCATATGTGTTAAATGGACGCACTATTGTAACAGGTAAATCAAAGCTACGGTAAAAGCTTTCGGAAATTCTATCAGCGCCTATTTTTGTTGCAGAATATGGGCTTTGGCCTTGGAAAGGATGTTTTTCATCAATTGGAACATATTGTGCTGTGCCGTAAACCTCGCTAGTGGAGGTAACAAGCAAACGCTGTGTTTCTAGCTCGCGCGCTGCGTTTAATATGTTTAATGTACCTTTAATATTAGTATCAACATAGCTATCAGGGCTATGGTAGCTAAAAGGTATAGCAATTAAAGCTGCAAGATGGTAGACTATATCTTGCCCTTGCATAGCTGTGCGCACGCCGTTAGGGTCGCGCACGTCGCCCATAAAAATTTCAATTTCGTTTTTAATTTCAGGCGCTAGGGTGTCTATCCAGCCTAGCGAACCAAAAGAGTTATAAAGGCAAAAAGCTTTAACTTTTTCGCCTTTTTTGACTAGTTCTTCTGTTAAGTGGCTACCGATAAACCCATCGGCGCCTGTAACCATTACTGTACGTGACATAAAATTGCTCCTTTTAAAGGTTGTTTTTAAAATATATACGGTTTATTATACTATAAATTAAATACAAATTCAATCACACGGAGCTAAAAAACACATTAATACCTCAATTTAATGATAAAAAAAGCCGTTTTTTCTTTACAGTTTAATCAATAACAGGTATAATATAAAGGTTAGCCAGATAAATATAATCCGAACTAGCCAAAACAAAATCTTTAAGAGTGAATATACAAAATGAGTTTACAAAATTTCAGTTATTTTTTAATATTGGGCATAACAGCCCTTATATATTGGCGCTTACCACAAAAATTACAAACGCCTTTTTTAGCTTTATCCTCCATTTATTTTTATGCACAAAACTTATACGCTAGCTACAACATAAGTATTAAAAATGGCTCTAGCAACACAGAGGCTTTATTTTTACTTTTAGTTAGTGTGGGGCTTTTATTATTCGTGCTTATTTTTGTTTGGCGCATGGGTATTTTTTTAAGTGTAATCGGCGAAAAAAACAAAAAACGCACTTTAACTGTTGCAGTTATAACATTGCTTGTTGTTTTGGCTATTTTTAAATATTACAACCTCTCCCCCTTACCTACAATTTTTGCTGGTAGCCTACTAGAAAAACTACCTTTCCCCCTTGGGATAAGCTTTTTTACCTTTGCGGCAATAGGATATTTAGTAGACGTTGCACGCAAGGATTGCGAGGCGGAAAAAAAACTTTGCCATGTAGCTGTATTTTTGTTCTTTTTTGCAACTGTTACTAGCGGGCCAATTTGCCGTGGGGGTGCACTTTTACCACAACTACACAAAGAACAACGTTTTGATACACTGCAAACCACAAACGCGCTACGCCTTTTTGCACTAGGCCTTTTTAAAAAAGTTGCGCTTGCAGATGTGCTTGCAATGACAGTTAACGTTGTTTTTGATGATACTGCAAATTTTGGCGCACCTATGCTTTTACTTGCACTTTTGCTTTATACGTTTCAGCTTTATTTTGATTTTTCTGGATACTCTGACCTCGCACGTGCAAGTGGGCTTTTGCTAGGCCTAGAAATACCTGAAAACTTTAAAACACCATTTTTTGCAACTAATTTTTCAGGCTTTTGGTCACGTTGGCACATATCACTTTCTAGCTGGTTACAAGATTACGTTTTTATGCCAATAGCATGGGCCGATGTTTCTAAAATACCACTAATTGGCAAGTTTTTAGCAAAAAAATGGGAACACTTCCCAGTTGAATTTTGTGTTTTCAGTGTATTTTTTATATCTGGCTTTTGGCATGGCAACACAGCACCTTTTATAATTTGGGGTTTATTGCAAGCGATTTTCCGTGTTGGCGAGGAGCTTATGCACAGACACATTGGCAGACCCAAACGCAAGGGTGTTAAAGCACGTGTTCTTTGGAGCAAGCGCCTAGGCGTTTTTTGTCTTTGGGCATTTAGCATGGTTTTTTTCCGCATTGGTAGCTCTATAACTGATAACACTTTAGCGGATTGTGCAAAGTTTTTTACAGGGCTAACTGCCAACTGGGGTTTAAGCAATTTTTGGCAAGAACTTAACCTTGCAATAGCAACTGGTTTTTACCAAAACGATTTACTGCAACTTGCGTATATAGCTTTAGTTATAATAGTGCTAACACTTGGTATTTACCTTGATGCAAGGCGTAATTTTAGCTGCAAAAATAAAGCTAGTGAAACAGCACTAGCTAGCGAAACTAAGCTAAAAAAATGGCTTATATATTATATGCTTGTAATGCTTATTTTTATAGGTTTTATTTTGCAAAATGGCGGTTTTGGCGGTGTTAGTTTTAGCTATGCGCAATATTAATTTTTTGCATAAAAAAAGCATTTAACGCTTTTAAGCATTAAATACTTTTTTAATTAACCTTGATTTAATAGTAAGTTACTTATAAATTATCTCGCTATTTTAATTTTTTCCAACCCATCATTTTGCTGTTAATATATGTTTTCTAGCTAAATTCTCTTACTGCAAGCACATCGCCATTTGGGTTGTAATATGCCACTATAAAGGATTCAGCATCTGGGATATTAAACCTTAGCAACTCTAATACAGTAGAATATACGCTCTCATTTGCATCAATTGTTGCCTCTAGCTGTGCTGTAACATTTTCAATATCTGTTATTTCTTCTGTGAAGATGTAAGTAAATATAAGTGAGCCTTCTTCCTCTACCATTGCAAAGGTAGTTCCTGGCTCATTATCAAACTTAGCCACAAAGTCATCTTGATTTTCAGCTATAAATTCGCTGATAGTCATTGTGCTTTCTACACTTTCTTCGCCAATGGCTTCATCACCCATGTTTTCGTCGATTACTTCATCACCGCATGCGCTCATAGCAAATGCTACTGAAAGAGCTAATAATAAAACTAATAGTTTTTTCATTTTTTTCTCCATTTCGTTCATTGCAATTCACATTTAATCGTATCAAGGTTAACTTTCCCCACTTACCATTATATCACTTTCACTAGTTTAGTCAACTTTTTTGTTTAAATTTTAAACCTTTTTATCAATTATATTATAAATAACACAATTCTACGTATTTTAGGAAAGGAGGCACAGCCTTGAAACAAATTATAAAAAAAGTATTTTTACTATTTATACCTATTTTTATTTACCTTGCATTTTTTATAGCATTTGAACCTAACAATTATTTTGGTTTAAAATCAAGTAGCGCAAGCAGTGCCCCTATTGCGCGTATTAAAGATTACGAAATTAACCCACACACTCGCATTATTTTAGGTGATAGCCGTTTTGCGCATTTTGAAATGGATACAGTACAAGCTATAAGTGGTGGTGCCCAGTGGCAAAATTTGGCATATGGTGGCGCGGCAATGCGTGAAACTATTGACCTTGCACATTATGTATTAGATAGTGGCAACCAAACAGATGAGTTTATCATAGGGCTTTCGTTTTATACTTTAAATGCTGGATATGATAAAGACAGAATGAGCACCCTTGAAGATACTTTAAATAATCCACTTGCATATATTTTTAACCTTGAATATAACGTTAATGCACTGACAACTTTTACTGACTTTTTAGCAGGCAGAGAAGACACCGAAGAAACTGGCGACTGGGTAGCAGCTGATTATATAGGAGAAAACGGCGAAACTTTACCCTTGCACCGCACGCTTTACGATTATCCCGCAACTATTTATCCTGTTTGTGAGGGTTGGGCTTTAGATACAGAGCAAATCGCACGCCTTGAAGAACTACTTGCACGTTGCCATAGCGAGGGTGTAAAAGTTACTTTAGTTTTTGCACCTATGGCAGATAACGTTTTGACTGAAGTTTGCGTGCCTTTAGGCATAGATGTTGCAATGCAGGATTTTTTACCTACACTTGATATATGGCAAGAAGAATACAACATAAGCGTTTTAGACTACGAGTGGCAAAACCGCCCTGATTTCGATGATGACAAGCAATTTTTTGATGGTTTTCATCTAGATACACGCTATGGCTTGCCACAATGGACAGAAATGCTTTTTACAGCTGTTGGGTAATACAGAAAAATGCGATAACAAATTAAACTTTCAGAACACATGTTGCTAATTATTAGCACATTATATTAAAAGGGAGAGCGAGTTTTTGGCTTTAGATTTTTTAATTTTATACGAACATGTATCACGTGAATACGAAAGCGATATGCTTTTAAAGCTTGCTCTTGAAAAACGTGGTTATACCTGCGAAATTCGCCAGCTTTTGGATAGAAAAAAACTGCGCTACTTCACATATAAAAAGCCTAAAGTTTTAGTTGCAAGTTGCCTTTATGATAACGAGGGTATAAATAGCCATGTTTATAACAACATTGGTCATTGTGAAAAAGCCGTTAACTTGCACTGGGAACAAATGCTTTCTGACACGCAGGAAGAGGGCGATTGGTTTAACATGAGTGGCAACGCTAAAAAATGCGTGCAGACCTGTTGGGGCGAAAAAACCGCAAAGCGCCTACAATTACATGGCATGGCAAGCAAAAACACAGCTGTTACTGGCGCTGTAATGATGGATTTTTTACGCCCAGAGTTTAACGGATACTTTAAAGATAAAAAAACACTTTGTGCTGAATTTAACTTAGATGCAAGCAAGCATTTGCACCTTTATGTTTCATCCTTTGGATATGCAAGCATGAGCGAAGCCGAAATTGAAGAACTTTCCGCCATGGCAGGAACAGATTTTACAGGATTTGCAACAACTAATAAAACCAGCATGGAACAAACACTTGCTTGGTTTGACAAACACCTAACAAAACACCCTGAAATTGAGCTAGTTTATCGCCGACACCCTAGCGAGTGGCAAAGCGAGGAATTGCTTGCACTTGAAAAAAAGCACAAAAATTTTCACGTTATTTTTTCAGATAGTGTTAAACAGTGGATAGTTGTAGCTGATAGCATTTCTATTTGGATGAGCACCGCAATTGCCGAGGTTTACATGGCAGGCAAAAGTTGCCATATTTTACGGCCTGTTCCCATTGAGCACGAATATGACCCTGTTATTTATAAAAATGCAAAATACATTACAAATTATAGCGATTTTTGCGATGCTATGGCACAAAAATCAACAGATTTTCCCATTGAAAAAGATATTATAGAAGGTTATTTTGACCAAGGTGAAAAACCAGCTTATATACGCATGTGCGATTTACTAGAAGAAGTTCATAAAAACCCTCCACGAGATTTGCCTATGGGCGAAGGTTTTAAACCACATTTTAACCTAGTAAAATTAATTGCACTTTTGGGTGTTCAGTTGTTGTTCAAACTTAAACTGCCACCAAACAAAGTTTTTGCATTTGTGCCAAGCCTTGCAAGTTTTGCACAGCGCATTTATGGATATGTTGAAAAAGCGCATATTTCTAAAGCGGAAATTGCAAAAATTGAAGCACGCATACGCCCATTTGTAAAATAAGCAAATTTAATTAAGTGAATTTTGTGTTATTTAGGCTGTAAAATTTGACCAAAACTGCATAAAATGTTAAAATAAATAAAAGCTCGCAACTTTGCATTTACAAGTGCAAATCTACACATATACAAAATAAACATCAAGGAGAGTAAAATGAAATATTGCAAAAAATGTACCATGATGGATACTCGCCCAGGCATCACCTTTAACGAAGATGGTGTTTGCAGCGCTTGCACACACTACGAGGGACGCTCAAAAATAGACTGGGCAAAGCGTGAAAAAGAATTTGCAGCTTTGTGCGATAAATACCGTGGTTGCAACGGCCCTGGTGGTTATGATTGCGCAGTTGCTGTTTCTGGCGGTAAAGATAGCCACTACCAAGTACACATGCTAAAAAATGTTTACGGCATGAACCCTATTTTATTTAGCGTCGAGGATAACTTCCCTATGACAGACGCTGGCGTTCACAACCTAAAAAACATTAGCGAGGCTTTTGGTTGCACAGTTATTAGCTGCAAACCAAACATTAAAGTGCAAAAAACACTAATGCGCAAATTTTTTGAAAAATACGGCAAACCAACTTGGTATGTTGACCGCTTGATTTACACCTTCCCACTACAAATGGCACTTAAATTTAACACACCTATGCTATGCTACGGCGAAAACGTTAGCTTTGAATACGGTGGCGGTGCTGACGAAGAAACATACTCTGCACGTGGGCAAGTTGAAAACGGCGTTGCTGTTGGCATGCCTATGGAAGAAATTTTAGGCGACGGCGTAACTGAAAAAGATTTAAGCCTAACTTTAGCACCAAATGCTGAAGAACTTGCAAAGCTAGACCCATTTTATATGAGCTACTTTTTCCCTTGGAACAGCGTGCAAAACTACAACATTGCAAAAAGCTATGGTTTCCATGATTTAGCAAATGAGTGGGATAGAACACACCACGCAGAAAACTTTGACCAAATAGATTCTCGTGCGTACCTTGTGCACAGCTGGATGAAATACCCAAAATTTGGCCACGGCGCTGCTACTGATTACACTGCGCGTTATATACGTTACGGCGTTATGTCAAGAGAAGAAGCGATTGAAAAAATTAAAACACGTGACGGCGAACTTGACGCATTATGCGTGCGTGATTTCTGCGCTTTTTGCGGTTACACAGAGCACGAATTTTGGAGCATTGTTGACAAATTCTATAACAGAGATATTTTCACTAAAGACGAAACAAATAAATGGGTGCTAAAAGACCCAATCTGGAAACAGAAATAATATATAAATTTTTGAAAGGTGAACTCATAGACAAAACCTGCAAAATTGAAGAATTATTAAAAAATCACATTTCAGATAAATAAAATTAAAAGCTATACCACAAACTCGGATTAAAACCAAATTTGTGGTATAGCTTTTTATACTTTAACTATTTTGCGTTATTTTTTCACATCACTGCGTTTAAATGTTCAATATACATCTTGCGTATTTGCTCGTATTCGCCAAGGCCTTTAAACTGCTTGCGCACTTCTACGCCTGCATTTTCAAAAATAGTTGTGCAACTATCTTCTTCATCTGAAAAAATATCATTCGTGGCATGATCACCCGCAACTAGCATAAGTGGCGTTAGCAAGGCTTTTTTATAGCCTGCCTTTTGCACTGCTTTTAAAACCATTTCTGTTGTTGGTATTGCCTCTAAAGTCGAGACAAAAATATTGTCTAGCCCTAAATGTTTTGCGTAGCAATCCAAAGCGCCATATGCTATATTTGAAAAATGCTCTGATCCATGCCCAATTAGCACAAATGCTTCATCGTTCGATGTCGGATTTTGCTCGTTTAATATTTTTAAAAGCTCGCACATATCATCATCATTTGCAAAAAGTGGTTTTGCAACGGCTATTTTTTCAAACTCATTTTCAACAGCTTTAATGCAATCTAACATTTTATTGTATTCATCACCATATAGTAAATGCGTTGGTAAAACGTATAAATGTGTAACTTCATCAGCAATTGCACGCTCTAAAGCCTCTGCAATATAATCAATTTCTGTGCCCATACCCTTTAATTTACGCAATATCATTGTACTTGTCCAGCCCTCGTAATGCATAAAATCTGGGTAAACTTTTTTTATATCGTTATAAATAGAAGTTATGTTTTTTTCTCTAGTTTCGGTAAAACTTGTACCAAAACTAACAAGTAAAATCGCCTTTTTCATTTTTATCTCCCCTCAAATATTAAATTCAACTGTTTTTTCTTCACCAGCTTTTATTGCTAACACTTGTTCTGCGATTACATCATCACATGCGCCAACAAAAAGCGAAAATTCAACATCAAATTTCGCTTTAAATGTAACTGTCGCATTGCGGTTTTCGTCCCATGTTAAATCTAGCCAGATAAATGCAAAGACTTATTAATATGCTATCCATTTCCCTTTGCCATGTAGCAAATACTTAACATCACTTGCTATCAACACTTCACTGTTATTATTAGTGTGTAAAAATAGCTCGCCATGCACTTCAGAAATTTCAAACTCTGCAATTTCTTCAGGTGTTTTAGTTTTTAAATAAACTATATCCCCATTTGTGTTTACAAAATTTTCAGCAACATTTTCAGCAATTAAATATGTCGTACCGTCTACGATTTTATTTAATGTGTATCCGTACATAAATGTTTGCTTATAAGTTAAAAAATCTATGTTTTCATTGTTTTCAATAATCTTTAAAACATCAAAGCCAGCAGTAGTAAAAAGCTCAGTAAAAATACCATTTTCAACACTGAACACAGTACATTCTGTTCCGTCTCTTACATACTTATGCAAAGTGATATATTTTGTATCTGCACTTGCTTCAAAAACTTGTATTGCAAAAACTGTGTCACTATCATTTGTTGTATCAACAATTTTTTCAGCTTCGTATATTACACCGTCTTTTATTTTACAATCATATAAAACAGGCTTTTTGGTATCTACATTTGTAATCTTCAAAAATATACCATTATCATAAGTGTAAATAATATCTGTAATAAAGCTGCTGTTTAGCTCTGGTATAAGCTCATTTAATTTTTGTTGCTTTAGCTGTGCGCTAACAATATATATATCTTGTGCTGAGTTGTCTAAAGTACTTTTGTATATAACTTCTTCGTCTATAATGTTAACTATTTCTTGTGCGGCAATTGCAGCTCTGTCATAAACGAGCATATCTGCAAGGTCCACGACAGGGCCTTTATCTATGCTTTGGCTAAATAGCACATAACCACTTTTTGTAGAAATACAATAGTCTGCATCTTGCACTGCAAGCTTGCCATTAATATATATATCGTAGCTATATGTAGAAATTAACTGGCCTTCTTCGTCAACAGCCATCATAATATTTTCTAAAAATTCTTGCTCGGCAGTCAATTCTTCGCCTTCGTTTTGTTTCAACACTTGTGTATTTACAAAATCAGAATATTTGTGATATGTAATGTAGCAAGATACATATATATTTTCGTTATAAAAAACACTGTATTTAAGTTTTTCTACACCTGTTTCAATATCTTCAAATGTGTTTTCAGCATCAAATGGCACGCCTGTAACATCTGTGGGTTTATTGCGAACAAGCTCTTGAAATTCTGCGGATAGTTCATAATAAACAGTGTTAGTTTTTTGCATAATATCATAATGGTATACAGCTGTGTGAGTCATATAATAAAAACTGTTAGTATAAGCACTTGCGTAAATATCATAGTCGCAAGTGTAATCTATTATATCCTTGGCAATGGTGCTTACAGTTCCATTTTCTTCAAGTAGGTATAGGTTACTTTCGCCTGCAACATCAGCAATAAAAAGGAAACAATCTTCAATAGCTAGCTTATCTAGGCTTTCTTCTTGCACAAGTATTAATTCATTTTCTGAAAAATCATAATAGTAAATACTTTTAGCATCGCTAAAAACTAAATCGTCACCAATTGTCATTTCTGTTTCAAAATAACTATCCTCGCTTTTAATTGTTGTAAGTTGTTGCGTGCCGTCACTTGTTGTGTAGCTTAAGTTTACAGATGTTATCGAAGTAGCATCATCACGGGTAACAAAATAAATTAATCCGTTTTCGCTTATTCTGTAATTTAAATAATTAGTGCTTTCGTTAAAATCGGCAATTAAAACGGGTTCAAGTTCCTCGGTGTTTACGTTTATATTAAATAATTCGCCATCAGTATTTGTATAAGCAAAAAAATTATGATCACTTGTAATGTTAACTACATAATAAGCTAAACCAGCAATTAACGCTGTAAAAATTAAGCAAGGTATAACAATTAAAACTAAATATATTTTCGGCTTTTTTTCGTTTTTGTAATGTTTCATATTACATACTTCCTCTAGCCAGATGTACTTCTGGCTTGCTAAAGTTATTTTTTAAATATTAAATTCAACTGTTTTTTCTTCACCAGCTTTTATTGCTAACACTTGTTCTGCGATTACATCATCACATGCGCCAACAAAAAGCGAAAATTCAACATCAAATTTCGCTTTAAATGTAACTGTCGCATTGCGGTTTTCGTCCCATGTTAAATCTAGCGTTAACCCTCTAGGTGCACAAAGCCCTTTAACCTCGCCTGTTTGCCATGCATTTGGCATAGCTGGGAACAAATGCAATCGTTCCTCATTTGCTTGCAATAACATTTCTGCCATACCTGCCACTGTGCCAAAGTTACCATCAATTTGAAAAATCATTGGTGGGTGTATGTCTAATAAACTTGTTTGTGTAGAAACTTTAAGCATTTGTTGTATCGTTTCCCATGCTTTTTCGCCTTCACCAAAACGTGCCCAAAGGCAAATTAACCACCCCAAGCTCCAACCTGTTCCACCGCCGCCGTTATCAAGGCGAGCTTGCAAAGATTTACGTGCTGCCGCAAAAAGCTCTGGTGTTTCCTCAGCATTAATTTGCCACTCTGGGTATACACCCAGCAAGTGTGAAACATGCCTATGCCCTGGTTCTAACTCATGATATTCCTCGTACCATTCTTGCAAATGTCCGTTTTTGCCTATTTTCATAGGGGGAAGTTTTGGCATTGCCGCTTCAATGGCTTTTGTGAAGTCATCATTTATTTCTAGCACTTGCGCAGCTAATAAACAGCGTTTATATAAACCTGTTACTATTTGTGTATCCATAGCCGGCGCACAGCACACACAACCTAGCTCGCCATTTTCTGCTAAAAATCGGTTTTCTGGAGAAAGCGATGGTCCTGTCATCAAAACACCGTCGTGCTCAAACATATAATCCAGAAAAAACTCTGCGGCCTCTTTCATAATAGGGTAGCCCTTGTTTGCTAAAAAATCTTTATCTTGCGTATATTTGTAGTGATCCCACATATGTAGGCTCAACCAACCTGCACCCATAGGCCAAACGCCTGCCCATGCGTGGTCAAGCGGTACGGTATCGCACCAAATATCGGTATTGTGGTGTGCAACAAAGCCACGGCAGCCATACATAATTTTTGCTGTTTTGCGCCCGTTTTCACGCATTCTATCCACAAGCTCTAATAGTGGCATATGACAATCCGAAAGCCCACAAACCTCTGCTGGCCAATAGTTCATCTCTGTGTTTATATTAATAGTATATTTACTATCCCAAGTTGGCAAAACACTATCGCACCAAATACCTTGTAAGTTGGCTGGTAAAGAGTTTGGCCTACTTGAACAAATCAGCAAATAGCGCCCAAAGTTAAAGTAAGTGTTTGCAAGCTCAATATCCGTAGCGCCCTTTTGCACCAACTCAAGACGCTCATCGGTTGCTAGCTCAGCTTTTGGGCTTTCGCCTGTTATGTTAAAACTCATGCGATCATAAAAACTTTTATAATCTGCTATGTGCGCTGTTTTTATCATTTCATAAGTTTTACTTTGGGCATTTTTAAGCATATTTTCTGCATCTTGCACATATGTTTTGCTACGGTAATCACTTTGGCATACAAGGCGCAAAGTTACTGTATCAGCTTTTTCTATTAAAAGTTTTTCGCCAACTATGCGCATTTTAGCGTTTTCGCCCTCTAGCTCGACAGCCAGTTTTGTGCAAAACTTAACGCCATCTTTACCTGCTTGGCCTAGCATTGTTATCACATTGTCGTTAACACTAGTTTCAACGTTAAAACGTCTATATAAGGCTATTGAAAATTGCTGTTTTGCTTTTTTATTTGAGCTAAAACGAGCCACCATAACATTATCAGGCGCACTTATAAAATATTCACGCTTATATTCAGCACCTTTATTTGCAAAGCGCACCTCGCTAGTTGCATTTGCAATATTAAGTTCACGGTAATAACTGCCCTCTTCAATTGGCATTTCCATTTTCATGTTAGCTGTGTTGTTGCTAAAAACAGGTATATCATCTTTTGCAATTGTGCCTGTATAATCAGCTTCTGCCTCATACACAAACTCCATATGTAGCTCGCCCATAAGTTGGTATGGCGCTTGCTTGCGAGGTGTACCAACAAAGGCTGCATCTGCTAGCATTTGCGCCTTATTAAATTGTTTTGTTAAAATTAACTCGCGTATTTCATCTATATGTTTTTTTGATGAAGCATTGTTTCTGTCACCATCTGAACCAGCCCAGACGGAATCCTCATTAAGCATGATTTGCTCACTAAAAATTTTACCCTCGACCATAGCACCTAAGCGACCATTACCAAGTGGCATGCCCTCTATCCATTCAGTAGCAGGGCTGTTATAGCTTAACAAACTATTATTTTGCATGGGAATTCTCCTTTTATAGTAGTTTTTTATTATTATTGTTAATCATAACAGCATAGCAATAGCTTGTCAATGTACAAAGCGTTACACATAAATGTATAAAACGCAACTAATTGCAAAAAAACAAGCAACTAACAAAATGCTAGTTGCTTGTTTTTTTATTTTTTATTTAGTATATAACTAAAAATTATTTACCAAATTGGCAATCGTTGTTACCAGAATCTGTTAGCCACATTTCAAGCATGTTAACAGGGTCATTGTAGTCCATGATCCAGCCGTTACGTGCGATGTCGAATTTGCCAGTTTTACGTTCTTCTAGGAAGACTGCCCACTCGCGAACTTCGATAGTAACTGTGATGCCTATAACAGCCATATCTTGTTGTATAGCTGCGCCAATAGCTTCGTTGCCAGAACCTGCGTTAACTAGGTAGTTAAAGCCAAAACCGTCAACCATGTTATCAGCTACAGTTAAGCCAGCAGCTGCAAAGTATTGCATAGCGCTGTCGTAATCAAGCAATGTTGGGTTGTAGTAACCTAGGTTTTCTGCATCTGGGTATGTGTAAGTATCGCTGTTTTCACGGAACATTTTGCCTGAACCATCAGCAACACCAGCTGGGATAAATGTGTTAGCTGGTACTTGACCGCTTTGGCCAATGCTTGCGCAGATGTAGCCACGGTCGAAACAAATGCTGATACCTTTACGTAGTGCACAAGCTTGTTGTGTGCTCATGCCAGCAAATAGTTCGCTGTTAACGTTTGCAGAAACATAGTATGTACCTACGTATGGATCGATGTGGTATTCTGGGTTGCCAGAAAGAGCTGCAATTTCATCAGTTGGGATGATAGCGATAAAGTCAAGTTCGCCATTGTTGTAAGCGTTGAAAACAACGTCATCTTGATCACTTAGCATAAAGTTTAGTTCTTCACAAATGATGTTATCAGCGCCCCAGAAGTTAGGGTTTTTAACAAGTTTGATAGAAGATTTGTGGTTCCACTCTGTAATGTTGTAAGGACCATTAGTTACGAATGGAGCTTCAAGTGCCCATGCGCCAGGTGTTGTGCCGTCTGGGTTAGCAGCTTCAACGTGTGCTTGTGGTACTGGGAAGAAGCAAGGGAAAGCAGCAAGCTCTAGGAAGTAAGGGCAAACAGCGCCTAGGTTAACCGTTAGGCTTAGGCCATCTTCAGAAGCTGCGATATCAAGAGTGCCGTCTTCTTTAGTTTTGATAACTGCGAATAGGTAGCTGTAAGAAGCGCCTGTTTCAGCAGCAGCAGTTGAGTTCCAGCTGTAAACGAAATCGTTTGCATCTAGAGGCTCACCGTCAGACCATTTTAGGCCTTCTTGTAGTTTGAAAGTGTATGTGAAGCCATCTTCAGAAACTTCGTAGCTTTCAGCACAAGCTGGGATAGCACTACCGTCAGCTGCAAGACCCATCAAACCAGAGTAAAGGTTGTTGTTCATACAGCCACCGTCAACAGAGCTAGATAGACGGCAGTCTAGGTAGTCTGGTTCAGATGCAAGGCAGATGTTGATAGTAGCATTGCTTGAATTTGTGTTTTCAGCATAGCCGAATTGTTTCATACCAAAAGCAGAGTTGTAAACATTTGTTAGGTATGGTTTTTGCATGTATGTATCAACATAGTAGTATATAGGCATTAAAGCGTGTGTACCCATAAGTAGATCTTCAGCTTGGTGCATCATGTCTGCACGTTTAGCAAGATCAGCCTCTTGGTAAATGCTGTGGATTAAGCTGTCGTAAACGTTGCTCCAATCATCAAGAGCAGCAGCAGAAGCGTCAAATTCAGCTAAAACAGCACTGTTATCAGCACCTGTTTCGCCAGCCTCAGAAGAAGCACCAGAAGTAGCCTCAGAAGAAGCTGTGCTTGAAGTAGCACCACAACCAGCAGCAGCAGCTGTTACAGCAGCAACGCCAGCACCTTTTAGGAAAGAACGACGAGAAATCATTTTCATAGTAAAGTATCCTCCAAAATTAATAATTTTTTATTTTAGGCACATAATTATGCCTTTATGCTTAAAAATAAATACCTTTTTTTGCGATATGTACTTTCGTTTATATATTATAACTCGTCCACGATACAATTACAAGCGTTTTTTGATTTTGTTTCCACTTTGACACTATTTTTATCAAATACAGCATAGTTGCACAACATTTTTTCAACATTATTATGCATTAAAACTATATTTTTTAGATTATTTTCAACATTTGTAATTTTGTCCTTCAACACTTGTCCTCCACCCGAGCACATTAGTTGCAATTTTCACATATTTATCGCAAAATAACCTTGACATCGCAAGTTAGCCAATGTATACTACAAATTGCGAACAATTCGCAAATTGTATTTTTAATTTAACAAAGTGAGGATAAAACAATGGCTAAATATACTACTGAAAAAAGGCGTATTCTGCTAGAATTTTTAGAATCAAGCACACACAAAAGTTTTTCTGCACAGCAGGCCTATGATGCCTTGAAAATGCAAGATATAAGCAAAAGTGCTATTTATCGCAACTTAGCCCAGCTTGAAAAAGAGGGTTTACTATGTCGTGTAACAGATAACGACCATAAAGAGACTTTATATCAATACATGAACCCCACGCAATGCGCTGACCTTTTGCATATAGTTTGCAAAACTTGCAACCAAACTTTCCACATCAACCGCCATATTTCGCAAATGTTTATTAATATGGTTAAGGACGATTCGCACTTTAATATCAGCGTGCACACAAGCCTACTTTATGGAACTTGCGAAAGTTGCACACAAAAAATCGAAAATTCGTAATTTTGTTTTAGCTAAGTACATTAATTTATAGTGCTCAACTTAGCTAGATAAGCACCGCAAAATTTCAACTATTTTTAGGAGGATTTATTTTGAAAAAACTAACAAAAAAAATTGTAATCAGCACCGTTTTAAGTGCCTGCGCTTTATTTAGTGCTTGCACTACACCTGCAAGCAGTAACGTTGCAAGTGGTGATACCAGCACAGCGAGTGCCGAGCAAAACACAGAAAAACCAAGCATCGTAACTACATCTTTTCATGAATATGACTGGACACGACAAATTTTAGGCGAGCAAGCTGAAAATTTTGATTTATCCTTTATAGTTGATGATGGCGTTGACATGCACAGTTTCCAAGCGACAACACCTGACATTATGGCTGTTTCTACCGCTGATTTATTCATATACAACGGTGGCGTTTCTGAGGCATGGATAACAGAGGCCCTTGAGCAAGCAACAAATGAAAATATGATTTCTCTAAGGATTATGGACGCCTTGGGCGATAACCTTAAAAATGAAGAAATAGTTGAAGGCATGCAAGTTAGCGAGCACGACCACGCCGAGGATGAACACGACCACAGTGAGGATGAACACGACCACAGTGAGGATGAACACGACCACAGCGCAGAAGCACATGACCACGCTGACGAGCACACATGGCTTTCTTTAAACAATGCTATTATCGCTTGCGAGGCTATTGCCGAAGCTTTAGGTGAGCTAGACAGCGCAAATGCTGAACTTTACCACGAAAATGCACATGCTTACATTGAACAACTAGAAGAACTAGACGCTGAATTTGAAAACACAGTTGCAAATGCTGAAACCAACACTATTTTATTTGCAGACCGTTTCCCATTTTTATATCTAGTTGATGATTACGGCATAGATTACTACGCCGCTTTTAACGGCTGTTCGGCTGAAACAGAGGCAAGTTTTGAAACAGTTGCATTTTTAAGCGGAAAAGTAACAGAACTAACCTTAGATAACGTCATTGTACTTGATAATTCAAGCACAGACCTTGCAGATACTATTATTAGCAACAGCACACAAACAAAAAGCGAGATAATCACATTTAATTCAATGCAATCTGTAACTAAAGCCGATGCCGATAACGGCACAACCTATATTTCTATAATGCAGGAAAATTTAGCAGCATTAGAAAACGCACTAAACTAAACTTGTGCAATAAATAGGATTGGCAAGGTTCAAACTCCTACAAGCACATTAATTTAAAAAAATATAATTTAAAAGGTGGCTATAACGCTATTCTTTAAGAGGTTAATAATGGAACAATTAATATGTAAAGATTTATCAATAGGTTACGATGGCTCTGCCTTGCACCAAAGCATAAATTTTAGCATTGAAAAAGGTGCATACCTTTGCATAATAGGCGAAAATGGCGCTGGTAAAAGCACATTAGTTAAAACACTACTAGGGCTTATACCAACAATTAAAGGTACTATTAGCATGGCAGACGAAATGAAGAGCACTGATATAGGCTATTTGCCACAACAAACACAAGTTCAAAAAGATTTTCCCGCTAGTGTTTATGAAGTTGTGCTTTCTGGCTGTTTAAATCAGTTAGGCCTTAGACCTTTTTACAATAAAGCTGAAAAACAAAAAGCAAAAGCATGGCTTGAAAGACTAGATATGGCTAAGCTTGCTAAACGCAGTTACAGCAAACTTTCTGGTGGGCAACAACAACGTGTTTTGCTTGCACGTGCGCTTTGTGCAACTAGCAAAATTTTGCTTTTAGATGAACCCTCAGCAGGGCTTGATACTGCCTCTAGCGCTGAGATGTGCCGCACGATAAAATCATTAAACGAAAGCGGTATAACAATTATAATGATAACGCATAATTTAGAACAAGTTATAAACGATGCAACACACATACTAAATGTCAAAAACCAAGCTGTGGAATTTATGCCAAAAGCAGAATATCTCGCAAAGCAAAATGGAGGTGCATAATGACAGAGCTTTTTCAAACAATTGCTGAATATTTTGCATACCCTTTTGTGCGTTATGCTTTTTTTGTAGGTATTATGATAGCACTTTGCTCTTCCCTGCTTGGTGCAACACTTGTTTTAAAACGTTTTTCGTATATAGGTGATGGACTTTCGCACATTGCCTTTGGTGCAATTGCCATTGCCTCTATAATGCGCCTTACAAACGAGGGTGTTTTTACATTTATAGTAACTGCTCTTTGCTCTATTTTGCTTTTACGCATCGGGCAAAACACAAAAATTAACGGTGATGCTGCCATTGCCATGATGAGCGCTGGCTCACTTGCTGTTGGTTATTTATTATTAAACATCTTCCCTGTTTCTAACAACTTAGCTGGCGATGTTTGTGTAACACTTTTTGGCTCTACCTCTATTTTAACACTAACGCAAGAAGATGTTATTTTATCCGCAGCGCTCTCAATTTTTGTAATTGCTATTTTTATTATTTTTTACAACAAAATTTTTAGCGTTACTTTTGATGAGAACTTTGCACGTGCCACGGGCATAAAAGCTAGTGTTTACAACTTATTAATAGCCATTACAGTTGCCGCTGTTATTGTTACTGCTATGAATTTAGTTGGCTCGCTACTAATTAGTGCTTTGGTAGTTTTCCCCGCTTTATCCTCTATGCGAGTTTTTGGTAGTTTTAAAACTGTTATAATTTCATCAACTGTTATTTCTATAGTTTGCGCGGCTGTTGGGCTTTTGTTATCAATTATTTTTGGCACACCAGTTGGTAGCACAATAGTAACTGCAAATATAATTGTATTTTTTATTGCTTGGCTAATTGCAAAACTACGCAGAGCATAATTTTTGGTAATTTATGTAACATTTAGTTAAAAAGTAACTATATCACACAACAAATCAATCGTTAATACGCAATATAATTAAATTTCATAAAATTTTTGCAAAATATCTCTGGTATATTTTTTTTAATTTTGCTATATTATATCGTAGTAATTAATATTTATTTATTTTTTATATTTATAATTTTTGACGATATAGCATATAATATTAATCAATATTATATTTTTTGAAAGAGAGTATACATGAAAAAATTTTTTGTTTTATTTATATTATGTTTTAGCACCATTTTTTTAACGGCTTGCACCACTCAAGAGGAAGACTATAACAGACAAGATTCCCTTTTAACACCTGAAGCCGCTGAAGAATTTGGTGTTATTATGCCACAAGAGCCAACACCGCAAGAAACCTCAAACCAAGAAACTTTAAACCAAGATGCTGAAACACAAAGCGATGCCCCCACACAGGAAACCACAGAGCAAAACAGCTTAACACAAGATGCAACTGCACAAAGCTCCACTTTACATGATGCTTTTGACCCTAGTACCATCGACTCCGATGCAATTGTTAGCACTGACGTTGACATAGATTTAACCCAAATGAGTAGTACACTTGTTTATGCACAAGTTTATGATTTGCTAGTTAACACCGATGCATATGTTGGGCAAACTATACGTATGAGTGGCACATATAATTCTTTTGATTATGAGCTAACTGGCGAATCCTTACACTTTGTTGTAATAGCTGATGCAACTGCTTGTTGCGCACAAGGGCTTGAATTTTATTTACCAGAAGATGCTGAGTATGCAAACAACGGTGATGAAGTTGAGGTTGTTGGCACTATTACAAAATTACAAGAAGTGCGTGGCGATGAAGTTTACGATTATTTAAGTGTTGAGGGTAAAACCATTACAACTGTAGCTTAAGGCAAAATTTAATATTTCACTAAAACAGGGAGTACACCTTGCTAACTCGGAACAATCAAACATGCTTGTTCTTGAGTAACAAATGTGTACTCCCTATCAATTTATAAAAAATAATCTGCTAGTTTAACCCACGTGCATATATAAAAAACTTAAAATAAAAAACGGGCAGTGTTGCAGATTTTTAAAATCTGCAACATTGCCCGTTTTATTTTACAAATGTAAATCCATTACAATTTCATCAAAATATTCGCCATTAATTTTAAAAAAGTTTTTATGTACTCCAACTTCTTCAAAACCATATTTTTTATATATCTTTTGTGCTATTGTATTTTCAGCCTTTACACCTAAATGTATTATTTCTATTTTTTCTGTTTGCTTTGCAAAATCAATTAGCGCACCCACCAAACAACTGCCTATACCTTGCCCCCAATTTTTCTTTTTTACTGAAAGCGCAATATCGGCCTGATGGGCTATCCTTGTACGGGCTAAACCGTTTATTGCGCCAAGACAGACTACTTCATCGCCTATTTTGCCAACCATTAAAGCGGAGTTTTCTGATTTTGACATATTTAATATGTACTCTTCTTCATCCTCAATTTCCATAACACACTCGTTAGCGCCAAAAAGCAAATTATCGCTTTCTCCTCCAACTAAATTCAGGTATTCAACCAACAAGGGTGCATCTTCAACAGTTGCTTGTTTTATGGATAATTCCATGCTATTTTTTAACTTCATATAAACGCTCCTTAAAATTTTAGATTACGCCTATAATACAACACATATATTATTAAAGCAATGGCAATTATTACACAAAAAAACACACCGCTATTATCAAATCAAGCAAATAGCGATGTGTAGTATTATTTTTTAAACATTAAGTATATTTAAGTAGTTTTATTACTAAAAACAATTTATTTTATTAATATTTTATATTTTTAATAGCGCAATATAAAATATTAATAACCCATTTCTGCTAAAACTTCAAACATTATATCTGGTCTATCCGTTATTATACCATCGCAACCAATTTCAATTAATTTTTGGATATCTTCTTTTTCGTTAATAGTCCAGTAATGTAAAAACATATTGTTATGATGTGCTTTGTAAACTAAATATGATGTATCTAATGGTATATTATACTCTGACATAGGTAGTTGCAGTCCAGCATGTTCGTAATTTGTAAACATGCCAAAACCTGCATAGTTTGCAATAACAAAATTTGTAGAAGTATCAAAGTCCATTGAGATATCAACATCTACATGCTTTATAGTTTTAAAGTGCTCCATAACTTCATTATGGAACGAGGCAACACACACATATTCTTGCAAGTTGTACTCATTAATTAGGCGGTTTAATTCCTCAGCGGCGGTTATTCCGGTTTTGCCACCGTCTTTAATTTCCATAATATATAAAACATCTGTACCAAAGGCCTCAAACATTTGCTCTACTGTCATAGGGACAAGACGTTCTAAAACTGCTGAGTCTGTTTCGTTTTGGTATATTTTTTCGCCGTTTAAATCTTCAAAATTATAACCAAAATTCATTGCGATAATTTCATCATAAGTAAAATCATTTACCTCTCCAGTAGCATTTGAGGTTGCGTCCACTGTTAAGTTGTGATGTGTTAACATAACACCATCAGCTGTTAAACATAAATCCATTTCAAGTACATCAACGCCCATTGCATAGCTTTCTTCAAAAGCCATAATTGTGTTTTCAGGGTAGAGATGCTTTGAACCGCCATGCGCTATAATTAAAGGTGCTGCACCTTCATCTATTTTAAAGTTAGAGCTACCATTAAACCCTTTATATGGTAAAACTTGTAAAAGAACATATATAATAGCAAATATTAAAACTAAAATTAAAACTAAGCCTTTTTTGCTTCTCACTTTGTTTGTTTTTGACTTTTGCGTATTGTCGCTCATTTTATTATACCCTCTGTTATTTTCCACTTCATTATTACAACTTTATATTTATTTAACGACTTTTTCTATACCTACAACTAAACCACCGCCTATGATAGCAGCAAGTGCTGAGGTAGAAATTGTAATTATATCAAATGTTGCATCAAAAGGAATTATCATAATGCAACTTGCTATAACAAGGCCAAAAATAAGACTCATCGTTGCTCTGTGGTTTTTCTTTAAAGCAAAAGCCATAGCTTTAGAACTTAAAACTATACCAACTAAAATACCAAATGCCATACATGCTAAAGGAATAAGCACAATTAACTCAAACGAAGTTACGCTAGCAACTAGAGAGTTAAATAAATAATAATAACCTAAAATTAATAAAAGCATACTACCGCTAACACCCGGCATAAACATTGCAGCACCTGAAATTATACCCATACAAAACATAATCACAAGATACAATGGGTTAATAGTAGGAAAATTTGTTATAACTGTATCTGTTTCAGCTGGTGCTAAAAGAACCATACCTATTATAATTGCACAGCCTATTAAAAAAGGTAAAATACTTAGTTTTTCTTTTGGCATTTCTTTGCGTTTTAAAATTGGTATGGAAAAAGCTATCATACCAAAAAAAGCAAATTTAATTTGTGTTGGTATATAAATAAGTGCGAGTTCCATTAAATTTGCAAACGAAACAAGTCCAAGTGCAACACCTACTAGCAAAATACCAATGTATTTTAAATGAGGTATTTTTTCTTTAATACTGCTTTTTGAAAGTATTTCGCTAATGGCTGTCATAACAGGGCCAAAGATGCCAAAAATAACCATCATTGTACCCCCGCTAACCCCTGGGATAATGTTGGCAACACCAACAATAAAACCACCTATAATTAGTTTTAACATAAAAACTCCTTAAATTTTTAATCAACAGAGCAAAGAAATTCACTTTGCCACATACCTAAATATTTTATCACACTTTAAACCACTAATGCAAGTGAAAGTTAACTGTAATGTATTTTTCACACTTATTTACTATTATAACATAAAAAAATCACATTTATTTAATTTATAGGCTATTTCTCACAAACACTTTGTTAAATTTTCATCTATTTTATGTATTGCACAATTTTTTTTAAAGCATTATACTAGTCTTAATAAAATTTGGTTTACTTAAAATTTTTTAAGTAAAATCAAACATGCTGAAGTATAATCATATTAAAGAGGAGATTATTTATTATGAGTAAAAACGAAAAAATCCGTGTTGTTCAATATGGCTGTGGCAAAATGTCTAAAGTTATTTTGCGCTACCTCCACGAAAAAGGCGCAGAAATTGTTGGTGCTATTGATGTAAACCCTGAAATAGTGGGCATTGACGTAGGCGATTTTGCAGAGCTTGGAATGCAACTCGGTGTTAAAATAAGCAATGATGCAGATGCAGTGCTTGACAATTGCGATGCTGATATAGCTGTTGTTACACTATTTAGTTTTATGGGCGATTGTGTTGATCACTTTGAAAAATGCTTATCACGCGGTGTTAACGTTGTTACCACATGCGAAGAGGCTATTTATCCTTGGACAACTGCCTCTGCTATAACAAATAAACTAGACCGCATGGCTAAGGAAAACGGCTGCACTATAACAGGTAGCGGCATGCAGGATATTTACTGGGTAAATATGATAGGCGCTGTTGCTGGTGGCGTTGCAAGCATTAAAAAGATTGAAGGTGCTGTTAGCTACAATGTTGAAGATTACGGCCTCGCACTTGCACAAGCACATGGCGCTGGTTTTACACCTGAAGAGTTTGAAGAAAAACTTGCACACCCTACTACATTAGAACCAAGTTATGTTTGGAACTCTAACGAGGCTCTTTGCAATAAAATGGGTTGGACAATAAAATCCCAAACACAAAAATGCGTGCCTTATTTTTACGATACAGATTTATACTCTGAAACACTTGGCGAAACTATACCAAAAGGCAACTGCATAGGCATGAGCGCTGTTGTTACAACAGAAACATTCCAAGGGCCTATTATTGAAACACAATGCATTGGTAAAGTATATGGCCCAGATGATGGCGATATGTGCGATTGGAAAATTATCGGCGAGCCTGATACAACTTTCTTTGTGCAAAAACCAGCTACGGTTGAACATACTTGCGCAACAATAGTTAACCGCATACCAACTATTGTTTATGCCGAGCCTGGTTATGTTACAATTGAAAAACTAGAGCCAGTTGAGTATTTATCAGTACCTATGCACCAAGCATAAGCGAGCAAGTGTTATCCGAACCTGTTTTATACAGCTAAACCATTATAAATTTAAAAGCTAGCTATACACTCTGCTACTTTGGCAGAGGTATAGCTAGCTTTTTGTTATTATTTTAATTCTAGGTTTGAAATTCGGTTTTCATATAAAGCTTGCAATAACTCTACATTGCTATAATCCTTTAAAACAGAGCCTTGATTTATCATATCCAATTGCATTTTTGCATGTGCAACTTCACCTGCATGCAGGCCGTCAGTAAAATAGCTATCATCACAATCTAAATTTCTTATGTCTGTATAATCGTAAAATTCGTGGTCATACTCGCTAAATAAACGTTCTAGCTCATCTATTGCTACACCTATATATGAATAATCTTTAGTGGCCATAACATCATTAATAGTTGGTGCATATGGCGGCATATATGCTATAACATGTATACCTTTTTGCTCGCATAAATCTAAAAAGTTTTCCACCATTATGTAGGCGGATTCATTTACCTGTGAACACTGTTCAAACCTTGCTGCTTGAGCTTCCAGTTCTGTTAGCATTACCTGCATGCGTTCCTCTGTTGTTATGCTTGCATCTAAATAATTACCATAATCAACAGAACCATCCGCCCTAGTAGCATTGTTAGAATGAAATACATTTATGCCAATATTTGTAAAAGGCGCATTGAAAAAATCAGAATATTTATAATCCCCCTCTAACATATCTTGTGTCATTTTAATTACTGTTGTTTTAAAATCAACTGGTGTTCCGTTCCCAGCACTTAAATCAACGTAAACTTCTGCTTCACTTTTGTTCCATTCTGAACTAAAAAAGTTTTGGTCAAGCCCTATTATTATAACCTCTGGTTGTTGCTCATCTTCAAAGTTCATAACAAAATTTGAAAATTCATTTATATTATATACCCCATGGCCTGCGTTATAAAAAACGTCAGGGTCTTCAAAAAATAAATCTCTAATTTGTAATACACGAGAAGTCCCTAGAGCAATGACACTCGGAGAGTTTTCTAAAATTGAAAGATACTTAAATTTTGGTGTTTGCGAATGATAACGTGGTCCATATACAAAGTTATCTGAAATCGATTGCAATTTCACAATAGTTTGCAAGCTAAAATACTCTTTACTAATTATAAACGGATAAAAAAACACCAACAAAACAAGTGAGAAACAAACTGCTCTTATCGCTTTTTTCATTGCGCCCCCTTAAAATTGGAAATAAATAAATTCTGAACCTGTATAACCTGTGCCATAAACGCCGCAATAAACCATAACCATAATCAAGAGCAAATAGCTTAGCCACCTAAACCAAAGCTGTTGTTTTATTATAAATTCAAAGAGGTTCACTTTTGAGCGCAAGTTATCAAAAATCCAAAAAATCGCTATTGAAACAATCATTATTATTAGCTCAATTTTTGATAAACTTAGCGTTGATAAAGTTTGGTATGATTTCCCTAAATTGAAATCTGTTATAATTAGTTTGCAAATTTCAAGACCTAATGAAAACGATTGTGTCCTGAAAAAAATCCATGCTATATCTACTATTATAAATACTACTACACCTTTTAATAATCTATGTGAAAAAGTATTTACATCTATTTTAAATGCATTAACTAACTTTTTGCCTATTGGTTTTATTGCGTCCTCGATAATTTGAAACGAACCGTGCATAAAGCCCCAAAAAACAAAGCCCCAGCTTGCACCATGCCATAAACCACTTATTATAAACACGGCCATTATATTAAAATATTTTCTCATTTTGGAACAACGGCTACCGCCTAGCGGAATATAAAGGTAATCTCTAAACCATGTGCTTAAAGATATATGCCACCTACCCCAAAACTCTTTGATACTTTGTGCGCTATAAGGGTTATTAAAGTTTTTCATAAGCTCTATTCCGAGCACCCTTGCGCCACCTCTTGCTATATCACAATAACCTGCAAAATCACAGTAAATTTGCACAGCAAAAAGCACACTTGCTAGCGCAAGCAAAGCACCGCCACTATGTGCATAGTTGCCATAAACTTCATTGACAAAAATAGCTATTCTATCTGCGACAACTATTTTTTGAAACAGCCCCCACAACATTAAAAGCAAACCGCTTTTCACTCTATCATAGTTAAACTTCTGTGTTTTATTTAGCTGATGCAATAAATTTTTTGATCTTTCAATAGGGCCTGCCACAAGCTGAGGAAAAAACGAAACAAATAGTGCATATTTAAAAAAATTGCGTTCTACTTTAATGTTATTTCTATACACATCTATTGTGTAGCCAAGTGCCTGAAAAGTATAAAATGAAATACCAACAGGTAAAAGCACATCAAAAGCAGGTAGCGCAACTTCAATATCAATTATAGAAAACGCTCTATTTATATTTGCCACTACAAAATTAAAATATTTATAAAAAAATAAAATCGACAAGTTTAAAGCAACGCTCGCAAAAACTAAAAGTTTTTTAATTTTAATGCTTTTAGTTTCGTCTTTTATTTTCAGCTGTGTTTTATCAATTAAAACACCACTTAAATATGTAACTGCTGTAGAAAACAATATTAATAGCGCATACACAGGGTTCCAGCACATGTAAAAATAGTAGCTGCTTATTAATAACCATATCCATTGCACTTTTTTAGGGATAACAAAATAAACTAGTGTAACTATTGGGAAAAAAACTAAAAATTCAAAAGAATTAAAATTCATTGCTACCTCACATTTTAATGTTTTTCTTAACTCTAAATAAATAACATAAAACTAACTAGCCTTAAAACGCAATATTCGCATTATTTTTTATTAATACGGCAATTACAACTTCACTATGTATATCATTTTTTCGATATATTGTCAATCTTTATTTTGATTAATATTCATCAAACTGTGCTTGTGTGCCGTAAAACACATTTATATCTATATATTGTTCCTCGCCCTTATAACCCTCTAACTTTGCTGTATCTGTGTATTGCCAAAATACCCAACCTTTATCATCTAGTAGTATAGGCGGTATGTACACGTTGCGTATCCAAATATCATTATCAGGGTAATAATCTTTAATATATAGTCTATACGCCTTTTGCGTTGCGTATATAATAGGTTCTAACCCGTAATGCTCTGCTAGCATTTCTATCATAACATCTAGCTCTTGCCTTGTGGTTTGTGCGTCTGGCAGGTTTTGTTCTTTATCGCCGTAAAATTCTACATCTATAACAGGCGGTAGCATGTTATCTGTAATAGGTACATTTGCAATAAAATTTTCCGCTTGTGTTTTACCTGAACTATCATAACTAAAAAAATGATAAGCACTAATGCGCAAATCAGTGCTTTGCGCTTGCTCGTAGTTATAGGCAAATTTTTCATCAACAAAGCTACTACCCTCTGTTGCTTTTATAAATGCAAATTGTATATCTTGCTGTGCTAAAAGCGGCCAATCTATATCCCCTTGATATGCCGAAACATCAACGCCTTTTATTGGGTATTGCTCCTCACTAGGTTTATTTAGTTTTACTGTTTTGGTTAAGACTAAAGTTAGAAACGCAGCACATATAATTGCCATTGCTATAAATGCAATTAATAGCTTTTTGAACTTTTTATTGTTAAATTTCATTTTTTCTCCTTATTTAAAATAAGCTAGTGTGCCTACCGAGTAGTTTCTATAAATCTTGTGGAATACATTCCCTACATTGAGTTTGCTACAATGCAAAATGCAACCAATAAGCATTATAACACATATGCAACCTTTAATGCTATACAACACCATATAAATAGCAAAAAAGCTAAGTAGAAAATCTACTTAGCTTTTTTAGTGACCCGTACGGGAATCGAACCCATGTTACAGCCGTGAAAGGGCCGTGTCTTAACCGCTTGACCAACGGGCCATATTCATTACAAGTTTTTGCGAAAGTGCAAGACCCCGTGTCACCCACTATTGCGGATAACCACCCTACCATTTAGCAAAAACCTGTAATTATGGTAGCGGTAATAGGATTTGAACCTACGACAAATCGGGTATGAACCGAGTGCTCTAGCCAACTGAGCTATACCGCCATGTTTCAAGCGTCTCTCATAGAGCGCTCTATTATTATACGATAAATACATACAGTTGTCAAGCAAAAAAACAAAAAAAATTATATTTTTTTAAATTATTTTTTAATTTGCGCTATATCGTATTTTTTATATATATTTCGACTATAAAACAGTAAAATAAAGGCAAAGACATACTTTAAATCCACATAAAATTACATTTTTCTTGTAATTTATTTGAAAAATAAAGTATGCACTCTGCCCTATTTTTTAATATTAATTTCTATTTTTTGCTTGGTATCATAGCCTCTAAACCACCCATGTATGGTCTTAGCGCTGTTGGTATTGTTACACTTCCATCTGCTTGCAAGTGATTTTCAAAAAATGCAATTAGCATACGAGGTGGCGCAACAACTGTATTGTTTAAAGTGTGTGCAAAGTAGTTTTTGCCGTCCTCACCTTTGTAACGTATATTTAAGCGGCGTGCTTGTGCGTCGCCTAGGTTAGAGCAACTGCAAACTTCAAAATATTTTTGTTGGCGAGGGCTCCATGCTTCTATATCACAACTTTTTACTTTAAGGTCGGCTAAATCACCAGAACAACAACCAAGCTGGCGTACAGGTATTTCAAGGCTCTCAAATAATGCTACGGAATGGCGCCATAATTTTTCGTACCAATCCATACTATCTTCAGGTTTGCAAACAACAATCATTTCTTGTTTTTCGAACTGGTGTATGCGATACACGCCACGCTCTTCTATACCATGTGCTCCTTTTTCTTTACGGAAACAAGGGCTATAAGATGTCAATGTTTGTGGCAATTTTTCATCTGGTAAAGTTTGGTCAATAAAACGGCCTATCATTGTGTGTTCAGATGTACCAATTAGGTATAAATCCTCGCCTTCCACTTTGTACATCATAGCTTCCATTTCAGCAAAAGACATAACACCTTTAACAACATCGCCACGCATCATAAAAGGAGGTATAACGTAGGTAAAGCCTCTATCAATCATAAAATCACGTGCATACGCTAAAATTGCAGCATGCAAGCGTGCAACATTACCCATTAGGTAGTAAAAACCATTGCCCGCAACTCTACCAGCTGCATCCATATCAATGCCGTCGAAACTCTCCATAATTTGTGTGTGGTAAGGCACTTCATATTCTGGCACTATTGCCTCACCAAAACGTGCAATTTCAACATTACAACTATCATCTTTACCTATAGGAACACTTGGATCAATTATGTTTGGCAAGGTATACATAATTTCTTGTATGCGTGCGCCTAGTGCGCTTTGTTCATCTTCAAGCTCTTTTAGGTTTTCAGCTTCTGCGTTAACTTGCGCACGTACCTCAGCAACTTTTTGCTCTGCTGCTGCTTTAGCCTCGGCATCGTCCCCTGCTTTTTTAACTGCACCCATTAGCATACCAATGCTTTTTGATAGTTTATTACGCTCTGCACGCAAAGCCTCTGCCTTGCCTAAAATTTCACGGTATTTCGCATCAGCCTCTATAACTTCATCAACCATAGGCAATTTTGCATCTTGAAACTTCTTTTTAATATTTTCTTTAACCACATCTGGGTTTTCTCTGACAAATTTAATATCTAACATCTTAACGCTCCTTTTTAACTTGTATCTTATTGTTTTTGGTGATATTTATCCCTCTTTTTAAGTTTTGAGCATGCTCAAAACTTAAAAAGCTATATAGCTACATCAACCCTCGCCAGTTTTATCATATTTACCTAGCAAGTTAGCAAATGCCGAAAGTTGCTCATCTGAGTAAAAACTCACTGTTAAACTGCCTTTACCCTCTTTATATTTAACTGAAACTTCGTTGCCTATAACTTCCTTTAAGCTAATTTCAACCTCTTGCGGAAATGCTGGTTTAAAGTTTTCAGTTTTTTTAGGTTTTTCAGTACCAGCTTCTTTTGCCAGTTTTTTACATAAAATTTCAGCTTGGCGCACGTTTAAATCGTTATCAGCTATTGTTTGAGCAGCTTGTATTTGTAATTCTTCAGTTGGCAACCCTAAAACTACCTTTGCATGCCCTGCTGATATAAAACCTTGCCTTAGTAGCTCTCGTGCTTGCTCTGGCAAATTTAAAAGACGCAAGCTATTTGCTACAGCACTACGGCTTTTGCCAAGGCGTGCTGCTACAACCTCTTGTGTTAATTTGCATCGCTCCATAAGTTCTTTTATACCAAAGGATTCCTCCATTGGGTCTAAGTTTTCACGCTGTAAGTTTTCAATAAGAGCAAGCTCCATTGCCTCTTGCTCTGCTACATCTTTAACAACCACTGGTATTTCTGTTAAACCAGCCATACGGCTTGCTCTCCAGCGTCTTTCACCTGCTATTATAATGTAACCATCGCCCAATGTGTTAGGGCGCACCAATATAGGCTGTAACATGCCATGCTCTGCTAGGCTTGTTGCAAGCTCTGCCAAACCTTCTTCATCAAAATTTTTGCGTGGTTGTTCTGGGTCTGGTGCTATTTCACGCAATGGCAAACTTTCCACTTTACCATCTGAGCCAATACTTGGTGTGGAATCTTCAAACAAAATATCTAAACCACGGCCAAGACCGCCTTTTGATTTTGCCATATAGTTTTCTCCCTCCTTTTGTGTAGGAATATATTATTATCATAAGCGAGCAATTATTTTGCTATAATAGTTCGCTTATGATTGCTATTTTTAGAGTTTTTTCATGTGTATCTAACACTTTTTAATATTAACTGCCATAGCACCTATTTATTTTTTCATTTACTTTATTATCTTTATAAAGCCTAAAATATAATTAATTATCAGCTATAGTAGCATTTAGCTTTTATCCCCTTTTGTTTTGCTTTACAAATTCAACGGCTAAATCCATATATGCATCAGTGCCTTTTCCGTTTGGATCATAAAAGTTTATAGGCTGGCCATAACTAGGTGCTTCTGAAAGGCGTATAGCACGTGGTATAACAGTTTTATAAACCTTATCAGCAAAGTATTTTTTAACTTGGTCCACCACCTGCATCGTTAGGTTTAAACGCCCTGCATACATAGTAAAAACAACACCCTCTATATCTAAATAACTATTATATTTTTTGCGCACTGTTTTTAATGTGCTTATTAGCTCTGATAAGCCCTCAAGTGCATAGTATTCGCATTGTATAGGTATAAGCACACTATCCGCAGCACATAAGCCGTTTAAATTAAGCAAATCAAGGCTTGGTGGGCAATCTATAAATATAAAATCGTAATCATTTGCAATGCTAGCAAGCCCTTTACGTAGTCGGCTTTCACGGCTTTCAAAATCAATAAGTTCTAATCCTGCACCTGCTAGCTGTGTATTTGATGGTATTATATCCGCGCGAAACTTTGTTTTGTGTATAACTTCGCTCGCTGTTGCATCGCCAATAAGCAAATCATATGTGCCAGCTTCTACATCACGCTTAGCCATGCCATAGCCACTTGTAGAGTGCCCTTGAGGGTCAAGGTCAACAATAAGCACCTTTTTGCCTAATGCGGCAACACAAGACGAAAGGTTTACAGCGGTTGTTGTTTTACCCACACCGCCTTTTTGGTTTGCAATTGCAATTACTTTTGCCAAAATTTACTCCTCCATTAAGATTTTTATGTCTTTCTAGGTTATTATATCATATTTTTAGCTTTTTGTGTATGGTAAAATAAAAAAATGTTCCACGTGGAACATTTTACTTGCAAGCTTGAAACATTTTAAATGCAATAACAAAGTGAGCTATAATCTTATTGCATTTTAAATCAGCACAAAATTATAACCTATATGCCGTATATCACATAACATTCATACTAAAATTATTTTACTTTTTACATATACAACTAGGTTTGCCCTCTTCTTGCATAATACAAACACTGTGCTTTAGAAATTAAAACTATATCATATAGGTTAAGTTTTGATTTTAAAAATAGTTTTAAAGATAGCCTTTTGTGCATATCGAAAAATTTTCATGCAAAAAATAATCTGAAACACACTATTTAAAACTATTTTGCATAACATTTATTCGATTATACGCAAAACAAGCACACATATGTTTTAAATGTGCGCTTGTTTGTGGTTATAATTAGCAATGCATTAATATTTTTTATTAATTTTATTATTTGTTAACTGTAGTTGGTATTCGCACTGTATATTCTACAAAACCTTCTCCCTCTGTCTTGTGCGAAGTTGCTGGCACTCCATGCTCTGTCATAATTTTAATTGCATGATTAATTGTATTTAAAAATATGCGAACATCTTTAACCATTGCTTTTTTGCGTGGTTTTTTAGTTTCGTTTATCTTGTTTAATAATTTTTCTACGTAAACATCTGCTGAACTTGCATTCATATTTTCCTTTACCATACGCACTAAAGCCGCCGCTCTCAGCTCTGTATCTAGGCGTAAAACGGCTCTGGCATGGCGTTCTGTCAAGTTTTGCTCCAAAATAAACTTTTGATACTCTTCTTCTAGGTTTAATAATCGCAGTTTATTTGCGAGTGTTGGCTGTGCCATACCAAGCCGTCTTGCCGCTTCCACTTGTGTGCAATCCCATATATCTATTAATTCTTTGATACCCTCTGCTTGTTCAAAAGGGTTTAAATCCTTACGCTGTATATTTTCAAGCAAACTTAACGAGGCGCTCTGTGCTTCTTCAAAATCGTATAATATAGCTGGTATTTTATCAATGCCTGCAAGCTTACACGCTCGCAAGCGCCTTTCCCCTGCTATCAACTCGTAGCAATCTGATACACTTTTACGCACACTAATTGGTTGCAATAAACCATTCATTTTTATACTTTGCGCCAGGCTTGCAATTTCCTCTTTATTAAACACCTTACGTGCTTGATGTTGCGATGGTTTAATTTTGTTAACAGGCAACTGCATTAACTTCCCTGTTTTTTTCTTCGTCTCAAATAACATGGCATCACTCTCCAAAAAACAAAATAGCACATCTTACAGTTATAACTCTTTAAATATAAAACAATATAAATACACTTAATATTGTTTCTTTTAAAAAAGTTTACCATAGATGTGCTATTTTTTCCAGTAAATTCGTTCGCCCGTTTTTTATTATTTATGCCTTATTCTGCCATCACTTTAATGGACTTTTTGCAATTTTACCACCGTTTCTAGGATAAACAGTGGGAGTTTGCGATATTTTATTACATAAAATTAAGTTGCGTTTATCTCCGTTTGGTAGTTCGCACTCAAATGTGTTAATATATTCGCCACCTAATTTTTTGATTGCACCCTTTGCAATGTTGAGTTCATCATCACCGCCAGCGCCTTTCATAGCCAAAAACACACCGCCAACTTTACAAAGTGGCAAGCAATATTCCGCTAATTGTGGCAATGACGCCACTGCTCTAGCTGAGGCTATATCAAAGCTTTCACGCCATTTTTTGCGAGCTGCCTCTTCTGCACGTTCTTTAGCAAATTCAACACCTGATAAACCTAGCTCCTCACATGCATATTGCAAAAATGTAACACGCTTTCCCGTTGGTTCCATTAATGTAAGCTCTATTTCTGGTTTGTATATTTTTGTAACTATCCCTGGAAAACCAGCACCAGCACCAACGTCAACCATCTTACCTTTAACTTCAGGGCGGTTTGCAAAAAGCAAACTATCTACAAAATGTTTGTCCTCTATTCCCTGTGCATCTGTTATAGCTGTGAGGTTTACTTTTTGATTATACTCAACTAGTATTTTTGCAAAATGTTCTAGTTGGTCTAATTGTTTTTCTGTTAATAAAATGTTCCACGTGGAACATTTTTGCGCTAATCGGGTTTTATCTATCATTTTTAACCTCTTTATATTGTAGCACTAAAAAGCAATTAAATATCTTTTGCGTTTAAAGGTTATTATATATTTTATCTTCATTATTTATATAATCACACTTAATAAATAATAAACCTATAATAATTACTTAACTTTCATTTTTAAAGCTACGCTCAATTGTGCAATGTCTGAGGGGGAAACACCTGGTATGCGCCCTGCTTGTCCTAAATTTTTAGGTTTTAGTTTTTCTAATTTTTCTCTAGCTTCAAAACTAATACCCTGTATATCACTATAAATAAAATCTTCTGGTATAAGCGTTTTTTCTTGGCGTGCAACCTCTTTTATCAAACGGTTTTGCCTTGCTATATAACCCTCGTATTTAATCTCAGTTTCAACACGCTCTGCAAGTAGTGGCGTTATGCCTTCGCCCCAACCACAAAGCTCGGCTAGCATTGCATACTTTATCTCTGGTCGGCGTAAAAGCTCTATTGCAATACCGCCTTGTTCTGCTGGTTTCAAACCTGCGTTTGTCATAGCAGTGCGAAGTGGTTCGGTTTTAACTCTTGCATTCTGCAAACGTTTTATCTCATTTGCTTTAAGTTCTTGAGTTTCTTGGAATTTTTCCCATCTATCATCTTTAACTAAGCCATATTCTCTGCCAATTGGTGTTAAGCGCTCATCTGCATTATCTTGGCGCAATGTCAAACGGTATTCGCTACGGCTTGTCATCATACGATAAGGGTCTAGCACACCTTTAGTTACTAAATCATCAACCAAAGTGCCAAGGTAGCTTGTTTGGCGTTCAAGCACTAATTGCTCTTTGCCTAAAACTTGTCTTGCTGCATTTAAACCAGCAAGTAAACCTTGTGCACCAGCTTCCTCATAGCCAGATGTACCATTAAACTGCCCTGCCCCATACAAGCCAGATATTTGCTTGCTCTCTAGGGTTGCGTTTAGTGCAGTTGGGTCTATGCAATCATACTCAATGGCATAAGCTGGACGCATTATTTCTAAATTTTCAAAACCAATTATGCTTTTATAAAAAGCGTTTTGTACATCCTCAGGCAAACTGCTAGAAAGCCCTTGGAGATACATTTCCTCTGTGTTTTCTCCACATGGTTCAACAAAAATTGGATGACGCTCTTTATTTGCAAAACGCATAACTTTATCTTCTATAGAAGGGCAGTAACGTGGGCCAACACCCTCTATCATACCGCCATAAAGTGGGCTACGGTGTATGCTCTCTTTAATAATGCGGTGTGTCTCAAGGTTTGTATATGCAATATGACAAGGCACTTTATTTGTTATAGTTGCAGTAGTCATAAAGCTAAAAGGTTGTAGGCTTTCATCTGGGTCACCCTCTTGGTGCTCCAATTTCGAAAAATCTATACTACGCCTGTGCACACGTGCTGGTGTACCAGTTTTAAAACGGCGCAATGGCAAGCCATGTGCTTTTAAGCTTTCAGTTAAATCTGTAGAGGCATGCAAGCCGTCAGGCCCAGAGGAATAAAAAGCATCGCCAACAAATATTTTGCCGCCTAGGCTTGTACCGGTTGCAATAACAATAGCTTTTGCGCCATAACGCCCATTAAGCTGTGTAGTAATGCCCGTAACTTTGCCATTTTCCACTTCAATGGTCGAAACTTCCACCTGATGTATAACAACACCATCTGTTTTTTCAATAGTTTCTTTCATATATTCGTGGTAGCGTTTGCGGTCTGTTTGCACACGCAACGCATGTACGGCTGGGCCTTTGCCACGGTTAAGCATACGGCTTTGTAAATAAGTTGCATCAGCTGCTAAACCCATTAAACCGCCCAAAGCATCAATTTCACGAGCTAGCGTACTTTTTGCAGTACCACCTATTGATGGGTTACAAGGCATGTTTGCTATCGCATCTAATGATGTAGTAAAAAGTGCTGTTTTTGCGCCTAAAGTTGCCGCAGCATGTGCCGCCTCAACACCAGCATGGCCAGCACCTATTATTATAATATCGTATTCACCAAGATAATTCATGTTTAATCCTTTTTGTTATATAGTAAAACAAAACGTACGTAGCTATGTTAAGTTACGCCTTATTTTTAATGCCAATTTAGTAAATTTTACTTACCTACGCAAAATCTTTCAAAAATTTCGTGTATAACTGTTTCGCTTGCGTTTTCGCCAGTTAGGGCAAAAAGCGCATCTAGGGCATCATCAACGCATACAGATAACGCATCTAAACCTAAACCGCTTTCCATTGCAGTTATAGCCTCTGCAATTGCCTCTTCTGCTCGTTTAGCCGCTGAAAGTTGTCTGCGCCCTGAAAGGCTAGCAGCATGTGTATCAACTGTTTTTGTCTGGAGGAAAGTTTCAACTGCATCCGCAATTATCTCCTTTGCCCCCTCCTCTTTGCATGATACAGCAAGCACCACTTTAAAGTACTCGTTTAAGCGGTCTGCATCAAACTTTGGTGTTAAATCGGTTTTATTTAAAATTGCAATAGCGTGCCTGTTTTTACATTGCTCTGCAAGTGCGCTATCCTCAGCTGTCCAATCTTCAGCGCTATCAAACACAGCCAAAATTAAGCCAGCTTCATCTAGTTTTTGCCAGCTTCTACGTATACCCTCCGCTTCAATTGCATCGCCTGTATCACGTAAACCCGCTGTATCAAATAAATTTAACTGTATTTCGCCTAGTTGAACAGCTTGTTCCACAACATCACGCGTTGTACCCGCAACAGGGGTTACTATGGCTCTATCAAAACCAGCCAGTAAATTTAATAGTGTGGATTTACCTGCATTTGGCCTACCTAAAATTGCAGTATCAACACCAGTGCGCAAAATTGCACCTGCATCGTAGTTTGCAATAAGCGCGTTAAGTTCTGTGCGTATTTCTGCCAAGGTTTGCAAAACCACGCTATCCTCAAGCGCTGGTACGTCTTCTTCAGGGTAATCGACATATGCAGCTAGGTGCACTTGTAAATCCAGCAATTTATTTTGTGCAACCGCCATTTTTTTGGCAAGTGCGCCAGAAAGTGCTGTTTTTGCTAGTGCAGCACCTTGGCGAGAATTTGCGCTTATTATATCAAGCACAGCCTCTGCACGTGTTAAATCAAGTTTGCCGTTTAAAAAAGCTCTGCGTGTATATTCGCCAGCGCCTGCTGGCACTGCACCTGCGTTTATGCATGCCTCTACTAATAGTTTTGCAACTGTGTTGCCACCATGACACGAAAGCTCAACAACATCCTCGCCTGTGTAGCTGTGTGGCGCTCTAAAAAACAGCGCAATACCCTCGTCAATATTTTCCGTATCACGCATAAATTGCCCAAAAAGTGCTGTGTAGCCTTTGGCCTCCATAACTTTTTTATTAGTGTTTTGTGGGGCAAATACTTTTTGAGCTATATTATAGCTTTGTGCCCCTGAAAGGCGCACCACAGCTATGCCACCAGCACCAGCACCTGTGGCAATGGCAACAATTGTTTCGCCGAATAAAGATGTATTGTCCGCCATGGAAACCTCCCTTTTAATTGTTAAAATATACTTGCCAAAACAACTTAATCGCTTGTTTTGGATATTAATTTAGGCTTGTTCATTTATAATCAATAAAATACATAAAATATATGATTTTGTTTTACATTTATTTCATATCGTTTTCAAAATTTCAACGCATTCAGTTGATATAATATAATCACAAGGCAAGTAGGACCGCAACTACTACCTTGGGAACATGATTCCTCCTTATCCAAAGTTTTGAGTCTTATGGATACCCCTCTTTGTGACCGCAACGCAAAGAGGGGCTTTTCTTTTTGTGTGGTAATTACCTATTAGTATTTACTAAGGTACCAACTTTTTAACAACCAAGGTTTTTATTGTTAAAAACTTTATTATTAAGCAGATAAATATTACAAAAATTTTGATAATGCTTACTCGTTTTTCTTAAAATAAGATTTGTTAGTATATACCTTTAACTGTTACCTCACCTGTAAAAACTTTAGCTTCGCCTTCGGCTGTTTGTACTATTAGTTGTCCGTGTACATCTATATCTTTAACTATGCCTGTTCCCTCTTTACCGCCATTTTGCGGAAATTTCACCTCTTTACCTATGTTAACACATAGGTTTTTATATTTTTCAATATAGGGTGCAAAACCCGACCTTGCAAACGTATATAACGGCCTATCAAAACCAAAACTGGTTAACATACACGCAAGTTCTTCTGCATCTTTTTTTATATCAACTTTTTTTCCTATGGTTGTTACGCTTGTACCGTGTGGTAGGTTATTATCCTCAAAATATTGCTGCGTTTGTGCTAGGTTTATGCCTATGCCACAAATTATCCCTCTTGCACCACCATCTAAGCCGTAGTTTACACTTTCACAAAGTATACCTGCAATTTTTTTACCTTTATATAAAATATCATTTGGCCATTTTATCTCGCAGTTTATATCATAATATTTTTGCAAAACATCAACTACTGCAAGGCTTGCAAGCAATGGTAAAGTGGAGGGTTGCACAAGTGCCTCAGCAATTGCTATTGTATAATAAAAGCCCTCTCTTTTAGCGTTTTCCCACACTCGCCCAAGGCGGCCACGCCCTGCGGTTTGGCTAGTGGTAAAAATAGCTGCCAGAGGGGCAAATTGTGCAAAATTTTCTTTAACATATGTGTTTGTGCTAGGGCATTCAGGCATGGTGTAAACATTATTTGCACCTTCAACTAAATCAGGATATTCATAAAAATCCATGTTTTACTCCGATTTTTTATATAGATTTTTTCACAATAAGTTAGTGTTAATACAATAACTTATTTGCATTTAACCTTTTGGTTAAATAGTTATTTTTTTATGCTCTACGCTTATTATTTTACCTTTGTCTAGTGTTATAACACCATAACTCGTTTCGTCTAAATAGTTTCTGCCACAAGTACCTGGGTTAAAGTAAAGCACACCATCTTTTTCTTGGTTATATCTTTTATGTGTATGGCCAAAAAGTGCAATATCTGCGTTATGATTTTTTGCATCTCTTTCCAAATTATCCAAATTGTATTTTACTTGCTGTTTATGTCCGTGCGTATAAAAAATTATCACCTTTTCAAACACAGCAAGTGCTTCTAATGGTTCAAAAGCATAAAAATCGTTATTTCCTGCAACTGTAAAAGTTGTTATTTCATCGTTACTTTCTAAAACTTCGTAAAAATCGCTAAGACCATCGCCGAGGTAAAACACACCTCCGACTGGTTTTTCGACTTCAACTATACGGTTTAGTGACAATATATCGCCGTGGCTATCACTCAAAACTAAAAGTTTTGTCATTCGTTTTCATCTCCTTGTGCTAAAGCTCGGTAAATTTCATTTTTTCTAAAAGGTGTTCCAGCGCTGGCACTTTTTGCAGCAGCTGAAGCACCCATGCCGTTTTCAATCAAGTTTTTAGCTAACATTAAAACTTGGTCAAACGTGAGTTCTTCTTGAGTATTATCGGTAGGCTGAGCACCTGCTACGACTAAAACATATTCGCCTCTTGGGGCTTTTTCTGCATAAATTGCACGTGCTTCGCTTATAGTACTTTTAATAATTTCCTCATGCATTTTTGTTAGTTCTCTGCATAAAGTTATGCTACGCTGCGCACCAAAAAAAGTTTCAAAATCTTCTAGCGTTTTAATTAGTTTATGTGGTGCTTCATAAAATATCAGCGTACGTTCTTCTTTTGCAAGCGTTTCCATCCTTGATGATTTCTCTTTGCGGTTAACGGGTAAAAAACCTTCAAACGCAAAGCGTGTTGTATCTTGGCCAGAAACAGCAAGTGCTGTTATACATGCGCTTGCTGCTGGTATGGGCACAACTTTTATACCCATGTTTAGTGCATCTCGCACAAGTTCTTCGCCAGGGTCAGATACGCAAGGCATACCAGCGTCTGAGCAAAGTGCGCAGTTTTCACCGTTATTAATGCGTTCTAAAATAGCTGCACCACGCCATAGCTGGTGCTCGTAATAACTAACCATAGGTTTTTTTAAACCTAGATAATTTAAAAGGCGCAAAGTTACACGTGTATCTTCTGCGGCTATAAAATCTACTTGTGCAAATGTTGAGGCCACACGTGGTGGCATATCATCTAAGTTGCCAAGAGGTGTTGCAACTAGGTACAATGTGCCTTGCATAAGATACTCCTTTTTTTGTTTAATTTATCCGCTAGTGTGCGGTATTTTTTAACCGCTAGGCTGTGATTTCTATTATTGTTTTTTATTAATTTTACTTTACTACGAGGGTGGTAGCTCAAATTATTTTATTTAATAGTTTACGGTTATATCGGTTACTACTCTAGGCGGTGCTTGTTACTTTTTTGTGCAAAAACGCAACAAAAAGTGCAAACATATTAGCTCGCAAGAAAGTATGTAGTGCTAGGAAACAAAACTTTCAACCATGGAGCGTACATATAGTACGTGACTAAAGTAG
>CAYJKG010000016.1:0-59037 GCA_964370685.1 uncultured Faecalibacterium sp. | reverse complement strand
TGATATAGAATTATCAAATTGTAAAGGAGATACAATTATGTCTAACGTAAGTACAACACAAATCGACAACCTAGTTAACCTAATGGATGGCTACGCTGAAAAAGGCGGACACCACTTAAACATCAATGTGTTTACAAAAGAAACACTTTTGGACGCACAAGCTCACCCTGAAAAATATCCACAGTTGACAGTTCGTGTTTCCGGTTATGCTGTAAACTTCCACAAGCTAACAAAAGCACAACAGGACGAAGTTATTTCACGTACTTTCCACAACCAGTTTTAATCAATGTTAGGTCGAATACATTCACTTGAAAGTTTCGGCACGGTAGATGGCCCTGGTGTGCGTTTTGTTGTGTTTACTCAAGGTTGTCCTTTTAGGTGCTTATACTGCCATAACCCAGATACTTGGGATTATAATGCAGGAACACTTATGTCAACGGATGAAATACTTGAACAATACGCAAAAAACAAATCATTTTATCGAGGTGGTGGTATAACTGTTACAGGTGGCGAACCACTTGTACAGGTAGATTTTGTGCTAGAGCTTTTTACTAAAGCTAAAGCGCAAGGTATACACACTTGCCTTGATACTAGTGGCGGAACCTATGTCGCGAATAATCCGAAAGTTGTGGCAAAAGTTGATGCTTTGCTAGATGTGACAGACCTTGTTATGCTTGATATTAAGCATATTGATAATGAGGAACACATTAAACTTGTAGGTATACCCAATAAAGAAATTTTAGCTTTTGCAAGGCACATTAACTGCAAGAAGAAGCCTTTTTTGGTGCGCCATGTAATAGTGCCTGGTATAACAGATAAACCAGAGGAACTGTACCGCCTTGGCAGATTTTTAGGTGAGCTAGAATATGCAAAGGCACTGGATACTCTCCCTTATCACCAGTTAGGTGTGTCTAAATATGATATGCTTAATATGAAATATCCATTAGATGGTGTGCCAGCATTTCCTAAGGATAAAATACCTGATATTCGAAAACAAGTTATAAGTGGTATGTATGATTACCGCAAGGGATTACCTGCGAAATACTAAAAAGTAGTATTAAAAGATGAACAGAGCCAGATTTCTATTTAATAGAACAGATGGCTCTGTTTTTCGCAGTTTATGTAACAATACCTGATAGTGTAATGCATATTGGTAGCAATGTTTTTTGGGGAATTGCGAACCCAGCGGATATATACATACGTTGTAGCATTGATAGCTATGCATATGAGCACGCAACTTTGTGGGGGTACAATGTAATTTTAACGGATGAATAGATACTATTTATATTATAATTATCAGCGATTGTAATAATAAAAAGCTAATTGATGGCATTGATAGAAATAAAAACTATTATCTGTGACATATTAAAAATTAATTAAATAGCGCCCCCAAAAGTTAGTATTAGCACTAGCTTTTGGGGGCGCTAAAATTGTATTATCAACATCTAACTTGATTTATATTGTTAGTGTTTATGTAAACTCTTTTGCTTTTTGTTCTAAAAATTCATAATCATATAAACGATTTAAAATATCAACTAGCTCTTTTTTTGACAAACGTGGCGGTAAATTAAGTGCCTTTAAAAATTCTGCTTTGCGCTGTGCACTGCCAGCTGTGCCAGAAAACCCCCATTTATATAAATCAAGATATGTCACAGCGTTTTTTTTAGGTGTAGGTGTATATGTATTACTGATATCTTGATTATGCATGTTTGTTTGTTGATTGCTTTCACTAGTAATGTGTGTGTTATTAGATATTGGTTGATTTATATCATTTTTTAGTGATTTTTCAAGCAAATCATAAAGTATGCTTGAGTTAACCCCTTCAACACCAAGTAGGCCTTCTTTGCTTGCAATAGTTTTGCGCTTTTCTTTACCTTTTATGGCAGGAGTATAAGTTTGCAATACATGTTTTTCGCCAACTATATTAGTGATAAAGGTTCTTAGCCTAAAACCTGCACCATCAGAATCAGTTAAAAGTATAATACCGTTTTTTCTGCCGAGGCGCTTTAATAAGTTTTGTTTTTCTTTATCTTTGTATATGGAAAAACCATCTAAAGTTATAATAGTAGTTTCAATAATGGCGTGTAGCTTTGAGGCATCGTAGCGTCCTTCAACCACAAGTACACGTTCTGTTTTTAACTTATTCATCGCACTTGCCTCATTGCTGCTAAACTACAAACTGCGGTTTCTAATAAAATTTGTTTGGAAACAGGCTGGCTTTTAAGTGATTTATCCGTTTGCAGTAAAATATCTATGCATTTTTCTAACTGGGATAAGCTATAACCTCTGGAAGCATCTAAAGCTTTTTTTAAGCGAAAATCTTTGCCTTTATAGCCAAAATCTTTAAATACTTCACTATACATACGTCCTTTGTTTTGTCCTAAACGTACTCTGTACATATCGGTATAACTACCTATTAAAGCGGCTGTAATTGCAATTGGTTCTTCTTGCAATAAAATTAAAGTTTGCAGTTTTTTTAATGCTTGTGTAACACGATTAGTTGTTAACATTTGTATCATTTCAAACACATCTGCTTCTAAATTTTGAACAGAAATTTGCGTTATCATGTTAGCTGTAATTGTGTCATAATTAGCAAGTGCACAAAGTTTATCAACCTCTTGTTCTAGCAAAAACAATTCAGCGCCACATCTTTCAATCAACTTTGTTGCAACATCTAGCGGCAAGTTTGCGCCTTTTTCGCTTGCACGTTCAATTAAAACATTGCTAAGCTCTTTACCAGTAAGTTGCTTAACCTCTTCTACATATCCTATTTTTTTACACTCAGTAGCGAAATTTTGCACTTTTTTAGATAATTGCAATCGCCCCCATTGCTCTTCAAAAGTACTAGTTATAAAAAACACAGCATTTTCAGCGCTAGATAGCGCCTCACATAAAAGCTCAAAATCTTTATCGCTATAAGTAGCAGGGTTAAAATTTGGTAATTCAACAATGCGTCTAGTGCTAAAAAAGGATATAGTACCAGCTGCCATAATTATTTGTTCAACATCTGGTGTTGGGCCTTCTAGCACTGTGGTTTCGGTATCTTCTATACCACTTTCAGCTAAAAGTTGTTTTGCTTTTAAGCAAGCTCTCTCAGCAAGCGCTTGTTGTGAGGAATAAAAATAAAACACAGGGCATTTATTTTTGTGTAAATCTTTTATTCTTGTTCGTTCATTTGCCATATTTGTGCTCCTATCCACTGTATGTCACCACCAGGGTATAAACGTATTTGTGCTTGTTCACTGCCGTGGTAAATAATAGTGTTGTCATTTGTCTTTAACCAATTATAGGCGTTGCTACGTGTTAATATAGTTTGTGGTAAAATAGTGCTCGCATCGCTGCTACTTGCCAATAAAACATCTACAGGATATTGCGAAACAATTTCGAAATTTCCACTTACTGTTGCAAAAGTAGTGCCTTTTGTACCAAAAGCAACAATTCCGCCACTGCCCATATTATAAGCAATTATATCAATATCTTCAAAGGTGTAAAAATATTCTTCCCATAAATTTTGTTCATCTAGTTTTGCTGTTGTTTTTGCAGTAAAATCAGTAGTAGAACTTTCGCCATATGTTAAGTCTATCATAAAATCAATATCAACTATGCGCTTGTTTTCAAGATATTCGTTAATTTCATCTGTGTTTGAATTTCCACCACGCAATAGCACAAAGGCTTTTTCGTTTTGTGTTACAACAACAGCAGGGTAATTGCTACGTCCAACAAGTGCAATATCTATTATGTTTTTTGTTATACTAACGTTTATCAAGCTTACTAAAATAATAATTGTAATAGTGGATAAAGTAATATATTTATAAGATATTTTAATGCGTGTGCACGCATATACAAAAATTGATAATATAAGTAAAACTATAACTGCAAAATTTGTTTCAAAATAAACTTGTGAAAACGGTAGATTTGCAAAAATTTCTACCCAAAGATTTAAAAGTTTAATAAAAACACCGCCTATAAGTGCGAACGGCAAAATTAATAATTCAGTTGCAGAAAATAACCCAAAAACACCTGCTCCAAAACCACAAACTAAAATAATAGGAACAAGTAAAAACACTGCAATGTTTGCAAATATTGCAACGGTGCTAATATTAAAACCTTGTAACACAAGTACAGGGAACGTTGAAATAATTGCACCTAAGGTTACGCATAAAAAGGCACATATCGCTTTTAACAATCCAGCAATAGCAGATTTTTCATAATGTATATTTAGTTTTTCACTAATAGCTACACCGCTAAAAACACCTAATGTAGCCGCAAACGAAAGCTGATAACTAACGCTACAAATTACCCAGCCGTTACCTAATAGTAAAAGTACACCAGCCAACGAAAGTGAGGTTAAAGTGTCGTTTTTGCGATAAAAAAATGTACCTACGCTTGCAACTATTAACATAATACCTGCACGCACTATAGATGGTGTAAATCCTGTTACACCCATCAAAAAAAGAGCACACACAACGCATAAAACAGCATATATTCTGCGTTTAGTAGCGGTGTTGCGTTTGTATTCAATAAAACCGCAAATTAAAGCTAAGTGCATACCACTAACAACCAGTACATGTGAAACACCAGCTTTGCTATATAAATCTCGCATATCCTGCCTTAAATGTGTAGTATCTCCAACTGTCATCGCTGCAAGTATTCCGGCTTCTTTAGCGGGTAAAAAGCGTCTAATATTTGCGCTCATTTCTTTTTGTAAATGTATGCAAAAAGCATAAAATCCACCAATTTCACCTACGCTTTCATATCCGCCTTGATATGAGGCTATTGCATAAACACCATCAGCATAATTGCTTTTTAAATAACTATCTTGTGATAATGGCTCGAGGATGAAATTACCTTTTATTATTTGCCCTTTTTCAACAGGAGGCATAACGTATGATATTACACCAAAATTATATGGCTCTTCGTTTATGGTTTGCACTTGTAGTTTGACCATAGACATTCCTTCAATGTAAGAGCTTTGAACCTCTTGTACAGTTGCAGAAATTGTCGAAATTTCGTTTTTTAATAGCGCATTAACATCAGCCGTATTTGAATAGTGTGAGGTATTGAACAAAATAATACCTACAACTAAACCACACAGCGAAAGTAATGTTACATATTGTTTTGCTATAACAAACCTAAGTATTGCATATAAAGCAAAAATTGCCGCTAGTACCCATAACAAATACTGCGGCAAATAAGCTTTAGCTAAATGTGCCGCAAGTATGCTGGCGCAAAAAACGAAAAGCGGTCTTTTCATAGTTTAGTGAAAAAATAAAGGTAAAGCTTCAAGGAAGATTATATCATCACGTTTAGAGGCATCGCCTTCTGCTAAAACAGCAGCACGTGCAACAATTTCGCCTTTGCTGTGTGAAAGCAAGTGCTCAAGTGCACGCAAAGAACCGCCACTTGAAATTACATCATCAACTAGTAATAAGCGTTTACCAGCAAAGGCGTCAAGATCTTTTTTGTCTATAACTAAAATTTGCTCGCCCTCTGTGGTGATAGATTTATCACTAACGACAATTGGCTCTTGCATATAAAGTTTTTTGCCTTTGCGGGCCACAATATAAGGTTTGCCACTTTGACGGCTCATTTCGTGCGCTAGAGGTATGCTTTTTGCCTCAACTGTTACGATAATATCAAAATCTGGCACACGCTTTAATAATTCTTCAGCACTATTTACTGTCATTTCAGCATCACCAAACATTATAAATGCTGCGATATCTAAGTTTTCGTTAACAGGGCAAAGTGGTAGTTCACGTGTTAGGCCGGCTACATTTAAAGTATAAGTTTTGGACATTGTTTTTCTCCTTTGGTTTTTGGCAAAATTGCCATATCTTTTTTTTAGTTGTTTTTGCTAGTAAATAATTTATCTGTGTTATGCAAAATTATTAGAATCTGAAATTATAATTTAACCCGGTGGCCAAGATAAAGAGCGTTTTGCCAACACATGAAAATGCATATGTTCAACAGTTTGCCCACCATCTTTACCTATATTGGTTACAACACGGTAGCCATCATCACAATTTAGCTCTTTTGCTAGCTTTGCTATAACTGCATAGATATGGCCAACTAATTGTTCGTCACTTTCGGTTACATCTGCTGCTGATTTAATATGTATTTTTGGTATAACCAAAAAATGCACAGGTGCTTTTGGGTCTATATCATGAAATGCGAAAACTTGTTCATCTTCGTACAAAGTTTTTGAGGGGATTTCGCCTTTAGATATCTTACAAAATAAACAATCCATATGAATTACCCTTTCATTATGCAAATTAGCAAATAAATATTTTTTGCTAAATTATTATACCACAAATAAAAGCTTTGTTGCAAGTAATTTTGATTTTACGTATGGTTTTGTGCATAAAAAACAACATTTGCTTTTTAATATTATTATGATATACTTTTAAACGAGAAAGTTATAATAAGTTTTTAATTTAATTGAGGAAGTATACATGAACTATTCTGTTATGATAAAGCCAGCTTCTGGGCGGTGTAATATACGTTGCAAATATTGCTTTTATATAGATGAATGTGTTAGCCGCGAGCAATACTCAATGGGCTTAATGCGTGAGGATGACGCAGGCAAACTGGTTAATCGTGTGTTAGGGCAACTAACTGATAAAGATAGCATGAATTTTGCTTTTCAGGGGGGTGAACCTACTCTTGCGGGGCTAGCTTATTTTAAAGCTTTTGTTAAAGCAGCAAATGCGCATGATTTTGGCGGTGTTGTTAGTTTTGCACTACAAACAAATGGGTTTATCATCGATGATGAATGGGCAGAGTTTTTGCATGAAAATAATTTTTTAGTGGGACTTTCTATGGATGGCCCACAAATTTATCACGATGCAAACCGACGTACTCCTAAAAATGAGGGTACATTTGAGCGCATATTAAACACAAAAAAACTTTTTGATAAGCATAAGGTCGAATATAACATACTGACAGTTTTAACAGAGCAAGCAGCGCGACGCCCACGTGAATATTGGAACTTTATTTTGAAAAACAAAATTAAATTTATACAGTTTGTTCCTTGCCTTGGTGAGCTCGATGGCGGTGATTCTGGAGGTTGTGCTGTAACTTCAAAAAAATTTGCCTCTTTTTATACAGAAATTTTCCCACTTTGGGCAAAAGAGCTACAAAAAGGAAACTATATAAGCATTAAATTTTTTGATGATTTTTTCAATTTAATGTTAAGACGAACTTGTACCGCGTGCGGGTTTACGGGCAGATGTAATGTGCAAATGATAGTAGAGGCTGATGGTAGTGTTTACCCTTGTGATTTTTACGTTTTAGATAATTGGAAATTAGGTAACATCTACGAAAAAACTATACACGAATTGCAAACTTGTGATTTAAGCAAAGAATACCTTTTACAACCACGCACAAACGGAGAAATTTGCCAAAAATGTCGTTATCGTAACATGTGCGGTGGAGGCTGTCCACGTATGAAATATTCTATGTATCTAAATAAAGCAGAAGATTTTTGTGGCTATAAGCAATTTTTAGATAATTGCCATGATGACATAGACAAAATGGCGAGACATCTAGCGCAATTTCAGCAATAATAGCTAAAACGGCTTGCAATATTTTTCACAAATGAAATTAGTGTTTTACATGGACAAATGTTGAAAAATATGGTATAATTTCGGTATTGTCGCAATTTTGCTTTTCATGGGATAGAGGACTTACTATGCAAGAAGTTTACAAACAATCATTTAAACATAAATCACCAGAGCATGTAGAGCTAACGGTGTTTAGCTGTGGGCTTGAAAAATGTAAAGCTGGTCATATTTGGGGGCCAGGTATACGTGACCATTATTTAATACATTTGGTGTTATCAGGTAAAGGTGTTTATCGCTCAAATGACCAAGAATTTGAGCTTTCAGCTGGTGATTTATTTTTGGTAAATCCACGAACATTAAATAGTTATATTGCTGATTCTAAAGATCCTTGGGAGTATGCGTGGGTTGGGTTTAATGGTGCTGTTGCAAATAAACTAGTTTTGCAATTGCCTTTTTCAAAAAGCTTGCCTATACACCATACACAAAATGCAAAAGCTCTTGAAAATATCTTGCAAAACCTATACTCATCACATGGTTTTTCACCAAAAGAAGAAACAGCGATGATAGGACATTTATATCTTTTTTTATCAACCTTAATGCACGAAACTGTCCACACAGAAACGCAAAATAAAAACACGAGCACACAGTATGTTTTAGATGCAATAAAATATATTCAAGGAAATTATTCTCACTGCATTTCAATAGATGATGTTGCAAAAAGTATAGGCGTATCTCGAAGCCACTTATACAGAGTTTTTATGGCGAATATAGGCAAAAGTCCTATTGATTATTTAACGGAGTATCGCATAAGCGAAGCTTGTAATCTTTTGCAAAGTGGTAGTTTATCTATAGCTGAAGTTGCAATTTCAGTAGGCTTTTTTGATCAATTTTATTTTTCACGCGTTTTCAAAAAATTGCTTGGTATGCCACCGAGCAAATATTTAATTAGTTTAAACCAAACACCCACGGAGTCTAATAAATGAAGAAATACATAATACGTGGTATATTTCACCTTGTTGCGCTAGGCATTGCTGTAGCCTGTCTTTGGTATATTTACCTTTACTGGACAGGTGCTTTTTTTCCACAAACTGCCGTTGCGTTTGTTACCACAAACAGCGAAACTACCTTGGTAGATAAAGCTGAACTTTCAAAAACTTTTTCGAAAAGTGAATATGCCTTTTTAGAGGCAGAATGTACAAATTCTGAGCTGATAGCTAAAACAAATGAGCTAATTGAGCAAGGAGCTGAGGTTTTAATTTTTGATTTATCCGAAAAACCTGAAACGAACTTTGAAATATTTTTAACTGAACAAAACTTACCTGTAATATTTACAGATGCATTGCCTAGCGAGGATTTTTTTGCAAATAGTGATAAAGCATGGTATTTTAACTATATTCCTGCTTTTGCAGGTGAGCTTTTGGGTAAGCAAATTGCCAATGGTTTTAAAAACGGCGAAATTGCAGATTTAGATCAAGATATAATATTGGATTATTATGCGCAACCACCAGAGCAATCTTTTACACCTGAGGCTTTAACGTCAACTTTAACTAGCAGTGAACAATATGGTGTGTATGTAAGCGACACAGCAATAATTATACCAGAGACATCTATACAAGAAACAGAAGAAACCGAAATAGTTGAAGATGAGGAAACTAGCGACGACGAAAGCGACGACGAAGCAGAGAGTGGTGACGACGGAGAAGAACCTGAAGAATTAGATACTTTATTGGATGAAGAACTTTTACCAAAGCCAGAAGTTGTAATCAGCATAGGTGTTGAACAAGCAGTTGAAACACTTAATATTGCAAAAGCAAATAATTGGTTAGAAGGGGAGAACCAACCAATGTTTACTGCGATTGTAGATAGTTTTGATGATGCAGTTATCTTAGCAGAACAGCAGGTTTATTATAGCTTTGTGTATCTTGATGTAAGATATACAACTGAAAATTTAACAGGGTTAGTTTTTAATTTATTAGAAAACCAACACATTACTCAAGATACAGACCTTACCATAAGTGAGGATGGTGGGTTTACTACACCGTACAGAATATACCCATAATACATTTCATTTATTTTAATTATTTTATCAATAACAGCATAAACAAAGGCCAAAGGCAGAACGGAACAGCTAATCATGTCGCTAACGAAAAATCAGATAATATCATTAACTATAGAAAATCTTTCCAGCGATGGTAGTGGAGTAGGGCGCTATGACGGCGAGGCGATTTTTGTGCCAAATAGTGCGCCACAGGATGAGTTATCTGTGCGCATAGTTAAGGATTGTAAAAAATATGCTTTCGGAATTATTGAAAAAAATATAAAACCATCGCATATGCGTATACAGCAAGATTGTAAAGTTGCCACTCCTTGCGGAGGGTGTTGTTATAGACACATAAACTATGAGGCAGAGTGTGATGCAAAGGCAGAAATTGTTGCAGATGCTTTTAATCGTATAGGTGGTTTTAATGTTGAGCCTATGCCTTTTTTACCATCTCCGCAAAAAGATTTTTATCGTAACAAAGCACAGTTTCCAGTTGGGTATAATAAAAACAACGAACTTGTGACTGGGTTTTACGCACAGCGAAGCCATAATATAGTTGCGTATTCTGATTGTCATTTACAGCCACAAATTATAAATAAAATTGCTAACGCATGTCTGCTAGAATTTAATAAATATAACATAAACGCTTACGCAGAAAGCACACATACAGGATTAATACGCCACTTGTTTTTGCGTATAGGTTCAAATAGTGGTCAAATTATGCTATGTTTTGTATGCAATGGTAAAACATTACCACATAGCAAAGAAATAGCTGAAAGTTTATGTGAGCAATTTCCTGACATAGCAACTATTTTATGTAATGTTAACACTAAAAAAACCAATGTTATTTTAGGCGAAAAAAACCATATTATTTATGGTAAAGGTTATATTGAAGATACACTTGCGGGAGTACCCGTTCAACTCGGTCCACTATCGTTTTACCAAGTAAACAACGCAGCTGCTGAAAAGCTTTATAAAGTAGCTGAAGAATTTGCAGAGCTAAAAGCAACAGATTTTTTAATGGATTTATATTGTGGTATGGGCACAATAGGGCTTTCCATGGTAAATAACTGTGCAAAGCTTATAGGTGTTGAAATTATCCCTGAAGCTATTGAAAGCGCAAAGGAAAACGCAAATCGCATGGGTAAGCATGTGTTAGAAAAATGCCATTTTATCTGTGCAGACGCTGGTACAGCAGCCACAAAACTTGCAAAAGAAGGCTTAAAACCAGATGTAATAATAGTTGACCCACCACGTAAAGGTTGTGATAATGCGACATTAACAGCTTTGATAGATATGGCTCCGCGTCGCATAGTTATGATTAGTTGTAATCCTGCAACTGCTGCAAGAGATGCAAAATATCTAGCAGAAAGCGGCTATGAATTAATAAAAATACAAGGCGCAGATTTCTTCCCAAGATCAAAACACGTTGAGTGTGTAACTCTGATGACACGTTGCGACGAAACACCAAAAACCAAGATTTAGACCACAATATATAGTGGTTTAATGGCGATTTTGGAGCGAAAAATAGCTCAAAAATGTCATCTATTTAGAGCCTAAAAAATGGCAAAAAAACAGATGACATAGGTGTTTTTAAGAAAATTGGATAGATGACAACGAAAAAAGTAGTGCTAAGATTTCATTTCTTAGCACTGCTTTTTATGTTAAAAAGATAAATTAAAAACTAGCGCAAAGTTAACCTACAAAAAGAGCTGAACTTGTTGAAACACAGGTTATTAAGTGGTATAATAGATATAATAAACTATGGAGGTGTATAAGATGATTAACACATTATTTAGCGAGTATAACCGTTTGCTTGAACAACTGCGAAATATACATGCACAGCTGAACATTTTACCACAAGGCTATATCTCAAAGAAAACAATCAAGGCTAAACAGTATTTTTATCTTCAAAACAGAGTAAACGGCAAAATTGCAAGTAAATATATAAAAGAAGCTGACCTAGAAAAAATCACATCAGAACTTGAATTAGCAAAAAATTATAAAGCAGAAATTCCACAAATAGAAAACCGACTTTTAGAACTTGAACAGGCAGCGAAACTTCTTGATAAAAAGCTCAGCCGCAAACTTATGCTTTTAAAATTATCTTCTAACATGGATATGCTAACCACTAAGCAAAAAGATAAAAGCATATCTTTTGCAAATGCTATGAATGCTATTGAGGGCGTTTACGTAAGCAAAACTACAGAAACTAAAATAACTGACTGGAAAAATGGCAACAAACCATTCCTTGCCCTATTTAACGAAACTCTCGAAATGTATGGCTTTCCCACGGAGATAAACAATGCGTGACCCTTATTTATATGGCGATGTAGACATTTTACAAAACCTTGCAAACATCAAAGATAGAAAATTGCTTGCAAAAGCTGAGGCTGATATAACAAACTTAGCCATGCTTGCAATCTATAATCACAAATATGATAAGTTTGATAGCAAAACCCTTTCTGATATTCACTTTACTATCTTTGGTCAAATCTACAACTGGGCAGGCGAATTTCGCACTATTCAAATTATTAAATACGAAGATGTCCTCGGTGGAGATACTGTCATATATGCTTTTCCACAAGAGATTAAAAAGCAACTAAATGCTGTAATGAAAGAAATTCCAAAACTAAAGCGAAATGGCGAAAACGATAAAGATATTGTATTTCGCCTTGTAAGAATTATTGCGAGCATTTGGCAAATACACCCTTTTAGAGAGGGCAACACAAGGTCTGTAATCGTATTTTCAGTGTTGCTTGCAAACTCGCTTGGCTTTGATGTAAAACATGAACTTTTCAAGGCTCATTCTGCATACGTTAGAAATGCACTAGTTTGGGCAGCACAAGGGATTTATTCTAAATATGAGTATCTTGAAAAAATCTTTTTTGATGCTATGTTAGATAACGATATAAACTCTGATATTCAAGAAAGCAAAGATAGCAAGTATGAAATGATTGGTGATTACAAAGTTAATGATTATGTAGAAAGGCCACATGAATATGTGAAAGATATTTAATTTAAAATTAGAGCAAATGCTTAATATTTAAATTATTAATACGTGAGCAAACTCTCCCTGCCCTTGAATGTTCAATAATGATGACAAGAGTAAAAAAGTTAGGTATTTAGCGGTTTTTTGCACATTCTTTGTGTCAAAAAAAGGTGCAAAAAAGAGCGAAAATATAGATGACATAGCCTTTTTGAGGAAGCTTAGATAGATGACAAAATAGAAATCACAAATTGAAAAACTAACAAGATAAAAAAGGCATTGATTATGATTTAACATAATCAATGCCTTTTTTTTGCGTTTTAAGAAACAAATTAATAGACGTATATTAGCACCTAATTTTGAGGAACAAACTTCCTTTAAAAGTTAGGTCTTTTTTCATTTTAAGCGAAAGGGAGTAATCCGAACTTGTATTATTCCCTAACGGCTGAGCGAAAGAATTTCAAAATGCAAATTCAATATAAAAAAACAAAAAGCGATTAAAAGTTAAAGCCAATGAAAGAACAGATTGTTTCTACCTACCCATGAACGAGAAAGATGAGCTTGCAGAACAAATGAGTTTTAAAGAGTATGTCGACCCGTTTACGGGTAGCAGTAATTTCGGTAGCACTTTCTAAGAAAACCACTTATACTACCTAATAAAAGAAAATTATAACTAACTTTATCACAGTTAAAGAAATTAAACTGTGCCACAATCAAATGAGTAGCACAAGATACTCTTAAATTGCATAGTGCCTTTGGGCGAAAAAATGACCAATTATATAAAAAGAAACAAAATAACTTCTGCAAAGATTGAAAAAATATAGGCTTCGTGTTATCATATATTATGTGTAAATATAGCTATAATTACAGAGTAGTACCATGGAAAAACTTTTTTGTAAAAAACACTTCGTCAGGTGAAGATTATAATTATTTAATAAATTTAGTTGATGAAAAAATCGTATTAGCAGATAAATATAATAAAGCTGCTGACTATGTGCGTAACGAATATATGACACAGAGTTTGAAGTTGAGCTTACCCAAAAAGCTATAGCAAAAGAATGTGCAGAGTGGATAGAAAAAAGGTTAAGTTTAATCAAATACCACCATTGAAAATATGATGGGCTTTATAGATAACATTGTACCTTTTGCAAGTAAATATATGCAATTATTGCAATCGTAGGGAGCGGTTCCAAACAGTTCTCTACTGGTAGCATTTGGCAAAAATTTTTTCATGATAGAATTATTCTGAATAAAAATGATTTGACATAATTTACAATTACATTGAAACTAACCCGATGAAATGGGGATTAGACCGTCATAATATCAATAACGAAAAATATGAAGAATGGAACGAAGAACAATGATTAATAAACTAAAAATGCACACACCAAACCGTGCTGATGATAACTTTGCAAAACTTGTAGCACTATTTCCTAATGCTGTAACAGAAACTATTACAGGCTATGATGAAAATGGCAAAGTAATTATAGAACGTGCTATTGATAAAGATGTGCTTATGCAGGAAATCTCCCACACTGTGGTGGAGGGCAAAGAAGAACGATACCAGTTCACATGGCCTGACAAGAAAAAATCTGTGCTTACTGCAAATGCACCTATAAATAAAACTTTGCGCCCTTGTAGAGAAGAAAGTGTAAATTTTGACACCACCGAAAACCTTTATATAGAGGGCGACAACCTTGAAGTGCTAAAGCTGTTGCAAGAAACCTATCTTGGAAAAGTTAAAATGATATATATAGACCCACCATATAACACAGGCAACGATTTTGTGTATGAGGATGATTTTGCCCAAGGCGTAAATGAGTATATGGAAAACAGCGGACAGTACGATGAGGACGGAAACAGGCTTTTTAAAAATATGGACTCAAACGGACGTTTTCACACCGATTGGCTTAATATGATTTACCCAAGATTGAAACTGGCGAGGGATTTGCTGAAAGATGATGGGGTTATTTTTATAAGTATAGATGATAGTGAAGTTGAAAACCTAAAAAAACTTTGCAATGAAACTTTTGGAGAATCTTGTTTTGTAGCACAATGCGTTAGAAAAAGGCGCGATAGTCAAGCAAATCTTTCAAAGAACATATCACCAATACATGAATATGTTTTGATATACTCTAAACATTCTGGAGAGGTATTAAATAAAATAAAAGCTAATATTAATGAAAATGAGTATAAGAACCCAGATAATGATATAAGAGGGCCTTATGTTACTATGCCTTGTACAAATAAAGGTGGAGCGATATACACTGTCATCACGCCAACAGGAAAACAGATAACTGATGAATGGCGCTTCAAAAAAGACACATACGATAAATTGTTATCAGAAAATAGATTGGTTTATCCTAAAAATGGAGAAGGTAAGCCTCGATATAAATTATTTCTATCAGAAAAAAGAGCGCAAGGCGTTTTAGCTAACACGTGGTTAGATAGTATATCTTCAAATCAAGAAGCAACAAGAGAAATTAAGGAATTATTTGGGAATATACTATTTGACACTCCAAAACCTACAGGATTATTAAAATTCTGTTGTGAACTCGCTACAGATAAAGATTCTATTATTCTTGATTTTTTTTCTGGTTCTGCATCAAGTGCAGATGCAGTAATGCAACTTAATTGTTCAGATGGAGGAAGACGTAAATTTATAATGGTGCAGTTACCAGAAGAAACTTCTGTGAAAAGTGAAGCTTATAAAAGAGGTTACAAAAATATTTGTGAAATAGGGAAAGAAAGAATTAGACGTGCAGGCGAAAAAATCAAATCAGAAATAGAAGACAACAATACCCGAATTAAAATGGGCGAGGAATCGAAGAAAGTGCCTGACATTGGATTTAGAGTGATAAAATGCGATAGTTCAAATATGAAAGATGTTTACTATTATCCAGAAGAAATAGAATCTCATATGTTCGATGAAATGGTTAGCAATATAAAAGATGATAGAACTGCAGAAGATTTATTAATGCAAATTATGCTTGACTTAGGTGTGCTTTTGTCGAGCAAAATCGAGAGTTATGAGATAAATGGTAAAACTGTATTAAGTGTAGATAATGATTACTTGATAGCTTGCTTTGACGATAATGTCACCGATGAAATTGTAGAACAAATCGCAAAGAAAAAGCCATACTATTTTGTAATGCGTGATAGTTCACTTGCTGATAGTAGTGTGGCTGTAAACTTTGAACAAATTTTTGATGTGTATAGCAAAGATACCATTCGAAAATTAATATAAAAATATAAGGAGAATATATTTTGATTACGCTTAATATTACTTTGACACAGCAAATGATTTTTGCAGCATATGGATTTGAACACTTTCGAAATGATTGCAAAACATTTCTGGCTAAGCATGGAAAAAACTATGACAAATTTACTGTAGTTCAGCATGACAGTATCATCGGTTTTATAACAGAAGCTACAATTCAACGATATATAAGCGAGTTATATAAAAAAGACAACGTTAAAGTTACCACTTGGGAGCAAAACTTTGACATTGAACATATTAAAAGAATTATCTCTTCGTCATCAGCTGATGCAGACGAAGTCAAACTTGTTGAAAAATATTTTTATGATAAGTATGATTTGAAGATATCATACCATGATAAATCAATTTATGTAGATGTAAAGACAGCATTAACACAAAAAAATCCAAGTGAAAATTGGAATTTCATGTATCCTGTAATTCAAGCAAATAAAGATGGGAAAGACTATATGATATTAACTTATTATGTAGTAAATGATATAAAAAAGGTAGAATCTTTAAACAAGGTTGTTATCGTGGGATATATCTCTGAAAATACTGTAAAACAATGTAAAACTATTTACAAGGGAGAAAAAACAAGGTTTGATACTGTTAGTCAAACAGATAACTACGAAACCGAATTAGCTGTACATTATAATAGCATTGATGAGTTAATTAACAACTTGAAAGCATTATAATAATTTTTATTTTATTGGGATCAATAAATTTATTATAGATTCTGAAATGAAAAAATATTATTCAGCTATTTTCTGAGAGGCAAATAAATGAAATTTAATTTTAAAATACAACCATATCAAACCGAAGCAGTTAATGCGGTAACCAAAATTTTCAATGGACAAGCTTTCAGCGATAGCTTTGCATATAGGCGTGATTTAGGCAAAATTTCTCAAAATGGCGGACAACAAGCACAAATGCAAGCGGTTGATGAATTTGGTGAAACAATTGATGAATTTGATGAAACTGGTTATCGTAATGAAGATATTGCCTTAACCGATGAACAGCTTTTGGAAAACATTAGAGCTATGCAAACAAATAACAACATCAAGCAATCCGCAGAGCTTATAAAGAATTTCGGACGTTGTAGCCTTGATATTGAAATGGAAACTGGCACAGGCAAAACCTATGTATATATAAAAACTATGTTTGAGCTAAATAAGCTTTATGGCTGGAGCAAGTTTATTGTAGTTGTTCCCTCTGTGGCAATTCGTGAGGGTGTGAAAAAATCCTTTGAAATGACAGTAGAGCATTTCATGGAGCATTATGGTAAAAAAGCTAGGTTTTTTATTTATAACAGTTCTAAGCTAAACCAACTTGATACATTTTCGAGCAGTAGCGGCATTAATGTGATGATTATTAATACTCAGGCCTTTGCTACATCTCTTAAAGAGGGTGCAAAAAATAAGGAAAGCCGTATAATTTATTCAAAGCGTGATGAATTTCAATCACGTAAACCTATAGATGTAATTAAGGCTAACAGGCCTATTATAATACTTGATGAACCGCAAAAAATGGGTGGCGAAGTTACACAAAAAGCTATAAAAAACTTCAACCCATTATTTGCACTTAGTTATTCGGCTACTCATGCAAAGCAAAATAATATGGTATATGTGCTTGATGCTTTAGAGGCATACAACCAACAGCTTGTTAAAAAAATTGAAGTCAAAGGTTTTGAAGTTAAAAATTTAAGCGGTACTGAAAAATATTTGTATCTTGAAAATATAGTCCTTTCCTCTAAAAAGCCACCAATGGCAAAAATTGAACTTGAAGTAGCACACAAAAGCGGTGTAAAGCGTGAGCCACATATTTTGGGGGTTGACGATAACTTGTTCTATATCTCCAAAGAGATGGAACAGTACAAAGGCTATGTGGTTTCAGATATAGACCCTCTTTCTGGCACTGTAACATTTACAAATGGAGTGATAATAGAAAAAGGCGATATTTTAGGTGATGTTTCAGAACAAGATATGCGACGCATTCAAATAAGAGAAACAATACTTTCACACTTTGAAAAAGAAGAAAAACTTTTTAATATAGGCATAAAATGTTTGTCACTGTTTTTTATTGATGAAGTTGCAAAATACCGTAATTACGATGAAAATGGCGATGAGCTTTTGGGCGAGTATGGCAAAATTTTTGAAGAGGAATATATTGCGATACTTAACGAAAACACAAGCTTGCTTAATACTCCGCACCAAAAATATTTAAAAGAAAAATGCTCTGATGTTAGTGCTATACATAAAGGCTATTTTAGTGTTGATAAAAAAACAGGGCGTAGTGTAAACAGCGAAACTAAGCGTGGTAGCGAGTTTTCAGATGATATTTCAGCCTATGATTTAATTTTGAAAAACAAAGAGCGACTACTTAGCTTTGATGAAACTACAAGGTTTATTTTCTCGCACTCAGCATTGCGTGAGGGGTGGGATAACCCTAATGTGTTTGCAATTTGTACGCTTAAACATTCCGAAAGCCAAACTGCAAAAAGGCAAGAGGTTGGGCGTGGGCTTCGTATTTGTGTTAATTCAAGCGGACATAGAATGGATAAAGAAACGCTAAGCGATACTGTACATGAGGTAAATAAGCTAACTGTTATAGCAAGCGAAAGTTACAAAACATTTGTTGCAGATTTGCAGGCAGATATTAAAACCGTGCTTTATGATAGGCCTACAAAAGCTACAATAGAATACTTTGTTGGTAAAACTGTTATGTTTGGTGAACGACCTATAGTTATAGATGAAAAACAAGCTAAACAAATATATAGATACTTAATAAAAAATGATTATATAGATGATAATAACAGTGTTACTGATAAATATCGTGAAAATAGAGATAGTGGTAATTTTGCACCGCTTAGCGAGGATATCAAAGATATTGCAGATGGTGTTCACACTTTGATACAAGCTATTTTTGATGATAGTGTGCTTGAAAAAATGTTTGAAAATGCAAACAAACCCAAAATTAAAAGTAATGAGCTTAACGATAACTTTAAGAAAAGAGAGTTTCAAGCACTTTGGAATCAAATCAACCGCAAATATGCCTATACTGTTAAATTTGATGGTGATGAGCTTGTTGCAAAGGCAATAGAGCACATAAACAAGGAGCTGTTTGTTTCAAGCTTACAATATACAACTACTATTGCTAGCCAAAAAGATAAAATCAACGAGCATGAAATAGAGCGTGGCGACTCTTTTGGAAAAACTACTACAAGTACACAGGCACTTAGAAGAATCCGTACAAGTACCGTGAAATATGACCTTATAGGTAAAGTTGCCAAAGGCACTACACTTATAAGAAAAGACACAGCAGATATTTTAAAAAGTATAAGCATAGAAAAACTGGCTATGTTCAAAAACAACCCAGAAGAATTTATAAGCAAGGTAATTCGCATTATAAACGAACAAAAAGCAACTATGGTTGTAGAGCATATTTCTTATAACCAAATAAACGGACAGTATGAAGAAGATATTTTCACGGCTGAAAAGAACTCAGAAGCTTTTGCAAAAGCATATAGAGCAGAAAAACACATACAAGATTATGTTTTCACTGACGGAACAGCAGAAAAGAGCGTTGAGCGAACCTTTGCTGAAAGTTTAGATAGCGCAAATGAAGTTTGTGTGTATGCAAAACTACCACGTGGGTTTAAGATACCAACTCCAATGGGTGATTATTCGCCAGACTGGGCTATTGCGTTTTATGAGGATACAGTTAAACACATATTTTTTGTAGCGGAAACAAAAGGTTCTATGGAAAGCCTTACCCTGCGCCCTATTGAAAAAGCGAAAATATCCTGTGCAAAGAAATTGTTTAACGAAATTTCAACTGAGAAAGTAAGGTATCATGATGTTGATAGCTATGAAAACTTGCTTAACATAATGGAAAGCATGAAGTAGCTTGGTAAAATAATAGCCATAGGTTAAAATAAAAAGAGGGCATTATGCGTATAAAGCCGGAAGATTGTTTAAATGGAACGGACTAAATATATTTTAAAATGCAAAAAACATCGTGAAATTTACTATAAGATGTTTAATGAGATTAAAAGCGAAAATGAAATATATATCAGCCAATCGTTAGAGTTAATTATCGAAAATGTAGAAAATGATACAGATAATAAGGAGCTAGGATATGGAGTCTGTGGTTTTTTTTGATACGGAGATAACTACTGAAAGTCAATTAATAAAAGATATTGGAGTTATCCGTAGTGATGGCACTGTGTTTCATTCTGCGTCTGTTTCAAAGTTTGAAGACTTTATAACAGGCGCAAATTTTATCTGCGGACATAATGTTATTCATCATGATTTAAAATATCTGCAAGCAAAACAGCGCTTACTAAAAACTTATAGCGAAAGCAACTGTTTGGAAAACATGCAAAATTTGTTAACTGATTTCGAATTAGTTTATCCTGCTAAATATCGTTCAGACCTTGAAGAGTTTATTAAAGAATCTAGTTATGATGATTTTTATACTGATGAAACGGCTGTGTTATTACCAGACATATACTTATCAAAGTAAGTTTTTGTAATGAAAAGAGATTTGCGTTATAAAATTTCCAGAAACATAAATAAATAAAAAGTTTGTGATTTTTATAAAAAATGTGCAATGTAAACTAAAAATATTAACATATTTGCGTGTGTATTGTGGTTGTTTGGTGATTGTGGTATAATTGAAAAATAATAATAAAGCGAATTTTAGGAGAATTTATGATTACAAAGTTAACTTACAAAATTAAACAAGATGAAAAAACATTGCTTTACTCAAATACTGCATCATCATTGTTTCATGGTTTGCTTATGGATAATATTGATGTAAAATACGTTGAAGTATTACATAGCTTAACAATCAATCCGTACAGTCAATATATTTTAACCGATAAACAAAACATATATTGGAACATAAACGCACTTAATAAAAAAGCGAGTGATGAGATTACATATAAAATTAATCAATTAAACATTGATGTAATAGATATTGCTTATAAAAATTTAGAATTAGTTATAATTGATAAGGATTTTTTTGAAATATCAAAAGAGCAATTTGTACTGTCGAACTTAAGCGATAATGCAAATAAATTTATAACAATTAAGTTTTTAACTCCAACTGCGTTTAAATCACAAGGAGAGTATGTGTTTTTTCCAGATGTAAGAATGATTTTTCAAAGTTTGATGAAAAAATATGATGCATGCAGTGACGATTCGCAGATATATACTCAAGAGGTTATAGATGATTTGGTGGAAAATATTAAAATATCTAACTATAACTTAAAAAGTTGCAAATTTCATCTTGAAGGTGCTTCAATTCCAGCTTTTGTAGGCGAAGTAACATTTAAAATTGGCGCTTATGGTAGGATAACAAGCCTAGTAAACTTGCTATTAAAATTTGGTGAGTGTTCAGGTGTTGGTATAAAAACTTCAATAGGAATGGGTGCAATACAAATTATAAGAAAGGATATAGCAAATGAAAGAAAAAGATTGTAATTTAATTATTGGTGCGTTGCTACACGATTTTGGGAAGTTATTGTATAGGTATAACGATGGCAGAAACCATTCAACAAGTGGATATGAATTTTTAAAGAATGAGGTTAAACTACAAGAGGACATTTTAAATCAAGTACAATATCACCATTTTAATCATATTCAAAATGCAAAAATATCATCAAATTCACTTGCTTATATTACATATATAGCTGATAATATCGCATCGTTTATTGATAGAAGAAAATCTAATGAAGATGCACATGGATTTAGTAGAGATTTGCCACAAGAAAGCATATTTAATTTATTGAATGGAACAGGTAAAAAACATTTTTACTCTCCTACCATGCTTGATGAAAATATTAATTACCCATTAAATAATGATGCTAAAATTAAATTTGATGAATTTTTCTATGGAGATGTAGTTAGAAAAATAACAGATAACCTAAAAAGTGTTGAATATAATAGCAATTATATTAATTCGCTTTTAGAAATTTTACAAGCTACTTTATCATATATTCCATCATCAACTTCTAAAGATGAAATAGCAGATATATCTTTATTTGACCATAGTAAAATGACAGCCGCTATTGCTTTATGTATACAAAAATATTTGCAAGAAAACAAAACAAAAACATACAGAGAAACGTTGTTTTTAAACAGTAAAATGTTTTATGATAAAAAAGCTTTTATGGTTTATAGTTTGGATATATCTGGTATACAAGATTTTATCTATAACGTTTCTAGCGATGGCGCATTAAAAGCTTTGGTTACAAGGTCGTTTTATTTAGAGTTAATAATGGAAACTGTAATAGATAACCTCCTAACGGATTTGGAGTTATCAAGAACTAATATTTTATATTTAGGTGGTGGACATGCTTATCTGTTATTGCCAAACACTGAAGATGTTAAGGAAACAATAAAATCAAACGAAGCAGAAAATAACCAGTGGTTTTTGAATAATTTTAAAACGGCATTATATATAACAGGCGGGTTTGCGGAGTGTTCTGCTAATGATTTAAAAAATGAACCACAGGGTAGTTATAATAATATATTTAAAGATATTTCAAATGATATTTCAAAGAGAAAAACTAATAGGTATAATGCATCAGATATAATGTTTTTAAATAATCAACAGTTTTCACAACATGAAAGAGAGTGTTCTAGTTGTTTAAAGACAGAAGAATTGACAGAAACTGGTAGATGTAGCTTGTGCGAAAACTTGGTTGCATTTGCAAATGAAATAAGAAAAGGGCAGTTTTACACTGTTTTATCAGAAAAACAAAAAAATAAAAAGCCTTGGCTTCCATTACCTAAAAATTTGTGGTTAACTTCTCTTAGTGAAAAAGAGCTAGTAAAAATAATCAATAATGATGAACATGTAAGGTCATATAGTAAAAATGAAATGTATACTGGTAAAAATATTTCAACTACTTTATGGGTAGGCGAGTATGCATATGCTAAAGAGTTTAAAGATTTTGTGCAGGATTCAAGTGGCATTGAAAGAATAGCTGTCCTAAGGGCAGATATAGATAATTTGGGTAAAGCGTTTGTGCAAGGTTTTGAAAATGAAACAGATAAAGATTTTTATGTTACCATATCAAGAACAGCAACTTTTTCAAGGAAATTATCATTGTTCTTTAAAAGGCATATCAATGCTATACTTGCAAAAGGCGAATACTTTTTAACAGATTTTAGCGATAATGAAAGAAAAGCAACTATCGTTTATTCAGGTGGTGATGATTTATTTGTTGTAGGAAACTGGGAGGATATCATAGGTTTTGCTGTTGATTTGAATGAATCACTAGAAAGATATTCACAAGGTAAACTCACATTATCCGCTGGTATTGGTATTTACCCTATAAAACACCCAGTTTTATCCATGGCACGAGAAAGCGGCCAATTAGAAGAACTAGCTAAAAACACACCAAGCAAAAATGCTGTTGCAATATTTGATGAAAACCACGTTTACACTTGGGAGGATTTCATTAATGGTGTGCTAGAAGAAAAATACAATGTTATAAAAGATTTTTTTGAAAAAAATGAAAACTATGGCAAAAACTACTTATACAATCTGATGGATTTATTAAGAAACACCGATGAAAAAATTAACTTAGCAAGGTATGTGTATACACTTTCAAGAATGGCTCCGAAAGAAAACGCAACTCAAAGTGAAAAAGATATGTATGAAGAATTTTCAAAAAATATGTACTCGTGGATAAAAGATGAAAAATCAAGAAAACAAGCTATAACAGCTATTTATATTTATGTTTATACAATTCGTGAAAAAGGAGATTAACATGCAAATAACTAAACTTGATTATGTCGACAAAGCAGAAAATGCAATTAAGAGTTTAAGTAAAAATAAATGGGGTGGTATATATTTAACTACTTCAAAAATACGCAACATTTTATCAATGGTAAATGAATTAGGCAATGATTTAGCATTATACGAGGCAGAAAAGTTAGATGAAGATGTTTTAAGCCGCATTCAATATTTGCGTATGCGCCTTGCTTATGAATGTGGCAGAGAGGGCAATGTAAAAGATTTTAGCGAAAAGGCAAAATTGTTTGAAATAATTAATGAAATTGGCGATAGTAAAGCGAATGCTAAATTATTTTGCAATTATATGGAATCATTAGTTGCATACCATAAATTTTATGGCGGAAAGGACTAAGGAGGTATTTATTATGTTAACAAAAGTTGAAATTAAAGGTTTTTTAGAGGTTAAAACAGGCATGCACATTGGCGCATCTGATGCTTTTTCAGCAATAGGTGCAATTGATTCGCCAGTAATAAGAGATAGTATAACAAAATTACCTATTATTCCTGGTTCGAGCTTGAAAGGCAAAATACGAAGTTTACTAGCAAAAAAATACAATAAAAACTTAAACTCAGATTTTAACGGTGATGCGCCTGAAATACTACGTTTGTTTGGTAGCTCAGTTAAAAATGAGAGCAAAGCTAGCCGTTTGATTTTTTCGGATGCAAAACTTTTAAATATGGAAGAAATTAAAAGTTATGGTTTAAATTCTGCGACAGAAGCAAAGTTTGAAAATACCATTAATAGGCTAACTTCAAAAGCAAACCCTAGGCAAATTGAAAGAGTTATTAGTGGCAGTAAATTCCCAATTTCAATAATTTATAATGTCGAAAATGAAGATGAAGCGATAGAAGACTTCACCTTGCTTGCTGACGGCTTAAAATTGTTAGAATATGATTACTTAGGGGGCCATGGTTCAAGGGGATATGGTAGAGTTAAGCTTAATGAATTATCGCTTGATGTTGTTGTTGGAAGTTTAGAAGACGACAGCATTAAACTTAAATGCGAAGAAATATTAAACGGAGTATAATTATATGGAGTATTGTGTTTATAAATTTAATTTTATAGCACCTATACATATTGGTGAAGAAAAATTAGAAGCGTCTAATTATACCATAATGGCAGATACGTTTTTTTCCGCATTGTGTATAGAGGCTATAAGAGGTTTTGGCGAAGAAAAATTAAATGAATTATTAGATTATGTAAAAAAAGAACAATTAAGATTTTCAGACTTGCTCCCATTTACTGGCGATGAGCTGTTTTTTCCAAAACCATTATTAAAAATTCAAAAAGAATCAAATGGAGATTCAACAGAAAAAAAGCTGTATAAAAAACTAAAATACATAACAATTAGCAACATGAACAAATACATTAGCGGTGGCTTAAACCCAACTGATGAAACAAATAAGCTGAAAAACTTAGGTGTGCTATCGACTAGAACTTTGTCGTCATCGTTAGATGAAGAAAAAATGCAAACGAATGAAAGGCTACCATATAATATGCAAGTTTATTCGTTTAACGAAAACTGTGGGTTATATTTAATAATGGCAGCAAAAGATAACGAAATAATAAAGATTGTAGAAGGTTTGTTAAAATGCTTATCATATAGCGGAATAGGTGGCAAAAAGAGTTCAGGTTTTGGCAGATTTGAAGTTGAAAAAATTAAAACACCAGCAATTTTGAAAGAAAAAATTAACTTTGATAAAGGTGGGGTTTTGCTTTCTTGTGCTATGGCAAAGGGTGATGAATTGGAGCTGTCGCTAGAAAATGCAGCATATCTGTTAAAAAGGAGAGCGGGTTTTTCAGCCTCAAAAGAATTATACAGAAAAAAAGATTTTTATAGCTTTGCCGCAGGTTCGTATTTTTGTTGTGCGTTTAGCGGTGATGTTTTTGACGTGGCAACAAAGCATAGCCACCCTATTTATAGATATGCAAAACCTATGTTTTATGAGGTATAAAGTATATGAATGATTACTTAAAGTGTTATAAAATTAAACTAACAACAGCCTCACCAGTGCATATAGGCAGTGGGAAAACCCTAAACAAAAAAGAATACATATATAATTATAACGAAAAGAGAGTTTATATTCCTGATGAAATAAAAATGCTTAATTACTTCAAAGGAAAAAACTTGTTAAAACAGTTTGAAAATTATCTTTTAAACGACTTTTCGGATTTTTCGGCTTGGTTAAAAAACAATGGCATTTCAAAAGCTGAATATCAAACATTTTGCAAATATTCATTGAATGCTGAGGATATTTCTTTTGCTAATAGCAGAACAAAAGAAATAAACACTATTATTAAAGATGCATGTGGTAATCCTTATATCCCAGGTTCTAGCCTTAAAGGTGCGATTAGAACAGCGTTATTATCTGCTATTATGTCAAACAAAGAAAGTGTTCAAAGTAACACGATAAGAGATTTTAACAGTGTAAATTTTAACAGCAAATACGCAAGCAAAGATTATTCAAACATTGCAACTGAAATAGAAAAAAACAAGTTTTTTAAGGATGTTGCAGATGTGGATAGTGACAAAAGCGAAAAAAGGGATGTGTTTCAAGGGCTTAAAATTTCAGATAGCAAAGCTCTAAGTGTTGATTGTTTAACACTAACCCAAAAAATAGATGAAAAAGTAAATGGTGATGCAAATGCATTGCCAACACTTAGGGAGTCAATAAAACTTAACACAGAAATTGAATTTGATTTAACTATAGACACATCTATTTTTAAATATTCTGTTGAAACAATATTAAAAGCAATAAGAATAAACAACAAAAATTATAACGTATATTTTGAAAAATACTTTCCAAGCGGCAAGCCATTAGAACAAAATGAAATATTTATAGGTGGAGGCACTGGCTATATAAGCAAAACTATAGCATTAGCCTTATTTAAAGATGATGTTAACTCTATTAGAAAAATAGTGCATAGTTCCTCAAAGCCTCAGGATAAGCATTTAATGGATAAACCTGTATCACCACGAACACTTAAATTAACAAATTATAATAGAACAAAGCTTGAAATGGGCAGATGTTTTATAGAGATAGTTTAACGTTTATTGTTTTAGTGTAATTTGATTTCGCTTTTTATTTTATCTTTGTTTTTAACATACGTATTAGTGTGTAAATTTACTGTTTATATTGCCATTAATCTAGCGCAAATAATTGTTTACTTGGAGGTTTTTATGAGTAGTTTGTATATACTTGAAAACGGTTCGAAAGTTTCGATTTCGCAGGGGCAGTTTGTTATAACTAATAGGCAAGGTGCAATAAAACGAATACCACAAGAAACCGTTGAAAATATAACAATCTTTGGTAATTCAGGTTTAACAACACCTTGCATTAAGCATTGTTTAAACAACAATGTTTCTGTTAATTTTTTATCTGAAAGAGGTTATTACTATGGCAGAATTAGTAGTACTAAATTTGAAAACCCTTTTAGGTTATACCATTTTGTTTTATGAGATATATGCAGAGGTTAAAAATAGAGGTTTAAGCCCTTATATGGCGTTTTTACATAGCGAAAAAAACGGACATGCAGCACTTGTGAGCGATTTAATGGAAGAATGGCGAGCACTAGTTGTAGATTCAACAGTTATGAGCTTAGTGCAAGGCAACGAAATTAGCATAAGTGATTTTTCAACTGAAAACAATTATATAAGAATGAACAAATCAGCTTTGAAAATTTTTATAAGAAAAATTCAGCAGAAACTACAAAGTAAGAACAAATATTTAAATGATGAAATGAATACAATTCGCAGGCAATTTTATTTGCAAACAGTTAGTATAGCAAATGCAATTGAAAACGAAAACTGTGATTTGTACTCACCTGTTATTATTAGGTAGGGGTGATTGTGATTGGATACAAACAACCGTTTGCTCGAAAGCAGAAAAAAATATTTAACATTGATAATTTACGATATTTCCCAAACAAAAATGCGCAATAGATTAATCAAAATATTAAAAAAATACGGTTTGCGAGTTCAAAAATCAGCCTTTGAAGCTTTTTTAAATGAAACAAAATATAAAAAAATGGTAAAATTACTTGAAAAACTGCCCATAAGCAGTTACAATGATACTATTAGAATTTATAGGCTAAAAGGTGTTAGCGAGGTTTATTGCATAGGGCATAATGTTGAAACAGAGCAGGAAGATGCGAGTTTCTTTTAATTTTGCGCCGATGCAGGTAAATGCTAGCTTTTTTGCGTAATAAATTGTAATTTTAATTGATACTATCGGCAAAACATATTTTCAGCCGATAATATATAAATTTATATAGGATTTACCTTGCAATACAGAGGTAGAGTAAAAACATATAAATCCCCATTAGGGGACGAATACTGAATTTTAACGTTATTGCGATAAAAATAAGGGTTGGCGTAAAAACATATAAATCCCCATTAGGGGACGAATACTTTGACTTTAATACCTCAAATACTCCACTATCGTGATATTCAGTAAAAACATATAAATCCCCATTAGGGGACGAATACTGAATACTCTGTTATCTATATTTTCTTTAAGTGGTGCGTAAAAACATATAAATCCCCATTAGGGGACGAATACACGGCTTTTTTTGCGTTTGGATCATTGTATTTGGTAAAAACATATAAATCCCCATTAGGGGACGAATACTCTTTTTTCATAGTATCGTTTATAGCTGTAGAAATACTAGTAAAAACATATAAATCCCCATTAGGGGACGAATACTCAACAAAGTTTTCAAGCCGTTCAAAGTCAATATGTAAAAACATATAAATCCCCATTAGGGGACGAATACTCTAGAATTAATTTTGCTTTTACAGCTTTCTTTGTAAAAACATATAAATCCCCATTAGGGGACGAATACCTGTAATTTGTGCCATAGTTGTTTTATCAACGACTTTGTAAAAACATATAAATCCCCATTAGGGGACGAATACACAACAAATTTATCATAAGTTGTTTGCTTGTTATGTAAAAACATATAAATCCCCATTAGGGGACGAATACTTTGCGTTTTTAATTACTAAATCGTTCATTGTGTGTAAAAACATATAAATCCCCATTAGGGGACGAATACATACTGATACATGCTTCACACTTATTAATAGCTTTACAGTAAAAACATATAAATCCCCATTAGGGGACGAATACATTTGTAAGTTTTCATTAGCTACAACTTCAACGGTAAAAACATATAAATCCCCATTAGGGGACGAATACTCCATGTCAGTTGTTGTGTCCATTTCTGTTTCCATTGTGTAAAAACATATAAATCCCCATTAGGGGACGAATACTTAGCTGTCTTTCCACTTGCTTTTTCCCTAAATTCGTAAAAACATATAAATCCCCCATTAGGGGCCGAAAAAAACGAACCTTATTAATAAAATAAAGTTCGTTTGCATTCATTTGTAAAAATATAAAAATAACAGGAGTATTAAAAATGGAGTATATTTTGTTTTCACCAATAGGCAGAACAGACCCTATATCTTATTATAGAGATGGTGGGCTTTTGCATATTTGTAGGAAATATAAACCTCAAAAAGTGTATATATATTTATCTGAAGAAATGCTAGCTAATAGCAATGATGATGATAGATATATGTATTCGTTAAACATGTTAAAAGAGTTAGTGGGTTTTGATTGCCAAGTTATTAAAATTGAAAAATCAAACCTTGAAAACGTTCATCTCTTTGATAGCTTTTATAATGAGTTTGATGCAATTATTAAAGATATATCGGCAGAAAATAAAAATGCAACTGTTATTTTAAATGTATCCTCAGGAACACCTGCAATGAAAAGTGCGCTTGAATTAATTTCGGCTACATCAACATTGAATTTAAAGGCTATTCAAGTTTCTTCACCATTTGAAAGGGAAAAAAGTGTTGAAAGGGAATATTTAAAAGACCTTGAATGGGAATGTAATAAAGACAATAACCCAGCAGAATTTAAGGATAGATGCAACGAGTTAACAAATTTAAATTTAATTGCCAAGATTAATAAGCAACTGATTAAAGCTCATATACAAGCTTATAATTATTCGGCGGCTTTAGCAGTTGCTAAAACGATTAACAATGCGTTACACCCTGATGTATTGCAGCTTTTGCAGGCTTTGGTGTATAGGGTTCAGCTTAACAAAAGCGAAATGTTTAAAATTACAAATAAAATGAATTATGATGTAGTCCCTAAAAAAACTGGCAAACAACAAGATATATTTGAGTATTTGCTAGAGCTACAAATAAAACAAAAAAATGGGCAATTGGCAGATTTCGTCAGAGGTATAACACCTGTTGTTTTAGATTTGTTTGAACTGTGTTTATTAGAAAAATGCAAAATAGACGTAAGAGATTGTTGCCGAAAAGAAACAAAAAGAAATGGCGAGATTATTTACTATGTTGATGCTACGCTGAAAGATAATAATGAAAAAACAAAAATGTTTTATCAAGCTTTGTTGGAGAATTTTAACGGCAAGGTTGAATCAAAGTTTTATAGTTCTATACATATATTAATTGTTTTGAAAAAATATATTGCAGATGCAGATTTAATTGCGGAGCTAGAGTTTATTAGAACCGTTGAAAGCAACTTGAGAAACATAACAGCTCATGAAATAGTTTCTATAACTGATGATTTTATCGAAAAGCAGTTAGGTAAAGGTAATAATAGTAAAAAAATAATGAAATGCATTAAAAGTATAACTGTGAAATCAGGCTTGAAGTTTTCAAAAGATGATTGGAACTCTTATGATAATGCTAATAACTTGATAATTGACTTGTTGTGATGTAAAGATACTTAGAATAGAAACATAAAAAACGAGGCTGCACAAATTAATTGTGCAGCCTCGTTTTTTTGATTATTCATATGTTTTAAGTATGTTTTCTGCAACTTCTTTGCGAGAAAGCCGCATGTCCATAGCGTTTTTTTCAATATGTTTATGTGCTCCTTCTTCGTCCATGTTTAAATGCGAAATTAAAAGGCATTTAGCTCTATTTATAATATTTATATCTTGGATTTTTTTGGTTAGCTTTAAGTTGTTTTTTTGTAAAGTTTTTAAACGTGCATTTGTAGCGTTAGCTAGTTTAAAGGCAGTCCAAAGCGAATCTCTATTAACAGGTTTTGAAATTGTCAAAACGCCCGCATCTTCAACCTTGCTTGCCATGTATTCATAAATATCATTTTTAACTATAAAAAGCACTTGGCTTATCCCATATGAAACAAACTCCATTGCTAGAGCATCGCCTGCTTCATTTTGCACAGGGCTGTTTATAATGAAAATATCATAATTGTGAGATTGTGCCATGCGTCTTGCCTCACCACATGTCTTTGCGATAGTTATGTTTTTGCAAGATGTTTTTTTTAGTGTATCAGATATAATACTAGCACTTTTTTCTATAGAGGAAACAATAAGCGCGCTTTCCAAAATTTTAGCCCCCTTTCTGCTGAACTATTTATTAATTTTAAAGTTGAGAAAAATAAGTTTCATCGTAATAAGCGCTTTTAACACTTGCTTTCTCGTATGTGTCAAACTCAAGTTTTTTGATGGTTAGGTATTTTTCAAGTAATTCTTCTGAAAGGTGTTTTTTAACAAAATCACTGTTTTCGGCTAATAAAATAGCTTCACCGAGATTTTTAGGTAAGGTTTTTAAAGTGTCGGTTACGCTTGATTGTGCTGTATATAAGTTTTCGTTAACTGCATCAGGTAGCGCAAGTTCGTTTTTAATTCCATATATACCGGCCTCTAAAATTAATGCAAAAGCAAGATAAGGGTTAATGGTAGGGTCAGCAGAGCGTAGCTCCATGCGTTCACGTCCTTTGCTGCTTGATGGTATGCGTAGTAGTTGTGAGCGGTTTTGGTGTGACCAAGATATATACTTAGGCGCTTTAAAGTGTCCAAAGCGCTCGTATGAGTTGTTGTTGGGGTTTAAAAATAATGTTATTTCAGCAATTTTATCTAGTATACCAGCAATAAAATATTCAGCATATTTATAATTTTCAGAACTAGGTTCGCCAAATATATTAACGTTATCTTTATAAAGTGAAATATTTATATGCAAGCCATTGCCACTTTTATCAAGAAAAGGCTTTGGCATAAACGAAGCAAATAAATCATTACGTGATGCTATGCTTTTTACCATGGATTTAAAAGCCATCATGTTATCAGCACTAGAAAGCACATCACTAAATTTAAAGTTAATTTTGTTTTGCCCAGGTCCTTGCTCATGGCAAGATGTACGAGGGTGTAGACCCATTTCCTCAAGGCAAAGACAAACTTCACGGCGCAAGTTTTCCCCTTTATCGAGTGGTGCAATATCTAAGTAGCCACCATTATCAATAGGCGTTTTAGTTGGAGTGCCATCCTCCGCTAGTTTAAAAAGATAAAATTCGCACTCTGTACCAAGCTTAGCAGAAAAGCCAAGTTTCTTAAGGCGTTTAATGCTATTTTGCAAAATTTGCCTTGCATCGCTTGCGTATGGTGTGCCGTCGGTATTTTTAATATCACAATAAAAACGCAAAACTGCATTTCTGTTTGGGCGCCAAGGTAACAATGAAAGGGTGTTTTCATCTGGCATTAATAGTAAATCAGAATTTGTCACATCTGAAAAAGCAGGAACTGCCGAGGCATCAAAAGCAATGCCATCAGTAAAAGCATGCTCGATTTCGTTTGATAATATAGAGATGTTTTTTTGATGTCCTAATGGATCGCAAAAACCTAAACGAATAAATTTAACGTCATTTTCCTCTACAAATTCTAAAATTTCTTTATTAACCATGGCAAATCTCCTTTGTTGGGTATTAAATAATGTAATTTTTTAGTGCTAGCTTTTTTACTATTATAATGTTCAAAAACATATAATGTAATAAAAAAGCGCTCATCAAAAAGCAGACTCCATCTAAAATGGATATTGCTTTTGATGAACGCCTTTGTTCTTATGTAAGTTTACATTTATTGTGTAGGTTTGTCAATGCTTGAGTTTTAAAATATACAATATGCACAAAAAAAGTATCCGAAAAGCAAAAAATAGGCATGTTTATTAAAAATACAAAAAAAGTGTTGACAAAGATTAAAAGCTGTGATAAACTTCATGGCATAGCAACAAAGGCGTTGCGAACTGAAAGGTTCGTAACGTCTTTTTTTTATTTTACAAATTTATTGATGAGGGGAAGAACAATTATGAGTAACATACCAAGTTTATTCGGCAGTATGGTTTTTGGCGATGAGGTCATGCGTGAAAAATTACCTAAAGATGTTTATAAATCACTTAAGCGTACAATCGCACTTGGAAAACAGCTCGATGTAGAAATTGCAAACGTAGTAGCAACAGCAATGAAAAGCTGGGCGGTAGAAAAAGGTGCAACACACTTTACTCACTGGTTCCAACCTATGACAGGCATAACAGCTGAAAAACACGATAGTTTTATATCACCATCTGGTGATGGCACAGTTATAATGGATTTTTCAGGTAAAGAGTTAGTGCGTGGCGAACCTGACGCATCATCTTTTCCAAATGGCGGTATACGTAGCACTTTTGAAGCACGTGGCTACACAGTGTGGGACACAACCTCATACGCATTTATTAAAGACGACGTACTTTGCATACCTACAGCTTTTTGCTCTTACACAGGCGAGGCTTTAGATAAAAAAACACCTCTACTACGCTCTATGGAGGCGGTTAACAAACAAGCTTTACGTATACTACGACTTTTTGGAAACACAACTGCAAAACGTGTTAATGCAACCGTTGGCCCAGAGCAAGAATATTTCCTAGTTGATAAAGAAGTTTACTTAAAACGTCCTGATCTTGTGCACTGTGGTCGCACATTATTTGGAGCAAAACCGCCTAAAGGCCAAGAACTAGATGATCATTACTTTGGAATTATTAAACCAAGAGTTTCTGCTTTTATGAAAGATCTTGATGCGGAGCTTTGGAAACTTGGTATAATGGCAAAAACTAAACACAATGAGGTTGCACCAGCTCAACATGAGCTAGCTCCTATTTTTAGTACAACAAATATAGCAACGGATCACAACCAGCTAACAATGGAACTAATGAAAAGTGTTGCAGACAAACATGGTCTAGCATGCCTTTTGCACGAAAAACCATTTGCAGGTGTTAATGGTTCTGGCAAACACAATAACTGGGCGCTTTCAACAGATACAGGAACAAACTTACTAGAGCCAGGTGATACCCCACACGAAAATGCTCAGTTTTTATTATTCCTAGTTGCTGTAATAAAAGCAGTTGATGATTATCAAGATCTATTGCGTGTTTCAGTAGCAAATGCAGGTAATGACCACCGCCTTGGCGCAAACGAAGCACCTCCAGCCATTGTTTCAGTATTTCTTGGCGATGAGTTGCAAGCAGTTTTGGATTCATTAGAAGCACAAGTAGAGTACAAAGGTTATAACCGTGAAGATATGAAGCTAGGCGCACGTGTATTACCACAATTTCCAAAAGATACTACAGATCGTAACCGTACCTCACCATTTGCATTCACAGGTAATAAATTTGAATTCCGAATGGTTGGCTCAACTTTCTCAATATCAGGGCCAAATATTATCTTAAATACAATAGTAGCAGAAGTGTTAGATCAATTTGCAGCACAACTAGAGCCAGCAGAAGATTTTAACACCGCTCTAACAGCACTAGTGCACGAAACAATTAAAAAGCACAAACGCATAGTATTTAATGGCAATAACTATTCCGACGAATGGGTTATTGAAGCAGAAAAGCGTGGACTATTAAATCTAAAAACAACAGTAGACGCTCTACCAGAATTTATCAAAGAAAAAAACATCGCTCTATTTCAGAAACATAAAGTTTTTACCCCACATGAGGTAGAAGCACGTTATGAAATAATGATGGAAAACTACCAAAAAACAATACACATAGAGGCACTTTCTTTCATAGAGCTAGTACGCAAAGGCGTTATCGAATTTTCTTTCGCATATCAAAAAGATCTCCTAGAAATCGCAAGTACAAAAAAATCCATGGGTCTATCAAGCGAACTAGAAGAAAAAATCGTTAACACTTGTGCAGGTCTATCCAAAGAAATCTATTCCGGATTAGAAGACCTAGAACAAAAACTACTTAAAACAAAAGACATAACACAAGTCAAAGAGCTAAGCACATACTACAGAGAGGCAGTATATGCCAGCATGACATCAACCCGTGTTTTTGTCGATGAGCTCGAAACAATAGTGCCCAAAAAATACTGGACACTACCAACCTACAGCGAGCTACTATATAGCGTAAATTAACGCTCAAACTAACCATTCTCTAATCATAATATAAACGCGAGGCAAAGGCGCCTGTTCTTAGTACACAAAGGACAGGTGCCTAAGTCTATTTTAGGCACAAAATAGTTTTATTCGCATGTAGTATATTTTCGGATAATATTACAAACATCATCTTAGTTTATTAAAATGTTCTGACATTTTTAATAATATTATTTGCACACGAATTAGGAGGTATTTTATGTTTTCAGCAGTAGACACAATTTGGACATTGCTTGCAGCAACACTAGTATTTTTTATGCAAGCGGGCTTTGCGATGGTAGAAACAGGTTTTACCAGAGCTAAAAATGCAGGCAACATTATAATGAAAAACCTTATGGATTTTTCACTGGGCACTATTGTGTTTTGGTTGATTGGTTTTGGTTTAATGTTTGCAGGAGATGGTCCTTTTATCGGCGGGTTAGATTTTTTTATTCAAGGTGATTATAGCAGCACTATTCCATCATCTGCATTTGTTATTTTTCAAACTGTTTTTTGCGCAACAGCTGCAACTATTGTTTCTGGCGCTATGGCAGAGCGCACAAAGTTTTCATCTTACTGTATTTATAGCGTTATTTTAAGCGCATTTGTTTACCCAATCTCAGGCCACTGGATATGGGGTGGCGGCTGGCTTTCACAACTAGGTTTCCATGATTTTGCTGGCTCAACAGCTGTTCACATGGTTGGCGGTGTTGCAGCTTTAATAGGCGCAAAAATCTTAGGACCTCGTATTGGCAAATACTCAAAATCTGGCAAAGCAAAAGCTATACCAGGGCACAGCTTAACTCTAGGTGCTTTAGGCGTGTTTATCCTTTGGTTCTGTTGGTTTGGTTTCAACGGTGGTTCTACTGTTTCCATGACAGATGGTTCAATTGAAGCTGCGGCTAACGTATATGTAACAACAAACATTGCAGCGGCAGTTGCAACAGCAGCAGTTATGGTTATAACATGGATACGCTACAAAAAACCTGATGTTTCTATGACACTTAACGGCGCACTTGCTGGCCTTGTTGCAATAACAGCAGGTTGCGACCAAGTTTCAGCAGTAGGCGCAGCATTCATTGGCCTATCAGCTGGTTTCGCAGTTGTTTTTGGCATTGAATTTGTTGAAAAAATCCTAAAAATTGATGACCCAGTTGGTGCTGTTGGCGTTCATGGTTTATGCGGTGCTTTAGGTACAATACTAACAGGTGTATTCGCACTTGAAGGCGGTTTAGCATACGGTGGCGGTTTTGCATACCTTGGTATACAAACTCTAGGTGTTTTGGCTGTTATCGCTTGGGTTTCTGTAACAATGACAGTTGCTTTTACAGTTATCAAAAAGACAGTTGGTCTACGTGTTACTAAAGAAGAAGAAATTGCAGGCCTTGACATTGAAGAACACGGCTTATCAAGCTCTTATGCAGACTTTATGCCTGTACCAATGGGCACAAACTTCAAAAAATCTGCAGTTTCTGCTGAGGCAGTGGCAGCAGCGGCTGCTATACCTGTTGTTGATAAATCAACAGAGGGTGTTGCAATGAAAAAAGTTGTTATTCTTATGAACCAATCTAAGTTTGAAGAGCTAAAAGTTGCACTTGATGCAATAGGCATCACAGGCATGACAGTTACACAAGTTTTAGGTTATGGTATGCAAAAAGGTGACGCTTTATACCGTGGTGTTGAAGTTGAAACTTCACTAAGACCAAAAGTTAAAGTTGAAATTGTTATAGCAAAAATTCCGCTTGATACTATGATAGAAACCATCAAAAAAGCTCTTTACACTGGTAAAATTGGCGATGGCAAAATTTTCATATACGATATAGCTGGCGTTGTTAAAATACGCACAGGCGAGCAAGATTATGATGCATTACAAGATGAAGAATTTATTGCATAAAATACTTGTTTCACAGTTAACAAAAAAATAGCTATCTTCTCTTATCTGTAGATTTGTAATATGCGCAAAATACCGCTGTGGCTTTGTAACCCACGGCGGTGTTTTGCGTTTAATTGACAATAGCGTTATTATTTGTTACATTAATATAGTTAGTTTATAATCTTAAACAGTAGCACTTAAATTAAAACCACAGCAAAGCATAAATAACTAAAAGGGTGACATATGATTTACAAAGCTGAAAATCTTATTAAAAAACGTTTGTATATAACAATAGCTTTATTATTGCTAGGGCTTATATATTATCTATTTATACAAATTTTTGGTTTTGCTTTACCTTGTATTTTTAATTTAGTTACAACGCTTGATTGCCCAGGCTGTGGCATTTCAGCAGTTGCAGTTGCAGTGTTACAAGGAGATTACTTTGCAGCATTTAAAGCTAATATGGGCCTTTTAGTTATAATGCCTTTGCTTGTACCTACACTTTTAATTTGTTGGTTAGATTGGATTTTTGGCAAAAAAAAGATAGGACATTTGCTAGAGTTAGCTTTATTGTTTTGCTTAGTTTGGTTGCTAGCTTGGGGTATTTGCAGAAATATACCACGTTTTATTGAAATTATTAATAATTTGAACAATTTAGCATAATTGGTTTTAATATTTTGTTGAATTAGATAATTTTTTGTGATATAATACCCATTAGGTAATAATATGGTTGCCTTAATTAATTTGAATATAAGACGATTAGTAAAAGGAGATTTGGATATGAATAAAAATATAGTAATGTGCGTTATACTAACTATAGTTACTTGTGGCATTTATGGCATAGTTTGGATGGCTTCTATAAACGATACAGCAACACAAGTTGCGCCACAAGAATGGAGCATGAGTTTCTTAAAATTTTTCCTACTAAGTTTAGTTACATGCGGTATTTTCACATATGTATGGTACTACAAAATGGGTAAGGCAATGTCAACTGTTACATCAGGCGATAACAGTATGTTATACATAATACTAGCAATTTTTGGCCTAGGTATTGTAAATTTAGCATTAATCCAAAATGATATCAATACAATTTACCCTGAATAATAATTTTAATGGGCTATTGCACAGCCCTAAAAAACAAAAAAACTGAAACAACCATCTAAAAGATGGGAGTTTCAGTTTTTTTATTGTAAAATTTTAAACCTTAGCTTGCAAAATAAAAGCAGTGTTATAGATTTTTTAATCTGCAACACCGCTCTATTTTATGGTTTTTACGATTTTTTCAATAATTCACTCAACGAATCAAAATAATGTGCATATTTTTCTTGATCGTATATGCAATTATCTATACTTAGCAAACGTTTCATCTCAGTTTCTATTTGCTCTGGTGTGCTATTTGAATTCATAAATGAAATATAATCTAAGTCTTCAATCCATTTATACACACCCAATACTTTATGGTTAAAGTTTGAAAAAGCTATACATCTTGTTTGTGTTACTGCTGCCAGTAACATGCCGTGTAATCTATCAGTTACAACTAAACGTGCGGTTCTAAATTTATTTAGAGTATGGTTCATTCTTAATTCTCTTGTTTGCGCATCAGGAATAAGGCCTTCATACTCGCAAGTATCTGTGAGCGTTATATTTTGTTCGAATTTATTTGCTATACTTGTTAGCAAATCGTAATTTTCTTGGTTTAATACTCTCTCTACGTCATCACGCATAAAAAATACAAAGCCGTTGCGTGTTTTAGAGTTATCTGTCCAATTTGAAGAAACCACCATATCAGGGGCCTTATATACTTTAGCAGTGGGGAAGTGTTGTGTCATTGAATCATAGGTGATTTGTTCACGAGCAAATAAATGTAAGTCAGGATGTTTTTTATAAAACTTTTTTGCACGTAACAATTGCTTGTTCCCGTGTTCAGTATTTGAGTAATACATAGTTTGAGGTAAAAATATTAATCGGTTTTTTGGAAAATCTTGAACAACATGTCTAAGAAAAATTTCACCCGCCATATGTTGGTCACCCATATAGCCGCCACCCTGTATCAAAAAAACATCTTTGCTAGTGGTGAACTTACGCAGCGCAAATTTTTCATCGTGGTATTGGTGCAAATAAACTTCATAGATTGCGTCAAATCCTAACTCCTTAGGTTTAATAAATTCTAAAGTGGATAATGCAATTGCATGATCACCCATGTTGTGATAATGAGGCGAACCGATTAAGTATAAGTTTTTTTTGCCTTTTCGACCTTCATATTTTGCATTATATTTATGTGAAGATATGGCAGAATTTATCCATTTAAAACAATTTCTTGTTTTATCTGAAAAGTGTAATAGTGGTAATGGGAGATTATCCCGTAAAAAATTTCTAATCATTAAATGTAGGCTCCAAGATAAAATGTTGAAAATTGAATTTACTTTATTATATATTATTTAGTGCTTTTTGGCAATGGTCTTGTACTTATCATTTTTAGTATTTGTTTTAATTGCTTGAATTCAAACTAAATAAAAAAATTAAATTTCAACATCTTTGATTTTCTTTTCATCGATGCAAATGCAACGATCACAAAATTTTAAAACGCTTTTGCGGTGTGTAATTAACAGACAAGTTATACCTTGTACGTGCTCTCTTAAATGGTTAAGCACTGCAATTTCAGTAGCTTCATCAAGAGCACTGGTAGCTTCATCTAAAATTAAGATTGGTGCTTTTTTAGCGAGTGCTCGACATATAGCAAGGCGCTGTGCTTGACCTTCTGAAAGCCCAAGGCCTTTTTCGCCTATAATGGTTTGTAAACCATTAGGTGTGTTTTTAACAAAATCATCAACAGCAACGACACGCATTAATTCCCATATTTCTTCTTCAGAAATATCTGGTGCACCAAGGCGTATGTTATCAATAATTTTGCCACTAATTAGAGTGTTGCCTTGTGGAACATAAGATATGTAGCTGCGAGCTCCTGCGTTTAGCTTGCTTTGTTCACCAGAAGGCGCAAATAAATTAATTTCACCTGAGTTTGGCTTTAAGTAAGACATAGCAAGCCTAATAAAAGTAGTTTTGCCTATGCCAGAACTACCCATCATTGCTACAAATTGACCAGGCTCAATAGTTACACTAGCATCTTTTATAATCTCTTCAGCACCATAATTAAAAGAAATATTATTTGCAGATATTCCCAGAGCACCTTCAGGAAAACTAGGTTTTGTCATATCTTCGCTTTGCATACCATCAAGCTCTATAATACGTGATGCTGATGTAAAAATTGAAACAGCACGTGGTATAACTCGTGATAAACCAACAACAGGAGCTTGAATTTGTGTGACTAAAGTTAAAAATATTGACATGGTGCCATAGGTGATGAGTTGTTGCGATAATTGTAAGGCTGAATACACAAAAGCTCCAAGATAGCCCACTTGGAATGATGCGCTTAGCAATGCTGATGATATTGTGCTGATTTTTTGTTTTTTCAATGTCCAGTAAATTCTTTCGCCACGCAAAGCAGAAATGCGATCAGATGCACTTTCTTGTGCGCCAAAAGATTTAAACACTGTTAGGTTTGCAATACTTTCTTGCATAAAAGATTTGTATGCGGATTCAGATTGCTGTATCTTAATTTGTGTTGGGGCAAGCATTCTGGCGGAGATTAAGCCGACTAACGCTGTAATTGGTCCTAGTATAAGTGCAAATATTGCTATACCAGCATCAAAATAAGCTAATGTAACAAATGCTGCAATTAATGAAATACCAAGTGAAAAAATTGATGGTAAAACTTCAGCAATTCCTATAGCGACTATATCAACATCACTAGAAAGTCTAGTTATAATATCACCACTATGGTACCTTGAAATATCCGACCAGCAAGTATGCATAACAGAGTTGTAAATTTTTAAACGTATACCAAAAGCAAAACGTTCATTTAAAAGCACTGTTACAAAACCAGATACAGCACTTATCACTAATGTTGAAATTAATATCAAAACATAAAGGATTACACTATTAGCAAAATTACCACCCGCTGTGGCTGTATCTAAAATATGCCTGTTAATTAATGTCATCCCTATGCTAGTAGCACTTGACAAAATGCTTAGTAGCATTAAAATAATTAAAGAGGGAATGAAAGGCTTTGTATGCTTAATTATCCATGCTAAAGAGCTTTTGTGTTGTTTCCAGTTGACTAGGGTAGACAATGTTTTTGAGTTTTTAATAATTTTGTTCATGAGGGAATAATCCTTTTCTGTGCACTATATGTGTTTTTAATAATTTAGTTTGAAAGGTAGAAAAAATGTTTTGTTATAAAATTTATGGTCTAACTATTGCATCTGAAGTAGAATTGGAGGAAGCAGTTCCGCTTGATTTAATTGATAATGCTATTGATGTTACAATTAAATTTGGAGATATTACAATTGATGTGCAAAAGCAAGAAGATATTTGTTACATAAAAAATGATTGGTATTATTATATAAATAAGAGGGAGCGAGTTTTTTATAGCGTTTTAGGTTTTTTGTTTGAAATATGCGATGGTAATACCATAATTATATCAAGCGAAAAACCTATACAGGATAAAGTGTTGCTAAACACATTGCTGCTTGGCACAGCACTGGCAGTTATATTTATGCAGCGCAATTGTATACCTGTGCATGGTGCAGCAGTTGTAAAAAACAATACCACATCTATAATATCAGGTTTTTCTGGTGTTGGCAAGTCAGCAATTCTATCAGTTTTGATAGAAAATGGCTATAAGTATCTATCTGATGATGTGACAATAGTGTCGTGGAAAGATGGTAAGGCGATGGTTTTACCAGGTTATCCACAGCGAAAATTAACACTCGATTCAGCACAAGAACTTGAAATTCCGATGGAAAATGTTATGATTGCAAATGAAGATTATAAAGATAAATTGCATATTCGAAATAAAGCTGAATGGTGTGATGAAGAAAAAGAGCTTAATAATTTTATAGAACTATTAAAAGTTGATGCACTAGATGATGAATTTTCATTTAAGTCGCAAGTATTTACTGGACATCAATCGTTAAAATTAGTTATGAGAAATTTATACAGGCCTAAATTTCATGAACAAATAGGATTTACACCTTTACAAATGAAACAATTGTTTCAAATGGTTAGTACTATTTGTGTTAAGCAAGCAGCACGTAAAAGTGTTGGATATCCTATTCGTGAATGTGGAAATGAAATAATAAAAATAATTGAATGATGTTTTAATAAAAAAGTTTTAACTGAAATAAGTTTAGATGTCGAAATATTGCGATGTAATGTGAATTTGCATGTTGTAAATAATGTGTCAGAAATTGGCGGACAAATATACTTAACAATTAGTTGATTGACCTAAAAGTGCTTTTGTAGTATAATAAAAAAGATTGCAAAAAAAGGAGAATAATTATTAATATGGACTATCATTTTAACCTACTTAAAATTTTTGATGCTGTTATGGCAAAAAAAATTCACCTCGTTTTTACGGGGATTTTAGCGCTATTAGCGAGCCTGCTGCTTGTTAGTAGCAATTTACCAGATACATACCATGCAACTTCAACAATATTTGCTGTATCTTATGAATCTTACTCAGATTCAGTTGAGGGTATGAACATAATACGTGATTATGCTGAAGTTGTTAATAGTACTAAAGTCGCGGATTTGGCATCATCATATTTGTTAAATGAAGTAACATCAAAAGAAATACAACAAATGGTTTCATCGGCTTATTCAACAGATTCAAATATTATTACAATACTAGCTCAATCAGATGACCCAGAAATCGCCGTTAAAGTTGCTAATGCAGTTGCTAATGCATTTATCCAAGAGATGATAAGCATAACTTCAGAGGAAACAATACAAGTGCTAGATTCAGCCACAACTGCCAGATTAGTGCAGCAAGGCGCACTTATGGCATGGGTTTATAGGTTTATTATTGTTGTTGGCGCGGTAGGCTGTTTTGCAGCTGTAATAATAGTTTTAGCTGCCATTGATACAAAAGTGTGTTTTCCATCAGAAGTTACGCTAGATGGTAAAATTGAACTATTAGGTATAATTCCAGATAAAAACAGTGTAAAAAGCAACGATAGAAAGTGAGATTATAATGCAACATGCAAATATAAATTTTTATAGAGAGAAAAATCCTATTTTAAATGATGCTTATGACCGCTTGATTTCTAGAATTCCAATATTAAAAAAGGAAAGAGGAAATCAACTGTTTACTGTTACTGGTTGTGAGCCTGGGGTAGGAACAACAACAATTGCTATTAGCATGGCAGTTTCCATGGCTAATGCTGGCTGGAAAACCTTACTTGTTGATGCAGATGTGAGGAAATTGTTAAATAAAAAACGTTTGAGTGAAGAATCTTTACTTGGATTGTCAGATTATTTAAGTGGCCATGAAAAGCTAGAAGATGTTATCAGCACAACAAACATAGAAAATATGCACTATGTAGCTTCTGGCACACCTTCAGAAAATCCTGTGGCACTGTTAAACTCACAATATCTTGATGTTTTCGCTGATTATACAAAACAACATTATGATTTTGTTTTTTTTGATTCACCATCACTTAATACAACTATTGATGCTGCTATCTTAGCAGCTAAAACATCAGGAGCGATAATAATTGCAGGATATCACAAAACAAAAAAATCAACCATAGAAGTGGCGCTACGCGAACTGGATCAAACTGGTGCAAATTTAATAGGGATAGTTCTTAATAGTGTTTCTAAAAAGGATTATAGACGTCACATAGGAAATTATGATTATTTTTTTAAAAGTGCGCAAAATAAAAATAGCAAAAAAAAGTAACAATATTGTAAGGGGGAATTATGCCAGGTATTTGGGGTTATGTTGATTTTACTGATGCAGACATTGATGAAAATATAAAAGCGCAAATGGAAAAACCTTTTCATAAGTTTAAAATAGATGCTTGCTTTTCTGAAAACACTCAAAATGCAACTATGGGATATATTCACCAGAATATAAAAGTGTGGTCTAAAAATGAAAAATTGCCACATCTTGATAAAAAAAACGGTGATTTATTTGTTGCAGATTGTGTGATTGATAATAGGCAAGAACTTATTGCTGAACTTTGCAAAGGTCAAAACGATATTGCAGACGGCGCCTTGCTTTATTTAGCTATTAAAAAATGGGGCGCAGATATGGCTAAAAAAGTGTATGGTGCGTATTCATATGCACATTGGAAAGCTAAGGAAAAAGAGCTTGTTTTAGGTGTTGACCATACTGCTTGCAGAGCGCTTTATCATCGTAGAGTAGGAAATAGAGTTTACTTTTCAACTCGAATGGAAGCTATTTTATCAGTTTCAGCAAAAAAGTTGAACGAAGAATGGCTTGCTTTATTTTTAGCAATGAAACCACTGTCAATTTTAACTAACCCTGTAGACACCCCTTTTGTAGATGTTTTTCGTATGAAATGTGCGAGTTATAATATTTTTACAGCGGAAAAAACAGATGCTGTAAAATATTACGATTTTGAAAACGTTAAACAAATAAGATATAAAACAGATGCTGAATATAAAAATCACTTTCGCAAGGTATATAAACAATGTGTTGAACAAATTATAGATGGTGTCGATGGAAAAATAGGTATAATGGTTTCTGGTGGCTTTGATTCATCAACAATAGCTGCACAAGCAGCAACAAAATTAGCCGAAGATGGCAAATCACTTTATGGCTATACACATGTGCCAGTAGATAATTATAAAATACGGTACAGCAAAAAGTATCATATTTGTGATGAAACAAATTCCGTGCTTAAAATATGCAAAATGTACCCTAATATTATACCGACTTTCCTTAAATCGCCAGAGGCTGATGGATTTTCTAACATCAAAGAAATTTTAGATATTTATGAAACACCATACAAATCAATGACAAATATTGATTGGATTAACTCTCTTTATAAAAAAGCAGGGCAAGATAATTGTAAAATGTTATTGACAGGCCAGTGTGGTAATGGTACGGTTTCATATGGCAGAAGTGAAGAATTTTATTTGTATGAAAAGATACGTTCTTTGCATTTTATTCAAGCCTTTTCAATGGCAAATAGGGCGTGTAAAGCGGCAAATTTTAGTAGAAAATTATATTTCAAGCATTACATGAAAGAACTTTATAAATTTTATTTAAAACCTAATAAAAAAGAAAACTACTTAGATGATGTATATTTGAGTGATGAAAAAATATCAGAGTTAGGTATAAAAAAAGATGATGAACGATTAATTGTTAATGCTGGTAGCAGTAAACATTATACTTTGCCTTTTCAAAAATTACGTAGAAAGATACTTAGCGAAGAAATTTTTGCACATTCCTCTGAGTATGATACAGCGTTTTCACTAAAAAATGGTATGGTTTTGCGTGACCCAGCAAGAGATATACGCATACAAGAGTTTTGCAGTGCTATACCTATTGAGTGTTTTGTAAATGGCGTACCTGAGAGAAAAAGGCTAGTGCGTTATTATTGTGCAGATTTAATACCAAGTGAATTTCTACCAGAAAATGCTCCGCGCGGTATACAAGCCTCAGATTGGTGTGAGCGAATTATTGGAAAATGGGATTTATTATATCCGCAGGTAAAAGAGTTAGTAATGACTGGTAGCGTTAGAAAATTCCTCAACTGGGAAAAGGTAGTGAAGATGGTGGAGCAATACGAAAAAGTGCCAGAAGATGATTTGAATGGTTATGATTTTAGAGATTTTGGTATGTTGTATGGCGTTGGTATTTTTCTTGAAAAACATGGGTTTTAAAGGTAGTTCTAACATCTAACGCTTGTTTCTAACAATTTTGTTAGAAAACTTTACAGCCTAAAAAAATTATGATACAATACTCGTGTTGCTAAAATATTTGGCAACCAAATAAATAAACTAATTTAAAAGTGAGGATTTTACTATGAAAAAAACATGGAACACTCCAGAAGTTGAAAGCATCAACTTAAGCGAAACAATGACTGACTTTGCTGAAGCAGGCAACGATACAGGCGTTTTTGACGCACCAGGCTTTGGCGAAGGTTGCTCTTTAATCCCAGGTATTGGTTCACAATGCTCATAATCATTAAATGATTAAACTAAAAGGCTTGACGAATTTTCGTTGAGCCTTTTTTATTTTTCTATGAACTTAATAGAATTACTTTGAAGTTAAAAAAATGCAACAAAGCTTGTAGCTAGATAAATGCAAATCCGAATCAGATTACATTTATTTGACTAGCGCAATATAAAAAAGCGAAAAGCGAAGGTTTCGGTGGTAATAATGTTAGATGTTTCCATATATTATATGGTATTAAAATTTTATGTAAAAAAATATAAATTTAAATAAAATTCTTAATCATTGATAAATATTTCTAACAATTATGTTAGAAATATTTACAACTTAAAAAGCTATGTTATAATATACACATGACCGAAACAAACATGAATAAGTGAGGATTTTATTATGAAAAAAACATGGAATACTCCAGAAGTTGAAAGCATCAACTTAAGTGAAACAATGACCGACTTTGCTGAATATGGCAATGATACAGGTTGCTTTGATTTACCAGGTTTTGGTGAAGGTTGCTCCATGATACCAGGTATTGGTTCACAATGCTCATAATCATAAAATAATTAAACGAAAAAGGTTTGACGAAATTCGTCAAACCTTTTTTGTTTTTTGTATTAAAGTTTTTTCTATGCGTTTGATAACATCAGCGTCAACATCTAAGCTAAACTTCCTTGCAAATAAATGTTTACTTTGTATAAGCATATCATAATCTTCAGAGCGGAAAGTGTAAGGGCTGCCTCTTTTCCAATCGACTAATCTTAATGCTGCTTGCATTCGGTCGCCATCAAAACCATTAAAAATTTTATCCCTAAATGGTGTGTTCCAGATTAAAGTATGTATAAAAACTTCATCACCATATTTTGAATATTTTAATCGTTTTTCTATCCAATCTCTCTTAGAAATAATATATCGCACGCACTCATCAGTTAAACTAAACCAGTTAATCCCTTTATGTATATCAAGATTTTCGTTTTTAAGGCGATTAACACCTAAAATGCTTTGTATTTTGACTGAAAAGATGTCAAAAATATATAATGCTGCAAGAAATGGATTTTTTCTATTACGGCCATAAACATCCTGAAATAAATAGTAGTACCGAAGTCTATCTCTATATTCATCTTTTAGCACATCAATCGCAATATATTCTAGGTTGTTAGACAACTCAAAGAAATCTAGTATCTCTTGTGCAGTTTTTAACGGTAAATCTACACCAGAAATTAAATGATAATAATCATATTGCTTATGTTGGCAGGCATGTTCCATTAAGCTTAATTGACATAATGTTTGCGAAAAACCAGCCCATTTAACATTCATGCGTGGTATAAAATAAATGTTACTATAACGAGCATGCTTTTTAATTTCGTTTTCGTCAAGTTGTGGTGCAGATAAATCCCAATGTATGAAAAAATCATTGTGTTCATTATCTAAAATACGAATTATAGTCTTTAAAATTTCTGGCTGGTTGTGAGCCATTATCAAATATGCATGTTTTTTCAATGTTAATCCTTTCTATATACTTTTACTCATTAAAATTATTGCCAGGCTTGTGCTATCCAGCGCCAAAAACTTCTTACAATGAGCACACAAAACATTAATAAAATACCAAATGACGCACCAGTTATATCTAATATAACATCAGCACTTGAGGGTGAGCGGCCGGGTATAAAATATTGATGAAATTCATCAAAACAAGCTAAAATTACAATAAAAATAAAGGAGTAAATAAAAGCGAATTTCTTTTTAGTAAAAAAACTGCGAAAACCTATTGTAAGTGTAATTGCAAGACAAAAAAATATGAAAAAATGCGCTGATTTACGTATAAAATAATCAAAGCTACCATAATTGTTGTATTGTGCTAAAATGTTAATAGGAGCACCTATAATATCCCAAATTTTCAATACTATAGTGGAATACCATAATGATATCTCTTGAGATTTTTCGCCAGTTTGTTGTGACATTATAAATGAAAAACCTACAATTAATACTGAGCAAAACCATGGAAAAATAAGTGATAGTTTACCAGAAAAATTGCAGTTGTTGTAACGCTTAACCCATGTTTTAAAGTTAGGTAAAAAGTTTAGTCTATCCATTAAAATTCCTTAATTTGAAGGTTTTAATTTCCACAAAAGATGCAATAATGTATATTGCTTGTGCTTTAGCATAAAAAGAGTAAAGCGTGTTTTTGCAGATAAAGTTTTTAAGTATGGGTTTTTAGTCCAATCAGGAAATTTTTTATCAGTATATGCTACTAAATCATCTAAAATAGATTTGTTATTGCTAATATTTACTTTTATTATACTTATAGCCGAGGAGTAAAGCAAGTAATTATAAGTGTAATAACAAAGCTCGTTTTTATAAGTGTCATAAGCATTATTTTGCACAAACCAATCAATTAAATAATCCATTACAGGTATAAATTTTTTGAAAAAATCAAATTTTTCTTGGTGCATAATTGAGCCATCTCGCTGGGTGTAGAAATATAAAACATCTTCAATGCATACTGCCGTTTTGCAAAATAACAAAAGCCTTGGTGTTGTTGCCATATCTTCAAAAAGCATACCTTGGGGGAATAAAATATTATTATCAATATGTATTTTCTTTTTTGTTACACGTATACAAGCAGAGTGTGTCCACAAGTAAATATCTTTAGTTTGCGAAGGATTTATTATCTTGTTAAATGTAATTGTATTTAAACGCCTGCCTATGTTATAACCACTGTTTGGATTATAGTTGTCGTAGTTAAAAAGTAACATGTCAGGATAGCCGTGTTCTATGAGCTTATCTGTCAAAAGTGCAATTGCACCTTCTTTAACAGTGTCATCACTATCTACAAAAAAAACATATTCGCCTTGAGCGATTGCTAATCCATTGTTTCTTGCCATGCTAAGACCTTGATTTTTTTGATGTACAACTTTAATAATGTCAGGGTACTTTACCGCACATTCATCACAAACTTGTCCGCTGAAATCTGTAGAGCCATCATTTACCAATATGATCTCCATATTGGTATATGATTTTGCAAGCACACTATCTACGCATGGTTTTATATATTTTTCAACATTGTATACAGGTATAATAACTGAAATCAGAATATTCAAAAATTGCCTCCTATAGGTAAATTGTCGAGAGTGCTCTATTTGTTATATGTTTTGCGATGTAAAAATATGTCATAAAGTTTCCACATAAAATTTAACAGAGAATAAGCGCGTTTTTTTCGCAAAAAAAGTATTAGTCTGTTTTTAGCAGTAATGCTTTTAATATTAGGGTTGTTCTGCCAATTAGGAAAATTTACGTTGACATAATTTAATAAGGTATCTAACAATTGGTATTTGTTAGTAGCGCTTGAAAGTATTATAGGTTTGCTAGGAGTGCTAAGAATGTTGCAAATAGCTAAATAAGTAAATTCTGTTTCGTATGTCTTTAGTTTGTCTTTTTTATTAAACCAAGCTATTAAATTATCAAATACTTTAATGTAATGCTTGTAATTATCTATGTTTGGTGAGTTCATTATAGAGCCGCTACGAATAGTATATCGATATAAAATATTATTTATATAAACTACTGAGTTGCAACAGGTTAGCAGTTTGGGCGTAGTGGCTAAATCTTCATAATATAATCCTTTAGGAAATAAAATGTCATTGTCTATATAAATGCTTTTTTTAACTATTCTGGACCAGGACGAATGTCCTAATATCATGATAGAGCTGTCTTGCTTTGTGTTTAATACACAATCGTACTTTGGTTGATGTATAACTTCGCAGTGTAAAATACCTTCTTGCGGGCTCCAAGATTCAAAATCAAAACACAGCATGTCAGGGTAATTATATTCTTTAAGTTTGCTGGTTAGTGTATCGTACCAACCTTTTTTTAGCGAATCATCACTATCTACAAAAAAAACGTATTCACCTTGTGCAATTTCCATGCCGTTGTTTCGTGCCATGCTTAAGCCTTGGTTTTTTTGATGTATAACTGTTATTAGCTCAGGATATTTTTTTTGGTAATCATCACAAATTTGTCCGCATGTATCGGGAGAACCATCATCTACTAAGATTACTTGCAAGTTAGTATGCGCTTCGCTAATTATACTTTCAAGGCAATCCGTAATAAAATCTTCAACCTTATACACAGGGATAACAATGGAAATAAAATAATTATTACTAGATAATTTCATTGAAAACTCCTTTTATGCAAAAGCAAAACTAACATATAATAAACTAGTGCTTTCACATGGTCGCACTAGTCTAAATAATTAAGGTTTAAATTCTTGAGGATATTGCGTCTATATCTAATTGTTTTTATGCGTTTATACAGGGAAATTTTTTGTTTTTTTTCTGGATTTTTTTTGAATAATAGGGGTATAGATAAAAAAACTTTTTTTATCTGTTGAAAAGGGGATAGTGGTGTATTATTTACTGCTGATGTTTGCTGTAAATCAGCAGTGTTTCTTTCGGCGTCAATTTTATTAAAAAATTGCTTGGTAAATATAGTGAAAAATGATAATTTGCTTATTTTTTCATGATAGTAGAGCTCAATAAAATAACTGGCATCTTCTCTTTCGGAGGTGGATTTGCCGTTATGGCCACCCTCTTTGATATCTAATAAAATAGTTTGTGCGCATTTTTTATCTGTATCTGTAAAAGTGATGTTTCCGATTGAACTAGTTTCAAGCCCAAGTTGATTTGAGCATATAAACAAAAAAGCTCTAACAAATTTTGTGTAGTGCATAATATCACATCGTTTCCAAAATATTTCCCAGTTAATAAAATTTTGGTTATGTTGTATGTAAAGCGTGATATCAAGTAGATAACGTAAACCTATGCCACTAATAAAAAAGTGTTTAATCATATGATAAAAAAGATAGATAATCGTATTGTCCACATTAAAACTGTAAACAGGTATGCCATTAACTTCAGTTTGAATCATATTATCGAAGTTATCAATATTCAAAGAGCAAAGTAAATCATATTGCTTGCCTTCTGTTTCTTCCCACAGCCTGGTATGAATCTCTAAACGTACAGGACCATTAACATATGTTAGCTCGTTGGGATTTTGCACACCATCTTCAAGTTTATATCCTAATGTGCTAAGTAATTCGCCAAATTGAGATTCCTCTTCTGGTGGTATAAAAAAATCAAAATCAGAAGTAATTCGAGAGTGTGGTTCTGGGTACAAATTGTTGATAAAAGGGCCTTTTATAAGTGTTGCGTGAAAATCTGTTTCAGCCACCTTTTTGAGTAATTTTATAAGTATTGAATACTTGTTTAATTGGTAAAAACTTTGGGTTTGGGATGTCGATTTCCATCGTGACAGTAACGCTGAATCAGGTGCGACATTTTCTGGAAGTTTTGATACACAGCTATATAAAATAGGTGTAAGAACATGGTTGTTTGAAATTTTATAAAAATCAACCCAATTAATTTCTTGCTTTGGTAGTTGGGCTTCTTCTTTAGTAGATATGCACTTGAGTAGTTCTAGTATGTAAATGAATTCATAACACATGAATAAATCCTTTGCTTTATAATTGAAAAATAACTTTAATGTTTGATAATAACCTAGATATTATATCATAAATTTAACTAAAATAAAAGACTTTTGTTTGACGTTGCTTTTTTTTATGAATTGAAATGTTGATAACTTTAAGTAATGGTTTTATGTAAGGTCTGAAAAAATGTTTAAAGCTTGACTAAAATTTAAATTAATGTTATGATTATAAGATATGGCGTCTTTTTTTGGCCCTTACACCTTTGGGTTTATTCACTGGAAAATATTTAGTTTTAATGATGTTTAGTTTTCTGTTTCATAGCAGCAATGTATGTGCTAATAGTGAGATATTTCAAAAATTTTCAATTTATTAAAGCGCATGTGATTATTAGGCAGTGATTAGTGACCTTGCAAGAATTTTGGAGTTATTTTATGAAAGCGGGAATTATTACATTTCAAAGAGCAATTAATTATGGTGCTGCACTTCAAGCATATGCGTTAAAAACAACTTTAGAGACAATTGTTGATTGCGAAGTTGTGGACTATGTTTCAAACATGGATATTTTCGGATCAAGAATAAACAAAAATTCTCCAAAAGAATTTGTTAATTCATCAATAAGGTACTTATTTAACAGAATAGTTTATAGGAAACGCATTGATAATTTCAAGAAATTTGCAGAATCAATGAATTATATTGGAAAAAAACAATTTAAAATAAATTCAAACGAAGAGTTAATGGAAAAAGAATATGATTTTTTTATTACAGGAAGTGATCAGGTTTTTTTCCCTGGAATTATTCGTGGAGATTTTAACTATTTGTTGGGCTTTACTGACCAAAAATGCAAAAAATATTCATATGCTGCAAGTTTTGGTTCACTAAAACCTGAAATGATAAATGATGCTTGGAAAAAACACTTATTATCATTTAACTCATTGTCAATAAGAGAAGATAATGATGCGAATACTTTGTCGCAAATACTAGAAAAGCAAGTGGATTCTCACATAGATCCTGTGTTTTTACTTAGTAAAAATGAATGGGAGAAAATTGCAACGCCACCAAAACATGAAAATTATATACTTATTTACACGATGAGAAAATCAGAAACGCTTATCGAATACGCTGAAAACTTATCAAAGAAAACAGGTGCAAAGATTGTGTATGTACCGACAGGTTTAAAACGACAGGCAAATTTTTGTTACGAAGTGGATGCTGGACCTAGTGAGTTTTTAGGATTGTTTTTAAATGCTCGTTATGTTATAACAAATTCTTTCCATGGAACGGCTTTTTCTACAATACTACACAAGCAAATGATTGTTGAATTTCATACAGAACGCAACAATACAAACCATAGATTTCAAAAGCTTATAAATCTTTTTTCATTGCAAGATAGAATTTTATCAAAAGATAAAACACCAGATATAGATAAGTACATTGATTTTGACGCAATTGATAAAGCTATTAATAAAGAAAAAGGGCACTCTAAAGACTATTTAGATGATATTTATAACAAGTTTTTAAAATCGCAGAAATAATCATATAACAAGGAGAGTTTAATTGTTTCAGGTTTATAGTAAAAAAGAAAATTGTTATGGGTGCACAGCATGTGAAAATTTGTGCCCGTGTGATGCGATAACTATGCAACCAGACGAGCAAGGTTTTTTGTATCCAATTATCAATAATGATAAGTGCATAGATTGTAAGAAGTGTGAAAAAAATTGCATGTTTAACAATGTGGTAAAAAAAGAAGAAGAGCAAGTTGGTTATGCAGCAAGAAGAACTGATTTAAAAAAGCGCATGGAAAGTCGTTCTGGCGGGGTGTTTGCAGCTGTTTCAGAAAAATTGTTAAAACGCAATTATAGCATTTATGGTGCTGCGTTTGCGGATGTTACTGATGTAAGGCATATTCGCATCGAAAGTGAAGATGAATTAGTGCGACTTAAAGGTTCGAAATATACTCAAAGCAATTTAAATTCTACATTTTGTATGGTAAAGGATGATCTGCTTGGTCAAAAACCTGTTTTATTTAGCGGAACCCCTTGCCAGGTGGCGGGGCTTTTAACTTTTTTAAATGTGTCCAAGGTTGATACATCATTACTTATTACGGTTGACGTAGTATGCCACGGTGTACCTTCTCCTTTATTGTATAAAGACCTTATTAAATTATATGAAAAAATAGAACGAAAGAAAATCGTTAAATTTGATTTTCGTCCCAAAAATAAAGATTGTAGTTGGATGAGTCACCTTCAAGCTTATTACCTTGAAGATAACCCATCAAAACCGCATTACACAAATGTTTTTACCAGAATTTTTTACGATCATTATTGTTTGCGACCATCATGTTTCAATTGTCAATATTCAAGTATTGATAGAGTGGGTGATTTTACAATAGCGGATTTTTGGGGAATAGAAGCTGTTTTTTCTGATATGAACGACGCAACTGGAACATCAGGAGTTGTTGTTAATAGTGTAGTTGGAATGAATGCATTAGATGAACTTGAAAATCTTGATAAAAGAGAATGCGATGTTTTACAAATTGCAAAGCACCAACCGAATATGAAAAAATGTAGTGACAAACCACACGGATACGATGAATTTTGGGAGAGTTATCTGAACAAAGGTTCAGGGAAAACCATAAGAAAATATGGCGGTTATACACTAACTAATAGAATTAAAGGGAAAATTAAGTATATAATGGAAAAATTTACTTAATAGTAAACGATACTTTAGCAAAATATATTTGCTTAGTTTGGGGTGTTTTTTCGGATGACAATAACGATAAATCAAATTTATATTATATCAACAATGTTTACGCCTATTATAATGCTTTTGACAGGCGTGTTAAGTATAAATACAAATCATTTATTCTTTATATTTACGATTTTAGCGCTATTTAGCTTTTTTACGCAAAAAATAACAGTAAAAATAATTTTTCAAGTTTTTTTGACACTGTTTTTATGCATCTTAATGTTTGTGATTGACACAACTATACCATCTTATGGATTTGATGCAGCAAGCCCAACAGGACCTATATTTTATTTTGCAAACTGGTTATTCTTTTTTTTATATATGCAAACTAACTATGAATATTATTTTTCGTATTTAAAGCAAAATCTTTTTATATTGAAAAGCATTTGTAATATATGGACAGTATTGGTTATAATATCTTTTGCATTGCCTTCTTCATATTCTGCTAACTGGGATGGAATATATTTTAAATCGTTAGCAGGTGCTGAACATGTTTTTGCAAGCTCGTGCTTATTTGTTTTAGCAATAGGTTGGTTGTTGGCAGTATATACAAAAGATAAACGTTATTATTTGTATACAATTTTACCTATAATAGGTGCAACTATATGTGGTGCACGTACATATTTTGGCATGGCGATGCTAGCAGCAGTTGGAATAGTTTATTATTTGCTAGATGGCAAAAAAATATTTTATTGGCTAATACCAGTGTTAGCGGTTATTTCAGTTCCTGTTATTTTAATGACTCCGATTTGGGATAAATTTGTTTCTACGCTTAACCCTAAGGGGGATATTACATTTTGGTCTTCTTTTACGAATTCACGCTCATTAATATGGGCAATGGACTTAGAAACATTTTTTAATGACAGCTGGTTTATAAAATTATTTGGTGGTGGTGCTCTGTATGATTTTAAAGTGCATGCAAAAAACAATTTTGCACATATTTGGTCGCATAACGATATGTTTCATATTTTGCTCACAAGTGGATTAATTGGATTATACCTGTATTTTTCAACATTTTTTAACATGACTGCACCAAGAATAAAGACAGAGCGAGAAAAAAACAAATATGCATTTTGGTTAGTAATTTTATTTTATTCAATATGGTTATTTAATTCGTTTTTTAATGGCACGATAACTTATCTAACAGCAGTGTATTGTATACCAGTTTATCTTTATGTTCTTAATGAGGGTGCGCCACTAAATGAACAAAAAATAGAAGATGATGCTAATGAATTTAAAAGAAACGATTTGAAGATAAGGCATAAACATGATTAAAAAATCTGTGTTAAAGCTAATAATCTAGGTTGGTAAAATCGGTTTAAATGACGCTTGTTATATTGACTTTTGTAAGGAAAAAATGTATAATAAAGAACAAGGCAACAATCAAAAATTAGATTGTTAAAATAAATACAAAATAAAATTGAAAAATCAAATTGGAGGAACATTTTAGTGAAAAAAATTCTAAGTTTGTTTTTATGTTTGTGCATGCTTGCAACACCTTTAATGCCGTTTACAACTGCGCATGCAATTAGCATAGAAAACAAAGTTTCATCTTTTGCAGATGCAAACACTACCGTAATTAGATTATCTTTTTGGGAAAAATTATTTGGGTGGATGTTTGAGCCTAAGGAGGAAACTCCTACAGCTCCACAGCCAACAATTATCCCAGATGCGGAGGTTGATGAGTCTATTGCAATAGAAACACCAACGGTTGATGCGGCATATCCAGAACCAGAGGTAGATGGAGGTGTGGTGGAAGAACCAGTGATAACACCAGAACCAACGCCAGAGCCAACAGCAACGCCAACGCCAACACCAACACCAACACCAACTACAACGCCAACTCCACCACCAACACAAACGCCGACACCAACACCAGAACCACAACCAACCCCAACACCACCCCCAACACCACCCCCAACCCCAGAGCCAACAGCGACGCCAACGCCAACTGCTGAACCAGAACCAGTATATCAAAGCATTGATGATTTAATTAAAGCACAGGCCGTTGTAGGTGATGTGCTTAAAACTGAAGGTTTTTACACTGCAAATGACGGTGGCGCTGCAAGTTATGACATAGTAGCAAATGGTGATGCTAACGGCAGAACAGTTATTTTGCTAGATAACGGCTTGTATGCACAGTTAATTGTTGAAAATACAATGAATGTAGTTGCTTTTGGTGCTAGAGCAGATGATACATTTACATATAGTTCATCAGAAGCTTTGCAAGATGCTATTTACAGCGACGCTATGATTATTGAATTTCCAGCAAACGAAAGATTTTTTATAACTCAAACATGGTGGATACGTGCAGCACATGACAAAGTAATTAATGCCAATGGAAGCACACTTTATAATGATAATACTTTTGATTTCCCAGAATGGGTAAAAGTAGAGGAAGCTAGTACAAATTGGCATAATGAACGTGACGACGGAATAGTTCTTGTATATGAAACAAATAACATTACAATAAATAAATTAAACATTGAATCTTTTCATACAGAACCTATTCCAATAGGGGCAAGACGTATTACTAAAAGTTTAGTTGTGTTGAAAGTTGATGGCTTAGTGCTTGATGGCTGTAATTTTTATGGACCAGAATCACTTTATCCTGATGACAACACAGCACTGAGAGAAAATGGTGGCTTTACAAATATAGATTTATACACACAATGGTATAATGTTACTATTCAAAATTGTGGATTATATTTGAAACATGATGACTCACATGGTTCTGCTATATTAGTGCGCGATATGTGGGGCAGAAGCGCAGGTAACCTTGATTTCATAAATAACTATGCTGAAAAAATATGCCACGATGAAATATTTGCAGTGGGAATGCCTAATTCTACTGGTATTTATGATATATTAGTTGAGGGCAATACTTTTGTAATGTATGATGGAGAATATACATCAACACCACATGCGTTTTCTGTGCTAGCTCCAGGTGGTTATGCAGTAACTGATGTTGTTGTTAAAAATAATACATTTGACGTGCAAACTTCATACTCTGCATTTGCATTCGAGGGTAATTTAAGTGGAATCGTGGTTTCGGATAATGATATAACTGTTACACGTGGCATAGGATATGACTACACTGAAGCTAATGGTAATGTTATAAAAGATGCCAGCGATGCTACTAACGGCGGTAGAGTTTTTATGAACTTAAATTCAGCTGATTATGCTTTGCCAGTAGTACATGGAAATACTATTAATATAGACCAATCAGAAACAGTAGATTTTGAAACAGTATTTCATGGTCTTTTTGATATTCAAAACAATACAATTAACTTTGCGGGTGCACACAGTGGATCTATGTTTACAAAAACTGGTAGCGTAGTTAATAATACCATAAATGTAACAGATGGACGTCAAACGGGTTATATGTTTAACTCAGTTGATACTGTTGCAGGTAATGACATAACATTTGAGGATCATACAGCATTTTTATTTAAAGATGTGCGCGAGGCTACTGATAACTCAGTTGATGCGGCATCAGTAGGTGTTTATTTCAACTATGAAAATACTGTATTATATGGCGAGTATAATATAGCGAACAACAACTTCCAAGCGATTAATACTAGTGATATAGGCCAGCCTTCATATCTATTAAGAATTAATTTTTCTGAAATTGAGCCTGGTACGTATATAAATTTAGACGCTAACGAATTAAATATTGAAAACAATGATGCTAGGAATTTCCTTTGCTTTGTAGATAACTCAATATTACCTGAAGTTACATATGAAGAAGTTGTTCAGGATGCACCAACCGAGGAGATTGCACCTCAAGATGTTCCAGCAGCAGCAGCACCAGCACTTGAAGAACCAACGCAAGAAGTTGAAGCTGAAGCAGCTACTGATGCGATAGCACCAGCGCCTGAAGCAACCCCTGAAGAGGTAGCTTCTGAAGTAACTGCAGATGAAGCAACACCAGCACCTGAAACAACCCCTGAAGAGGTTACATCTGAAGTAACTACAGATGAAGCAACACCAGCACCTGAAGCAACCCCTGAAGAGGTTACATCTGAAGTAACTACAGATGAAGCAACACCAGCACCTGAAGCAACCCCTGAAGAAGTTGAATCCGAAGTGGCTACAGATGAAGCAACACCTGCACCTGAAGCTACAGATGAAGAAGCACCAGAACCTTCTCAAACTCCTATCGTTACAACAGTAGCAAATACTAATTTTACTATTGCTATAAATGATACAGCAAATGGCACGTTTGATTTTTATCAAGCAACTTATGGCATAACTGCTGATTACCTTGACCTTACTACTCAATTGGAAGATGGAAATAAGATACCATTAATTAAAGACCCAACTGATCTAGATACTGACACTGATATTGAATATCAATTATCAACTGCAGGAATAATCGCAATTGTAGTATTTGGCATTGTAGTTGCAACAAGTATCACAATGGTTACTGTAGTATGGCGTCGTCGTAAAAATAAAAAAGAAGAGCCTACAGTAGAGTAATATGCATTATTTATTAGTATAACTACTTATTTATAGCGTGGTAATAAAATTAAAATAGATAAGAGTTAAAGATATCAAGAAAACAAAATAAACTGCACCCTATATTCACTCATATAGTAAATATACTATATGAAATAATAATAGGGTGCAGTTTTTTATGTAATAAGTGATATAGAAGAATTATGCATTAGAAAAAAGCAAAAATTATATAGGAAATATGAAAAAATCTTCCTAAAAGTGCGTGTTTAATTTTCTTGTAAAAAAGTACCGCTGAACTAAAACTAATTGGTCCAGCGGTACGCTGTTTGCTACAATGTTCAAAATAGGTGTATTTTTAAATTTAATGTAAAACAAAAAGCATGCCGCTCGACCCAATAAATCGGGTTAAGCGGTACGCTTGCTACAATGTTCAAAATAGATGTATTTTTAAATTTAATGTAAAACAAAAAACATACCGCTCAACCCAATAAATCGGGTTAAGCGGTACGCTTGCTACAATGTTCAAAATAGATGTAT
>CAYJKG010000015.1:28354-60332 GCA_964370685.1 uncultured Faecalibacterium sp. | reverse complement strand
CAGTTACATCAGCATTAGGTGTAAAGGTATACTGTGCATTTGTGCTAACTTCTTCACCGTCAACTGTCCAGTTTACAAATGTGTAACCAGTGTTTGCTGTGGCTGTCAATGTTGTTTCAGTGTTTTCTTTAACAAAGCCACCGCCGGTAGCAGTACCCATTGAAACATCGTTTACTTGCGCCGTAACTTCGTATTCTGTAATAGCTATTTCAGCAGTAAAAGCTTCTGTGTTACGCAAAACTGGGCTTGGGCGCTCTGTCTGTGTTTCTTTTAGCCTTACCACAACTGCGCCAACTGCCATATCAATGTTAGGAACACTTTGTGGGTTTGCACTTGCAGTTTCAAAGGTTGCGCCGCCATCTATGGAGTATTCGTATAATGTAGCAACATCTTTACCATCAACATTTGTCCAACCAAATGTATTAGCAGTATCGTCTGTTATAGGTGTTGTTGGGGCTGCTTGATAAACTGGCACTTCGTCCCAGCTATCTACTATTGATATATCATCAATATAATAGCCATAAGTTGTGTTGCCGTCTGTGCTTTGGTGCGACCATGTATCTTGTAGATATAAGTGGTTAAAGCCTGCTGTTTCGTAGCTGTGTACTTCAACACCATCAATTAAAACAATTACTTTGCCAGGTTCTGTTACGTAATCTAGTTGTATAGAGTGCCAACCCTCTGTGCGCTCTATGCCGCTATTTTGCCAACCCCAGTAAGTGCTATCCGTTTGTGTCCATGCTCTAAACAAGTAATGTGTTTTATTTTCGCCACTTAATTGGTTATTAAAACCTATAAACGCTCTTGTGTTGTAATCGCCTTGTTCTTCGCTAGGTGCGTCCATAACATTAACCATCATTTTATAATGCAAGATATCATAATTAAGCTCATCATAGAACCACATAGTTACAATTTTATCCGTTTGAACGGTATTGTAAGCATTGCCTATTCTGTAAAGACCTTCTGAAATACGAAGATCGGCATCAGATGTAAACTGTGGCTCAAGGTAAAGGCTTGTTAATCCTGAGTGAGAATATTTTGTCGATATTTCAAAATCAGGTGGCAAGGTGTTAGGGTCTTTTGTTCCCTCTGGCACTACATTTACTAATGATGTAAAGTATGTGTAGTCATCAACACGCTCAAACTCTACGTCTGAATACGAAGTAAATGTGTAAGCTGTTTCGTTTTGCACAGTTGGATAAGAAAGATGCGCATGTTCGGACTTAACTCTAACTTTAATAGTGTTTGGTGCTAAATCTTTATTTCCAACATAAATTGGTTTTTCTGCAACTGTTTGGTAAGTTTCGCCACCGTCTATCGAGTATTCGTAATCTGCAAGGTTTGCGTATTCGCTAGCAAATGTCCAATCAAATGTATTTGCTTCGTCATCTACAACGGGCAAACTTGCACTAGGTGCAATAGATGAAACGGAAATATCGTCAACATATAAATGTCTAGGGTTTGGTTCACCACCACTGTTCCATGTATCGTATAGAGTAATTGTGTTAAATTTGCCGTATTCACCCTCGTTTAAAGGCATAATAATCATTTCAACATCGTCAACAAGAAAAGTGACTTTACCTGCAACACTCATATCTATAGTTAATTTATGCCAGCCTTCAGTGCGCTCAATAGTGTTTACTTTAATGTAATCAGCATTTGGATAGTAACCACCACCGTTAATTTTTCTTGCATATGCTGTGTAGTTATCAGAGCCTGCAATAGTGCCCTCACGCCAGCCAATGTACATTTCACCAGCGTAGCTATTAGCATCGTCAGTGCCCATTAACCTAAACATCATATCTTTGCCGTCGTCAAGGTCATCATATACCCATATTGAAGCAGTTTGGCCTATAACCATTTCATCTAAAACGTTTTGCACGTTATAAGTATTTACAACTGCACCACTTGAATTTTCACCATCAAATAAAGTTATTTTCATAGATGTGTCGCCACTGTGCGCTTTATCTGTTGATAAATCAGCGGTTGCAGGGTATGTGCCAGTTGCTGTGAAACCGTCAATATCATTTTCTTGTTCAAAGTCAATTACAGTTTCGATAAGGTCTACCTCTGTTACTGTCTGCACGAAGTTTGCCGTAAATTTAACAGGGTTTTCGGGCATCGTAAAGGTCATTGGGTTTGCTGTTGTTTGTTCTGCTGTAAGTGTAACACCCTGCGCTGACCAACTTTCAAAACGCATTGTTTCTGGCTCTGTTGCTGTTATTGTTACCTCTGCGCCTAACAAGGCATTTTCCGAAGAAGCAACACCGCCTATTACGGTTATAGAATTTTCAACTGAAGTAACCGATACAATACAAGTAGCTGTAAAGTTGCCATCAATTGTGGTTGCTGTTATGTTCGCAACACCTGATTTTAAGCTTGTTACGTTGCCTTTTGCATCAATGGTTGCTACTTTTGTATTATCTGATACCCAAATAACATCTTTATTGCTTGCGTTTTCAGGTGCTATTGTAGCTGTTAATTTTGCTGTTTCGCCACTTTCGAGTGTAATGTTTTCAGCACTTATAGAAACACCACTAACAGGAACTAACGTAGCAATAACTTCCTCTAGAGCTTGCACATTTTGATAATTTAAAACTAGAGATTTATCACTTTGTGAAAGTGCGTTATATGCTGTTTTAACATCTTCTGTTTTAGATTTATCCGCAGAAACAGCCTCGTTTGGAGCAGGTAAATTAAGTATCATTTTGGTAACAGTCCAAGCCGCTACGGATTGATAGTTATCTTTATCAAAATACCAATCTTTAAGAACATTTGTTGTATTTGGTTGGTGTCCTCTTACGCGGTATTCAAACAAATTATCCGAAGATGTCCAGTCGTTATTGATAACTTTGTTGTAGATACTATCGTTTTTATTATCAAGATATGTAGTATGCAAATAATCATATTTTTGGTATGGGCTATCTGCTGCTGTCCAGTCAACAGTTACGGGCTGTAAATCAAGTGCGCCGTTTATTAAACCATAGCCATGTTGCCACCACCTTGAAAGCCAAGGGTAGCCCCAATCAGTTGCAATAACACCATATGAGCACTCAACAAACAAGTTATCATACATATAGTTTGCTTGACCGCCATTGATAAACACTGCCCAAGTTACACCTTCAAGAATGTTGTCATAAATTTTAATATCAGATGCAAGGTCATCAATATAAATACCTATGTTGTGGCTAGTTTTATCGCCGTATTTGCCTATGTGGTGAATATAATTGTTTTTAACAACTGTGCCACGTGATAACACGTCACGGCCTGTGTAAATTGCGGAGGCATCTGTTGCTTGTAGGTCTACATGGTGGATATCATTAAACTCAATAACATGATCATTGCCACTCCAGCGTATAGCAAGGTTTGGAGCATCGCAAAGTTCGTTACTTGATGCATAGTTACCAACACCAGCCAAGCCTATACCAACAGGTGAGCTTGCATTTGCTTGGAATCTTTCAAAGTAACTGCCGTGTACATAGTTATACGCTGGCTCTAGTGTATCAAAATGAGAACCGCCACCAGCAGTTATGGATATACCGCCGTTTACATCAATAAAAGAGCAGTATTCAAAGCCGTTGTACATGCCTTCTTCTGTTGCGGAATCTTTAATAGCACCAGCAGAAGAAGGAGTGTTTTTAATGTCGCAGCGAGAAATAGTGTTGTGCGAACCACCCTCGATTATAACAACTTGGCCTGCCATATCAATCATATTGATGTTTTCGATAGTGACATACTCTGTGTTATATAGATGTATCATATCATCAGCAAGTGTAGAAACAGTAATAAGTTCTTCATCGCTTTCCATATCTATGCCCTCAAAAGGCATGATATATATCATTTGTTCATCTTTATCTATGTACCATTCGCCTGGTATATCAAGCTCTTGCAATAAGTTAAACACATAAAACCTAGCAAAGCTATGTGCACCAGCCCAGTAAACAGCTGCAAAGTGCGATTGTATTGTGCCGTCGGACTTAATGTTTCTTATTGGTGCTGTTTGTGAGGCATATGAAACACCAGGATAACCTAAGTACCATATATCTTCATCAACTATATTTGAGCCGTCCAGTGCTATGCCGTCCCAAGTTTTCATTCTTTCTGTCATAGTATTTGAGCGGAAAGAATAAGCATCAAACACATTTCTATCTTCTGGTTCAATGTAGCTATCTTTTGTGCTTTGGTCTGGCCACCAATCCCTAGAGGCTTGCCCTTTATAAGGAACAGCGTTTATTTTGTTAAACCCTGGGTATTCAGTGCCAGAAAGCTGATCCTCCACGTTTGGATAACGTGAGAGTGTCATTGTTTGGCCACCCATAGAAACAGAATAGTAAGATGTGGAAACGTTAAAACCAGCACCAGATACTTGTTGGCGGAAAGTTTCGTTTTCGTAACCTGCGCCCTCTGCTAGTATTTGTAGCATTTCGTCGTTACCTAGTTGTTCGCTTATATCAGCAACATATACTTTATCTGTAACGTTGTCTTGTAATTTATCAACGTTTACAGGGTCTGAAACTATTGTAAAATCTGATGGTGATAGTGTAAAAGCACCTGAAAAAGATACTTCTTCCCCTTGATATGCACCGTAATAAACAGGGCTATCAGCAGAGCCACCATCTTGCTCTTCAAGTTTAAAGGTTTCGCTTATAACATAATTACCCTCACGGAAATAAACTGCTACACCGCCTTTTGGCACATCACCTATTGCCCTTATTTCATCTCTTGCTCTTTCAGGGGACGCAAAAGGTTTTGTAATTGAACCATCGCCTGTTATGTCGTTGCCATTTGGTGCAACAAATAACTCTAGCGCATAATTTACAACTTGTTCTTCAACTGTTAAAGCAAGGGTCGCAACGTGCCCACCATCAACTGTTGTTGCAGTTATTGTAGCTGTGCCCTCACTATAAGAGCTAATTTGTCCATCGACAACACTTGCAACAAGGTTGTTACTTGATGTCCAAATAACATCACGCTCTGTGACGTTTTCTGGTGTTAAAACTGCGTTTACAACCTTAATTTCATCTGGCTCCATTTTTAGTGATGTGATATAATTTGGAGCTTGTGTTATTAAAGCATCACTAATTTGTATTTTTTCAACTTTATAGTCATGCACGTTAACAGTGATAGTTTTGCTAACACCGTTTGATGATGTTATTGTAGCTGTGGTTGTGCCAGCTGACATAGGTTGAATAGAACCATCCTCAGTGATGTATGCAATGTCAGGGTCGGCGATGGAATATGTAAATGTATCAGTTGTGTTAAAGTTATAAGGTGAGGCTAAACCAAACTGTGCATAGTATTCAGTAGTGTAGTCAATAGCTGTTGTTAGCTCATAGTTAACTACATTCATTTCAAATGTTTCGTAGTAACCAAGGTTAACAGTATCGTTTTCTAGCATTGGATATTCTATTGCAGTAGCTGGGTTTTTCTCTCGGATAATAAATTCATCAACAGAGATATAAGAGCTACCAACTGTTGTGCCGCTTTTTGTAACAATAAAATCGATATAATCTATTGATTCAACATTAGGGTTTGAGAAAACAAGCAATGTGTCCATGTAAATTTGAACACCGCCCTCGCCTGTCAAGTTAATCTCAATTTCTCGCAAGTTTTCTTCACGGCGTTTTTCTATTGTTCTTGCATTAACTGCTTCGCCGTCAATAATATCATAATAAACATAATAGTAACTACCGCTACCAGCAGCATCTTTTGAGGATATCATATTGCCATAACCAGTTTCACTGTTACCAATAGATATTTCAAATTCACCGCCTGTTTTATCTGAATCCCAATATTGAAAGATGATTTGCTTATCTTCAAGCGCTTTTGGGAAAGTATAGCGTAGCTGCGCCAACTGGTTGCCGTCCACAGTTTCTGTTTCAATCCAATACGCTTTATCAGTGAGGAAAGAAGTATTTGCATCTCCCCATTGTACTGTGCCATAAAGCGGTGCAACTGGAACATCAGCCTGTGCGTTTTCAAATGTGTAAAGCACACTATCTGCCATGTTAAATTCAAGAGCCTCTTTTGCACTTAGCGCTTCTTTGTATGCATTACCTAAATCATCATCGCTTGCTTTTACTGCGTTATCTAAAGCGCTTTGGTATGCCAGCCATGATGCTTCTGTGTAATCTTTAGGGTTAGCAGTGGATGCAAAATCAACAGCTTTATCAATTTTTTCTTTAATAATTTCAGCTGGGTCAGAATAATCTTCATCACTGCGAAGCACCATGCCTGCAAGTTCAGTTTGAGTGGCTTTTAACCTAACCATAACAGTGCCAGCTGGCATGTAATACTCAGGGATAGTTTGTGGGTTTTCGCTTACATTGTGGAAAGTTTTTCCGCCATCATAAGAATACTCGTATAAGGTAAGGTCTTTTTTGCCTTCTACTGCTGTCCAGCCGAAAGTGTTGTTTGGGTCATCTACAACTGGCATTGTTGGAGCAGCTGGCACAACAGAAATTGTAGCTGGGTCCAAAACCACGGATAAATCATCTAAGTAATATGCGCTTTGTTCAGTGTTGCCACTTTCAACATAAAGCTTGCTAAAGCCTTGTGCATCATATGTTCCAACTAGCGTATCATCAACATATACACTAACCTTGCCAGCGTTTGTATTATAATCTAACACAAATGAATGCCAGCCTATTGTTCTTTCAATTTTAGTTTTTTCTGTTCCTATTACATAAAAATCTTCGCTTATATTGTTGTCAAAACCTACTGCTAACTCATCTGTTACAACAGACATCGCATAGTTTTTGTCACTAGAATTAAGCTCGTCATAAAACCACATTGTAACAAACTTGTTCATTTGTATTTCGCTATAATCATTGCCTATTTCTAGCACTGTTTTTAAAGTATCTGATCCTTGCTCTATTTTAAGCGAATTTATTCCAGAACGTGAATATTCAGAGGAAAGGCTCAACACTGGTGCGTTAATTAGAGAGCCGAAATAAGTAATATCTTCTTTTCGTTCAAATTGTATATCTATGTTAGTAGTAGAGGTAAAAGCAACCTCGTTTGTAACGCTTGGGTATGTATACCCAGCGCCTATGCCTGTTATTACTCTAACTTTAACAGCGCCTACTGGTAAATCAACATTACCAACATATATGGGTTTTTGTGTGCAAACATTATAATTTAACCCACCGTCAAGCGAATATTCGTAAGATGTTGGGTCTTTTCGTGTGTCGTCATATGTCCAGTCGAAAGTATCATAATTATCATCTACAACTGGAGCAGTAGGTTTTGGTGCAGGTAAAGATATAGAAACCTCATCTACATAAATAGCTTGTGGTTTTATAACGTCATTTGAAGCGTTGTTCCAAAAATCAACAAATGCAAATTTTTGAAATTCTGCATATTCCTCGGCGTTACCAAGGTCAAGCACCATAGCTATGGCATCGTCAACTTTAAAAGTAACTTTGCCCGCTTGGCTCATATCAATTGTAAATTTATGCCAACCTTGTGTGCGGTTAATGCTTGTAACTTGTGTGTATTGGGAATTAGCGTAAGAGCCATTATTAGCTATTCTTGAAAAAGCGCTGTAAGATGAACTGTCTTCACGCCAGCCAAAATACATCTCACCAGCCCAGCTAGAAGAGTTTGTTGTGCCTGTTAAATGTGTTATGACATCTTTTTCTTTATCCATGTCATCATACATCCAAACCTCGTAAGTAGCGCCAATTCTAACTGTACTTAATTTATGCTCAGCATTAAAGCCACCGCTAGCACTTGGTGGCAAAATTTTCATAGCTGAAACACCTGATTGAATTTGCTCGGTTGTTATTTCCATAGTAGTGTTAGAAACACCAGCAAATCCCTCTAAGGGGTTAAGGTTAAGTTCGTCATCACGTTTTTCAAAATCAAATACAGTATCAACAGAACTAACTTCTGACAAAGCTGTTGTTGGTGGAGGTGTTTGCACCTCTGGCTGTATTATTAGTGGTTCTTCTTCTGGATTTTCGTCTGTGCTTTCAGACGATGAAGAAGTCGCCTCAGAAGATGAAGAAGTCGCCTCGGACGATGAAGACGTCGCCTCGGACGATGAAGACGTCGCCTCAGACGATGAAGAAGTCACCTCAGACGATGAAGAAGTCGCCTCAGACGATGAAGAAGTCACCTCGGACGATGAAGAAGTCACCTCAGACGATGAAGAAGTCGCTTCAGATGATGAAGATGTCGCCTCAGACGATGCAGAAGTCACCTCAGACGGTGAAGAAGTCACCTCAGACGGTGAAGACGAAGGGGCTGCTTCATTTTGAATTTCGTTCTCTTGCGATGTGGCAAATGTTGTGATAACGCTACCTACTGGTGAGGAAATATACCCCACTGTTAGTGCAAAAGCTAGTATACCTGCAACAATTTTTTTTAGCATTTCTTTTAATAACCTCCCTTTTTGACTATTATTTTACAAGTTTGTTGCATTAATTATAACACTTTAACTAAATAAAACTCGACAATGGTTGATAATAATAAGACAATTGTTGGGAATTGCAGAAATGGATTAAACACTTGGTAGTTTAATGGGAATTGGTTATCAAAAGTTACAAATTTAATAAAATAAGTTGTTAATAACAACAAAAGTTTTTTAATGATTTGAGAATAAATTGCTTTTACAGTATTGACAAATATAGTAAACAAGTTTATAATAAACTTGTTTACTATATTTGTTGTTGAAAGGAAAAAGCAAAATGAAAGTAAGTAAATATAAAAATGACATAATGACAAAACAGCGTATAATTAAACATAAAATACGAGTGTTTAACAATAGCTTTAACAGGGTTTTAGATGAAGAATTAAGCGAGACAGAAGTTTTTGCAGGCGAATCAAGATTACTTATGATAATTTCTGAAAATGAAAATATATCCCAAAGAGAAATTGCAAAAAAAATGAATACTAGCGCTCCATCGGTTGGTGTTAGCCTTAGAAAAATTGAGGAAAAAGGATATATACTCAGGCAAAATAGTGAAAAAGATTCAAGGGCTAATAAAATTGTATTAACAAAAAAAGGCGATGATTTTGTCGAAAAAACTCACAGTATTTTTCAAACTTTAGATAAAAAAACATTTAAGGGTTTTACGCAATCGGAGCTTGATACACTTGATATATTAATGGATAAACTGCAAAATAACTTGGATAAAATGTTGGAGGCTAGTAAATGAAAAAGTATTTTAAATTTATAAACCCACATGTTTTATTTTTTATTTTGTCACCTTTATTAATGATTACTGAAGTTTATGCGGAGGTAAACATACCTATTTTGGCGGGTAAAATTATAGATGGTTTTGTTGAGGGACAAGATATTTCCATTATAACAAATTATGGCATACAAATGCTTGCATATGTTGTTTTTGGTTTATGTGCTGGTATTTCTTGCGCTTATTGTGCAACACGAGCTGCGGTATACTTTGGTTGTGATTTGCGAGAAGCTTTATTTAAAAAAATCCAGAGTTTTTCGTTTGCTAATATAGATGAATTTAGCACAGCCTCTATAGTAACAAGGCTAACTAATGATATAGTTCAAATACAGAATTTAGTTGAAACAGCGCTTAGGATGTTTGTGCGTGCGCCCGCTTTGCTAATAGGAACATTAATAATGGTTTTTCGTGTTAATAGTTCGTTAGCACAAATTTTTATTATAATTATTCCGCTGTTGGTTATTTTAATTACTGTACTTGTATTAATAAGCTATAAAAGATTTGCTGTTTTGCAAAAAGCTATTGATAAAATAAACGCAGTTGTAAGAGAAAACTTAACTAACATACGCGTTATAAAATCGCTAGTACGAGAAGGAGATGAAATTGTAAAATTTTCTCGCGCTAATGAGGCTTTAAAAACAAGTGGGTTAAAAGTGTTCAGAATAATAACTTTACAAGCACCTGTTATGACATTAGCGGTAAATGTTGCAACAATAGCAATATTGTATTTTGGTGGTATTGGTGTAATGGAAAACAGTGTAAAAATAGGTGATATTTCTGTTTTTGTTACATATACAACACAAATTTTATCTTCGCTTATGATGCTTGCAATGGTGCTTATATCTGCTTCTCGCGCATTTGCATGTGTAAAACGTGTTGATGAAATTTTTGATACTAAAGTTGATATTGAAGAAGATTATATGTCTAAATATACAGTAAAGCATGGCGATTTAGAATTTAAAAATGTAAGTTTTAGATATTATAAAGATAATAACGAAAACGTGCTTTCAGGTGTTAATTTTAAAATTGATGCAGGGCAAACAGTGGGAATAATAGGTTCAACAGGTTGTGGCAAAACAAGCTTAGTTTCACTAATACCACGGCTTTATGATATTGATAACGGTGAGGTTTTAGTAGATGGTATAAATGTAAAAGATTATTCATTAAAAAATTTACGTGATGGTGTAGGTGTTGTGTTACAAAATAACGTGCTATTTTCAGGAACAATTAAAGAAAACTTGCTTTTTGGAGATAAAAATGCAAACCATGATAAAGTAAAACAAGTTGCTAAATCAGCGGTAGCTGATAGTTTTATAGAAAGTTTTCCAGAAAAGTATGAAACTGTTTTGGGGCAAGGAGGCGTTAATTTATCTGGCGGGCAAAAACAACGTCTTTGCATAGCACGTGCTTTGCTTAAAAACCCAAAAATTCTTATTTTAGATGATTCCACAAGTGCTGTAGATACTGCTACTGAGGGAAAAATACGAAATTACTTAATGAATGACCTTAGTAAAACTACAAAAATTATAATTGCGCAAAGGATAACATCTGTTGTAAATGCTGATAAAATTATTGTAATGAATGATGGTAAAATTGACGCAATAGGAAAGCATGAAGAGTTACTAAAAATAAGCAAAACGTATAAAGAGATATATGATTCGCAAAGAGATAAAGAAGCCATTGCATAATGTATATTTGATTGAGCAAAAACTAGAATATTTTAAATGAAAATACGATTTTAATAATTATGTATTACAGTTAATTTTAAAGAGGCTTATAAAATGAACGAAAATAAAATACCTCCACATGGTAGACCACCACACACAAGAAAAGATGATGAAAATAAAAATAGTGCATTTAATCCACATAAAATGGGAATGAAAGGCCCTGGCAGAGAGTTAGGTATGACTATCAGTAAACCTAAAAATACATCAAAAACAATAAAAAGGCTTTTAGGGTACTTGCAAAGTGATAGAAATAGAATGATTTTTGTTTTTTTATGTGTTTTAGTTAACACAGTGTTAACATTAATAGCCTCATATATGCTAAGGCCCATAATAAATAATTTAACAGATGGTAAAGGCGTAACTATTTTAGTGCAAAATATTTCCTTTATGGTTGCTTGCTATGCGATTGCTTTAGTTTGTAATTTTTTGCAAATAAGGTTAATGGTTGATATATCGCAAAAAGCTCTTGAACGCTTGCGCACTGAAATGTTTGAAAAAATGCAAAAATTACCATTAAGGTATTTTGATACAAATAGCAACGGCGATATAATGAGTAGATTTACAAATGACGTTGATTCTGTAGGGGAGATGATGTCTAACACAGCCATTACCTTATTTTCAGCTATTATTTCGTTAGTTGGTACTTTAGTTGTAATGTTTTTTACAAATATTTATTTAACTATTGTTACTTTAATTATAGTGCCTTTGTTTTATTTAGTAGGTAAATATATAAGTTCAAAGAGTCGTAAATATTTTAAAGCAAGGCAAGAAACTTTGGGTGCGCTAAACGGTTTTATCGAAGAAACTGTAGCAGGCCAAAAGGTAATAAAGGTATTTAACCACGAAGATTTTGCTTTTAAAGATTTTAAAGAGCATAATAAACAGTATAGAGATAAAGTAGTAAAAGCACAATTTTTAGGCGGAATTATGGGACCTGTAATGGGTGGCATGGGGCATTTAACATATGTTATAACTGCATTTATAGGTGGTTTTTTATGCTTTTTAGGTTTTGCTGACCTAGGTGCTTATGCAGTTTTTTTAAATTATTCACGTACATTTAGTAGGCCTATAAATGAAATTTCAATGCAAATGAACACAATTTATTCTGCACTCGCTGGTGCAGAGCGTATTTTTGATTTAATGGACGAAATACCAGAAATTCAGGATAAACCTAATGCAGTTTCGCCAAGCGATTTAAAAGGTTTTGTAAAGCTTAACAATGTTACTTTTGGTTATAGAAAAGATATTTTAGTTTTGAAAAATATATCACTCTATGCAAAACCCGGTCAAAAAATTGCTTTTGTTGGCTCAACTGGTGCTGGAAAAACCACTATAACTAATTTGTTAAATAGGTTTTATGATATCAAAAGCGGAGAGATTACAATTGATGATATAAGCATTAATGATTTTGAAAAATCATACCTCAGAAAAAATGTTGCAATGGTTTTGCAAGATACTCATTTATTTGAGGGGACTGTTATGGAAAATATCAGATATGGTAGATTAGACGCTACAGATGAAGATGTAATAATTGCCGCAAAAGCAGCTAATGCACATGCATTTGTTTCAAGGCTTGAAAATGGTTATAATACAGTGATAGAAAGTGACGGTGCTAATTTAAGCCAAGGTCAAAGGCAACTTTTAAATATTGCACGGGCAGCAATTTCAAAAGCACCTATTTTAGTGCTAGACGAAGCGACTAGCTCGGTTGATACTCGCACAGAAAAGCATATAGAGGAAGCTTTAGATAGATTAATGCAAACAAGGACTACCTTTGTTATTGCACATAGGCTTTCGACTGTAAGAAACTCTAATGCAATAATGGTTTTAGAAAATGGCGAAATTATCGAAAGAGGGGATCACGAGGAGTTGTTAAGCAAAAAAGGTAGATATTACGAACTGTATGAGGGCATTGCAAAACTGGCATAATAATTTTTATGTGTATGTTATTTTAAAATAAAAAGAGACCTTTTAACGTGTTTTGTTGAAAGGTCTCTTTTATTGATTAATTTAAAGTTAAAATTTTGTTCATGATATTACTTCTCAAAGTAAAATTTTAAATTTTATCATAGCTGTGTTGTTAAATGAAACATTAAAAATCAATTTAAACTTTAATTTGATTTATTAAAACTGGAGGTTTACATTAAACCAGTAAAAAATTGAACGAACAAAACTGTAACTATACCACTAATTGCTATTGATAAACTGCTCATAGCACCTTCAATTTCTCCTATTTCGATAGCTTTTACAGTTCCCATTGCGTGGCTTGACGACCCAATAGCTATACCTTTTGCAATTGGGTTTTTAATGCAAAATAATTTTAATGCAGATGTTGCAATTAAGTTGCCAAATATACCTGTTAAAATAATTACAGCAACAGTAATATCACTAATTCCGCCAATTTCCTCGCTAAGCGGTAATCCTATTGCAGTTGTGATTGATTTAGGTAGTAAAGTGTAATATTCAGCAGATGATAATGAGAGAAAAACAGCTAACAAATAAGTTGTAAAACAACTAGTTAAAACACCACAAATGATGCCTAGCATAATTGCTACAAAGTTTTTCTTTAAGACATTTATTTGTTTATATAATGGTAATGCAAGGCAAATTGTTGCTGGTGTAAGCAAATAGCTAACATAAGAGGCAGAGCTATTATAAGTTTCATAATCAATATCAAACAACAATAAAAAAACAATTATAAGTGCAATGGCTATAAGTATAGGGTTAAATATTTCTTTTTTGAGTTTTTCTTTAATAATTACACCCAGTAAATAAGCGCTTAGAGAAATAGCAGTGCCAAAAAATATCGATGATGTAATTAGTTCCATTATTCCTCCTCTTTTTTAATAAAAAACTCTGTTACCTTACCACTAACAAACATAACAGCGATAGTTATCATTGCAACACTAATTATAATTGCTCCAAGCATTGAGTATATCACTCCAAAGTTGTTCATAATTCCAACACCAGCAGGAACAAACATCACGCCCATTACACTTATTAAATAATTACCAGTGTCAGAAATATTTTCTGGCTTAATAATTTTAGTGCAAAGCAATAAAAATAAAATAATCATGCCATAAATACCTGCTGGAATTGGTAGAGGTATAAAAAATTTAAGAACTTCAGCAATAAAAGATATTGCAAGTATTATCCCTAGTTGTTTTAAGTATTTCATAATAATTAATTTTATTATCCAAAGCATGTATAACTATTGATTAGCATTTAATGTTCGAAAAATAAATCTCCTTTATATACATCGTTTAAGCGACATAATATAAACAAAGATTGTGTTATATTATGTCGCTTATGTTGATTTTGGTTGTTATTTGTTTTTAAATTGTTGGTGTGCTTTTTGGTATAGAGCTTGTAGTGCTTTAATTTTTACAGAGCCAGTGTGTGTGAAAATTATTTGTACCATTACACCCTTTACGATAACACACTTTAGTCTGAAAAATAAATTATGTTATTATACTTCATCATAAAAAATATACTGATCTTTGCCATTGCGTTTTGCTTCATAAAGAGCAAGGTCGGCTTTGTGTGAAAGATCTTCGTAGGTAGTTTCATTAGTTTTGCAAAGTACAACACCAGCACAAACGCTAACTTCTTCCAGTGAGGCATTATTCATTACTATTTTTTTAATGTTGATAAATATATTATCTAGTATATCTACTAACTCATCCTTTGAGCTAATTTCATCAACAAACAAAACAAATTCATCGCCACCTAATCTACCTAAAATATTGCCTGATTTTATGCTAGCTTTTATTGCTCCAACAAGATTTTGCAAATAAACATCACCACTAGAATGACCGAAATTATCATTAATATATTTAAAGTTATCAACATCTAAAATAATTAGTGCATGTGTTACGGGCTGAGGTGTTGGCTTTTTAATAATGTCGTTTATGCGCTCGATTGCAGTTGCACGAGTATATGTACGTGTTAAAGCATCTGTTTCAATAGTGGTTTGTAAACTGCAAGAAAGTGAATGACTTACTTCAAGGGCTTTTATCAATTGCTTTTTTGTTAAATTTGCGAGATAAATACTAGTTGAGAAATATAGCATGAATATTGTTGAAATTGCAATAACAAAAAGTATTATACCTTGTTGCAACACAATTAAAGTGGCGTTTTTAACATCGTTTGTTACAATGCTAACTATTACCCAGTTTTCATCAGCAGGAGAAATAACAGCAGTGCGCTGAGCACCATCAACATAGTAATCTAAAATCGATGATTCGTTTCGCAGTAAGGCTTCTTTAACTAGTTGGGAGTTTAATCCATTTGATATATTTAAAGTATCTATAAAGTCGTATAAATTAGTGTTGTTAAAAATATTGCTAGTGCTTGCGCCAGAATATAAAGGTTGTCCTTCTATTTCAAAAACATTGTGGAATAAAGCACCACCAAAGCTTGTGTTTTCTAATAAATAAGAAAATAGTGTAGTATCATATAGGCAATAAAGTTCGCCTACTTTAGTATCTCCTTGGTAAACAGGTACTGCAAAAATAAGCGAAAGTTTACCTGAATTTTCTCGCACCATTGCGGGAATAATTTCGCAAGTTTTTCCGTTTAACCTTCCATAAAGAGAATTAATATCAATATCTAACTCATCACCATCATAATCTATAGCAGGTGCACCATCAATCGAAACAAACAATTCAAAGGCAGTAGTATTGGGCATAAGTTTATTTAATTCAGCATTACGCAAATCATTATCATAAAAATTATTGGAAACTGAAATGCTTGCAAGCTCTAGTGTTCGTTTGGTGCTAGAGGCATAAATTGAAGTGGTATTAGATAATGCATCTGAGGATTCAAGCAAAAAGTTATCATTGGTTTTTTCAAGCTCAGTACTGCTAAATTGAGTGAAAATAACGATTGTTAATATAGTTAATAACCCAACAATTAACCCACCATAAAATTGAACATAAGTTGCAAGTTTTTGATTTGGTATGTTTAAAGGCGAAATAACATTTGTTTGTTTTTTATCGCCTTGGGTAGCGCTTATTTTTGATTGATTTTCATTTGAAACAAGTTTAAGTTCGGCAAAAGGCATAGGTTTTGAGAACAAATATCCTTGCGAATAATGAACACCACGTTGCACTAATGTCTTTTGAGTTGAAGCAGTTTCAACAAATTCGGCAATTAAGCGAACTTGCATTTTTTGCCCCATAAAGGCAATACTATCTAAAATATTATCGTAGCTTGCATCTGTGCCGAGCAGTTTTGTTAGCGAGCCATTTATCTTTAGAAAATCTGTTTCAACATTACCAAATTCTATAAAGTTTGCATAGCCAGAACCAAAATCATCAACAGCTATTTGGCAACCAAATTGTTTTAATCTATGAACAAAATTTCTAAGAATATCTAAGTTTTCAAAGCGTTCAGTTTCAAGTAGCTCAAAAATAAAATTTTCAGGGTGCTTAGCTTGTGCAAGCAAATCAAAAACCGTTCTTTGAAATTCGTGCGATAAAACATCATAAGCAGAAATATTAAGCGAAATAATTTCAGTGCGATTTTCAAAAAGTTTAAATACGTTTTTAACCATGCAAAGGCTTAGTGGTAAATACAAATCGTATTTTTTTGCGATATCCATAAAATCACCAGGGAATAAAATTTTGCCCGCAGGGGTTTTTAAACGCATTAGTGATTCATAGGCATAAAAACAGTTTTTTTGATTATCATATATTCCTTGAAAATATGGTATAACAGAGTTTTTTTGTATTATTTCGTTTAATAAGGCAACCATTTTAAATTCATGGTTTAACTCAAAAGAACTGCTATTTGTTGTGCAATGAAAAAATCTATGTTGTGGCTTTGGATGTGTAGTACACGAACAATAAATTAATTTTTGCAAAGTTAGCCCGTTTAAATTATATGTGAAGTAAACTCCAAAAAGTTCTTTGTCTTGTTCGCTTAAAGTACTTTCGAGTGCATTATAAAGTGGGGTAAAAATTTGTGAAAATTTTGTTTCGTCAAGTTTGGTATCAACCACTACAGCAAGGTGCGAGTTATCACAAAGATACGTTGCAAACTCTAGCGTTGGGTGAGTTGTAGTTATATAATTATTTACCCAATTAAATATTTCAAGGCAACGTTTATTAAAAGCATCATCCTCGAATGTTGAGTTTTCTTGTTCAAGGTTTACATTAACAAGTATAATTTGTTTGCAAGGGCTTTCTTCTTGTCGTTTTAAAAATTGTGCCATTGTCTGCACAGAGGATTTTGTGTTTATTGTCAAACGGCTTTTTAGTTCTTTTTCATTTGCAATTAATGCATTAAAAATAGGGGTTTTATGTTGCAATTTTTGAGCCAATTCATAAATCTGCTCATCTAAGGTATCGTTTGTTGGTATAATAGCTTCAATATTATCAAATGAAGATAAATCTGGTTTAATATAACTTTCCTTTTCAGCTAAGGTAAAAAGGCTACAAGAACCATTCAAATAATAGTTTTTGTTGTCCTTACAACCAATTTCGCCATACATAAATGCACCGCAAATGCCAGCGTTTTTAAAAGCGTCCATTTCCCACTTTGCTATAGAATTTGAAAAAACTTTGCGCAATAAGCAAGAATAACAAAATATAGATTCAGCTGAAATATTTTGTAAATCTTGGCAAATAGATTGCCAATTTTCAGCGCTTGTTAATGGGCTTAAATAACCAATAGATATTTTTTGCCCAGCTTGAAGTTGATTGTAATATAATTTTAGTTTATTTGTGTTTTCTTCATATTGTAAAAATCTTGTAGCTGGGCTATCACCATCAAGCACAATCGGAAAACGCATAAGTATATCAGACGATGATTTACTTGACCAATCTTTGCTTTCGGATAAATGATCTATACCAAAAGTTTCGCTAAGCCAAGTTGTTGCTGGTTGATTTTCAATTTCATCTATATAGTTATCATGGGCTTTTGTAATGGTGAAAACTTCACTTATAGGTGGGTGACCTGTAACAAGGTTTGAGTAGGTTAGTATAAATTTTTTGCCAACAAACGAAACACAGTAAGCATTTTCATAAATACCATTTTCGTCAAACAAAAAACTATCTACATCAACGGTTTCTGTACTAACACCAGCTAAACCACCAACAAAATTGATTTGTGGTAATTTTTCGTTTAAATCGTTTATTATTTGTGTAAAATATGAATGGGTGTTATCAAATAGTAAAACAGCAAGGCTAGGTTCAAAATCCTCGCACATTTCGACAATGTTATTTGAAATTTCACTAGCGTTTAATCCTTTAGTGCTTCCGAAATGGACTTTAAATTCACCAAGCTCAAATTGACGAACAGAAATTATGGTTTCTTTATCGTAAATTTCACCGTTGAAAATTACTGCGTAAACGGGGCAACCAACTATTATTGCAGTAGGCAATAAAGCCTTAATATGTGCAGAAAGTTCTACACATTGCTCTCTATTTAAACTTGATGTATGTATGCGTATTAGGCATGGTTTTTCATTGGAAATATCAAGTGTTTCAAACCATTTATCTAAATTTTCTATACTAGTATATAAAGAATTATAGCTTTTCATTAGACACCTCATATCAAATTAATATCATTGATTTGATAATAGCATATTTAGGATATAAAAGCAATGTTTTTAAGGTGAAGATTTTGCTTTACAGTTATAAATGTAGAAAAATAGAGAAATGTTGCGTTAAACTGGAAAAAGGGTAAAAAAAATGATATAATAATAAAAATGTAAAATACAAAGTAAAAAAGGAGCAAAATTAATGAATAGCGCACTTGCAAAATCAAATAGTTTTTATACAAGGGTGGTGAAACGTTTTATCGATATTTTTCTTTCTTTTTGCGGAATAGTAGTTTTGTTTCCAATATTAATAGGCATAGCACTTGCAATAAAACTTGACACAAAAGGTCCAGTTTTATTTTGTCAAAAGCGAGTGGGTATAAATAAATCACATTTTAATATTTATAAGTTTCGCACTATGCGCATAGATACTCCAAAAGATAAGCCAACACACCTTTTAGAAAACCCTGAACAATGGATAACAAAAGTAGGTAATTTTTTGCGTAAAACAAGCCTTGACGAATTACCACAAATATTAAATATTTTAGTAGGTCAAATGAGTATAATAGGCCCACGCCCAGCTTTGTGGAATCAGTTTGATTTAATTGCAGCACGTGATGAAGTTGGTGCAAATGATATACGCCCAGGTTTAACAGGTTGGGCACAAATAAATGGGCGTGACGAGCTAAGCATAAAAGATAAAGTTGCATATGATGCGGAGTACTGCCAAAAACTAAGTTTTACTTTTGATGTAAGATGTTTTTTGGGAACTATTTTTTCAGTTCTGAGAAAAGAAGGTGTGCGTGAGGGCGGAACACAAAACGGAGATAAAAATAATTAAAAAGTGGTAAATTAAAGTTGTTTTCTGGTTTATCATGCTTTTTGCGTAGTTTAAGTAGTTAAATACTAGACAAAAACTGCAATTTGCGGTAAAATAAACTATTGTGTAAAGAATTATCACATAAGGAAAGAAATTGCAATGAATAATTACCAAAACTTACCATTTAAAATAATACTTCGACGTGTATTGCTAGCTGGCCTTGATGCTGTGTTGGTAGCTTTAGGTTTTTATATGGGATGGGTTGTTCGTTCTGATGGCGAGTCTGATAGTTGGCTTACAATACAGCAAGAAGTTTTGTTTGAACATTTACCTTGGATGATTTTAATCTATATGGTTATTTTTGCCGTAGGTGGTTTATATAATATTTTATGGAAGTATGCAGGTATACAAGATTTATTCCGCCTTGGTGTAATGGTTGGCATATCTTCCGCACTAATATTAATTGGAAACCGCATGGTTCATGCTGTTTTATATCAATCAGCTATAGCTATTGGCACAATGTTTATTGCAATGTTTATTGGTGGTATACGTTTACTATGGCGTGTTTATTTAAATGAAAGCTTAGGACGAGATGTATCATCTAGCCCTCAAAGAGCTATATTGATAGTAGGTGCTGGGCAAGCGGGCGCATGGGTTATAAACCTTTGTAAACGCAAAGCTAGCTATGGAAACCCAGTTGTTGCAGTTGATGATGACCCAGCAAAACAAAACCAAACGATACAAGGTGTTCCAGTTAGAGGTGTAATTGAAGATATACCGTCTCTTTGTCAAGAATTTTTAATACGTGAAATTTTAATAGCAATACCAACTTTGCGTGGTAGACGTTTAAACCAAGTTGTTGATATTTGCAACACAACAGGGTGCAGAGTAAAAGTGCTTAGCGACCCACAAAGCATAGGTAGCGCTGAATTATCTCCGCAAGGCGCTTTCCGCGAACTTAACACAGCGGACTTTTTATCTCGTGATGAAGTTGTACTTGATACCGAAAAAATTACAGCTTATTTAAAAGATGAAGTTGTGCTTGTAACAGGTGGAGGCGGTAGTATTGGCAGCGAACTTTGCCGCCAAATAATGCGTTTTTCACCTAAAGAACTGCTGATTTTTGACGTTTATGAAAACTGTGCATATGAGCTTGAAATGGAGCTTAAACAAAAATATGGCAAAGATGTTCCAGTTACAGTTTTAGTTGGTTCAATACGTGAAAAAGCTCGTTTAGATGATGTTTTTTCAAGATATAAACCGTCTGTTGTTTTCCATGCAGCTGCACATAAGCAAGTGCCACTTATGGAAACAAGCCCAGCGGAAGCGGTTAAAAATAATGTTAAAGGCACAAAAAATCTACTTGCAAGCGCTAGTGAGCATGGTGTAAAGCGCTTAGTTCAGCTTTCTACAGATAAAGCAGTTAACCCTACTAGTGTTATGGGGTGTACAAAACGTATATGTGAAATGCTAATACAATGTTTTGCAAATTTAACCACTATGAAATGCGTTGCTGTGCGTTTTGGCAATGTTTTAGGTAGCCATGGTAGTGTTATCCCACTGTTTGAAAGCCAAATTAAAAAGGGTGGGCCAGTTACAGTTACAGATGAAGGTATAGAGCGTTATTTTATGACTATACCAGAAGCAGCGCAGTTGGTTTTACAAGCAGGAGCACTAGCTGATAGTGGTAGTATTTATGTACTTGATATGGGTGAACCTGTAAAAATTATGGATTTGGCACGACAGCTTATACGTTTTTATGGTTATGAGCCAGATGTAAACATGCCTATTAGAGTTGTTGGTTTGCGCCCAGGTGAAAAACTTTATGAAGAATTGTTGATGGATGAAGAGCAAGATAAAATGCATAAAACACAACATAATAAAATTTATATTGCACCAATTAAAAAAATAAATCTACCAGTTTTTTACGAGCAATTACAAGAACTTTTTAATATAGCGGAATCCGAAAAAGATGATGAAATATTGGTTGAGCAGTTAAAAACTATAGTGCCTACATTTAGCCCAAACCGTTTAATGGTTAAGGGTAAGGTTGCAGCTAATCCTGACGCTGAAGCGCAGAATGCATAAATTTTAAATGTTTTATACAATTGGTTATCATGGGGAATGATAGCCAAAATGTTGAAAAAATAATGATTTGTTAGTGTGTTTTTTAAAACGTAAAAAAGATTGGAGCAATAAAATGACAGAAAAAAAACCTTTTATTAGTCTGGAAAAAGCAAAAGAAATTATAAAAGAAATACCAACACCGTTTCACATTTATGACGAAAAAGCCTTGCGTGAAAATATACGTGCAATTAACAAGGCGTTTTCATGGAATGAAGGTTTTAAGGAATATTATGCTGTAAAAGCTTTGCCAAACCCTGTTATTTTAGATATATTAAAACAAGAAGGATGTGGTGTTGATTGCTCCTCGATGACAGAACTTGTTTTAAGCGAAAAACTTGGTTTTAAAGGCGAAGATATAATGTTTAGCAGTAATGTTACGCCAGTAGCGGATATGAAAAAAGCATATGACCTAGGTGCATACATAAATTTAGACGATGCAACTATGGTGGAATTTTTGGAAGATGTTGCTGGTGTACCTGAAACAGTGTTTTGCCGTTATAACCCAGGTGGAACTTTCACAATGGGTGAAAGTAAAGAAGGTTTTCAAGTTATGGATAAACCTGGTGATGCAAAATATGGCATGACAAAAGATCAGATGATAGACAGCTTTAAGAAACTTGCCACAAAAGGTGCAAAGCATTTTGGTATACATGCATTTTTAGCCTCAAATACAATTTCTAACGAATATTACCCTGTTTTATCTGGAATTTTATTTGAATTAGCAGTTGAGATTAAAAACCAAACTGGATTACACCTTGCAGCTATAAATCTATCTGGTGGTATAGGTATACCTTATCGTCCAGAGCAAAACAAAAATGATATAGCACTTATTGGCGAAGGTGTAAAACAAAAGTTTGAAGAAATACTTGTGCCTGCTGGTATGCAAGATGTTAAAATTTTTGCAGAACTAGGCCGTTTTACAACAGGTCCTTATGGTGCACTTGTTTCAACAGCTTTACATCAAAAACATATTTATAAAGAATATATAGGTCTTGATGCTTGTGCTGCAAATTTAATGCGCCCTGCAATGTATGGCGCTTATCACCACATAACGATACTAGGCAAAGAAAACATGCCTTGCGATAATGTATATGATATCACTGGCGGCCTTTGTGAAAACAACGATAAATTTGCAGTAGACCGTGCACTGCCAGCTGTGGATATGGGAGATATATTTTATATACACGATACGGGCGCACATGGTTCTGCAATGGGCTATAATTACAACGGTAAATTGCATTGTGCTGAAGTATTGTTAAAGGAAGATGGCTCTTTTGAATTGATACGCCGTGCACAAACTATGGAAGATTACTTTGCAACTTATGATTTTTTGAAATATTTTTCTAATTAAGAAAAACTTTTAGATAGGGGAATTGATTATGAAAATAAAAACCTTGATAAAATTAGCTATATTTAGTTGTTTATCAATTTTAATATTTGCTGCTTGTGGCGATATTGAAATTGGTGATTTAGGTATAGGTGAAAGCGAATCATCATATCCTATGGATGGTGATAGAGATGCAACACCTGTTGTTTATGTAGCCACAGCTGATGGTACAGATGTAATTGAGGGAACTGTTTCAATCATTGATATTTCAAATATTGACCAAGGTTATGTAATGATTAAATATACTGGCACAGCGGATAAAATAAAAATGCAGTTACGTTTTGGCGGTGAAGAGCCATATACTTATGATTTAGACCCAACTGGTAATTTTGAAACTTTTCCGATTACACAAGGAAGTGGCAGTTACACAATAACAATCAATGAAAACATACAAGGCACAACATATGCCGTTGTTGATACTGCGTCGTTTAATGTTAGTTTATCTGATGATCATGTCCCATTTTTATACCCTAACCAGTATGTACAATTTAACGAAAACTCAGCAATTGTTGCAGCAACACAAAAAATTGCAACCGGTGCAGTTGATGATATAGATGTTGTTATAAGGGTTTACGATAATGTTGCAGGCAATATTGAGTATGACGTTGTAAAAGCAGAAAATATAGAAAGTTTTTATTTACCAGATGTAGATAAAACATACGAAACAAAAAAAGGTATATGTTTTGATTATGCGGCTTTAATGACAGCAATGTTACGCACGCAAGGCATACCAACGCAACTTGTTATAGGCTATGCGGGCACTGCTTACCATGCGTGGATAAGTGTTTACACACCTGAAACTGGTTGGCTTGAAAACGTTATACAGTTTGACGGAGAGAACTGGACACGTTTAGACCCAACTTTTGCTGCAACGGGTGATGGCAACCCAGATTTATTGGAATACATTGGTGATGGCGAAAATTATAATGCAATGTTCTTTTACTAGAAAGGGTTGATTTTATGGAGAAAAACACCAAAGAAAAAATGGTGAAAGCTCAAAAAAAATCAGTAGAGTTGACACCAACTTATTTAAGCTCTTTTTTTGAAGAATTACATATGTTTTTAAAAAGTGGTATATCAACATGGGAGGCGCTCGCAATTATCAGCGAGAACACAAAAAACCCAGCGGTGAAAAATCTCTATTTTAAATTATATGAAGATGTTGTAGATGGCAAAAAGTTTTCTGAAGCAATGGAAGCTTCAAGTAATTTTCCTCCTTATGCTGTTGGTTTAGCAAAAGTAGGCGAGCAAACAGGACGTATGGAGGAAACTACACTTGCACTGCAAAAATACTATGAGCAAAAGGATAAACTAGCTCGTAGTATTAAAGATGCAGTAATGTATCCTATGTGCATGGCAGGCATGGTTTTGGTTGTTATTATTGTGCTTATAATGCAAGTTATGCCTGTGTTTGAGCAAGTTTTTGCACAGCTTGGTTTACAAATGAATAGCTTTGCACAATCCATGCTAAATATAGGTAATATTTTAAATAAGTATGCATTTGTAATACTTGCAATTGTGGCTGTTTTATTATTGGCGTTTTTAATTTTTAGAGCAACTAATTTTGGTAAAAAACGCATGGTAATATTTTACGATGTTTTTCCGCTTACTAAAAAACTTTCAGCTGCGCAAGCCGCAAATAGATTTGCCTTTTCCATGTCACTTATGCTTGCTAGCGGAATAGAAACACTTATGGCTTTTGATTTTGCTCAAAGTATAACAGAAAGCGAAATTGCAAAGAAAAAAGTTGCAATAATAAAAGAAAAACTTGAAGAAGGCACTTCGTTAAATGATGCACTTATGAGTGGTGGTATATTTTCTGTTGAGTATCAAGGTATGATAGTAGCAGGTATGCGAACAGGCGAAACAGATGAAATGCTTATGACTATTGCAAAGCGTTATGAAGAAGAAGCCGAGGATAGAATTCACAAGTTGCTTTCTATAATTGAGCCAACTTTAGTTGCAATTTTATGCGTACTTGTAGGTATGGTTATGCTAAGTGTTATGCTACCATTAACAGGTATTTTAGCGGGTTTATAGTTTTATGGAAATATACTAATGTTTAAATATTAGGCAAATTAGTAATGTAAAAAACATATCTAGGTGTGTTAGTATCAAGGGGTGTAATATGAGAGAAAGTTTAATTGTAAAAATTAAAAAGGTCCTCTTTAGCGCAGTGCTTTGGTCCATATTATTGTTTGCTGGTGTTATATATATTTTTGTTTTTGGTGTTGATGATGTATCAGGCACTGTTTCGCAAGAACAACTTGAGCTGTTAGAAAAAAACGTAAGACGTAGCTCTGTTCAATGTTACGCACTTGAGGGGAAATATGCCGATGATTTAGATTACCTAGTTGAAGAATATGGCCTATATTATGATGAAAAAAACTTTGTTGTACATTACGAAAATATAGGCAGTAACTTATTGCCACAAATATCAGCTTTTTATATAGGGCCAAAATAATATATAGTAAATTATGTTTATGATAAATTGAAACTGTATTTGAATTGTTAACACAGATTTTTATTAATATAAAAAATAAAGTGAAAGGTGGCGAGCACTATAGCTAAATTTAAAAAACAAGGTCATATAGTTGATGTTTTGTTTGTGCTTTGCCTTTTTGCACTTTATACTGTATCTATTTTAGTTTTGTGCATTGTTGCTATAAATATTTACACAAAAGGTGTGGAGATGTCAGAGCAAAATTATAATGTGCGAACCTCCGTTTTATATTTAACTGAAAAAACAAGACAAAATAACACAACTGGAGGCATAAGAGTAGATGAAGTTGCAGGTAAAGATGCTCTAGTTTTAATACAGTATATCGAAGGCAAAGCCTATGAAACATGGATTTACACGGAAGACGGCACTCTCAATGAAATTTTAGTACCAGAAGGCACAGAAATTATACCTTATATAGGGCAACCAGTTATGAATATTACTGATATGACACTTGAAATTACAGAAGAGAAATTATTATTAATAAAAATTATTGATGATAAAGGTGAAGAATACTCTTCAAGTGTTTATCTACCAACTTACGGAGGTGAAGCATGAAAAAAAACACCTCTCAAAATCGTTTCTTTTTAATAGAGTTAATTATAAATAGCCTTTTTTTCTTTTTACTTATGGCAACGGGTCTTGGTATATTTGCACAATCATTTTTGTATTCAAACCAAAGTAGGGCATATTCAAACTCTACATTAAAGGTGCAGTTTGTGGCAGAAGCTGTAAAAGCAGCAAAAGGTGATGATGAAATGCTAGCCGAAATAATCGGTGCAGAGAACAGTGAAAATCTGCAAATTTATTTTGATGAAAACTGGCTTAGCACAACACAAGAAAATTGTTTGTATATATTAAATGTAATTCAAAATGTTGATGATGAAGATATGTTAAGTGCAAATATTACTGTTGAAACTAGTGAGGAGATAATATTTGAAACAACCATTTTACACTACCTAGAAAATAGGGAGGTGGCAAATTAATGGAAAAGAAAAAAGTTGTTATTAGCACAGGTATTATTTCTTTATTAACTATTTTTTCTGTTTTGGTAATAACTGCGTTTTCACTTTTAATTTATTCAGGGGCACAAACAGATTATGAACTTTCATTAAAAACAGTTAAAGCGACGCAAGATTATTACGAGGCAGAAAATAATGCTGAATTAACGCTACAAACATTACATAAAACGTGGAAGGCTACAAGTGAAAAAGATGTATTAACTGCATTTGAAAATTTAGGCTTTGAGGCGCAAATGCAACCAGATGGTGTTAATGTAAGTTATCAAGTTGAAGCAGGTCTGGAAAAACTATTAAATGTGCAAGTGCTGTTTCCTAATAATAAAAATGAAGAAATACAACGTTTACAATGGCAAATTAGTATAAAGTAGAAAGGATTTCATACATGGATTTACAATTGCTGCTTAAAGATATGGTAGAAAAAGGTGCAATGGATATTTTTATTGTATCGGGTCGTCAAATTAGTTGCAAAATAAATAGAAGAATTGAAAACTGGACTCAAGATGCAATAAGCCCTGCAAAAGCTGAAGAGTTAATAAAAACGGTTTATGAAATTGCAAACAGAGATATTAATATACTTTATAAAAAAGGCGATGACGATTTTTCGTTTGCACTGAAACATGTTTCTCGTTTTAGGATAAACTCATATAAACAACGTGGAACATATGCAGCGGTAATACGTGTTGTTTCTTTTGGATTACCAAAGCCAGAGGATTTATCTATACCAAAAAATGTAATTGATTTAGCAGATAAACAACGTGGTTTAGTTTTAGTTACAGGCCTTGCAGGAAGTGGTAAAACAACTACTTTAGCATGTATTTTAGATGCGATTAATAAGCGTAAAAATTCACATATAGTAACGCTTGAGGATCCTATTGAATATTTGCATGCGCATAAACAATCTATAATAAGTCAAAGAGAGATTTTTCTCGATACAGAAAGCTATGCAGTTGCGTTGCGTGCAGCATTGCGCCAAAGTCCAGATGTTATTTTAATAGGCGAGTTACGCGACCCTGAAACAATAAACATTGCACTTACAGCTGCAGAAACAGGACATTATATTTTTTCAGCATTGCATACACTAGGTGCAGCAAACGCAATAGATCGTTTGGTAGATAGTTTTGCGTCGATACAGCAAGAGCAAGTAAGAATGCAACTTTCAATGGTGTTGCAAACTGTTGTTTGTCAACAACTACTACCAGCTGTTGATGGAACACTTATACCTGTTTTTGAAGTTATGCATTGTAATAATGCAATACGCACACTTATACGTGATGGAAGAACTCACCAAATAAATTCTATGATACAAAGTGCGGCAGACGAGGGCATGTTAAGTATGGATATGGAAATTTTGCGCTTATTAAAAGAGGGAAGAATTTCAGAACAAACAGCACTGTCTTATAGTTTATCACCACAATTGTTACAAAGACAAATTGAAAAAACAAGAAAAAACTAAACTAACAAATACAATCAGAATTATGTTTAATCGGCGATGTATAAATAACAATAGTGCTTCAGCGCTATTTACAAAAATGGGTTCATCCATTTTTGTAAATAGTGCTTTTTTTGTGAAAAACTATAAACGTTTGTAGATTGCTTTAAAAGGCATGAGTAAAACTAAAAGTTGAAAAAATTTCCAAAAAATGGAAATTTGTGTTGGAAAAGTGTTGACTAAAATGGAAATATATGGTAAAATACCCATGGTTTAGGAAATAAAATATAAAACGGAGGAAAAAAGAATGGAGCAAATCAAATTTGTAATGTCAAACACAAGTGAAGAAATTAGCAGCCGTTGTCGTAAAGCACTAGAAGAAAAAGGTGTTATTGTAACAATTGTTGAAAAAGATGGAAGTAAAGTTTTGCAAAAATTATTAAATACACAGCCACAAGCAGTTTTGTTAGATGCATTTATGCCAGGGCTTGATGCTATAACAATTAAAGAAAGATATCAAAACGCATGTGCAAGTAAAACAAGTTTTTTTGTTACAGGTGCTTTTCAAAGTGAAGAAATGGAAAAGGAATTGTTAGAAGCAGGTTTTTCATTTTATTTTTTAAAACCTTTTGATGAAAATGTTTTAACAACGCATGTGCTAAAAACTATGAGTAAGCAAAACAGTTCAAAGCAAAATTTAAAGGCGAGTGAAGAGGTAGCAGTAACAGAGATTTTACACCAAATTGGTGTTCCTGCGCACATAAAAGGTTATCAATTTTTAAGAGATGCAATTTTGTTTACAATGCAAGATTCTGAGTATATTAACGCAGTTACAAAACGTTTGTATCCAGAAATAGCAAAGAAAAATAGCACTACAGCGTCAAGGGTTGAACGTGCAATACGACATGCCATAGAAGTTGCGTGGGATAGGGGTGATGTAGATACCTTAAATAGCTATTTTGGTTACACTATACATAATTTGCGTGGTAAACCTACTAATAGCGAATTTGTTGCAATGATAGCAGATAAAATGCGCCTTGATAAAAAACGCAATTTAGGATGAAAATATTTGAAGATGATAATATTTGAAAAAGTAGAATATCTTTTAAAGGATTAAATATTCATTATAATTAAAAGGGGCTGTACGAAATAGCCTTTATAGAAAAATATTCCGTAAAAAATCACTTGATTTTAGGCTTAAATGCCCCTAATTTCAAGTGATTTTTATTTATTATGAGTTATTTGTTTGTGCATTTTACTATTTAAAATACATTTCGTCACACCACTTTTGTTACAAAATTATTTATTGTAGCAATATACAAAATTTAAGTGTAAAATTCTACAACTATAAGTAAGATGTTATTTTTTATGTATACAATGATTTTGTGTACTTTGTATACTATAAGCTGATAAGTTAATACAAATAAATATTTTATAAACAAATTGAGCTCTGACAATATAAAGTGATACTATTGAAGAATTGAAAGTGCTATGTTATAATTAGGACATATATATTGATAAAAAAAAGACAAATATACTAGTATATTTAGATAAAACAATATATATAAAACAATTAAAAATATTGAATTTGTTTAATTTTGGAGGAAAGTTATGAAGAAAAATATTTGTAAAAACTTATCTTGCTTACTAGTATTTTTGATAGTTTTTTCATGGATGCCACTTAACGCTTATACTGAGGAAAATGTTATCTTTCCAAAGGAGATAATAATTACAGATGAAAAAAATATAGATGCAGAGTCAACGAATGCTCCAACAGTAGAACCAACGAATGCTCCAACAGCAGAGGCAAGCGAACAAAAAATTTTAGGTGGTGAAGATGATAATCTGTTAATATCTAGTTTTGATACACCTTTAGCCCTTAAAGGTGAAGAAATTACATATCCATTTAGTATTAATAATGTTGTTGTTACATCAACTAGTATTAATACATCTGCAACAAATACTTCAGGCGATATAGCGTATAATATAGATAATAAAATACTAACACTTACAAATGCAAGCTTAATAGGAGCTTTAAAAATTACAGGTGATTTAACCATTGATTTGAAAAACGATAATATAATTAATAGTATTGATAGTATCGCAGTTGAATCAACAGGTAATTTAACCTTTGTCGGAAGTGGTAATTTAAAGGCAATGGGTAGTCATGGAATAAAAGCAGGGAGTGTAACTTTTAACAGTACAGGTAAAATAGAAGCTACTGGAACGTATGTAGTGGAAGGGTTAAAGCCTGGCACTGGTGGGTATAGTCCACTTCATCATGGTCATGGTATTTCTGCTGCGATAACTGTAAATTCAGGAGAAGTAGTTGCTACTAGCTCAGCCGGTAATGGTGTTTATGGATCTGCTGTGGTGAATAACAGTGGTGTTTTAATAGGTTCTAGTGAATATGGTTTTGGTTTTAGCACGGGCGTTACAACAAATAACTCAGCTCAAGCTATAGCAACTAGTGTAAATAATGCTGCTATTGATGGTGCCGTTCAACTTAATGGTGGTGTTGTTAAAGCAACTACAATTAATTATACTCATGCATTAAATGGTACGCATAATGCTTCTTGCACAAATGCAAAAGTGGATAGCGGCACATCTGAAGATGTACTTATAGAAAAAGGCATAGCTCACGTTGGAAATGCTCATATACATAAAGAAAAATATGTTAAAATTTATTGCTCAAGTGGCACAATAATTCCACCAACAGATAACTTTAAATTAATCTACAATTCTAATATTACACAAACTGCTATCGATAGCACAATAGATGATACTGAAACAGGCGGCAATATAACAATTGATGATAACACATTTGTTAACGATGGTTATAAATTTATAAGTTGGAATACAAAAGCAGATGGGACGGGTACAAGTTATCAACCAAATGCAACGCTAGAATTAAAAGAAGAATTGCATCTTTATGCAATTTGGCAAAAAATACATACAGTAAGTTTTGATAAAGGCACAGCTGATACAGGTACAGCACCAAGTGATAAAACCACTGAAAATACTAACGATGTAATTTTACCAGATAAAGGCGACTTAACAAAGCCTGGGTATGAATTTGAGGGCTGGCAAGAAGATACAGATAACGACGGCATAACAGATGGTCCAATTTTAAAACCAGGAGAAAGTTTTACACCCGACAGTGATACAACACGAATAGCAAAATGGGCTTATTACCTAACATACGACCTAAACAGCGGTACTGGCACAAAACCAACAGCAGTAAAATTTATTGAGGGGGAAAGCACTATTACTAACCTTGCGACAGGTGATGGGTTTGCTAACATTGGTTATAAATTTCTTGGTTGGAGTGAAACTCCAACAAGCGCAACAGCAACCTACACACAAGGGCAAGCAAATGTAAGCATTATTAAACCAACAATTTTGTATGCAATTTGGGAGGCGGATGCAACACACCAAGACGAAGTAACAATAACATATCATCCTAATGATGCAACAGGTGGAAGTGTGCCAACACAAGCACCAGTTAAAGTTGGTGTAGAGGTAACAGTGCAAGACGAAAACGACCTTGTGCGAGATGGCTATAAATTTAAAGTTTGGAATACAAAAGCAGATGGAACAGGTGCTAACTACCAACCAAATGCGATGTTTAATTTAGAAAAAGATTTGAGCCTTTATGCAATTTGGCAAAAAATCCATATTGTAGATTTTATCCCAGACGGAGGCACAACACCAAACGGTGGTACGGATTTGCCTGATATTGATGTTGAAGACGGTGGAAGTATTATATTACCAGATAAAAATGATATACAAAAGCCAGATTATGAGTTAGAAGGTTGGCAAGAAGATACTGACGGTGATGGCACACCAGATGGACCTATTTTAAAACCAGGCGAAAGTTTTAAGCCAGATGAAGATACAACTTTGCATCCAGTGTGGACTTATAACCCAGTTTTAACCTATAATGCAAATGATGGCACAAATAGAACAGCGATTGATATTGAAATGGGTGCAACAAAAATAGTTGATGCTAATGAATTTACAAGAAGTGGATACACTTTCTTGTATTGGACAATAAACCAAGCAGGTGCAAGCCAAATTTATCGCACTGGTGATGTAATTTCATTAACTGATGATGCGGTTTTATATGCACAGTGGCAATTGAATAGTTCGGTTACAAATACACCAACACCAGCACCAGCAACACCAACACCAGCAACTCCAACGCCAGCACCAGCAAC
>CAYJKG010000015.1:0-28254 GCA_964370685.1 uncultured Faecalibacterium sp. | reverse complement strand
CCAGCACCAGCAACGCCAACAATTGTGCCAGTTGCAACGGCAACACCAACAGTAACGCCTGAGGAAAGCACAACACCAGAACCACTAGCAACAGCAACTCCAAGCGAAGAACCAACAACACAACCAACAGAAGAGCCAAACCCGGTACCAACTGACAATGGCACAAATAGTGGTGGAACAACTGAGCCACCAATAGTTGATATTACACCTGATGGTGGCATTGATATAGAAACAAATCAACCTACAGAGCCACCTATAAATGTACAAATTGATGGTAATGATTTGGGCGATGATTTATACACATTTGAGGATGGTAATTTAAGTATTTCGCCAGAAGCTTTTGAAAACTTAGAAGATGGTGAACATGTCGTTACTGTTGAATACGAAGATAAAGTACCTACACAAACACAGGTAATTACAGATGGTGGAGTGCCTTTATCAGCAAAAGTAATAGGTTTTGCAGCTTGGAGTTTGTTTGATTTACTGATGACGATATTAACCTTTATCCTTGCAATAATTTATATATTACGTAAAAAATATAAAGCAAACAGTGATGAAGATGAAGAAACAGAAAGTGAAGAAGAAAGTGAGAAAAAATATAAAAAACAAATATTAATTAAAATTATAGGCGCATTATTATTTGTGATTACATTGATTTTACTATTGCTTACGCAGGATTTCACATTACCTATGATTATTTTTGATAAATTTAGCTTGGCGTTTGCTATACTTGCATTAGTACAACTGCTTGCAGGTATTTTAACAGCAAAGCGTAACGAAAAACAAAACGAAAAAGCAAAACATGCTTAAGTTTTAAACTCCTTTTAGTGATAATGTTAAAAACTAAATTCAAGTAAATAAAAAACTACCTATTTTAAGCATTATGTTTAAAATAGGTAGTTTTTATTATTGTTATGGGTAAATTAAGTGAGAGTACTCGCAACTGATTAGGTGTCTAAATAATTGCGAACAAGTGATTGTAATAAATCATCACGGTCTAGTTTACGTATAAGGTTGCGTGCACCCATATGTGTGGTTATATAAGTAGGGTCCTCTGATAAAATATATCCAACTAATTGATTAATAGGGTTATAGCCTTTTTCCTTAAGAGCATCGTAAACCTGTTGTAAAATTTCGCGTATTTCGCTGTCCTTGTCGTCGTAGATAGAAAAAATTGCTGTTGGGTCTTTCATGTTGATGCTCCTCTCTTATTAAAAACTGTATTTTAATCATTGTACACTATTTTTTTTAAGAGTGCAAGGATAGAGACAAAAAAACATCATATTCTACAAAAAAATATTAGCTGCGTATTGCAACATTAATGTTGCTTAAATTTTTAAGAATTTTTTCTATGCATACATCAACCTCGGTATCTGTTAAGGTTCTATCAGGTGCACGGAATACTAAACTATATGCAAGGCTCTTTGTGCCCTCGGCAATTTTATCGCCTGTGTAAATGTCAAATAGGCTAATGCTCTCTAGCATTTTACCAGCAGCTTTTTGTATGCAAGCTACTATTTCACCAGCAGGGCAAGCTACATCAGCAACAAGTGCAAGGTCACGTGTAGAAGCTGGTGTTTTTGGTAGTGGTTTATAGTTTGCTTGTGCAACTCTGCAAGCAAATAAAGCATCTAGGTTTATATCAGCTGCAACAACACGTGTTTTAATACCGTAATTTGCGCAAACTTTAGGGTGTATCTCGCCTATAGTTGCAAGTAAAACTTCTTCTGCACCATTTCGGCAAAGTATATCCGCTGTGCGCCCTGGGTGCCATGTGTTGCCCCCGGTGTTGCGTATGGTACGCAAACGGCTAGGTGCAATGTGTGCGGTTTCAGTTAAACGTTCAACAATGCCTTTCATTGCTCGGTAATCCCAGTTTGCTCCATAGGCTGCAGTGATAATTTTTTGGTTTTCAGTAGGTAGCAAATCATTAGGTGTTTTGCCAAGCTCTACAAGTTTTGCTGTTAAAGCGTTGTAATTATCAAAGTTTAAACCAGCTTTTTCAGCGTCAAAAGTGCTTGGTATATACTCAGCAGCCTGTTCAAAAATAGCAGCCTCGCTAGCACGTGCGGCGTAGTTTGTGCCTATAACACTTAAAACACTAGGCAAAGCTGTTGTGCGCATAATGGATGTATCTTCACCCAATGGGTTAGAGATAAGCACAGCATTGCGGCGGCTATCATCAGCTGGTAGGTTTATTAAATCAAAGCATTTTGGAGAGTAAAAACTGAAAGTTTCAACTTCATAAAAGCCGTATCCACAAAGTGTGTTTAGCATTTTTTCACTAAAACTTTGGCGTGGTGTTGGGCGTGCGTCGGCTGTGCCTTGCATTAATGTGCTTGGCATTTTGTTGTAGCCAATATAACGTGCAATTTCTTCAGCTAAATCGCATGTGCGCATAACATCACCACGTAAAGCAGGAATAATAACATCTTCGCCATCAAAAGTAAAGTCTAATGGCGCAAGGTATGCTTTCGCATCGTCAGCAGTTAACTTTGTGCCAAGAAGCTTGTTTATCATAACTATGTCTAGTGGTAGGCGACGTTTACCATCCCACAAAGTGCGCAAGCGTTCGTCAGTGCAAGGGTAGTTATCAATAATACCGTTTACAACATCGCCAGCATCTAGCATTTGCACAAGCTCTAAAGCACGCTCAATAGCAGGCATGCAGTTTGTTGCGCTAAGGCCTTTTTCATATTTTCCTGAGGCTTCTGTCCTCATGCCTAGAGCACGTGCAGTTGTTCGTACAGATGGGCCGTTAAACATAGCACTCTCAAAAACTATTGTTGTTGTGTCATCATAAGTGCCGCTAAACTCTCCGCCCATAACACCAGCAACAGCAATAGGTTCTTTTTCATCAGCAATTATTAGCATATCGCTTGTTAGTTTGCGCTCTGTTTTATCTAGTGTAACTATGCTCTCGTTTTCTTTAGCAAGGCGCACAGTTATTTTACCACCGTTTACATATTTGTAATCAAAACAGTGCATAGGTTGGCCATATTCAAGCATAACGTAGTTTGTAATATCAACTATGTTGTTAATAGGGCGCACACCACAAGCACGCAAACGCTCACGCAACCACATCGGTGAGGGTTTAACACGCACGTTTTCAACAACTGCGCCGCAGTAGCGGTAGCAAAGTTCAGGGTTTTCAATTTTAACTTCAAGCATGTTGTTTACATCACCATTACCCGCTTTTACACTAGGTGTGTGGTCAATAAAAGGTACGCCAAAAGTTGCAGCGCATTCACGGCCTAATGCACGTATTGAAAGGCAATCAGGGCGGTTAGGCGTAACTTCAAGGTCAAGTACGGTATCATCAAGCCCTAAAGCTTCAGTTACTGCCATGCCTAGGTACACATTTTTAGCAGTTTTAATATCATCGGTAATAACCATAATGCCGTTTTCTTCACAGTATGGAAAATCGTTTATAGTTAAGCCTAGCTCGCTCATACCGCAAAGCATGCCGTTGCTATCAACACCACGCAATTGACCTTTTAGTATGTTTTTGCCACCTGGCAAGGTAGATTTATGCATTGCCACTGGAACCCAATCGCCAATTTTTAGGTTTTGTGCACCTGTAACTATTTGTATAGCTTCTTCGCCCTTTGCAACTTGGCCAACATCAATAGTTGTTACAAACATGTGGTCAGAATCAGGGTGTGGCACAAGTGATAAAACCTCGCCAATAAGCACGTTTGAAATTTCTTCAGCCATGTTTTCAGCTGTTTCAACTTTAGTGCCAGACATAGTTAGTTTTTCAGTGATTTCACGCAAGGATATAATCTCTTCATTTGCATTTTTTGCTTTTGTTTCAGCGGAACTATTTGCAGGATAAAAAGGTATATTGGCAAATTCTTTCGCCCATTGTAATGGTAATATCATTTTTAATCCTCCTCTTAGTTAAATTGCTTTAAAAAGCGCAAATCGTTTTCGTACAATAGGCGCATATCGTCTATTGTGTAGCGCATTGTTGTAATGCGCTCAAGGCCTATACCAAAGGCAAAACCAGTGTATTTTTCGCTGTCAATGCCAACGTTTTCTAGTAGTTCTGGGTGCACCATGCCGCAGCCTAAAATTTCTATCCAGCCCTCGTGTTTGCAAAGGCCACAGCCACTGCCACCACAGCGGAAACAGCTCATGTCCATCTCAGCAGATGGTTCAGTATAAGGGAAATGATGTGGGCGGAAACGCACTTGTGTTTTTTCGCCATAAAGCTTGCGTATAAATACGTCAAGCGTGCCTTTAAGGTCAGAGAAAGTTACACCCTCGGCAACAACAAGGCCTTCAATTTGGTGAAAAAGTGGGCTGTGTGTAGCGTCAACAGCGTCAGAGCGGTATACACGGCCGGGTGCAATAATGCGCACAGGATGTTTTAGGGTGCCAGCAGGTAGGCCTGCTTCTTTAGCCTCAGCTACGGCTTTTTCTAGTGTGCGTATTTGTATAGGGCTTGTTTGTGTACGCAGCAAAATGTTGTCTGTGATGTAAAAAGTATCTTGTGTATCACGCGCAGGGTGACTTTTTGGCATGCGCATCATTTCAAAGTTGTAGTGGTCAAGCTCTACCTCAGGGCCTGAAACAACGTCAAAGCCCATACCTAAAAATATCTCTTTAAGTTCGTTTAAAACACTTTGAATAGGGTGGCGGCCACCTTGTGCTGGCTCTACGCCTGGCAGTGTGATATCAATGCTTTCATTAGCAAGTCTAGCATTTAAAGCAGCATCTGCAAGTGCGGTGCTTTTTGCTTTAAGTAGGTTTTCAATTTCTGCACGCACCTCGTTTGCAAGTGCGCCAAGTATTGGGCGCTCCTCAGCAGAAAGTTTACCCATTTGTTTTAAAATTGCAGTAATTTCACCTTTTTTGCCAAGGTATTGCACACGCAATGTCTCGGCAGATTTTTCGTCCACAGCGGCGGCAATTGCCTCAGCGGCCGAAAGACGAATTTGTTCAAGTGCTTGTTTCATGTTTTGTTCTCCTTTTTAATATTTGTCAGGGTGGAGATTTTAAAATAAAAAAAGCCCCATCCCCGTAAAATCGGGGACGAAGCTTTGAAAAAATGCAAATACTCCGCGGTACCACCCACGTTCTTACCCAAGGGCAAGCGCTTAAGCCTCGTATAACGGCGAGAACCGTTTTTACCTACACACACTAAACAATAAAAAAATTATAGCTAATGTTTTAAGCAAAACCGCTCGGGAGGGAACTTCTTCTTTGGTTATCACAAGGCTTTTTCAGCGACAGCCTCTCTCTGTGGTGATATAGCAAAAAATACTTTTCTCCGTCTTGGCGTTTAACTGGTATATTATAACATGTAAAAACAATATTTGCAAGTAATAAAAGTATATGATATACTGGTTTTAGAAGAAATATTTTTAGAAAAGAGAATTTTTATGATAATAGGTATAGGCTGTGATATAACAACTATTGTAAGAATAGAAAAAAGCATAAAAAGCACACACGGAAAACATTTTTTAAAGCGCATGTTTGCAGAACAAGAAATTGCACTATTTGGAGAGAATGTAAGTAACTACGAGCGTGCTGCTGCAAATTTTGCTGCAAAGGAAGCTTTCGGAAAAGCTACAGGCAAAGGGCTTACTGGTTTTGGGTTTTGCGAGGTTATGGCATTGCGCAATGAAAGTGGTGCACCACACTATGCTTTTACAGGCAGTGCACAAAAATTTATGAAAGAAAATGGCTATATAGCACATCTTTCCATCACACATGAAAATGGTCTTGCAATGGCATATTGCGTTTTAGAAAAACAATAATAAGTTATTTTATGGAGGTTCATATGCACAAAAAAATTATAGGTAAGTTGCAATATAACTCACCAGTAATATTAACAATATTCTTTTTATCATTATTAGCATTAGTTTTAGATTTTGTAACAAACAGCTGGACAACTTTAAACTTATTTACAGTTTATCGTAGCTCAATGTTAAACCCACTTTTTTATATCAGGTTGTTTGGGCACATAATAGGACACTCAGGGTGGGAACACTTTATGGGTAATATGCTGTTATTGTTAGTTGTAGGTCCACCACTGGAGGAAAAATATGGCAGTGCAAAATTAGGAGTTGCGGTGTTAGCAACAGCATTAATTACTGGTGTTTTGCAATGTTTAATTTTTACTAGCGGTTTGCACGGTGCGTCTGGTATAGTGTTTATGATGATAATGCTTGCCTCTCTTGCTGGCATGAAAGAGAATAAAATACCATTAACATTAATTTTAGTAGCAGCATTGTATTTAGGTGAACAGGTGCTTTCTATTGTATTTGTAAGAGATAATGTCGCGAATTTTATGCACATAGTAGGTGGTATTTGTGGAACAATTTTTGGATTAATATCATTGAAAAAATCATAATAATTAAAAAAAGAATAGCAAAATTGATGATAGTGTGATAAAATGAAAAGTAAGATTAAAAATATTGATTAAATTTAAGCGCTTTAATTGAACATTATTAATCTTAAAAAGGTATGGTGCCAAATGATAAAGAAAGTTGATTTTAATAAGTTTTCAATTGTTTTTATTACAGTAGTTTTTTTTGCAATAGCTAGCCTTATTATTGGATATGTAATGACAATAGACGATCAAATTCTTGAAGTTGCACAAAATGATATGGAAAAAATTGGCATTGAGATGGGAGCAGAAATTGCTAGTAGCATAAAGAAAACCGAGCAGGCTCTTTCTCAACTAGCAAAATATGCAGCAAACGCTGATGTTAACTATAGTAACGCTGTGGATTTTTTAAAATCGCAATCCCAAGTTGAAGATTTTAATAACCTTTACTACGTAGATATAAACGGAAATAGCATTTCAACCGAAGGTGCAGAATTTAATTTTTCAGAAAAGGAAAGTTTTGTTAATGCGCTTAATAATGATTTTTTTGTTGCAAAACCTTATCTTTCTGAAAAAGAAGACGATTTGGTTTTTGATATAGCTGTACCGGTTGTAAAAAATAATACTGTAACTGGAGTTTTACTCAGCCAAGTACCAGTGAATGATTTATACAAGCTAATGGATATCACGGCTAAAGGTGGCTGGATTTTTTTATTGGATTACGATTTAAATATTCTTTTTACAACTAGTTTAGGCCATACTGATGATGGTTTTGTACCAACTAACGATTTAGAAATGCTAGGCACAGAAAATGTTGAAAACGGCATGCAAGCAGTGGAAAATGGCAATAGTGGTAGTTTTACATACATTGCAAATTATGATTCTGGAAGCACCCAAAAAATTTTAGTGTATTCGCCAATTGATATGACAGATTGGATTTTAGCAATCACAATCGAAGAAAGTGCAATTAATATTGGTTTAGAAACAGTTGTTATGCATGTTACAAATTTTAGTGTGGTAATATTGGTTCTAATAACTTTTTTTGTAGTTTACATATGGGTTTATAGAAGTGTTACAGTTAAATCAATTGAAAAGACGGCGTATTATGATGTGCTAACTTCACTACCAAATTTAACAAAATTAAAAAAAGATATGCAAACAACATTAGTTAGCAATAAAAATAAGCAATATTCAGTTATAAAAATAGATATTGATAATTTTAAAGCCATAAATGAATTATTTGGTTTTGAAACAGGAAATAAAGTTTTAAAAGCATTTAAAGCAATTAGGGATACTGTAGATGAACCTAGCTTGAAAATTTCAAGAACAGGTGTGGACGAATTTATTTTGTTTTCGGGAAATGGTTTTTTAGATGATATGGAAGACCGCACTGAACTTTATGAATCCTATTATAAAAAAATTATACCAGAACTTGGTAATTATAAGATTGATTTTAATTATGGTAGATATAAAATAAGTTTAGGCGAAACAAATGTTGATGAAATTATAAATAAGCTAAATTTAGCACACAGAATTGCCAAAGATAATAAGGGTATGATAATATATGATTACGATGAAAGTTATACACAAAAACTTTTAGCAGATGCAGAGTTAACAAGCAAAATGAAAGATGCTTTAGCAAACCATGAATATGAGGTTTATTTGCAACCTAAATTTAGTTTAAAGAATGATACTCTTATTGGGGCTGAGGCACTTGTGCGCTGGGTAGAAGCTGATGGTAAAATGATTTACCCTAATGCGTTTATACCATTGTTTGAAAAAAATGGTTTTGTTGTCGAACTTGATAAATATGTTTTGGAAATTGTTTGTATAATAATACATAAGTGGATTTTAGAAAAAAGAAATCTTATATCAATATCTGTAAATTGTTCAAGACAAAATTTAAATTATCCAAATTTTGTGAAAGAAATTTTAAGAATAGTTGATAAACATAATGTACCGCACGAGTTAATAGAAATAGAATTAACAGAAACAACTACAATAGAAAATGAAGAAAAAATTGATGCACTATTTGCAGAACTACATAGCAATGGTTTTAAAATTTCCATTGATGACTTTGGTGCAGGTTATTCATCATTAGGTATGTTAAAAAACTTAAAAGTTGATACTTTAAAAATGGACAGAAGTTTTTTTACTGGCAAAAAAGAAGCAGTTCGAGGAGAATTTGTTGTTGATGGTTTTGTAAAAGTGGCGCATAACTTAGATATGTATGTAGTAGCAGAAGGCATCGAAACAGCACAGCAAATTGCAACTTTAAAAGAGATAAGCTGCGATGCAGTTCAGGGTTATTATTACGCAAGACCAATGCCTATAAAAGAATTTGAAGAAAAATATAAAGATATAATAAAATAGTTTTATATACTAGTGACACAGAAATTTACTTTGCGAGGTAAAAAAGTTCTATGAAAAAATTTAGATTTTGGCTCAACAATGCAAAAATTCAAAAGAAATTTGTTCCTTTACAATTGTTTATCATTTTAAGTGTAATTTTAATAAGTTTGTTTTCTTTGTTTTCAGTTGTTGCTGTTAATTATTCTTCACAGAATATTATTAACGAAAACGTTAGAAACAAAGAACAGCTTAGCGCAATTGTAAGAAATATGTATGTTTGTCGTGTTTTAGGACGTGATATTTTATTGCAAGAAGATGAAATAATACGCAATGATTTATATGATCAATATATACTTGCATTTAACGAACTTGATGAAAAGATGGATTATTTTTCTGAACATTTAAGTGGTTCGCAACTTGAAGAATTTATGCGAATTATTGGTGAAAAAAATGTATATAAAGAAAGCATGATATTATCTGCTGATATACGTATAGGTGGCGGCGATTATGATGAGGCTTTATATGCGTTACAAGTTGTAACGCCAATAGCAAACGAGTTTTTTGGTAGTATTGATGATTTTACAGCAGAAGAAGAACGATTGTTGAATGATGAACTTCACAGAAATGATGTATTAGTTGCTACAATTTTAATTTCAGGTATTGTATTAAATATTATTTCTATTATTGCTGTGAGTACATTTATTAGGTTTTTTTCTAAAAATATGAGTATGAGCTTAATTAAACTCGAAAAATCTATGTCGACAATAGCTGAAACAGGCAACATGAAAATTGAAATTTCAAAAGAGCTTTATACAAAAGATGAGGTTGGTAGAATAGCAAGCGTAGCAAATAAAATGAAAACTATGTTACTAGAATATTCGTTTAAAGATACTTTAACAGGTGGATTAAACGCAAAGGCATACCACGAAGAATTAATCGATTTATTTGAAGATGAAAATACAGAAGTAGAATTATGGTGCGTTATATCAGATATGAATAATTTAAAATTGATAAATGATGTTTTAGGACACATAGAAGGTGATAGTGCAATTAAAAATTCTAGCATTTGTTTGCACAGAAATTTTGATAAGTATGGTAAAACCTTCCGTGTAGGTGGAGATGAATTTGTTTCAATTTTATCAGGCTGTACAAAGCAAGAAATAGAAAACACAATTAAAATAATTGTTGAACAAATAGATAAAGCAAATTCAAATGATGATTACAAATTTTCGCTTGCATTCGGCTATGATAGATTTGTTGGAAAAACAATACATGACTATAATGAATTTTTTAAAAATGTTGATAAAAAGATGTATGATGATAAAATGGCAAGCAAACAGTCAAGAATGAGTAGCAGAGATGACACAGCTTTGCAAGACAAAGAATAATTTTAATGATGAAAAAACAGCAAGAGCTATGGCAAATTTACCATAACTTTTGCTGTTTTTTTAAAAACAAAATTTAAAAAGAGAGGGGTGTGCCGTTAAGATAAAATTATTATAAAAATATCTGTTTAATTGACATTTTTTAACAAATAATATATAATTATTGATATTATTATGTGAAATATGGAGGATTGTGCAGTGAAAAACAAGGTGTTTATTCGTGCAGCGTTAATTTTTTCTACATTGGTTTTACAAGTGTTGTTTTGGACAGCAATATTATTTGTTCTTGGCAATTTGATTGATTTGTTGGTTCTTGTTTTACTGATTATAAATTTAGTAGTTACCATTAATATAATTATTGAAAACACATATCCAGAAAACAAAATACCTTGGATAATTATATTAAATACCATACCTATAATAGGTGCTATTATATATATCGTTTATGGAAAACAAAGTATAAGCAAAAAGAAAAAAGAAATGTTAAAGCAAATAGACATTGAACAAGCAAAAGGTTTGGCAAGCATTAACAAACCAAGACCAGAGTTTTTTGTCGAAAATCCTAATATTTTACGCCAATCAGAATATATTAGACGCGTTGCATATTCGCCAGCATATGAGGGCACTGAGGTAGAATATTACCACCTTGGTGAAGAAAAATGGCAGGCTATGCTTAGGGAACTTAAAACGGCTGAAAAATTTATATTTATGGAATATTTCATAATCGAGCAAGGTAAAATGTGGAATGAAATTGAAAAAATATTGATTGAAAAAGCCGCACAAGGCGTTGATGTAAGGTTAATGTATGATGATTTAGGTTGTTTAAAAACATTGCCAATGAGCTTTGCGAAAAGGCTTCGAAACCATAAGATAGATTGCCGTGTATTTAATAAATTTAGTAATCTTTTTAATGCTAATTTTAATAACCGTGACCATCGAAAAATATGTGTTATTGATGGTAACATTGGTTTTGTTGGTGGGGTTAACCTAGCGGATGAATATATAAACCAAGTTGAAAAATTTGGTCACTGGAAAGATACGGCTGTTTTGTTTAAAGGAGAAGCCGTTTACAATTTAACCGTAATGTTTCTTTCAATGTGGAGCTCAATGACAGAACAAATTGAGGATTATTCTAAATATGCACCAACAAAAAAATATAAATCAGATGGTATAATCCAGCCTTATTCGGATACACCATTAGATGATGACGCTGTTGGTGAAAATGTTTATATGAGTATGTTGAATTGTGCTAAAAAATATGTTTACATAACTACTCCTTACCTTATTATAACTAGAGAAATGATGGTTTCGTTAATGACAGCTGCAAAATCAGGTATAGATGTTAGAGTAATGCTACCGGGTGTACCAGATCAAAAAATAATATTCTTTTTATCGCGTTCTTATTATAAAGATCTGTTAAAAGCTGGTGTAAAAATTTATGAGTACACACCGGGTTTTATACATTCAAAAATGTTTGTTTGTGATGATGAAACAGCTGTAGTAGGAACTATAAATTTAGATTATAGAAGTTTAGCGCTACATTATGAATGCGGCGCATTTATGTATAAATCTTCAGTGGTTGAAAAGATAAAAAAAGATTTTTTATCCACACAAGAAAGTTGCAAAGAAATAACAATTGAAAATCATCCATATCAAGGCAGGTTAAAATTTGTTCAGTTTGTGTTATTAGGGATATTACGCACATTTTCCCCACTATTATAAAAAAAGACCTAAAACTTTATTTTAAACAAAGTTTTAGGTCTTTTTAAAATACTTAATAGTAATGATGAATGTTACAGATGCTTATTTATATTTGAAATTATTATTTGTTATTATAATTATATTTTATTTAAATTGATTTAATTCTTTATCGTAGTGATAATCAATTTTAGCTAGAGTTTCGCATAGTGCTGTTTCGTTTAGGTTTTTATCCTCGCATAGGTTGGTTAGGTTTTTGTAAAAATCACGTAATTGTGTATTTATATAGCTTAATAGCATAATAGGGTCTTTGGGTATAGCCATGGTTTAACTCCTTATTTATAGCTGAAATAATAAAATGAATAAAAAGTAAAAGAGGTTTTCGCTAGTGCGAAAACCTCTTACTTGCTTTGCTTACACAGCAACGTCTGTTGCCATTTTACGTACAGGGCGAGTTACCTTCCCTGCGCGTAGGCAGCGGGAGCATGCGTGAACATATTTTGGAGAGCCCTCTACAACCGCTTTAACACGCTTGATATTTGGTTTCCAAGTTCTGTTGCTCCTACGATGGGAGTGGGATACTTGAATGCCAAAAGACACACCTTTTCCACAAACTTCACATTTTGCCACTTTGCTGCACCTCCTCGCTTTAATATAGTAGCTATTTGTTAAATAATCAGCCTACCTATTGTATCAGAATATTATCAAAAAAGCAAGGGTTTTTAAAATGTTTTTTTATTTGTTTTTTTATTTACTTGCAAAGTGTGTGCAAATCCTTTGTTGATGTTGTGTTTTAGCATTAGTTTTTGCTGATTTTATGAATATCACAAATTTGTAAGTTAATGAAAGCATAGCGCAACAACATAAATATGAACACTTTTATATTACATCGGAGTGCATGGTCACTTATAAGATATAAATTTTTTAGAGTGGAGAGAAGAAAAAAGCGGAAAATCTATAGAATTTGGAAATTAAAAATAGAACAATCTTTGAATTGTTTGTAAAATGAAAACATGTTTGCGCTTTTATATTTACATTAGCGCCATTTTGTTGTAAAATAAATAGAAAAGCGAATTTTATATAAGTACATAATAATACTATATATAAAAACTATAACAAAAACTAGGAGGCTTATTATGAGCAAACATACAACTGCATTTGAAGAGAGAATGAACGGCGCTGTTGAGCATTTAGCAGGCGAACTTTCCGCTATACGCGCAGGGCGTGCAAACCCAGCTGTGCTTGACCATGTTCAAGTGGAATATTATGGTGCACCAACACCTTTGCAACAAGTAGCGGCAATAGCTGTACCAGAGGCTCGCGTGCTAACAGTAACACCATGGGATCGAAGCGTTTTAAAAGATATAATAAAAGCAATACAAATGAGCGATCTTGGCATTAACCCTGTTGATGATGGCACAACTATACGCCTAAACTTTCCAGCACCAACAGAAGAACGTCGCAAACAACTTGCAAAAGAAGTTTCTAAATTAGGCGAAGCTGCTAAAGTTGCTGTGCGTAATGTGCGCCGCGATGCTATTGATCATGCAAAAACACTTAAAAAAGCTAGCGAAATTACTGAAGATGATCAAAAAGATATGGAAGAAAAAATACAAAAAATGACAGACGGCTTTGTTAAAAAAATTGATGCAGCTGTTGATGTAAAACAAAAAGAAATTTTATCAGTTTGATTTATAGCGTGGGGCTGCCTGTATTTTAAGTTTTAAAAAATAGCTAGTTGAGAGCAATTTATTTTGCAAAGCATTTTTGGGAGTTAAAATTTGGTGGCACCACTATTTTTAGGTGTTGACATTTGAAGTTAAGCATATATTTTATATAGGAGTTTTTATGCAAAACAATATCAAAGATATGGCGAAAGGGCTTTCCATAGGTATTATTATGGATGGCAATGGTCGTTGGGCAAAAAAGCGTGCTTTGCCACGCACAGCAGGGCATAAAAAAGGTGCGGAGGTATTTCAAGATATAACACGTTATTGTAATGAGATAGGTGTTAAATCAGTTTATTTTTATGCTTTTTCCACTGAAAACTGGAAACGTCCACCTAAAGAGGTTGATGCTATAATGAAGCTTTTTGGCGATTATCTTTTAAAAGCATATGACTACCAAAAAGAAAATAATAAAATTAACTTTATGGGAGAGCGCTCTGTTTTAGATAAAAAGCATCAAGCATTAATGCTTGATATAGAGCAAAAAACTGTTAATAATACAGGTATGACGCTTAACATAGCAATTAATTATGGTGCTCGGCATGAAATATTACAAGCTACAAAAAAACTTGCACAACAAGTTAAAGATGGTGAAATTAATGCTGAGGATATAACAGAAGATTTAATTAGCAATAATCTTTACAACGCAGGGCAAAATGATTTAGATTTTGTTTTACGCCCTAGTGGAGAAAAACGTCTTTCAAACTTTATGTTATGGCAGGCGGCTTACGCAGAACTAGTTGAGATGGACGTCTTGTGGCCAGATTTTACTCGGGAGGATTTAGATACCGCTATTATGGATTTTGCTAGTCGCTCCCGACGTTTTGGTGGCCTATAAAATAAATGGCTGTTATTATAAAAACATGTTTTTATAACATGTAGATAATTAGCTATAGGAGAATTAGATGAAAACAAGGATTATTACAGCGCTTGTAGGGCTTTTAATTTTAGCGCTAGTATTTTTTACATTCGATACCATAATTTTTAACCTGTGTGCTACTACAGTTGCGCTTATAGCTACACATGAGGTTTTTAATGCGGTAGGTTTTACAAAAAAAGAGTGGCCTCTTTTTGCAGTACAAATACCGTATGCGCTTTTAGTTTTTTGCGCAGGTGAAGGCGATTTTAGCCTCTTTGTTATACCAGCAACTGTTATTTTGCTTTTATTTTATGGCATTTATCTTGTTGCGAGAAATGGCACAGTTAGTTTTCAAAAAACTAGCGGGCTTGTCTTTTTTAGCGCAATGGTATTTATGTGTTTTTATTCGATAGTATACTTAAAAAATCGTTTTCCAGTGGAACTTTATGAATACGATGCAATATTTTTTATTTTCTTAACCTTTTCTTTTGGCTGGGGTAGCGATAGCTGTGCTTATTTTGCAGGACGTGCTTTTGGCAAACGCAAACTATGCCCTAATATCAGCCCACATAAAACGGTTGAAGGTGCAATAGGTGGTGTGCTAGGTGCGATAACACTTGCATTACTAATGACATATGGGTATATAAATTTAGCAGGTAGGCAAGAGGCTTTTTCTAGCGATGATGTAGTTATTTCAATTTATGGTTTAGTTGCAATTTTAGCTTTGTTTGCCTCAATTTTGGGAATTTATGGCGATTTATTTGCAAGTGTAGTAAAACGTCAGTGTGGAATTAAAGATTACGGAACGATATTTCCTGGACATGGCGGCATATTAGATCGTTTTGATAGTGTTATGTTTATAGCGCCGTTTGCCGCAGTTATAATATCGTTAGCATTTACAAGTTGGAAAACTTAAAGAGGGATTATGTCAAAGAAAATAATTTTACTAGGTAGCACAGGTTCAATTGGTGTGCAAAGTTTAAATGTTATAAGTGTAGAGGGTTACGAAGTTGTTGGACTTGCTGCACATAAAAATGTAGATTTAATTTTAGAACAAATTTCAAAATTTAAACCACAATACGTATGTATGGTAGATGAATTTGCGTATAATACATTAGAGGCTAAGCTTAGCGGTACCGCAAATGCACCTAAACTTTTTTGTGGCGAGAGCGGTTTAATTGAGCTTGCGAGCATACCTTGTGATATTTTGTTAAATAGTGTTGTGGGTATAGCTGGCCTTGGAGCAAGCCTTGAGTGTGTAAATTCAGGTAATAACCTTGCACTTGCAAACAAAGAGAGCTTAGTTACAGGCGGGCATATCTTAACACAAGCAGTTAAAAAAGCTGGTGTAAATTTATTACCTGTTGATAGCGAACATTCAGCGATTTTCCAATGTTTGCAAGATGTCCACAGCGCAAAAAGTTTGAAAAAAATTATTCTAACTGCTTCAGGTGGGCCTTTTTATGGCATGGAACAAGATGAATTACGCATAAAAACAAAATATGATGCATTAAGGCACCCAAACTGGTCAATGGGTGCAAAGATAACTGTTGATAGCTCAACCTTAATGAATAAAGGCTTAGAGCTTATCGAAGCAGCGTGGTTGTTTGATATGCCAGCAGAACAAATAGAAATTGTTGTGCAAAGGCAAAGTATTATACATTCCGCTGTGCAGTTTAGTGATAACTCTATAATAGCACAGCTAGGCGTACCAGATATGCGCATACCTATACAATACGCCTTAACATGGCCAAATCGTGGTAGTGCTATTGCACCTGAGCTTGATTTTTTTGCTTTAGGCAAACTAACTTTTTCAAGACCAGATGAGGCTTTATTTCGCTGTTTGCCAGCGTGTAAAAAAGCTATTTCAAAAGGCGGCCTTGCTCCTTGTGCAGCAAATGGTGCAGGTGAGGAGGCTGTAAAGCTGTTTCTTGAGGATAAAATTGGATTTTTGGAAATTGGTCGCTTAGTTGAAGCTGTAGTTGATAAAGAAAGTTACGGCGGAGGTTATGATTTAACAAATGTTTACGAATGTGATAAAATGGCGAGAAATTATGTGCAAGCTAACTACCGCACAGGTACACATGCGTATTAAACCATTTTAATATAGGCGCTTTTGCTTATATAAAGTGGCAAAGCTCAAAAGAAAGCGAGAGTTTATGTCTTTTATTACCACAACTGTGGCGGCTATTTTAGTTTTTGGTTTAGTCATTGCTTTTCACGAGTTAGGGCATTTTGTATGCGCAAAGCTAAGCGGTATACAAGTAAACGAATTTGCAATAGGTATGGGACCTGCGTTATTTAAAAAAATATATAAAGGCACACAATACTCGTTGCGCCTTTTGCCAATAGGCGGGTATGTTTCCATGGAGGGTGAGCAAGGTATGGAAATTGCCCAAGGCGCAAATGATGATAGTGAAAATAGCTCAAATGCAAAAGATGAAAATAAAGAAACAATAATCATTGATGAAATAAAACCAATAATACCAAAAGAGCAACACACAGGCGTTGCATTTACTGTTGTTAGTGTGCCTAAACGCTTTATAACAATAGCCGCTGGCGCTATAATGAATTTAATTTTAGGTTTTATTATTTTGTTTATTTTGGTGCTTTCACAAGATTTAATCGGTAGCACTACTATACATTCCTTTGACGAAAATGCATTAAGTGAACAAACGGGTTTGCAAGTGGGCGATGAAATTATCGCTGTTAATGGCAGGAATTGTTTTGTTGCTAATGATATTTTATATGAACTTAGCCGAACGGAAAACACTAGTGCTGATATTACGGTTGTTCGAAATGGCGAAGAAATAATCCTTGATGATGTTCAATTTTCATCAGGAACAAACCCCGACGGCTCCACTTACATGGATATACAATTTATGTTTGTAGGTCACGAAAAAACATTTTTTAATGTTATTACAGAAACTATTAATTTAGAGTTTTACTATGCACGTGTTATAGTTACATCTTTGGTAGACTTAGTAACAGGACGAATGGCGATAAATAACCTTTCAGGCCCAGTAGGGATTGTTACTGCTATAGGTACAGCGGCTAGCTATGGTATTTTAGATTTACTAAGCTTAATTGCGTTAATAACAGTTAACCTTGGTATATTTAACCTTTTACCTTTACCGGCGTTAGATGGTGGTCAGCTAGTGTTTTTGTTAATCGAGGGCATAACAGGCAAACGTGTGCCATTAAAAGTTCAAGGCTACATCAACACTGTCGGTTTAGTGTTTTTGTTGTTATTAATGCTATTTGCAACTTATCAAGATATTTTGCGTGTGTTAACAGGTGGCTTTTAATAAATAATTGGGAAGGAAGCATTTATGCATCGTGTAATAAAACCAGAAATTAAAATAGGCGATTTAATCATAGGTGGCAAACACCCTATTGCGGTGCAAACTATGCTTAGCGTGCCAGTTGAAGATATACAAGGTAATGTAGAACAAGCTATACGTTGCGAGGAGGCAGGTTGCCAAATTTTACGTGTTACTGTGCCAAAAGCTGAGGATGCAAAACTTGTTGTAGCTTTAAAAGAAGCTGTTAATATCCCAATTGTAGCGGATATACATTTTGATTATCGTGCTGCACTTGCTTGCGCTGATGTTGGTGTTGATAAAATACGTATTAACCCAGGCAACATAGGCTCAGAAGAGCGTGTTAAAGCAGTTGTAGATGCGTGTAAGAAACATAATACACCTATACGTATAGGGGTAAATGGTGGTAGTTTAGAGCGTAAAATTTTAGCAAAATATGGTGCGGCAGTACCTGAGGCTATGGTTGAAAGTGCGCTTTACCACATAAGTTTATTAGAGCATTATGATTTTAACAATATTGTTGTTTCTATAAAAAGTTCAAATGTACCACGTATGATGCAGGCGTATCGCCAACTAAGTGAAAAAACAAATTACCCTTTGCATGTGGGTGTAACAGAGGCTGGCACACAGCAAATGGGCTTGTTAAAATCTGGCATGGGTATAGGTGGTTTATTAATGGAGGGTATTGGCGACACAATACGTGTTTCATTATCTGAAGCGCCTGAAAAAGAAGTTGAAGCAGGTTACAATATTTTGCGTGCTGTGGGTTTTCCTGTGGCAGGGCCGGAGGTTATAACTTGCCCAACTTGTGGGCGTACAAAATACCCTTGTAGCGAAATTGCACATGAGGTTGAAGAGCGTTTAAAAGGTTTTAAAAAATCTGTAAAGGTAGCTGTTATGGGCTGTGTGGTAAATGGCCCAGGCGAAGCACGTGAGGCAGATATTGGCATTGCAGGCGATAAAGACGAAGCTTTGCTATTTGTGCAGGGGAAACCTATTCGCAAATTAAGAGGCGATATTGTAGGACAACTTATAGAAGAAATTTATAAATTATAAAACTAATAGTGTGTAATTATGTGTTTTCCTTGCAGAACATTTATAATTAAATTTAATTTATTTTTAAACTGGATTAATTACATAACTAAAACCAGTTTTATAAAGTTTAGCTTATTTTCTGTATCAAAATTTTTTTGATACAGAAAAGTAAATTACAATACAAAAAGAGAGGAGGGGTTTTTATGATGCCTTTGGTTATTGATTTATGGCCACAGTTTGCTGGTGATGCAACGTTCATGGCAAACTTTGGCAATGTTCTTGTAGAAAGCGCGTATATGGTACGTGCACAAAAAAAAATAATATTTACCTTGCAAAGTGTAAAACCACTTGATGCGGCATTGCTCTCACGTTTGAAAACCTCTCTTGAGCCGTATTTTGATGGTTTTTCTATATTTTTAGTGAGTCGTTTTGCATATCCAAATTTAACAGAACAAGCCGTTCGTGATTTAATGGAAGAGTTAAAAAATGATGGATTGCCTATTAATGGCTTTTTGCATGGTAGCGAAATTAAATTAAAAGATGAAAATGTAATTGTAACAGTTAATAAAGGTGTTAAAATACTAAAACAAGCCGAGTTTTCAAATGTTTTGGCAAAACGTATAGGCGAGCGTACAGGTGTTGAACCTATAGTTGAGCTAGTTTGTACAGCTGATAAAAATGCTATGGCTTTGCTAGAAAAACGCATAGAAGAAAAAGCCCCAAAACTAGAAAACTTTACAGCTAAACAGCAACCATCTGCACAAACGTTAGGAATAAAAACTTTGGATTTAGAGGATAAGCCAGTAGATGTTTTCCATGGTAAATTCTTTAAACCAAAAGAGGTTACACCATTAAAAGATATTGGCGCAGATACTGGAAAATGTGTTTTTTGGGGAGATGTATTTTTTAGTGAAGTTAAAGGTAATTACCGTAAAAGCTATAATGTTTCTCTTACAGATTACACAGGTTCAATAGTAGTTAAATTGCGTGAAAATACAGGCGAGGATTACTCCAAGTGGGAAAACCTAAAAAAAGGCACAACATTGCTAGTGCGTGGCGATTGTAGTTATGATAAATATGAGCGTGATTACGTTGTGCATCCATTTGATGTTATGGTTATAGAACGCTCACCACGCAAAGATAACGCAAAACAAAAACGTGTTGAGCTACACTTGCACACAAAACTTTCCAGCATGGATGCTTTTTGCGACCCAGGGCAAATTGTACGCACAGCGCATCGCATGGGGCACAGAGCCATTGCTATAACCGACCATGGTGTGTGCCAAGCGTATCCAGAGGCATTAAAAGCAGCTGATGATATCCATAAAAAAGATCCAGATTTTAAATTGATTTATGGCTGTGAGGCATATTTTGTAGATGATATGCTCCCTTGCGTGTATGGCGAAAAAGATATACCATTAACAGGACGTTTTTGTGTTTTTGATACAGAAACAACAGGCCTAGACCCAAGTGTTGAATACTTAACAGAAATTGCGGCAGTTATAGTTGAAAATGGTGAGGTTGTAGATGAGTTTCAGACTTTTGCAAAACCGCCTAAACTAGTTAGCGAAAAAATAACAAAAATAACTGGTATTACAAATGATATGCTCAAAAATGCACCTAGCGAAACTGAAGCGATGGCGGCATTTTTGCGCTTTGCAGGCAATGACGTTTTAGTTGCGCATAATGCACATTCGTTTGATATGCGATTTATGCGCATAGCAGCACAGCGCTCAGAGCTTAAAATCAATAACACATATATTGATACATTGCCCGTTAGCCAAGCGATGTACCCAGGGCTTAGCAGTTACTCACAAGTAAATTTAAACAAACATTTTGAGCTGCCTAGCTATGGTGCACACCGTGCACTGGCGGATTCCAAGGCATTGGCACAAATATTTTGTATAATGCTTAGCGATATGCAAGAAAACCAAATTACTAATATCGGTGATATAAATACAGGGCTTGGTGGCAATAAAGAAGTCCTTAAAAAGAAATATCACCATTTAATTATACTTGTTAAAAATCAAGTTGGACTTAAAAATTTATATAAGCTTGTTAGTGAATCTCATCTAAAATATTTCTTTAAAAAACCTCGTATACCACGTTCGGTTTTAAATAAATATAGAGAGGGTTTAATATTAACATCTGCATGTGAGGCGGGTGAGTTGTATCGAGCTGTTGTAGAAAAACGTCCTGATAAAGATTTAAAACGTATAGCCTCATATTACGATGTTTTGGAAGTACAGCCATACATGAACAACGAGTTTATGGTGCGCAACCAAAAGGTAGAAAACATAGATGTAATAAAAGGGTTTAACCGAAAAATAATTGAACTAGGCACAGAGCTAAACATACCTGTAGTAGCTACTGGTGATGTGCATTTTCAAGAACCTGAGGATGCTTTATATAGAGCAATTTTACAAGCGGGTAGCGGTTTTAAAGATGCAGATAACCAACCACCAATTTATTACCGCACAACAGACGATATGTTAGCACAGTTTGATTATTTGCCAAAGGAAAAAGCTTTTGAGATAGTTGTTACAAACCCTAATAAAATTGCAGATAGCATTGATGGTAACTTGCGTGCTATACCATATGGCACGTATGCACCAACAATTGAAGGTTCCGAGCAAGAGCTGCGAACAAATACTTGGCAAAATGCGCGTAATAATTATGGCGAGGTTTTACCAGAGCTTGTGTACAAACGCCTTGAAAGAGAGCTTAATTCTATTTGTAACCATGGTTATGCTGTGCTTTATGTTATAGCTGAAAAATTGGTTACTTATTCCAACAAAAATGGTTATCAAGTAGGCAGTCGTGGTTCTGTTGGGTCATCAGCGGTGGCACATTTTGGCGGTATTTCTGAGGTTAATAGCCTTGAGGCACATTATCGTTGCCCGCATTGCAAATGGAACGAGTGGGTAACTGATAATAGTTACGCTGATGGTTTTGATTTACCAAGCAAGGATTGTCCACGCTGTGGTGTTGAGCTAGTTGTTGATGGTCATGATATACCATTTGAAACATTTTTAGGGTTTTACGGCGATAAAGAACCTGATATAGACCTTAATTTTTCAGGCGAATATCAGGGGAATGTACACCGATATACAGAAGAACTCTTTGGTAAAGAATATGTATTTAAAGCGGGAACAATTTCAGGTGTGCAAGATAAAACAGCATTTGGTTATGTTAAAAAATATTTAGATGAGCGTTCGTCCATTTTACACAGAGCGGAAGAAAATCGCCTTGTTATAGGTTGTACAGGTGTTAAGCGCACAACTGGCCAGCACCCTGGCGGTATGGTTGTTGTGCCTAAGGGTTATGATATTTACGATTTTTGCCCTATACAGCACCCAGCAGATGATGTTAGTGGTGGGTTGATAACTACACATTTTGAGTTTAAATATTTGCATGATACACTCTTAAAACTTGACGAACTAGGGCATGATGTTCCTACTTTTTATAAATATTTTGAAGAGTATACAGGTGTTCCTATAAATTCAGTGCCTATGAACGACCCCAAGGTTATCAGCTTGTTAATTAGTACTGAAGCTTTAGGTGTTACACCGCAACAAATCGAAAGCGAAACAGGTACTTTTGGTATACCAGAGCTTGGCACAAGCTTTGTTCGCGGTATGCTGTGCAAAGCGCAGCCACAGAGTTTTTCAGACTTAGTACAAATTTCAGGGTTATCACACGGAACAGATGTTTGGCTAGGCAACGCTGAAGATTTAATAAGTGATGGCATATGCACTATTTCAGACGTTATAGGTTGCCGTGATAGCATAATGATATATCTGATAAAAAAAGGGTTAGAACCCAAATTGGCCTTTGACGTTATGGAAAAAACACGTAAAGGTATAGTTGCAAAATTTGGTTTCCCTGATGGTGCAGAGGATAAAATGCGTGAGTGTAATGTGCCAGAGTGGTATTTGGAGTCCTGCCGCAAAATAAAATATATGTTCCCTAAAGCTCACGCAGTTGCATATTTAATGGCGGCAATACGTTTGATGTGGTTTAAAGTTTACAAACCACCTGCATTTTACGCTGTTTATTTTACTGTTCGTGGTAAGGATATAGACTATGAGGCTGCTATAGGTGGCACAGCTGTTGCTAAACAACAAATGAAAATAGTAAACGAGCGCATAAAACGTGATAAGGAAGAAAAAAAGACAACAACTAAAGATGAAGATTTATTAGTTTCGCTACAGCTTGAAAACGAAATGATGGCACGCGGCTACGAATTTTTACCAATAGAATTAGGCAAAAGTTATGCAAATAAATATGTGCTAGAAGGCGAAAAAGTACGTTTGCCATTTAGCTCTTTAAGAGGTGTTGGTGAAACAGCGGCTCTTGCGTTAGAAAAAGCAACTATAAAAGGACAAGAATATTTATCCATAGAAGAACTACAACAAAGCAGTGGTGTTGGTATGAGTATTTTAGAAAAATTAAGCGCTGTCGGTGCGTTAGATGGCTTACCAGAGAGTAATCAGCTAAGTTTTATTTAATTAATTATTTGCAAAAACCGAAGAGAGCAAGTATTGTTTTGATTTATCGGATAATACTTGCTCTCTTTTTTTGTTAATATACTTGCATTTGTATACATACGAGTGTATAATAGAGTTTAGGAATTTATGATTTTTTCAAAATTTTTAAGTGCTAGAACATGTTGTTTTAAAAATCGTATCTAGTTAAGCAAATTTATTAAAATGAAAATATATTAAAAAATATAATAACGGAGGATTAAAAAAATGAACAACGAAAGAAAAAGTCTAATTGCAAGTGCTATGCGTGATATTAATAAAACAGCACTATTGGGCCTCGATGGCATGATAGACGAAGTTTGGGAATTGGTTGATAGCCGCACTTCACCAACAGAGTTTGAAAAAATTACAAATATGAAAAATTTTGGAACTGCTATTACTGACCGTGGTACTGGTGGCATTGCAAAAGAACGTGTGTTAAAACGTCGTAGCTGTGGTGGTTTTGTTGCTAATACTGGCCGTGCGGTTGCTAGGTTTGGCACAGTTGATACTACATTTTTAGGCATGTTTGGTGAAGAACCACGCGATGTGCTTTTTGATGAATTTAAAGGCTATGCAAATTTAATTTCTCTAGGAAACCCTGCAAACATACAAATTTTAGAATTTGTTGACGGCAAAATTATGATGGCTAATTTGCAAGAATTGCTAAACTTAAAATGGATAGATATGGAGCAAAAGCTTGGTAAAGAACAATTGACGGAAATTTTGAATAAAGATATTATTGGTCTTGGCTATTGGTCTAACATGTATGATTTTGAAAATATCTTAACAGAGATGGTTGAAATATGCAAAGATAACGGCAAAACAAAACGTATTTTTCACGATTTTGCAAACTTAAATAAACGCACACCAGAAGCTTTGCTTGAAGCCTTAGCTAAAATGAAAGAACTTAATGCTAAAATGCCACAAACTTTGAGCTTAAATGAACATGAGGGTGGTATTTTGGCAAAGGTTTTAGGTGTTTCGTACCCTGAAAATATAAACGACCCAGCCTCCATGCAAGCGGCACTTGCAGCTGTAACAGCTATGCAAGAAAAAATAGGTATTGATGAACTTGTTATACATACTTTATTTTTTGCAGTTGGCGCTACTAACAACGAGGGTGTAGCTGCAGTTAAACAAAATTACTGCGAAAACCCTGTTAAAACTACTGGTGCTGGCGATACATTTAATGGTGGCTATATGGTTGTTTCACTAACAGATTTACCACTTGCCGACCGCTTAGCAGTTGCAAATATTACAACACGCCACTATGTTGCGACAGGTAATCCACCAACAACACAGCAGTTTGTAACAGAGCTTGATAATTTTGATTTAGATTAATTTAAATAATATATAAAAATAACCCCTTTTTAAATTGTAAATAATAGCAATTTAAAAAGGGGTTAAAATTTTTGTTTAATCGTAAAATAGTGTTTAGAAAAATGCAATTAATAAAAACATGTTGTAAATTGATATAATATCTATTTATATTGATTTTGTTATAGATGAATTAAAATTTACAATTTCTCCTAAAACTTTATCGCCATCATATTTACCAAGGCGCACACAAACAATATCGCCTTTTTTGCCTTTTGGCGCTAATACTTTAACGGGAACATAAAGTTTTGTGTATCCTGAAAAATAACCATCTTTATCTTTTTGCTCTAAAAGCATGTCATCGATAGTGCCCTCTAATTTCGCTATTTGAGTGGCACGCACTTTTTCAGCAATAATGCTCATTTCCTTGCTACGCAGAGTTTTATCACGCTCACAAAGTTGCCCTGCAAATCCATAAGCGGCTGTGCCATTGCGGCGAGAATACGGAAAAACATGAACTTTTAAAAAACCCACGGTTTCAATAAAAGCACAGCTTTCTTCAAAATCTTCTTGTGTTTCAGCAGGAAAACCACAAATGCAATCTGTAGTAAAGCTAATGCTACCAAGGCCAAAAGCTTTTTTTAATTTTTCGACAACTTCAAGGTATTGTTCAGCTGTGTATTTGCGATTCATACGTTTTAAGGTTTTAGTACAGCCACTTTGCAAACTCAAGTGAAATTGCGGACATAATTTTTTAAGTTTTGACATGCGTAAAATAGTGTCATCATTTAGCATATCAGGGTCTATGCTGCCAAGGCGTATGCGCTCTATTCCGTTTATATTTTCTATTTTTTCTAAAAGTGTTATTAAATCGGTGTTTGTATCTTTACCATAGCTAGGTAGCGAAATTGCGCTTAACACAACCTCTTTGTAACCGCTTTGAGCAAGTGTATGTAGCTCGTTAAGTATGCTGTTTTCTGCACGGCTACGAACAGAACCACGTGCACGAGGTATAACACAGTATGCACACTGGCGGTCGCAACCATCCTCAATTTTGATAAAGGCTCTTGTGTGTCCTTCAAAATGTTCTATGGGGAGTTCTTCAAAAATATCATTTCTACCATGTGGGCTAATTGCAACAATTCGCTCATGGCCAGCAAGTAGTTGTTTTACATACGGTAAAATTATTGAGCGTTGAGTATTACCACAAACAAGATCCGCCTCAATAACCTTTGCGGCATCTTCAGGAAAAGCCTGTGGATAACAACCAGTCAAAACAGTTATAGCGTCAGGGTGTTCGCGCTTTACTTTACGCAACCATTTTCGGCTTTTTTGGTCACCATAATTTGTAACAGTGCAGCTATTAATTATATATACATCCGCTTGTTCTGTTTCAGGAACTAATTCAAAGCCGTTTTGAATAAAAATTTGTTCCATAGCACCAGTTTCGTTTAAATTTACCTTGCAACCCAAGGTGTGAAATGCAACTCGCATAGATAATGTACTCCGTTGTTCGCTTTAGCTATCAAAATATAATGAAAATTAGTATTACATTTTGATGGTTAGTGATTGATAATTATAATTATCGCTAGTGCAAATATTATACACGATAAACTAATAAAGCACAAGCAGAACGCATATAATGGCAATAAAACAATATAAATTCGGATATTATTTGCTAAAATGGAGGAAATTATCATGCAAAAAAGAAGTTTATCTTTTCTTTGTGCAGTTGCGGTTACTGCCACTGTAATGGTTTTTGCTTTTAGTGGTACAACACAAAATTTAAATGAGCAAACTTTAAGCGTTGTTACATATGGTGAAAATTCTCACATGCAAAGTGATGCAACTACACAGCCCCAGGCTAGTAGCATGTCAACCTCACAAAATATACAGCAAGAAGTACCTGTAACAGTACTTGAAATTTTACCTGCAACAGCAGAGCAAACCGAACAAGAGCAAACACAAATTAGCCCTATAATTGCGCCTGCAAACTTTACTTTGCACTGCCCATCTGCTATTTTAATCGATCAAAACACAGGCACGGTTTTATACGAAAAAAATAGCGAAGAAATACGTGCAGTAGCATCTATAACAAAAGTGATGACATTACTTTTGACGTTTGAGGCGCTACATGCTGGTAAAGTTAGCCTAGAGGATATAGTACCTATAAGCGAGCATGCATATGACATGGGTGGTAGTCAAATTTGGCTTGAACCAGGAGAGGTTTTTACATTGGAAGAGCTAATAAAAGCTGTTTGCGTTTCTAGTGCTAACGATGCTGCGGTTGCTGTGGCGGAATATATAGGCGGAAGCGAGCCTTTATTTGTTGATATGATGAACAACCGTGCAAAAGATTTAGGCATGATAAACACTACATATAAAAATGCATGTGGTTTAGATGAAACAGGCCATGTTTCCTCAGCGGCGGATGTTGCTATTTTAAGCCGTTATATATTGCAAAATTGTCCAGAGGTTTTAAACTATACAGGTATTTGGACAGATACCTTGCGTGAAGGTGAAACACATTTGGTAAACACAAATAAATTGCTTAACCATTACGAGGGCATAACAGGGCTTAAAACGGGCACAACAGGCCATGCAGGTATTTGTATATCTGCTAGTGCAACGCGCGAAAATTTATCGCTTATAGCGGTTGTGTTAGGGGCTTCTTCAAGCGGTGATAGGTTTGATGCAGCTACAACTATGCTAGATTATGGTTTTGCAAACTATGAGGCTGCAACAGTGCCAAGTGTGCCAAACGCACAAAGTGAGCTTGCTGTTAAAGGTGGCCAGCAGGAATATTTTGAGCTTGATTATAGCGCAATACCCAGTACGCTTTTGCTCGCAAAAGGTGGTGGAGCCAACATAACAGTTAAGGCGAGCTTTAGTGAGGATTTAAAAGCACCTATTTCGACGGGAACTAAAGTGGGAAATGTGCAAGTTTATGATGGCGAAAATTTACTGGGAGAATATCCAGTTACAGCAAAGAATGAAGTACTGCGAATGACTATTAGTTATGCCATGAATGAATTATGGCAAAATCTTTGCAAATAAGTAAAAATATCCGTCGAAAGCACAAAAAGATTTAGCAATAATATGGATAGATTGTAAAATCTCACTGAAAGTGATAGGTTTTTACTTGACTTTATACGCTCATAGATATAAACTATTAGCAAGACGAAGAAACATAGGGTATGTATATGGACATGAAAAGGAGATTATTATGAGTGTATCGTTTTCTACTAAGCATTTAACATCATTTGTAAATGAGGAAGAATTTGCAAATCTGTACTCACAAGTTGAGCTTGCACACAGCCAGCTTGTGAAAAAAAATTCAATTGGCGCTGATTTCTTAGGTTGGACAACATTGCCTAGAGATTATGATAAAGCTGAATTTGCAAAAATCAAAGAAACAGCAGAAAAAATTCGTAATGATTCTGATGTTTTAATCGTAGCTGGCATAGGCGGTAGCTACCTAGGAGCACGTGCAGTTATAGAAGCTGTACAAGGCATTTATCGCAACGAGCTAGACGGTGGTTTAAAAGTTTATTTCTGTGGTAACAGTATTAGCCCTAGCTATTTAAACAGCATTATGGAACTTTGCCGTGGCAAACGTTTTTCTATAAATGTAATTTCTAAATCTGGCACAACAACTTCTAAGGATATATTTTTTAATTTTTCAGTAT
>CAYJKG010000014.1:0-62205 GCA_964370685.1 uncultured Faecalibacterium sp. | reverse complement strand
ACCCAAATGGTAATTATTCTGACAGCATAAAAGATATAACTGTTACTATAGCAAAAGCTGAATTGGTTGTTCAAGCCGACCCTAAAACTATTGGTTTGGGTGAAAATTACACATTATCATATAGTTTTGAGACAGGCAAAGCACCAGTATCAGGTGACGAAAGCGCTGTTACAAGCGCACTAGGCACAGCAGATACACTATTTGAAGTTGAAAATTTTGTACTTAACAAGGCTGGCGATTTTAACATCGTAGCAAAAACAACAAACACGACAGAATTGACAAACTACACTGTTAGCTATAAACCTAGTGTTTTAACTGTTAGCAAAGCATCAGGCGCTATAACAGCTAGTGATTATAATGACATTTATGATGGCACAGACCATGGCGAAAACTTAAACATAGGTACAAATATACCTGATGCTGAAATAAAATATACTGTAAACGGCACAGTGTACGATACCTTGCCAGAGCTTAAAGATGCAGGTAACTATGATATAACTATTACAGTTACAGACCCAAATGGTAATTATTCTGACAGCATAAAAGATATAACTGTTACTATAGCAAAGCGTGAAGCACAAGCCACACTTGGTACGTACGAAAAATATCAAAATACTCTAGATCCGCTATTTGTGCCTAGCTTTACCAATGTATTAAATGCAGATATAAGCAGTATTGTTTACACTGTTTCACGCAATAGTGATGAAACACTTGGAACTCATGCTGTAAACTTATTAGTTAGCGAACACAAAAATTATACTTTTGCTACAACTGATGGCTTGTTAATAATAAAAGCAGTAGCAACACCAGCGCCTACTGCAACACCTACAGCTGTGCCTGCAACATCAGCGCCTACTGCAACACCTACAGCTGTGCCTGCAACACCATCGCCTACTGCAACACCTACAGTTGCGCCTGCAACACCAGCACCTACTGCAACAGATACACCAGAAGCTAGTGCAACACCAGAAGCTAGTGCAACTCCAGAACCAACAACTACGCCAGAAGTTGGCGGAATAACTTTGCCAGAAACAGATGGTGGAAATGATGGAACACCAACCCAACCTGAAAATGTGCAAGTAGATGGCCAAGATTTAGACGATGATGATTATACTATAACAGAGGACGGCAAAATAGAACTTTCTCCTGAATTTTTACAAACATTACCTGATGGTGAACACACAATAAGTATTGAAGTGAATGGCGAAATTTATGAATCAACTGTAATTATGGAAGGTGGCATGCCCTTATCCTCAGGAGATTTTGAGCTAGTTTCAAATGCTTGGAGTTTAGCTGATTTATTGTTAACAATATTAATTAGCTTGTTTGCTATAATTTATTTAGTAATAAAAGCTAAAAAAGATAAAGATGAAAGTTCAGAAGAGGAACAAGACGAAGATCAAAAGAAAAAACGTAAAGGTGCAAGTGCCGTTTTAGTTCTTATTAGTATAGTTTCAATAATTTTATTATTGTTAACTCAAGATTTCACTGCCCCTATGGCAATATTCGATAAATACACTATTATATTTGCAATTATCACATTATTGCAAGCGATTATTGCTTTGGTTTTCAAAAAGAAGGTTCGTTATGACACTAGTGCGGACTAAGGATTATATTTATTTAACTAAATAAAAAAACGCTTGAAAAAAGTTTTAATATAACTTTTTTCAAGCGTTTAATTTTTTTATTGAAACTAGTTTGTTTTTAACCAACAGAGCCTGTCATGTCTATTTTTAATAGTTGATGTAGCTCAACTGCATACTCCATAGGTAACTCTTTTGTGAATTCTTCAATGAAACCCATTACTATAATCTGCACGGCTTCTTCTTCGGTTAAACCACGTGACATTAAATAAAATAGTTTTTCTTCAGATATTTTGGAAACAGTTGCTTCGTGCTCAATAATAGAGCCATCGTTTGCCATGATGTTTGTAGGTATGGTATCCGAACGTGAAATATCATCTAAAATTAGTGTGTCACATGCTACTTTTGAATATGCACGTTTAGCCTTTGAGCCGTGCAAAACAGTACCTCTATAGTTAACCTCGCCGCCAAGGCGTGTGAGGGATTTTGATATTATGTTGGACGAGGTATGTGGTGCTAGGTGAATCATTTTTGCGCCAGCATCTTGCAGTTGTCCTTTAGTAGCTGCTGCTATGGATATGCAAACACCTTTTGCATATGGTTCTTTTAACACACAAGCAGGGTATTTCATGTTTAGCATAGAGCCAATATTTCCATCTATCCATTCCATCAAGCCGTTTTCGTAAACTTCGGCACGTTTTGTAACTAGGTTTATAACATTGTTAGACCAGTTTTGCACGGTTGTATAACGGCAATGTCCATTTTTACGCACTGCAATCTCAACAATAGCAACGTGTAAGGATTCTCTTGAATGTACAGGCGCAGTACAACCCTCTAGGTAGTGCACATCTGCGCCTTCGTCTACTATTATAAGTGAGCGTTCAAACTGCCCCATAAGCTCAGAGTTTATGCGAAAGTATGATTGTAAAGGTTTTTCAAGTTTAACACCTTTTGGCACATATATAAATGAGCCACCAGACCAAACAGCGGAGTTTAGAGCAGCATATTTGTTATCGCTAGGTGGAACAATTGTTGAGAAATATTCTTTAAAAAGCTCAGGGTATTGTTTAAGTGCGCTATCTGTATCTAAAAATATAACACCTTTATCAACGGCCTCTTGTAGCATGTTGTGATAAACTGCCTCAGAGTCATATTGTGTGGTAACACCGGCTAAAAATTTATCTTCTGCTTCTGGTATGCCTATTTTTTCAAAGGTATCTTTGATTGTTTCTGGTACGGCGGACCAATCATTTTCTACTTTGTCAGCAGAGGTTAAAAAGTAAGTATATGCATCAAAATCTATTATGCTTAAATCTGGGCCCCAACTTGGGTTTTCCATCTCTTTAAATTTGCGAAAAGAACTTAAACGAAATTCAAGCATCCATTCAGGTTCTTTTTTATATGCTGAAATTTGGCGTATAATATTTTCGCTTATACCTTTGCGAGTTTTAAAAATAGATTTATCCTTATCATGAAAACCAAAGCGATAATCATCCATCATTTGCATGATTTCTTTGTTAGCGGCATCTGGTGTTTCGTGTATGGTTTCCTTATATGGATTTTGCTGTGACATTGTTGTAATTTGCTTATTTAAATCAATAACATCTGGTATTTTAGTTTCTTTTTGCATTATATAGTATCCTTTCTGAAGAAAAGGGGATTTTTAGGGATTTTCATTTTTATATTGTTCTAAAATTTTTGTAAGTGCAAGCATACCAATGTAACCGCATTTAATGCGGTTCGCTTGCATGTGTAATTCATCAAAAGCTATAAGCTCGCCTAAAAGTTCAGCGTCATATGGCTTTTCAAAAAGCATGTTGTGATATTGCTCTATAAAATGTTCAGCCTCAGCTATACTCTTGCCCGGCATCATTTCGCACATAATTGATGTTGAAGCGGTTGAAATTGAGCAAGCAACACCATCAAAGCAAACATCCTTAACAATGCCATTATCAATTTTAGCCTGTACTTCTATATCGTCAATGCAAGAGGCACTGTTTTCATGGTGTGAAAGATAGCTTTCGTCTTTTGTTAGTTTTTTATTGCGAGGGTTTTTATAGTGGTCTAAAATAATTTCTTTTTTTAGTTCTTTTGGAATATTCATGTTAGCCTCGTGATTTTAGGTTTTAATAAAATTATATTAGTGGCGTTGTTTTTAAACATAGTGTTTTTATAACAGTGTAAAATATTTTGCAAGCTTAAATATATATATCAATGCAATTATCTATGTTAACTTCTTTCGCTATTTTGATAAAGCTATCAATTTCAGCTTTAGTGTTATAAACATAAAAACTTGCGCGCATTGTGTCGTTTGTGTGCAGTACATGGTGCGAAAGTTTTGAGCAATGGTTACCACCACGTAGATATATATTATTTTTTGAAAAATAAGATGCAGCATCTTGGGAGAAAACATCTTTAAAGGAAAACACAACTATGCCTGTATCCGTTGTTTCGTTGTGCAAAATTACGTTATCTAGTTTTTTAAGTTCTTGCACGCAGTATGCACCAAGCTCTTTTTCATGTTTTGCAATTGCATCAAAGCCTATTTCTTGTAAGTAAGCTATAGCTTTACCCAGCGCAAGCACTTGTTCGATTGGGGGAGTGCCAGCTTCAAAACAATAGGGTATTTCCTTTAAAACCATACTACAATCATTGCTAAAGCGTGAGTTTGCACCACCGCCAAGACGTAAAGGTGCCATTTTTTCTAGCAGGGCACGTTTGCCGTATAAAACACCAAGCCCAGAGGCACCAAGCATTTTGTGGCTCGAAAAAGAAAAAAAGTCAGCATTTAAATTTTGAACATCAACTTTTATATGTGGAGCAGATTGTGTGCCGTCCACACTGATTAATGCGCCATGCTCATGTGCTATATTTGCAATTTCTTTTATAGGGTTTTCGTAGCCAAAAACATTTGAGATATGTGCAATAAAAACGCCTTTAACTTTAGGAGACATCATTTTTTTAAAAGCCGTTAAATCTACACGTCCATTTTCAGTTAGTGGCATAAATTCTATTGTTACACCTATTTCTTCGCATAGGCGGTATAATGGTAAAACACTAGAGGCATGCTCTTGGTAGCTAGATATTACAACATCACCTTTTTGCAAGGTTTTTGCAAAATAACCGCTAGTAACCATGTTTAGTGAATCTGTTGCACCAGCAGTAAAAACAATTTCGTCCTCACTTTGTGCACTTAAAAAATTTGCAACTTGTTTGCGTGTATCTTCAAAAGCCTTAGTTACAAAAACACTTGTTTTATAATCACCACGTCCAGCGTTGGCTGTGTGGTTCGTGTAAAAAGACAAAACTTCATCTATGACACATTGTGGTTTTAAAGATGTAGCGCCTGAATCAAAATAAATTATCTCAGGGTTATTTATAAGAAAGGGGAAGTCCTCACGTATATTACTGCGCATATTTCTCTACCTTGTTTTCTATTTTAGAAAGTACATATTGTTTTAATTCTTCGCTATCAATGTTTTCAGCAACAGTGCAAAGGAAACTATGCACTATTAAGCTTAAAGCCTCTTTTTTTGTTAAGCCTCTGGAGTTTAAGTAATACATTGTTTCTTCATTAATATCACCGATTGAGCTGCCGTGCCCTGCCTCAACATCGTTTTCGTCTATTATGAGTTTTGGTTGTACGTTTAGTTTTTTAACTTTACCCATTGTTAAGCAGTGGTTTTCTTGAAAGTTTTTAGCTCGTTTAGCACCTTTTACTATGCGGCCACAAGCAATCATATTCATTGAGGAATTTTCAGTTGCAACTGTGAAGTTTTCCATGTTAATTGAGGTATCTGGAGTTTTGTTGGCTACATCAATTTGAATGTTTTTGACACCGTCGCTTAAAGTAACATTAGTAAAAGTTAAGTTAGCGAGGTAACCTTCACACATTGCAAATGTTTTGCGATTAATATGGTTTGTGTAAACATCAGCAAAACTGATGGTTACATCTGAGTTTTTATAAACAACATAAGTTTCATTTAAAGTTAAATCTTCACTTTCTACCCAAACAAAAAGTTTAAGGCGAGAGTTTGTTGCATGAAATTTAATGTTTTTTTCGCCGTTGCCAGTTACTTTTAAAAATATATCAGCCTCGACATTTTCGCCAATAAAAGATATCTCTTTATCAGATAGTTCGCAAAGGTGAGAGCCTTTTGTTATTTTATATTCAATCATTATTATTCCTCACCTTTTAGCCTTGTGAGCTAATCCAATCGTAACCGTCTTTATCAATGCGGCGTGATAGTTCGATATCGCCAGTTTTTACAATTTCACCATTTACTATAACATGTACATGTGTTGGTTTTAGGTATTCATAAAAACGCTGGTAGTGTGAAACAACAATTAAACCAAGTGGGCTTTCCTCCAACATTGCGCTAACACTTTTTGCAACTATTCGCATGGAATCAACGTCAAGGCCGGAGTCTATTTCATCCAGCATAGCAATTTTTGGCTTTAGTAGTTTCATTTGTAAAATTTCGTTACGTTTTTTTTCGCCACCTGAAAAACCATCGTTTAAATAACGATGTGCTAAGTCAGGGCGCATTTCAAGCTCAGAAATAACATTTTGTAATTTTTTGGAAAAACTCAAAACACTTTCGGTTGAGCCGTGTGCTTTTAAACTTGCGTTTAAAAAGTCAAAGTTTGTGATGCCTGTAATTTCAGTAGGGTGCTGCATGCCTAAAAATAAGCCTGCAATACTGCGTTCGTTAGTTGGTAGTTTTAGTAAATCAACACCATCTAAAAAAACTTCGCCAGAGGTGATAGTGTATTTTGGGTGTCCCATAATGGATTGCAATAGTGTGGATTTACCGTTGCCATTAGGCCCCATAAGTGCATGTATTTCGCCGTTGTTTATTGTTAAGCTAACATTTTTAAGTATAGCTGTATCTTCAACGCTTACGCATAAATTTCTTATTTGTAACATTTATTTGCTCCGTTCTATATATACAATGAAAATTTTCATATCATCTTATTATATCACAGCTGTGCCTAATAAACAAATATAAAATGTTAATTTTTTTGCAATTAGCAATATTTTTTTTTGATATTACTTTAATTGAAAATATATGTGCAAAAATACTAAAAATGTATTTATTTAATAAAATAACTTGATTTTATGCTTAAAAAAAGTTAAACTTATTGGGTGCGCATTTAATTGCTTTTTTTGTATATAAAAAAATATATTATTGTTTAATAGCAATCAACACTAACAATGATTTAAAGAGGAAGTATGAAGGCTAATATATATAAATCCAAAGTATTCACAACAGTGAGCGTTGTTATAGTTACTTTAATTATAGCAATTTTAGCAAATTGGTTTCAAATTGCAGCAGAGAGAGCGGTTGTAGATACAACTATACGAGAAATGTCAGAAAATGGACAACAACAAAAATTTACATTAGAACAAGTTTTAAAGGACACAAAGAAAGATTTAACGACTTTAGCAAATTATATTGCACAGCAAAATGTAAAGTCGGAAAATGTTGTTGAGTTTTTGCAGACACAATCACAAGTTAATAGTTTTAATAATTTTTATTATATTGATATTGATGGTAATGGCATTTCACCTAATGATGAAAAAAGAGATTTTTCGAAAAATCAATCTTTTTTAATTGCATTAGAGGATGAGTATTACATATCATACCCGAAAATTTTAATCGAAAACAGGGAAGCGATGCTAGATATATTTGTTCCTGTTATTTTAGATGGTGCAATAGCGGGAGTTTTATACACCGAGCTTTGCATTAGTGAGTTTTTTCAGCTTTCGCAAAGTTCTATTAGTGGTCAAGGTGATTTATTTATTTTAGATCATGAGTTGAACTTTATTTTTTCAACAAGTGATAGCCATGTTGGTTTACAAACTATCCCTACTTATGATCTGGAGGAAATGGGTTTTGATAATGTTGCACAGGCACAAGCTGATATTTTAGCAGGAAATAGCGGCAGTTTTGATTATGATTATGGTGGCAATTCAAAAGTAATAACATATTTTCCTATAGAAATGACAGAGTGGGTTGTTGCTTTAAATGTTGAAACAAATGTAATAAATAGCGACCTTGCTACAGCAGTGGATCAACTTAAACTTATATGTCAAATGATTTATTGGTTTTTGATATTATTAATTATATATATATGGTTTTCGCAAACTCGTTCTATGAAAATGCTTGAGAAAACAGCATATTACGATAGTTTAACAGGTTTACCAAATATGGAAAAATTTAAAAAAGATATGAAAGACATTTTAGAAAAAAACAAAAATAAAAGTTTTTCTGTTTTGATTTTTGACATAGAAAATTTCAAAGTTATCAACGAACTGTATGGCTTTGAAATGGGTGATCGTGTTTTAAAAAATATGAAAAATTTTAGTAATTCATTGAACGAGCCGACTTTGATTTTTGCTAGGATAGGCGCTGATAAATTTGCAATGTTTGCTAGTAAAAACTATTTAGAGGATGTATATAGCATTGTTGTAAACGGAAAAAGCTTTTATGATGAAACGATACCAGAGCTAGTTAACCACGATACAGGGTTTAAAGCAGGGAGATATAATATTGAAAAAGGTGAAACAGACGTAGATGATATTATAAATAAAGTTAACCTTGCTCACAAAACATCTAAAGATATAGAAGGACAAATGTTTTGTGATTATGATGACGCTTTTAAAACAAAGATTTTAAAAGAGGCTAACATTACAAATAGAATGCGTAATGCACTTACTGGCAAAGAATTTAAAGTGTATATGCAACCTAAATATAGTGTTGTTGGGGATAAATTGATTGGTGCAGAGGCATTAGTGCGCTGGATTACAGCAGATGGAAAAATGGTTTATCCTGATGAATTTATACCACTATTTGAGCGAAACGGTTTTATAGTGGAGCTTGATGAATATGTTTTAGAGAATACTTGCATTGCGCTAAGAGATTGGAACGATAAAGGTTTTGGATATTTGCCTGTTTCAGTGAACTGTTCAAGACTTAACATTAATAAACCGAATTTTGTTGATAATATTATAAATATTGTTGATAAGTATAATATTCCTCATAAATACATAGAAATAGAAATTACAGAGTCTACTACTACGGAAAACGAAGAAGTGTTAAAAGATTTATTTACGAATTTGCGCGAGCAAGGTTTTAAAATTTCCATAGATGATTTTGGTTCTGGTTATTCCTCTTTAAGTATGCTTAAAAATTTAAGAGTTGATATACTTAAAATGGATAGAAGCTTTTTTATTGATGGCAATGAAGAAGGGCGCAGTGATTTGTTAATAGATGGCGTTGTGAAATTAGCGCATAACTTAAGCATGTTTGTTGTTGCAGAAGGTATAGAAACAGAAAAGCAAATTGAAATGTTAAAAAATATGAAATGCGATGCAGTGCAAGGGTATTTTTACGCAAAGCCTATGTCAATTTCAGAATTTGAAGAAAAATATGCTAATTGCATGCCTAATAAAGTTTGATTAAATTTTATCTGTCTAAAGATGAAAAGAGCAAACCGCCTTTGAAGATAGTTTTTGACTAATTTCAAAGGCGGTTTGTTATAAGTTATAGTTGTTTATTAAAAATTTAACAACGGGATAATTGCATATTAGTTGCATTAACGCATTGTTTCCTTCTTTGTTGTTTGATTTTGCAAGTGTAAACAATTCAGTTAGATATTCTTTGTTAAAGTAATGTTTAATGTTCTTGTTATAATATGCTTCTTTTAAAATATTGACAGTTTTTGGGTAATCTTTTCTTAGTCGAAAAACCCAATCAGCACTTTGTACGCCAAAGGTCATGCCGTTGTTAGAAATGCTTTTTGGCAAAACATCACCAAAAGCTAGCGGTATTAATCTGCGTGTCGTAAATTGCTTAGTGTTGTTTTCAAATTTTGCAAATCGTTCTAATGGTTGAGAAAAACAAAGTTCACAAACTCTTTTATCTCTTGTAATATCTCTGTGAAAAAAGCCACCCATTAACCCTGATTTTGTTTCAGCACAAGCGATAGAAACCATATTTGACGCTTCTATCATAATTTGTCGTTGCTTGTTATATTCAAATAAATTACATGCTCCAGAATACTGATTGCGTTCAATCATTTTGTGAGTAATATTATATTTTGTTGCAAGATTTTTATTTAACATCGTTGTTTCAAGGGTGTTTTTTGAGGGCTTTTTGTGGTATGGAAAACTACTTTTTAACCACGATTTTATAGATGATTTTCTTGAATATCCATATTTTTTACCTTGAAAAGATAACGCACGCAATGCGGTAATAGGTTTTTTTCTTTTATATGCCATTGTAGTAGAATAATGTAAAACTGTTCCGAAAGAAATAGTAATGTTTCCAGCTGAACCATTTAACAAAACAGTATTACCATCTTTTTCTATTTGCTTAAATAAAGGGTGTAGCCATGTCATATTAATTGTGCTTTTATAAGGGTATTCTAAATAATGCAATACATCATCTGCAAAGGTTAACGCATTGTTATTTTCTCCTTGGTAAAAAGTAGGCACAATATTATTATGCATTTGGCAAATTTTTTTAACTTCTTCTGATTCATTAACTAAAAAAAGAGAGGTGTTTTCACCTTGAAACTCGCTGCATGGAACAGATGTATAACTATAAAGTTTTTTGCCTTTTTTATTTAAATGTGCTGCAACTGTACCGCCAACGGCAGTTGAATCCATGCCACTACTTAGCAATATAGCGGTTTTTTCTACATCATCAGTTATTTCCATAGCAGCAGTGTCCATGATGTTTCTTAGCTCTGCTGCTACTTGTGCATCTGAGCGTTTATCGCTGGCAGTAAATTGAGGTTTCCAAAATGTAATTGTTTTTTCTTCCTGTAAAGAAAAAACAATTATTTGTGCAGTAGACATAAGCCTTACACCTTTGTAAGGTGCGGTGTGAGCATCTTGCAATTGAGAGAGAAATGGTGTAGATAAAAATTCGGAAATCCACATATCATCCACAGGGATTTTTTCTGGAACAGCACTTACTATGCTATCTAAGCTAGTAGCAAAATAAACTCGGCTACCAGTTTTATAATAATATAATACGCGGCTTGAAATATGGTCAGTAGATAATATAAGTTTGTTATTTGTTTTATCAAATACTGCAAAAGAATAAGCGCCTCTAATATGGTCGTTGACTTTCAGACCCCATTTTTTATAAGCTAAATAAAATAACTTGCCATCTGGCACACAAGAAGATATTCCTAATTGATTTGCAACCTCAGTGCGATTATCAAGCATTCCATCTACTGTGAAAATAATTTCAGAATCTTCAATGGGGAGCTTTTCATGTAAAGAATTATTGCGTATATATTGTATTGCGCATCCAATTGCAGCGTTTTTATTTTGTATGAAGTCAAAACGATCAATTTTATATTTTTTGAGAGAATTCATCATGGACTGATTAATAGAACAGTCCATTTCATTTTCCTTAAATTCTACAGCGCCCCAAATAGCAGACATTTTATAACCATCCTTTTTATTGTAGGTGTAATATTAATTGGCTTTATGCCAGAGTACAAAAAAGTGGAATTTTATCCACAAATACAATTAAAGGCATTATACTAATATAATGCCTTTAATAATTAAAATAAATGAATTTTAATTAGCTGCACATGCCGCCAAGTGTTGAATCATCGCTACCTGGACCATTGTAAGCGCCTTTGTCAAACATATCAGGGCAAGAATCCATTGTGCCTTGTTCTGTATCGCAAAGAGAAAGTTGCTCAATTGCAGGTGTTGTCCATTGTTTCATTTTAGTTACCTCCCAAAATATTGCTAATGTAATAAGATAATGCTGTTATAGGTTTATAACGAGCTGAATAATAGTATCATATTGTTCGTTTAAAGTCAATATATTAATATCTATTGGGTCGAAAATTAAGAAAAACAAACATTAGTTTTCAGTAGCCTTCATTGCTTCTAGTGTTTTTGCCAAAAGCTCTTCAAGAGTCCAGCCTAGGTTATCTGCGCCTGTTTGTATTGTATTTCTGTCACAGCCAGCGGCAAAGCGTTTGTCTTTAAATTTTTTCTTCAATGATTTTAATTCCATATCACTAACACTTTTTGAGGGGCGCATTAAAGCTGCAGCGCCTATAAGCCCTGTTAATTCATCAACCGCAAAAAGTATTTTTTCCATTTGGTGTTGTGGCTCTATGTCTGAGCAAATACCATAACCATGGCTTGCTACTGAGCGTATCATGTTTTCGTCTATACCTTCGTTTTGCATTATCTCAAAACATTTTTTGCAGTGTTCTTCTGGATACATACCAAAATCTATATCGTGCAAAATGCCAATGGCTGTCCAGTAATCAGTATCTTCATTAAATCCGTTTGCAAAATAGCCCATAACTTTGCCAACAGTTTCGCTATGTACTATATGAAAAGGCTCGGTGTTATATTTCAAAAAAATTTCCTTTGCTTGTTGTGGTGATACAATTTTGCTCATGATATTTTCTCCTTAAAATAAATTGCAAGCTTGTTCTTGCCATGTAAGTGGCAAGAACAATTGATATAAATAAAACTAATTACAAGGTTAATTCACGTATAACTTCACCTGCTAAAATTAAACCAGCAGTTCCAGGTACAAAACTATTTGAACCTGGTGCATGACGTGTCCTGCGCGCGGTACCGTCAGGGTCGGTAGGGTTAACGTGTACAACTGTTTTTTTAGGTATTTCTGGTGAGTAAACAACTTTAACTTTTTTTATGCCTCTGTTTTTACACTCTTTGCGCATAACACGTGCTAACGGGCAATTTTCAGTTTTTTCTATAGTGGTTACAGTTAAAAGCTCAGGCTGAAGTTTATTTCCAGTGCCCATGCATGAAATGATGCGCACATTTTCGGCTTTTGCTCTACGCAAAAGTTCTAACTTTGCGGTAACTGTATCAATTGCATCAATAACATAATCAACATCATCAAAAGATATTTCATCAGCTGAATCAAGGTCGTAGAACATTTGCTTTGCAACTACTATGCAATCTGGGTTGATATCAGCAATGCGCTTAGCGGCTACTTTAACTTTGGCCTTACCAACGGTTGAAACAAGTGCTAATATTTGGCGGTTGCGGTTAGAGTCGCTCACTGTATCTGCATCAATGAGTGTAAGTTTCCCTATGCCTGCACGTGCTAGTGCTTCAACGGCATACCCCCCTACACCCCCTACACCAAACACCATTACGTGTGCATTTTGTAGTTTGTTTATTCCCTCTTGCCCAAAAACAAGGGCGGTTCTTTCTTGCCAGTTCATATAAATTTCCTTTTTTGAATGATGCTTGTGTTATTATGATAGTTTTGCTTTGTAGATAATCACTAGTTGTTTTTTAAGTCGGCGGTATTATCTATCAAAGGTTAGTGTTAAAGTTGTATCAAAAGTTTTTCCACTTTCAAGGCGCACGCTTGCTTTTTTTTCTAAAGCGTGTTCATCGTTTTCCTCGCATGGTATTGTGTGCCAAGGCTCAAGGCAAACGTATTTTAGTGGTTTGCTTGCTGGTGTGTTTGCGCTCCAGATAGTAGTATAAGGGAAATCTGCTATATTAGCGCTAATTTTACGCCCTGTGTCTTTTTCTACAATTGAAATTGTATCGCTTGTTAAATTGCACATACAGTGGCTACCAGCGCCATCAAAAACACCGTCGTATAAAGGTAGGCTATTTATGTTTTTACCTACATAATAAGATTTACCATTAATTAAGCCATTTGGATATGCACTAACGGCGATAGGGCTTTCAGTTTTATCAAAACGTATTTCGTAATCAGAGGTTTTATGCTGTGCATCAAATGGCACTAAAAATCCTGGGTGGTAACCTATGCCAAAAAGCATATCTTCAGTATCTTTATTTAAAACTTCTGCTTTGTGATGTAAGATATTTCCATCTAAAATAAAGCTAACAGTTAGCAAAAAATCAAATGGATAAAGTTCTTTGGTTTTTTCGCTAGATTCAAAAGCTAAAACAAGTTTATTTGAAGTATGTTCAATAACTGTGTGCTCAAAATGCTGTGCGATGCCGTGTATTTCAGCGTCGTAGCGCTTGCCTTTGTATGTGTAATAGTTGCCGTTAATTAAACCAACCCAAGGGAATAATAACGGTGCACGTTTTGCCCAGTAACTTGCATCGTCACCTTGCCAAAGCATTTCTTCGTTGTTTGAGTTTTTAATGCTCATCATCTCTGCGCCGAGAGTTTCAACACTTAAAGTGAGTGCATCGTTTTTAATAGTTAGTATCATTTGTGTTACTCCTTATAAATAGTATATCATTAATTATGTATAAACATTGCGTCCGCTAAATACGCAAAGTACATTTTGTGATTTACCGCTTTCTATTAATTGTCTTGCGGCGAATAATGTTGCACCCGCACTAGCTCCAGCCGGGATAGCATCTGTGCGTAAAATATCTTTTGCACAGCGTGTAGCATCAACGCTAGAAACAGCTATAACAGAATCAACAACATAGGGGTTATAATTTTCGGGCACAAAGCCAGCGCCTAGGCCTTGTATGTAGTGTTTGCCTAAAAAGCCACCGCCTATGGCTTGGCTTTCAAAGGGTTCAACACCAATTATGCGCACGTCGTTTGTCCATGCGCGTATAGTTTCACCAACACCTGTTATTGTACCTGCACTGCCAATACCGATAACGATACTATCGACAAGGGACGGTTCGTTTTTGTGTTCTATTGCCTTTAAAATAGCAGTTCCAGTGCGGCGGCGATGATATTCAGCATTATTATCGTTTGCAAAATAATTGCAAAAATAAGCATTTTTTGTTTCAGCAATATGCATTGCGTGTTTTTCTGCACCAGTTCGGCCGTATTTCACAGGCGAAAAAGTAAGATGAGCGCCGAGCGAGCGTAATTTGTTTTGCCTATCAACGCTAAGGCTCTCGGGTACGCATAAAATTAAAGGATGACCAGCTGCCCTAGCTGCAACAGCAAGTGCTGTTGCAAATGTGCCACTGCTTGCCTCAATTATGGGTTGTTCAGGTTTGAGAGTGCCTTGTTCATATGCAAGCGCTATCATGCCAGCGGCGAGGCCGTCCTTAGCTGTGCCTGTTGCTCCGCCAAAATCAATAAATGCATAAATACGACCTTGTAAGTGATGGGCTTTTCTGTAACGAACAAGTTCAACAATAGGGCAGTGATAAAGCGTTTCGTAAAAGTTTTTAACAATAGCCATTTTTTGTTCTCCTGTTTAAAAATCTGCACCATATAATAATATACGAAAATAATTAAAATGTCAAAAGTTGTAATAATAAAAATACGAAAAAAAGTAATTTTGTTGTTGACAAAGTAGGGGTTATTTGATATACTTCTCTAGGTAAAGCAAAACTACTTTACAAAAATGATGAGAATAGTGCTTTAGGAGTGGGAAAATGGCTAAAAATTTGCAAATAAGTAACCTGCTAGATTTTTACGGCAAGATGCTTACAGAAAAACAGCTGGACGTCCTTGAACAATACTATTATAATGATTATTCTTTAAGTGAAATTGCAGAAAACTCAGGCATAAGCCGCCAGGGTGTGAGAGATGCTATAAAGCATGGCGAAAGTAGTTTGCTAGAACTTGAAGAAAACGTTGGTTTTGCTAAACGATACAGAATGATAGAACAAAAATTGTTCGATTTAAAAAGTCTGGTACGTGATGCAAAATTTAGCATGAAAAGTCAATATCATAATTATGATATTAACCTTGATAGAGCTTTAGATAAAATGCTACTATTAATAGAAGATATGGAAGAAACAGATTAACAAAGGAGAAAGCTATGGCTTTTGAATCGCTGGCAGATCGCCTCGCAGGTGTCTTTAAAAAGTTAAAAGGGCATGGTAAACTTAGTGAGGCTGATATAAAACTTGCAATGCGAGAAGTTCGAATGGCTTTGCTAGAGGCTGATGTTAACTTTAAAGTAACAAAAGAGTTTTGCGCAACTGTTTCAGAGCGTGCAATGGGGCAAGAGGTTATGCAAAGCCTAACACCAGCACAGCAAGTAATTAAAATAGTTAACGAAGAACTCACAGCTTTAATGGGTGGCGAGGAAGCCGCAGCAATACACCTAAACAACAAAGGGCAAACAATTATTATGCTTTGTGGTTTGCAAGGTAATGGTAAAACAACACATGCTGCAAAACTTGCAAAACATTATAAAAAACAAGGTCGTCGCCCTTTATTAGTAGCTTGCGATATATACCGCCCAGCGGCTATAGACCAACTAAAGATAGTTGGTGAGCAAGCAGGTGCGCCTGTTTTTACAATGGGCACAGAAAAGCCAGAAATTATTGCTCAAAAAGCGTTAAATCACGCTCGTGATCACGGAAACGATATAGTTATTATAGATACTGCTGGTCGTTTGCAAATTGATGAAGTTCTTATGGAAGAGCTTGTTAACTTGAAGAAAGTTCTAAATGTAGACGAAACCTTGCTTGTAGTTGATGCTATGGCTGGACAAGATGCAGTTAACGTGGCAAAAACTTTCCATGAGCAAATTGGTATTGATGGTATTATACTAACAAAAACAGATGGCGACACTCGTGGTGGTGCGGCACTTTCTGTTTTGGCAGTTACTGGCAAGCCTATAAAATTCCAAGGTGTAGGCGAAAAATTAGATGATTTAGAAGTTTTTCACCCTGCGCGTATGGCAAACCGCATACTTGGCATGGGCGATGTACTTAGCCTTATTGAAAAAGCACAAGATACCCTAGATACTGCAAAAGCGGAAGAAACCGCTAAACGCATGATGGAAAATAACTTTGATATGAATGATATGCTTGACCAATTTACCCAAATTAAAAAAATGGGCGGTGCTTCGGCAATGTTAAGCATGATGCCAGGTGCACCTAAAATAGACGATACGCAAGACAGTGAAAAACAGATGGCGCATACTGAGGCAATTATTCTTTCAATGACAAAAGCTGAAAGAGCAAAACCAAGCTTGATTAATCCAAAGCGTAAACGCAGAATTGCCGCTGGTAGCGGTACACGTGTTGAGGATGTTAACCGACTTTTAAAGCAATTTGAAATGATGCAAAAAATGATGAAGCAAATCAAGAAAAACCCTAAAGGTTTTGCACGCAAATTAGGCGGTTTAACAGGCCCTGGTGGTTTTGGTGGATTTGGCGGGTTTTAAAAATTATTGGCAAAACATGTTTTTTAATAAGCTGTTGTCAAACGATTTACATTAAAAGATATAAAACTTTAGATGAAAACATCTAGGTTTATATAATATTAAACGCTCTAAATGGAGCACTAAACATATCTTAGGAGGATATATTATTATGGCAGTTAAAATTAGACTTCGTCGCTTAGGCGCAAAAAAAGCACCTTTTTACCGTGTAGTTGTTGCTGATAGCCGTTTCCCACGTGACGGTCGTTTCATCGAAGAAATTGGCACATATGATCCAACAAAAACTCCATCTTTAGTTAACATCGATGGCGAAAAAGCAAAACAATGGATCGCAAACGGCGCACAACCTACCGACACTGTACGTGCTTTACTAAAAAAAGCTGAAATCATCTAATTAAGGAGGGCTTTGACAATGCAAGAACTATTATTAGCTGTTGCTAAAGGCCTTGTTGAAGACAAAGACGCTGTTTTTGTAACAGTGGACGAACCTCGTGAAGACGGCACAATTGTTTACCATCTAACAGTCGCAGAGGGTGACATGGGTCGTGTTATCGGCAAACAGGGTCGTATTGCAAAAGCCATTCGTGTGGTTATGCGTGCTGCAGCTGTTCGTGTTGATGAAAAGGTTTTGGTTGAAATCGACTGATGAACTTTAACCCTTTGTGAAAACAAAGGGTTTTTTTATAGCATATTAACATAATAAAATACGATGTTTAGCGTGTTTTTATTGTGTTAACGTGCTTGAGGAAAGGTTGAAAAAATATGCAGAGCTACCTCGAAGCGGGTAAATTTGTTACAACTCATGGCGTTATGGGTGAGTTGAAATTTGAAATTTGGTGTGATGGTGTTGATTTTTTAAAGAAATTTAAAACCTTGTATTTCACACAAGATGGTAAAAAAAGTTTTTCTGTGGTTTCTGTACGTGTAAATGGGCGTATGGGTTTAATGCGTGTTGAAGGTGTCAATAATATTGACGAAGCACGTACTTATATTGGTAAAGCTTTTTATTTTGCACGTAGTGATGTAAAGTTACCTAAAGGAGTTTATTTCCGTAGTGATTTAATTGGCTGTGAAGTAAAAGATGTAAATACAAACATTGTTTATGGCACAGTTACAAAAATAGATTGCCCAGGCCCGCAGGAAATTTATACTGTTAAAGCGCAAAATGGCAAAGAATATTATCTACCAGCAGTACCAGCATTTTTGAAAGAACGCAACCCTGAGCAAGGTTATGTTTTAGTAGAACCTATACCGGGTTTATTTGATGATGCAGTTGTATGCGAGCAAGCAAAGCTTGAGCAGGACGATGCTCAAAGCAACAAGGAGGGTTAGGTTATGGGTATGCGCATTGACATTGCGACGCTCTTTCCTGAAATGTGTGAAAATGTGCTCAGCCAAAGTATTATTGGCAGAGCTGAAAAAAAAGGTGCTATTGAAACGCATTGCCATCAAATACGTGATTATACGTTGAATCGCCAAAAACAAACAGATGATTACCCCTATGGTGGTGGGCATGGCATGGTTATGTATGCTCAACCTATCGCAGATTGTTTACGCGACATAATAAAGCAAGTTGAGGAGCAAAACCGTCCACGTCCGCATATAGTGTTTTTAACTGCTGGTGGCGCAAGATATACAGAAGAGCATGCTAAGCGTTTAGCTAAATATGATGCTATAACTTTAGTTTGCGGACACTACGAGGGCATAGATGAAAGAGTTATTGAAGCTTTTGCTGATGAAGAAATATCCATAGGAGATTACATCCTAACGGGTGGAGAACTTGCAAGTTTAGTTGTTGCTGATAGTGTTTTGCGCTTGCAAGAAGGCGTGCTTTCTGAAAAGTGTGGATATGAAGAAGAAAGTTATTGGAATGGTTTACTTGAATATCCTCAATATACCCGACCTGAAAACTGGGAAGGTAAAAGCGTACCATCAATTTTGTTATCAGGACATCACGGAAATATAGAAAAATGGCGTGAAGAACAGAGTAAAGAGCGTACGAGAAACCGCAGAGCAGATTTGTGGGAAATGTATATGAAAAATGGTGGTACTGAATATTCAGACTTTGCCAAAACAACCAAAAAAGATATTAAGTAAAGTATTAATTAGTAATAAACAACCTAAATTTTTTGATATTAACTTGCAAAAATGAATTAATATTTTTCACATTGTTTATTATTTTTGTATTAGACAAAAGTGAAATGCATGAAAATTATGTATGAATGCACAAAGATGACAAAGCGCATGTATCAAGATTATGTAAAGCGACAAAAATTGATATTGGGGGTGTACAAGTTAGTTTTCATGAGTTAAAATATAATTAACAAGAAATTTGGAAGTGTTACAACCTTTTATTTTATGAATTGAGATAGGAGAACTCGTTATGTTTGTTAAAGAAGTTACAGTTGAAAATCAGGTAGGTTTACATGCCCGCCCAGCAACTTTTTTTATCCAAAAAGCAAATGAATACAAATCATCTATTTGGGTAGAAAAAGAAGAGCGCCGTGTAAATGCAAAAAGTTTGTTAGGTGTTTTATCACTTGGCATTGTAGGCGGAACAACTATACGTGTTATAGCTGATGGCGCTGATGAGCAAGCCGCTGTTGAAGGTCTAATCAAATTAGTAGAATCCGGATTTGCAGAATAAGATTGGCTTTAATTTATAGGGGCGGAATTTTCCGCCCCTGTTTTTTTGTTATTAATGATTTTAAAGGGAAATATAGATATTAAGTGAAAGGAGGCAATTATGACAAAAAAAGAATTATATAACAAAGCATGTATGTTGCCTTTACTTCCTGGTGTTTATATTATAAGAGATAAAACAGAGGAAATAATTTATATTGGCAAGGCAAAACGATTACGCACGCGTGTTAGCCAATATTTTAAAGAAGGTGTGCCACACGATAATAAAGTTAGCCAAATGGTGGCAAATGCCTTTGTTTTTGATGTGATAGTTTGCCAAAGTGAGTTTGAAGCATTAGTGCTTGAAGCTAGCCAAATAAAACAGCACTTGCCAAAATATAACATTTTGCTTAAAGATGATAAAGGTTATTCGTATATAAAAATAACAAAAAGTAATTGGCCTCGGCTCTCGTTCGTATTACAAAAAGCAGAGGACAATGCAACGTATTTAGGGCCGTATACTTCAGCCTTTGCAGCAAGACAACTTACTGAAACGGCTATGGATTGTTTTTTATTACCAAGGTGCTCAAGGCGTTTTCCAGAGGATTTTGGAAAAAAAAGGCCTTGCTTAAATATGCATATAGGAAAATGCATGGGTGTTTGCACAGGTAAAATTAGTAAGGAAAATTATAACGACGCTGTAGAACAAGCAGCACGTATGACGAAGTTTGGAAAACGCGAAATAGTGAAAACATTAAATACACGCATGGAGGAAGCCTCCGAACGTTTGGATTTTGAAACAGCTGCACTATTGCGTGACCAAATTGTTGCTATTAAAAAAGTTTCAGAGGGGCAAAAGGTTGCGTTAAACTCTGATATAAAAATGGATGTTATCGCTTTTGCTGGCACAGCTACAAGAGTTTGTGCAGCAGTTTTGCGTTTTAGAGATGGGCGATTAACAGATAAAAGAGAATTTGTTTTTGCAGATACATCAGATATTGCAAGAGTGCGTGAAGAATTTGTACTGCAATACTATAACGATGAGGAGGAAACACCTCCAGTTATAGCAATAGATGAATTGTCAGAAGATGCAGAGTGTTTGACAAAATGGCTCATGGAGCGCAGAGGAACGAATGTTCAATTTTATAAACCACAACGTGGTGATATTGCAAAGCTTGTAGAAATGGCGCATACAAATGCGTTAGAACGCTTAGCACGTGAAGGTGGAAGAGCCACGAGGGAAGAAAAGTTAATGGACGAAGTAGCACAACTGTTAGGTTTAAAAGAGCCACCACGTTACATTGAGAGTTACGATATTTCTAACTGGGGCGATGGAACTAGTGTTTGTGGATTGGTTGTGTTTAAGGATGGTAAACCATATAAAGCAGGTTATAGACGTTTTAAAATGAAAACAGTGCTAGGAACAGATGACTATGCTAGCATGGCAGAAGCTTTAGAACGTAGAACAGGGCAATATGAAGGTTTTTTAAATCAAAATGAAAACACTGATAATTATTTTGCGCAAAAACCAGATTTGATTTTGCTTGATGGTGGGCGTGGACAAGTTAGTGTTGTTAAAAAAGTGCTAAAAAATACTCCCTTAGCAAAAGTACCACTTTTTGGTATGGTTAAGGATAATCACCACAGAACAAGGGGGTTAATTGATGAGGGTGGAAATGAACTAGCAATAAATTTAAACCGTGGAGTTTTTACCTTTGTAACAGCAGTACAAGATGAAACTCACCGTTTTGCAAATTCATATCGTAAACAACAAATGAAACAAAAAAGTTATTCTTCAACACTTGTTGAAATACCAGGAGTTGGCAAGGTTATGTCAAAGGCACTGATGAAACATTTTAAAAGCGTGCAAGCTGTAAAAGATGCCAGTGTTACGGAACTTTGCAAGGTTAGCGGAGTAGGTAAACAATATGCAAAAAAAATATATGAGCATTTTCACAATTTAAACACAACTGAAAATGACATGTAATAGTTAAAATTTACAAAATTATTAAAAATATATAACATAGCTTGACAAAATACAGGCTTTAAGACATAATATAAAGCACTAATAAACAAGCAAGCACGAAAGGGGTATGTGTATGAGAGTAATTGCAGGCGAGGCTAGGGGTAAACGCCTAATGACATTAGAAACTGAAGAAATCACACGACCTACAATAGAACGTGTGAAAGAAGGTATGTTTAGTAGCATACAATTTATTTTGCCAGGTGCGCATGTTTTGGATTTATTTGCTGGTAGCGGGCAATTAGGTATAGAGGCACTTTCTCGTGGGGCAAAACGTTGTGTGTTTTTAGATCAAAACAGGCAAGCGATAGATATTATTATGCAAAACTGCAAAAATTGTGGTGTGTTTGATCGCAGTAGAGTTTCCCCAGGGGAAGCTTTAATGTTTTTGAGAAATTCAACAGAGGAATTTGATATTATATTTTTAGACCCGCCGTTTGCATCTGGTTTACTAGAAGAGGTTTTACCACTGCTTAGTAAAAACCTTGCAAGTGATGGTGTTGTGCTTTGCGAAACACCTAAGCACACAAAGTTGCCTGAACAAATTGGCGAATTAACGCTGAAAAAACAATATAAATACGGCACAGTTTTAGTTTGGAAATATATAAAGGAGGATTTAACATGAATAACGTTAGTGAATTATTAGATGCAATTGATGAATCTTTAGACGAGGGCACTAATATCCCTTTGATGCCTGGTAAGCATGTTGTAGATGTTGATAAAATACATGATTTTATCGAGGATGTACGTCGTTATTTACCAGAAGAGTTGCACAAGGCAAAAGTTATAGTTAACGATCGTGCACAAATTTTAAGTGAGGCGAACGCTCAAGCTGATGCTATAATTAAAAAAGCAGAGGAACGTGCACGCTTCATAGTTAGCGAACAAGAAATTGTTAAAAGCTCGCAAAAACGTGCACAAGAAATTGTAACAGCAGCTCAAAACGATGCACGCAACTTACGTAAAACAGTTACTGATTATTGTGAAAACATGTTAAAGACCACTGAAAAAACCATGACAGCGAATGCATTGCAAGTTAAAAATGTATGTAATAACTTGCGACAAGTTGCTAAGGATAGCACAAAATAATTAAAACTTAAATATACTTACTTAAACAGGCACTCATTTGGGTGTCTGTTTTTTTGTTATAGAGGATTACAATAAAAAATTATACCTGTTTGTTTTGTGTTTGCTATAGTTAAAATAAAAAAATGTGAAATTTAAATGAGTAAATATTGTAAAATATGCAGTTTTTTGTGTGCCAAATTAATTAAAAAAAGTAAAAGTTTGTCGAACAAAAGTGAAATTTGTCAAAAAGGTGAAATGAAGCAAAAACTTTTGTGTATTTTTTTATAGGGGTTAGTATTGCTTTTTTAAGCTAATTTTGTTATAATTTTGACATGTAAAAGGTTAAAAAATCACTAAAAAGGGTAATGGTGGGTAATTTATAAATAGAAATTACATTTTTTACTGATTTAAGGGAGGTGACTTTTGCGTGTTTTTTGGAACATATAATTATCAAATGGATGCGAAAGGTCGTATGAATTTCCCTGCAAAATTTCGTGAACGCATGGGTGGCGAAAGCTTTGTTATTATGCAATGGGTGGATAGTTGCCTTTTTGCTTTGCCACTGGAAGAAGTTGAAAAAATATCTGAACGTTTAGGAGCAGATGAGCTTATTAGTAGTTGGGAAACAACTGGCGATTTATTTAGCTCAGCATGTGAAGTTGAACCAGATAAACAAGGGCGCATACAAGTACCAGCAGAACTTAGAGAATATGCAGGACTTGGCAAAGATATAACAATCATAGGCAACCGTAATCATGCAGAAATTTGGGATACTGAAACATGGCGTGCACGCAAAGCATCAATAAACAACGAACAGCGCAAAGAAAAACTAAAAGCGCTACACATATAAAACTAGTAATGAGGTAGTAGGGATATGGAATATTTAGATAATACTTTTAATCCTAAGGATTTTTTCCATATTTCTGTATTATTAGGCGAGTGCTTAGATGGCCTTGCAATTAAGGCAGATGGCATTTATGTTGATGGAACAGCTGGCGGAGCAGGTCATTCAAAACAAATTGCTTTGCGATTAGATAAGCAAAAAGGTAAACTTATAGCGCTAGATCAAGATCCAAACGCAATTAAAACAGTTAAAGAGCGCCTAGAGGGTTTGCCGACAATTATTGTAAAACGCAATTTTTGCAAAACTAACGAAGTTTTAGATGAACTTGGTATAGATTTTATTGATGGAGCACTTTTGGATTTAGGTGTTTCTAGCCATCAATTAGATGACGAACAACGTGGTTTTTCGTATAGAGCAGATGCACCGCTTGATATGCGTATGAGCAGTGACGGCACTACAGCTGCTGAAATTATTGCAACACAAACAAGGGAAGAACTAGCACGTATACTGCGTGAATACGGCGAGGAACCACACGCATGGCAAATAGCAGGTAAAATAGTAACAGCAAGAGAGCAAGAGCCAATAGAAAGCACTTTACAACTTGCAGACATTATTGCCTCAGCCGTGCCACCAGCGGTTAGGCGCAAACAAAAAAACCCAGCTAGGCGCAGTTTTCAAGCTTTGCGCATAGCGGTAAATAGCGAACTTGATGTTTTGAGCGAAGGTCTTGAAAGCATATTTGAACGCTTAAATGTGGGTGGAAGATTTTGTATTATAACTTTCCATTCGTTAGAAGATAGAATTGTTAAACAAAAATTTCGACAATGGGCTACAGCGTGTACTTGCCCGAAGGACCTACCACAATGTGTTTGTGGTGGGAAAGCTAAAGGTAAATTGATTACTCGTAAACCTATTGTTGCAAGCCATGAAGAGCTTGAGGTTAACAGACGTTCACGCAGTGCAAAATTACGAATTATTGAAAAACTATAAAAGGGGGCAAGGCTAGTGGCACAAACAGCATATGATTTTGCAAGGTTTGAAACAAAGCAAAAACAAGAAGATAAAAAAGTGCAACTAAGAAGTGTAGCAGGTGGTAAAAATAAAGTTAGTAACACAGCAAAAGTGCTTGGCAAAATACGGACGCTTTCGTTTGCAATAATTTTAGTTATAGCATGTGTTGGTTTATTGCAAAGTCGCGCAAGAATAACAGAGCTTTCACAAGATATACAATTAGCTGAAAAAAACTTGACAACAGAACAAAATATAAATAGTTATTTATTATCCGAGTTAGCAGTGCAAACAAATATGGAAAATGTGGACAACCTCGCAGAGGATTTGGGTCTTGTAAAAATGGACGAGAGCCAAGTTACATATATACGCCTTGATAATGAAGCAGTTGTCGAAACTCCAGAGAGTTTTTGGCAAAAAATTTCAACAAATGCTCAGGAGATAGTTGGTAATATATCTGCTTTTTTCAATCCGTAGGAATTTAAAAATAAAAGTTATTGGTGTTGTTACACTTTGAAAAAGCTAAAATGTGCAAATGAAACTATATCAGCGTTGATTTTTGTACTTTTCAGATATTTGTAAAAGTGTAATAGCACCTTTTTTATAAAGTGCAACTGCATCTTTATTTAGTGATATTGGTAGGAGATAATATGTGGCACTCGAGAAAATGGTTTTTATCGCAAGGTATGTCAAAAAAAGCACGTATAGGTGCATATATAAGTAGCTTTTCTATACTAGCTGCTTTGACAGGTGTTATAATATGGCGATTATACACTGTACAAGTAGTTGATAATGAACTTTATCTTTCACTTGCGCGTCAGCAACAATTAAAAGATGAACCTATTACTGCAACGCGTGGTAATATTTACGACAATACAGGAAATGTACTGGTAACTAGCAGTGTAGTTTGGGATATAGCAGCAGACCCACGCTCTAGCATTGGCCTTTGGACAGAACAAGAAACACCAGACTCAGAAACTGGTGAGATTGTTATAACACGCATACTAAAACCACAGGTTTGTGCTGAAGTTAGCGCAGGCCTTGCTCGCATTTTAGTAGCAAATGATGGTTCAGATGGTATGTTGGTTGATGTTACAAGTGCAAAATATATTGAAACCTATGAAATGATTTATGAAAACTTGTCTATGGTAGATAGTTACTATAAATCACTAGCAAAAGGTGTGAGCTTAAATGTTAGAGAAGCAATTGTTCTTTATATGCAAAATTTTAATGAAGCATATGAAGATGGTGTTGTTTTAATAACTACAACTCAAACAATAGAGCGTGAGTATCCATATGGTGATTTTGCGGCATCTGTTTTAGGTTTTTGCGACGCAGATGGATTTGGTGTTTATGGGTTAGAAAGACAATATGAAGAGCTACTAGCTGGCACAGACGGACGAATAACTTCAGTTCAAAACGTATTTGGTGATGAAGTTGCACAAGGTACAATTAATAGTTATGAACCACAAGAGGGCCAAAATATAAGTTTATATATGGATGTGTACGTTCAAAGTGTGGTAGAACATTATTTGGAGGAAGCAATAGCAGCAAATGATGTTGAAAATCGTGGTGCAGCTATTGTTATGGATGTTAACACTGGTGGCATTATTGCTATGGCATCAAAGCCAGATTTTGACCCAAATGACCCATATACGCCTTATGATTTAAATTATTTGGAACAGATGATTTTAGAAGAACCAGAAATATATGGTCAATATGTAAAAGATGAAGAAGGTAATACGGTTTTAGATGAATACGGTGTACCCGTGCTAGATTTAGAGGCAGACTATAGTGGTACTTATAGAGATTTGCAGTGGAAGAATAAAACTATAACTGAGCTTTATTATCCAGGTAGTATATTTAAAATGTTTACTGCTGCCATGGCGCTTGATTCAAATTTAGCAAATATAAATTTAAGCTACACTTGCACAGGCTCGCATGTGGTTGCCGGAACAAGATATGGCTGTGCTGGTGGTGCTGTGCATGGAACAATATCAATGCCCGAGGCTGTGCGCAGTAGTTGTAATATTTATTTTATACAACTTGCTGAGGCAATGGGAGCCGAAACTTTTTATGATTATTTTAACGGTTTTGGTTTTACGTCCCCAACAGGTGTTGATTTGCCTTATGAAACAAATTATATACAATATTATGATTTAGATAATCTAGGACCAGTTGAACTTGCGTCCTCAGCTTTTGGACAATCAATGGCAATTACACCTTTACAACTTTGCACAGCAATGGCTTCAATTGTAAATGGTGGATATTTAGTTACACCACAAATGGTAAAAGAGGTTACAGACATAAATGGAAATGTTGTTTATGAAACACAAAGCGAAGTATTACGACAAGTAATTAGCGAAAGTACTAGCGAAACTATAAGATATTTGTTAGAATATGAGGTAGGGTACGGAACAGAAACACGTGGTGGCTTTAGGGCATATGTTGCAGGGTATCGCATAGGTGGCAAATCTGGTACTAGCGAGCAATTAAACATGGATTTACGTATAAGTGACGGGGATTATAAAAAGGTTTCTTCTTATGTTGCGGTTATACCAGCCAACGACCCACAATATTTAATTTATATGATGCTTGACGACCCTAATAACCCTGATACAGACTATGCCTCCGCTTTAGTTGCACCAGCAATAGGTAATATTATAAGCGAAATTGCGCCATACCTAGGTGTGGAAACAGATGGCACTGATTTAAGCGGAACTACAGTTAAAGTACCAAATATAGTTGGTAGCACATGGAGCACAGGGCAAGTATCACTTAACCGAATAGGCTTAAAACATAATTTAGTTGAAAGCGAAACGTTAGATGAAACAGCAGCTATTATTACTTACCAATATCCATCGGCGGGCACAGAGGTTTTAAGCGGAACAACTGTTTATACATATATAGAAGGAACAAGCGGACAAACGGCAATTATGCCAGATGTAACAGGTAAAACCGTAACTTTTGCAAAACAGTTATTGCAAGCAGCTGGGTTTAATGTTTCAGTAGTAGGCGATGAAAACTTATTAGTTAGCAGTCAAAGCATCGCACCAGAACAAGTAACAGAAAAAGGAACTATTGTTACAATTATTTGTGAGGGTGAAAGTGGATAAACACATTTTAATACGAAATTTTTCATAGTATTAGTAAATAATGTTTTTTCAGTGATTTTTTTTAGAGAAGGGAGGGTGGTTTATGCAAGCGATTTCTGCACGTAAATTACTTTATGGTTTAGCACCACAAGAGTTTTTATCAGATACATTAGTAACACATGTTACAAGCGATAGCCGAACACTTTGTGAGGGGTGCGTTTTTGTTGCGTTTGTTGGCGCTAGGGTAGATGGACATGATTTTGCAAAAGAGGCTGTAGAAAAAGGTGCGGTTTATGTTGTGGTAAACCACCATATGGTTGAAATACCTGATGAAAAACAAATAATTTGTACTGAGAGTTACGCAGCTATGATGCGAATAGGTACAAATTATAGAGCTGATTTAACGCCACAAATTATAGGTGTTACAGGTAGCGTAGGAAAAACAACTACTAAAGAGTTTTGCGATGCGATTTTTTCAACTTTTGGTCAAACAATAAAAACTTTTGGCAATGAAAACAATGAGTTAGGTGTGCCACGCACATTACTGCGCATGGATAGCTGCACTGAATATGCAGTGGTTGAAATGGGTATGAACCATATCGGCGAAATAGAGCGCCTTGCAATTGCAAGCAAACCATGTGCAGGAATAATAACAAATATAGGTACTGCTCATATTGAAAACCTCGGAAGCAGAGAGAATATTTGTAAAGCAAAGCTAGAACTTTGTGCAGGGCTTGCAGAGGGTGCGCCACTTGCACTGCCTTTTCATGATGAGTTTTTGCGAAAAGCAGAATTACCCAAAAATGTAAAAGTAGTTTGGTTTGCACTAGAAGATAATTGCGCAGAAGTTTGGGCAGAGGAACTTGTAATTAATGGCGAAGGCCAAGATTTTATTTTGCATGATAAGCTTTATGGTGATTTTGATGTTTATATACCGGCTTTGGGTAAGCATAGCGTTTTAGATGCACTTTCGGCTTATTGTGTTGCCACACGTTTAGGGTTAGATGCAAGTAAATCAGCTAAAGCATTGGGCAATTTTAAACAAACTGGTATGCGCCAAAAAATAGTTAAAGCTGGTGATGTAACAGTTATTGAAGATTGCTATAACGCAAACCCCGATAGCATGAAAGCGGCGCTTGAAATGTTTAAGGAGTTTCCAGCAGAACAAAAAATAGCATATTTAGGTGATATGTTTGAGCTTGGTGAGTTTTCGAAACAGGCGCATATAGCTTTAGGTGAAGCTGCGGCAAAAGCAGGGCTTGTTTGCCTTGTTTGCATAGGAGAGGCTGGCAGATGGATAGCTCAGGCGGCTGTGGAACAAGGGCAGTACACACTTTATGCTAATAATAAAGAGGAAGCTGCACAGATGCTATTGGCACATAGTTGGAAAAACGATGCAATTTTGGTAAAAGCTAGCCGAGGTATGGCTTTAGAAGAAACGTTGCAAATTTTCTACAAACAAAAACAAAAAGATGTGGTATAATAATGTGTTATTAGTTGTATTGGTATATGCTGATATTTAACACATTAAAAGGAGATTTTATTTTATGGCACGTTATGCACTTGTCGCAGCTGCGGCTTTTGGCTTTTTACTTACGATTGCACTAGGTAATTTGATTGTTCCTATTTTGCAAGCTATGCGCTCAGGTAAAAAAGTTTTAAAAGGTTTACCTTGGAGCGCATATAAAGGCGCAAAACCAACCATGGGTGGGCTTTGCTTTATACTGGCGAGTATTATTTCTTTAGGCATAGTGGGCTCTGCAGTTATGTTTGCAGAACCATTGCTTTTAGGTATGGATTGGATGGGTGAAACACAGCTTGTTTTATGGAGCGCTTTTGCAATAGGTGCAGTTGGCTTTGTTGAGGATATTGTACGACAACGTAATAAAGCTGGCGCAGGGTTGCCAACTTTGGTTAAATGGGCATTACTTGCGCTTGCATTATTAGTATTAATGCTTTTTTATTGGGAGAATGGTTTGCTTTCTTCCACTGTTGTTTTACCGTTTTTTGGTTTTGTTGATTTTGGTGTAAGTTACATACCAATACTGTTTTTTATTGTTTTTTTCTTTGTGCGCAGTGTAGATGTAACAGAGGGGATAAGTGGTTTGTGCTCCTCAACTATATTATTAATTTTACTAGCTGTTTGCTCTATGTGCGTTTTGTTAAACGCTTTTGAGTTAGCAATTTTTCCAGCTGCTCTTGCTGGTTCGTTGTTAGCATTTTTGTTTTGGAATTTTCCGCCTGCAAAAATACATATGGGCAGTACAGGTAGCATGTTTTTAGCAGGTGCAGTTTTTGGTTTAGTGCAATTGTTAAACTGGCCTGGGCTGCTGTTGTTGATTGCTTTACCTTATTGGTTCGAGGGGTTTTCAGTAATTATTCAACGCATATCAATACGATTTTTTCATAAAAAAATTTTTAGAGCAGCACCGTTTCATAACTTTTTGTTAGAGCGTGGTTGGAGTGAAGTGAAAGTTATATATGCTTTTTGTGGTTTTACAATCATTGGTATTGTGCTATCTGCTATGTTCTTGCGCCTTGGTGGTGCTATTTAATTTGAGGGATTATTGCTGTGAATAAAACAAAAAAATTAAGAAAGAAAAAAGGAATTTTAAAAGATTTTTTGGCAAAAGGGCCTTTGCCTATGTACTTTTTGGCTACTTATGCTATTTTACAAACTTTTGGATTATTAATGTTATTTAGCGCAAGCTATGCGTCATCTTATATAGAAAGTGGAAATAGCTATGCTGTTGTTTTAAACCAGTTTACATGGACAGCTTTAGGCATAGTAGCTATGTTTTTTATATCATTGATTGATTATCATGCGTATGAACGTTGGATTTACCCAGGCTATGCATTGGTTATAGTTTTGCTTTTAGTGGTACTGTTTACTTGCGACCCATTAAACGATGCTAAACGCTGGCTTTATTGGGAAGAAGTTAGCTTTTTGCCTACTATTCAAGTTTCAGAAATTGCAAAGTTTTTGATGATATTATTAACGGCAATTATGCTGTGTAAGCAACATAATGCAAATAAGCGAAATAGCAAAACAGAGCTTAAGCCTGTTGTTGCTTTAGCAGTTTTTATGCCTGTTTTAGCACTTGTACCTATTTTAATTTTGCTGTTTTTTCAGCCACATTTATCAGCTATGATTATTTTAGTGGCAATAGTTGGAACAATGATTTTACTAAGCGGTTCACTTGGGCGCTTAACTTTACCTGCGCTAGGTATTGCAGGAACAGTGATTATTATTGCTTTGCCAATAGTTACGCAGATAGAACGTGTTCAGGAGCGTTTAGCAGGCTGGACTTTAGATGTTAGCAAGATGGAATGGCAAACTATGCAAAGTATCTATGCAATAGGCTCTGGCGGTACTAACGGTTTAGGTTTTGGCAAAGGTATACAAAAACAATTGTGGATGCCAGAGGCAACCAATGATTTTATTTTTAGTGTTATTTGTGAAGAATTAGGTTTTGTGGGCGCAACTATTGTTATAATATTATATGTAGCTTTTATTGCACAAGGTTTTGTGATAGCCTTTGAAGCCGCTGATTATTTTGGCTCACTTGTTGCAATAGGAATAACATCTCAAATTGCTTGGCAGTTCTTTTTTAACATAGGTGTTGTTACTGGGCTTTTGCCTAATACTGGTATAAGCTTGCCTTTCTTTTCATCTGGTGGCACAAGTTTACTTGTGCTTTTAGCACAAATGGGTGTTATGCTTTCTATAGCGAGAATAGGTGCGAATAAAAAAATATTGCTACGCGAAAAAGAAAAAGCTCAAGAAAAAGATAGTGCACAAAAAGCAAAAAACACAATTACTGTTTAATTAATAATAAAAGGGGTATTGCATGAAAATACTTATTGTAGCAGGTGGCACTGCTGGACACATAAACCCAGCAATTGCGATTGCAGATGCATTGCAAGAGATATACCCAAATGCAGAAATACACTTTGCAGGCAGAGAAAAAGGCATGGAAAATGCATTGGTTAAAAGGGCAGGATATGATTTCCATAGTATAGAGATAACAGGTTTTCAAAGGCAGATAAACCTTACAAATATTAAGCGCAATGCTGTTGCTGTTTGGAATTTGATGCGCTCTGTACCAAAAGCAAACGCAATGTTAAAAGCTATTTCACCAGATTTAGTAATTGGTTGTGGTGGGTATGTTTCAGGCCCTGTTGTAAGAGCAGCAGCAAAGCGAAAAATTAAAACTGCCATACACGAACAAAACGCATTTCCTGGAGTTACAAATAAACTACTTGCAAAAGATGTTGATGTTGTTTTTGCAGCCGTGGCAGCAGCAGTACCAAAGCTAGGTGCTGAGGAAAAAAGCATAGTTGTAGGAAACCCAGTGCGCAGAGAAATTTTTAGTGCAGTTGCAAACCGTATAGAAAACAGAGCTAAACTAGGTGTGGGGGATAAAACGGTTATACTATCGTTTGGTGGTAGCCTTGGTGCTAGACGCATGAACGAAGTTGTAGCGGATTTGTGTGCGTGGGAACAGAAAACAAAGCAAAATATTATGCATATACATGCAACAGGTAAGTTTGGGGTGGAGCTTTTTGAAGAACTTAAAAAGCAAAAAAATATTGTTAGTAAAGATGTTATCATAAAAGAATATATTGAAAATATGGCACAAATGTTAAGTGTAGCAGATTTAGTAATTTGCAGAGCTGGGGCATTGACACTTGCTGAAATTTCTGCAGTGGGGCGTGCATCAGTTTTGATACCTAGCCCAAACGTGGCAGAAAATCATCAATATCATAATGCGTTAGAATTGCAAAAAATAGGTGCGGCCTTAGTGCTAGAAGAAAAAGATTTAACTGGTGAAAAACTAATTGAAACTGTTGAAAAATTGATTAAAAATAAAAACGAACTTGTTATTATGGGTAAGCTAGCACGCACCGCAGCTGTGGAAGATAGTTTGGAAAAAATAACAAATGAATTAAAACGTTTAATTGAAAAAAGCTAAACTATGAAAGGAGGGTTTTTATATGAAAAATAAAAATAGAGCTAATAAAAAAAATAATAACCCTCGAAAAATGAAAACGAACTTAAATAAAAATCAGCATAAAAGGCAAGATAAGCAAGAGCAAAATAGAGATAATTCACAAGTAAAAAACAATAAAAATGCATCACAGCAAAGCTATGCTAATAACAAAAAATATGTTGAAACAAAAAAACAAAGCTCGAATAAAAATAATAATGATCGCAAGCTTACAAAAGCGGCATTAAGGCGCAAGAAAGCAAAACGAAGAGTTTGCACAGTTTTACTTGTTTTGTTAGCTTTAATAATTGGCGTAGTTTTAAGTATTGTGTTACTTTTTAAAGTTACGACAATAGAGCTACAAAGTCCGAGCGGGGATATTGCTGATACTGGTGTTTATACTGAAGAGTTGGTAATTGCAAAACTAGGAATAGAGTTAGAAGAAAATATTTTTGGTTTTAACGAAAAAGAAAAAGAAGAAGCTTTAAGTACAGCATTACCTTTGCTAGAACAAATTGATATTGTAAGAAAATTTCCCAACACTGTATATGTGCGTTTAGCTCCAGCTAAAGAGAGTTATACAATAAAAGCAGGTGAAAATTGGTTGATTTTATCAAGCGAATTGCGTGTTATTTCTATGGATAATGAACAGCCAAACCTACCACTTTTGATGGGTGCAACGCCAGTTAGCTGGACAACAGGTGAAAAGCTAAGTTTTGTTGAAGATGCGCAAGATGAAATAGCAAGACAAGAGGCTATAGCAAAAGGTGAAATTGCAACCGATACCCAAGCTTTACCAACAAGAAAAGAAACTTTAGATAACTTGTTTTTAGAGCTTGAGGAAAGAGATTTGCTAAAAGATGTTACGAACTTAGTTTTTTCAGGCGAGGCTGGGATTTGGTTTTTGTATCAAGATAGAATTTCTGTGGAAGTAGGAACTATACACGAGCTAGATTATAAGCTTGATATAGCTAAATATATTTTAACTAACGAAAATGGCGATGGCTGTGCACCTACGGATACAGGTGAGCTAGATGTTAGTAATCAAAGTTTAGAAACGGATGTTAGTGCTGTGTTTAAACAAGGTGCACCTAATATGCCAAACGCTGAGGAAATTGCCCCTGAAGTAACAACACAAACGCCAGACACAACAACACCAAATTCAACTTCCGATGATATATCAGGGCAAACACAAGCAACACCAGACCCCTCGCCAACTGCGAGTGTTGGTACTGATACAATAACTTAGGCTATTGTGGATAATCCACAGAAAGGCAAGATATGAAATTATCAAAAATATTGCGGAATATAGATTTTATATTACAGCAAGGAGAACTTTCAACACAAGTATCGGATATATTTTACGATAGTAGGATAGTAGCAGAAGGTGGCTTATTTGTTTGCATAGAAGGCACGCAACGTGATAGCCATGATTTTGCAGAAGATTGTGTGCAAAAAGGTGCGAGCGTACTAGTTATTCAGCACGATTTAAATTTTAAACCTAGTGAAAATGTTGCGGTTGTTAAAGTTAAAAGTACACGCTATGCAATGGCAATTATGAGCGCAAATTACTTTGATAATCCAGCAAAAAAAATGTGTATGGTTGGCGTAACTGGAACAAAAGGCAAAACCACAACTACACATATGTTAAAAAATATTTTAGAAACAGCGGGAAAAACCGTTGGTATGATAGGAACAAATGGTTTATACTACGCTGGTACACACAGAGATACAGCAAACACTACGCCAGAGAGCTACGAGTTACAAAAAATATTTGCAGAATTTTACGCTGCGGGGTGTGACACTGTGCTTATGGAGGTTTCTAGCCAGGGTTTAATGATGGAGCGTGTGGCAGGGATACACTATAACATAGGTGTATTTACTAACCTTTCGCCAGATCATATAGGCCCAGGCGAGCACGAGGATTTTGATGAATATCGTATGTGGAAGGGTCAGCTTTTTCAGCGGTGTGATATAGGTGTTTTGAACATTGATGATGCAAATACAAAGGCTCTTTTAGATGGACACACATGCAAAACTTTGTACTATGGCTATAGTGCAAATGCGGATTTTTGTGCACATGATATGAGCTTGCAACGCACAGAAGATTTTTTAGGCGTGCACTTTAAAGTTAGTGAAACACTAGAGGCAGACGGCACGCAAAGCTCATTTAAAGTAAAACTACCTATGCCTGGAGCATTTAGTGTTTACAATGCCTTAGCGGCAATTGCAACAGCAAAAGTTTTAGAAATTGCTCAAGATGATATTTTAAAAGGCCTTGCAAATTGTGCAGTAAAAGGTAGGGTTGAGCTTGTTCCTATTAGTAAAAATTTTACCATTTTGTTAGATTATGCTCACAACGAGGTTTCTACAGAGAGTTTGCTTAATACGCTAAGAGAATACAATCCAAAGCGATTAGTTGTGGTTTTTGGGTGTGGTGGCAATCGCTCAAAGCTACGTCGCTACGGTATGGGTGAAATTTGTGCGAAATTAGCAGATTTTATCATTGTAACAGAAGATAACAATCGTTTTGAAGAACCAGAAGATATTATTGCGGATATACGCATAGGAATAAAAAAAGGCAACGAAAAAGCAAGTTTTGTGGAAATAATAGATAGACTAGACGCTTTACATTATGCGGTTGATAATGCTGCAGAAGGTGATTTAATAGCTGTTATAGGTAAAGGACACGAGGCATATAGAGATAGAAAAGGTGAAAAAACACCATTTTTAGAAAGAGAGCTACTCTTAGAATATGCTCAAAAAATACATTTGAATTGACGCACTATAAAACATGTTTATATATGATATGTAAAAATAATAAAAAACTGGGTGTGTTAATAAAAATTACGATAATGAATTAGAATTAATGAATTATTATTGGTTGCTGTAACTAAAGATATAATTTAGCATACAAGCAAAGTTGATAAAGATGGTTTTATATAACGTATATTAGCATAATCAAAACAGAAAATATACTATGTTTATTATTAAATTAGTGCTGAAAATAATAAACAGGAACAAAACAAATAAGGAGTAAAAAAATGGCTTTTGAAGAATACAAAGGTAATGCCTATGAGTTTAAAAAAGGAGGAAATCCACCACCACCTCCACCAAATGGTCCTAAAAAAGGTTTTAAATTTCCTAAAAAAATAGTTTTAGGTGTTATAGTAGCTATATTAGTTGGTATAACAATTTTAGATGGTTTTTATATAATTAACGAGCAAGAAAATGCTGTTGTTGTAACTTTTGGCACGCCTAGCGCTGTTACATCAAGCGGTTTGCATTTTAAAGTTCCGTTTGTGCAAAATGTAAAAATAGTTGATATGACAATACGTGGTTTTTCTATTGGATATGACAACGAAACTGGTGAAACAATTCCATATGAAAGCGTTATGATTACATCTGATTACAACTTTGTTAATGTTGATTTTTTTGTGGAATATCGTGTAACTGACCCTGTTGCGTTTTTATATAATTCTCAATCACCTGAGTTTATTTTAAAAACACTTGCACAAAGTTATATTCGCGACACAATAGGAATGTACCCAGTTGATGATGTTATTACAACTGGTAAAAATCAAATTCAAAGCGAAATTAAAGATAAAATAACCTCACGACTAGACACTGAAGATATAGGCTTACAACTAGTTAATATTACGATACAAGATGCTGAACCACCAACTGAGGCTGTTTTGAGCGCATTTAAAGAGGTTGAAACTGCAAAGCAAGGAGCTGATACACTTATTAACAATGCTAACCAATATCGTTCTGAGCAAATACCAGCAGCTGAAGCTGAGGCTGATAGAATTTTGCAAGATGCACAAGGTCAAAAAGAATCACGCATAAACGAAGCAACAGGCCAAGTTGCACGTTTTAACGCAATGTATGCTGAATATGCTTTAAATCCGTTAATCACAAAGCAACGTATGTATTATGAAACAATGGAAGAGTTATTACCAAACATGAAAATTATAATACAAGATGGCAGTGGTAATACATTAAATGTACTAAACCAAGATAATCAAAATGTAGTAAATGGGGTGGGATAGATGAAAACAAATTTTAAAACTTTTATAATTGGCATCGTGGTGGTTGTAGCTTTAGTTGCTTTTAATGGTGCATTTGTTATAACAGAGCAAAATCAATATAGTGTTATACGTCAATTTGGTAGTGTTATTAAAATAAATGATACAGCGGGAATAAGTTTTAAAATTCCGTTTGTACAAACAGTGGAATATTTACCAAATACAACTTTAATTTACGATTTACCTTTATCAGATGTTATTACAGAAGATAAAAAGAGCATGGTGGCGGATAGTTTTGCACTTTGGCGTGTGGCAGACCCACAACTATTTATACAAACTTTAAATGGTTCTGTTTCTAATGCTGAAAGCCGTTTATCTAACATCGTTTACAATGCGATGAAAAACGTTATATCTTCTCGCACACAAACAGAGGTTATTAGTGGTCGTGATGGTGCTCTAGCTGAGGATATTAGGCTTGCAGTAGGCAATAGCCTTGAAGAATATGGCATGGAGTTACTTGCTGTTGAAACAAAGCATTTAGATTTACCAGACGATAACAAAGAAGCGGTTTATCAGCGCATGATAAGTGAACGCAATAATATAGCCGCTGGTTATACTGCAGAGGGCGCAAACCAAGCACAGCTTATACGCAACGAAACAGATAAAGACGTTGAAATAACCTTGAGTGAAGCTGAGGCACAAGCAGAAATTTTAATAGCTGAGGGCGAAGCAGAATACATGCGTATTTTATCTGATGCATATTCCGACCCAGATAAAGCAGATTTTTATAACTATGTTCGTGCATTAGATGCAGCGAAAAACAGCCTTTCTGGCGGAAATAATACTTTGTTTTTATCACCAGAAAGCCCACTTGTAGATATTTTTTATAATGTACAATAAATAAGTTGAAAAAGTAATGCTATTTTATATTAGCATTACTTTTTTTTATGCAATAATAAAGTTCTTTTCTGTTGACAAATTGATATTAGGGTGATATAATGTACTTGTTCAATAAGTACACTGTGGTTTGATGATGTGAAATTAGATGTGTTAATAAAAAATAACGATGATAATTAAAATGTATATACGGGAGGTTTTATGTGGAAATAATAATTAGTAGCAACACAAGTAAGCCAATTTACGAGCAAATAACCTCGCAAATAAAAGCAATGGTTATGAGCGGCGAGCTAAAAACTGGCGACCCTATACCATCAATGCGCACACTTGCAAAAACAATACATGTTAGCGTTATAACTGTGCAAAAAGCGTATGAGGATTTAGCACGTGATGGTTTTATTGAAACAACAATAGGTAGAGGTAGCTTTATAGCTGCACAAAATAAAGATTTTATACAAGAAGAAAAACAAAAATTAGTTGAACAGCATCTGTTGCAAGCAGCAGAAATTGCAAGAACTAATGGCATAGAGCTTGAAAAAATAGTGTCGCTATTGAAATTGTTTTATGAGGAGGGTGAATAAATGGAACATGCATTATAAGTGAAAAATTTATGTAAGACCTATAAGCAGTCTGATTTTAAATTGCAAAACGTAACTTTTGAAATACCAAAAGGTAGCGTTATGGGTTTTGTGGGCAAAAATGGCGCAGGTAAAAGCACAACGATTAATGCAATTTTAAACACTATTAACAAGGATAGTGGCTCGGTTGAAATTTTAGGCAAAGAGATGAGCGATAATAATAAAGGTATTAGAGATAACATAGGTGTTGTTTTTGATAGTTCAACATTCCCTGGTGAAATAACGCCTAAAAAGCTAGAAAAGGTGCTTGATGATATATACAAAAACTGGGATAAAACTATGTTTTTTGCTTATTTAAAAAGGTTTGCACTGCCTGTGGATAAAAAAATCAAAACATTTTCACGTGGTATGTCTATGAAATTATCTATTAGCGTTGCACTTTCTCATAAATCACAGTTGCTAATTTTAGACGAAGCAACTGCTGGGCTTGACCCCGTTGTGCGTGAGGAAATTTTAGATGTGTTTTTAGAATTTGTTGAGGATGAAAATAATGCTATATTAATATCATCGCATATTTCGAGCGACCTTGAAAAAATAGCTGATTATATAACGATTATAGACGATGGAAAAATTATTTTAAAGGAAACGAAAGATGCTTTAATATACGAATATGGTATAGCACGCATGAAACAAGCTGATTTTGATAAACTAAAAAATGAAGAGTTTATATCATACCGAAAAAGAGGTTTGCAAATAGAGGTTTTAGTTAGGGATAAAGGCATGTTTGCAAGAGAATATCCAAACACAATTATAGATAATTCAACAATTGATGAGATATTATCACTTTTAACAAATGAAAATGTAGAAGCTGTCGCTTGATATTGTTTATCAAAAAAGTGTGTTTTGTAGAGTGATTTTTTCCTTTGTTTTAAAAAAATTACAATGAAAAATCACAAAGTTGATTATGAAAATTAAAATGTTAAGGAGGAAATATGAAAGGTTTACTTAGAAATAATATGTATTCTGTTTGGGATAGCTTTAAACTAACATTGTTGTTTCATGTGCTTGTGAGCATAGCTATAACAGTGGCTGAGGTTTATTATTCAAATGTTGGTGAGTATATCCTTGTGGTGATTGTTTCGCAAATGTCTAGTTTTGCTGGTTTATCGGCGACATCTTTACAGCAAGATATAAAATATAAATGGAATAAGTTTGAAATTACTATGCCAGTTACAAGGCGTGAGGTTACTTCTGCTAGGTATACTTTATATTTGATTTTTGCAGCTTTGGGTTTTGCAATAGCAAGTATTACGATTATAGGACAAATTGCAGTAGGTAGCGAGATAAACTGGGAGCGAGTATTATATGGCGTAACTTTAGGTTTAACTTTTGCTTTATTGTTTCCAGCGTTGTTGTATCCGCTAAACTTAATTTTAGGTGATAATAAATCTGAAATATCTTTTATGGTTGCAATGTTTTTGGGTTTAGGCCTATTTATTGGCGCTAATTATTTATTTACACCATTATTAAATACACTAGAAAACCCAAATTTAGTTTTTAGAGTAGCTAGCTTAATATTTAGCGCTATTATATTTATAGTTTCGTATTTTTTATCTATTTGGATTTACGAAAAAAAGGAACTGTGATTTTAATATCAATATTATATTCTATACTATACAAAACAAAAGCCTCAAAGGATAATGCTTATAATTGGCATTAATCTTTGAGGTTTTGTGTTGTTAATAATGAGCAAGAACATTTGCTATAAATTGCTGTAAAGCCAAGTGATTTTATAGCTAGCTAAGTAAAAGATCTATATTAGCATTTTTCAATAAAAATTGGGTTTGTAAAGGCTTTGTTAAAGGTATCCGTGCCTATTTCAAAAACAAACCATTTTTCATCTGTTATTGTAAAATCAAGGCTTGTATTTAGTTCTTTGCAGTTAACTTCTAGTTCTTTTGTGTATAAGTTTGTGTGTATTAGTATTTTGTCAATCTCAGTGCTACTTTTAACATCAAGGTTTACGATTGCTGTTTTTTCTATTTTGGCAGTCTGTCCATAGCATTTTTCGTTTATAGTAATCTGTGCTAATGGGCCGCTTGTAACGTAGCTGTTGCCGTTTTTAATCGCGTTTAATACCTCAGTTTTTGATATGCTGTTAGTAAATATCATTGTTTTGACATTGCGCAAAGGGAAAAATTCGTTTAACCTGTGTACATCTGTGCCAGAGGTTATAGGTATGTACACACCTTTTTTTAGTGTATCAAACCATAGACTTCTAGCACGCCAGTTTTTGCTACCCTCTGCAAAGGGTTCAGAGCCATTCCATACTTCAAAAGTATCGAACATATGCAATATATCATAAAATTCAACAGGCAAAGATATTGCTTTTTGAGGATCGCAAGGGTGGTTAATTTGTGCTATGCCTCCGTTTTGCTTGATTTCATTTATAACTCTAATCATTTCCTGCTTGAGTTGCTCTAAGTTTTTATCTTTCATGTTAAAAATTACATCTACTGGGCAATCAAGCGCCATTACATGCCCACAAGAAGTAGAAATTTCCTTTGAAATTATAGGCAAAAATGTATCTGTTTTAAATTTTTGCCACTCTGCATGGTTGAGTATATTATGGTGGTCTGAAGCAGCGCCAAAACTTAAACCTTTTGAAATCATAAAATCATAAACTTCAAGCAAAGTGTCAGGTGCGTTATCGTTGCCACCGAATTTTGCGCTACTGTATTCGCTGTGTTCGTGTAAATCACCGCTAAACCATTTTATATCTTGCATGATAAACTTTAACCTTTCGTGTTAAAATAAGTGAATTTGTTATGTATTATTATTTTATGTGTATGTTGTTATTATTTGATTTTTAAAATAGCCTATATAAGCTTTTTTTAATATTAAAATTTCATTTTTGTCCATTTGCCCTGTGCAAAACGTGAGCCATTTAAAGCAAAGCGCAACCCTTGGTCTATCATTAAGGCGAGCCACGCACCTGTTAAGCCTAAGTTAAATGTAAAGCAAAGCACATAGCCTATAATAGGTCGGAAAATTGCCACGCTAACAAGACTAACGAGTGCAACATATCGGTTATCGCCAGCAGCACGCAATGCGCCTGTAAAAATAACTTGTGAAATTTGTAGTAAAGTTATAACGGATAAAAACCGCATTAACATAATGCCATAATCCAAAACGACGGCATCATTTGAAAATAAGCTGAAGAGCTCTCTGCCAAAAAATATAAAAATAATGCTTAAAACAGCAGAGCATATTAAACCTAGTTTTTGGCAAAATTGAGCGTAGATTTTAGCAAGATCAATGCGCCCCTCACCAAGGCTACGGCCAACTAATGCAATGGCAGCAACACTTAAACCGTCCGCAAAGGAGAACGAAAGCCCTGTGAAGTTCATGCCTATTTGGTGGGCGGCAAAAGCAATAGTGCCAAGTTCAGCGATGATTATAGCATATAAAAAGAAACCTATGCGCAAAAATATTTGCTCAAAAAAACTGCCAGAGCCTATGCGTAACATTGCATCGGAAGTTTTTTTATCAAAACGGAATTTATCGCTTAAAAAACCAAGATAAATAAAACCAGTGGGGTTAAGAACAGAACGTACTGAAAGCACCATTGCAACCATGCTACCAATAACAGTGGCAATTGCTGCACCACTAACACCAAGTGCAGGAAAACCAAAGTTGCCATTAATTAATAGATAGTTAAAAGTTACGTTAACTAAATTTGAAATTATATTTGTACGCATAGCAATTTTAGTGTTACCAGCACCACGCTGTGCAGCGTTTATTATTAAAGAAAAAACAGTAAAACAAATGCCACCCACAATAATACGAAAATATGCAACTGATTGTTCATGTGTATCACTATTTGTGCCAGCAAATGTTAGTATTTCATTGGCAAAAATTATTGCCAAAACAGAAATTATAGCACATAAAACAGCGCCTATCATCATTGCTTGCAACAAAACACGATTAGCGCCATTTTTGTCGCCCTCACCTCGACGGCGGGCAACAATGGCGCTAACTGATGTGCTTATGGCAAAAAATACTGCTAAAACTATAAACTTAGGCTGTGAGGTTAAGCCTATGGCGGCAATTGCTCCCTCGCCAAGGCTCGAAACCATCAGTGTATCTATTACAGCAACAAGGGCTATTAAAAAACTTTCAAGCGTGCTTGGCCATGCTATTTTAAGCGTTGTTTTAAGCAACGTTTCATCGGAGGGGATTTCGCCTTGTTTTTCAACTTTGCCGAGTATTTTTTGTGAGTTAAAGATTTTATATATGGGTGAGTTACTCATATAATGCGAACACGAATAACATCGTCAATTGCGCAAATATCAGCTTTTAAATCGTCGCTAACATCACCAGAAACATCTAAAATAGTGTAAGCAATTGCATCACGGCTTTTGTTAAGCATGTTTTCAATGTTAAGGTTTGCATCGGTAGTTTTTGCTGTTATTTTGCTAATTATACCTGGTTCGTTTTTATGTATAATACAAATGCGCTTGTCGCCAGCACGTGCAAGGTTTACGTTTGGCATATTTACGGAGTTTATAATGTTACCATCACGCAAATATGCACAAACTTGCTTTGCAACCATAACAGCACAGTTATCCTCAGCCTCTGGTGTTGAAGCGCCAAGGTGTGGTGTGCATATTACATTTGGTTTACCTAAAAGCTCCTCAGCAGGGAAGTCTGTCAAATAGGCTGAAACCTTGCCACTATCTAAAGCAGCACAAAGTGCTTTGTTATCGACTAGTTCAGCACGGGAATAGTTAAGCACAACAACGCCCTCTTTGCAAGCATCAAAAGTTTGAGCATTTAATGTATTTTTAGTTGTAGGTAAAAATGGTACATGTAATGTTATATAATCACACTCGGATATCATATCACTAAGGTTTATGCAATGTTTAACACTTCGGCTTAAACTCCAAGCAGCTTCAATAGAAATATATGGATCGTAGCCGTAAACTTCCATGCCCAGGTGCACAGCGTTGTTTGCAACTTTTGCGCCTATGGCACCAAGCCCAATTACACCGAGAGTTTTTCCAGCAATTTCACCACCAACAAATTTCTTTTTGCCAGTTTCAACGCTTTTGCTCATATTTGCATCACCAGCAAGGTTTTGCGCCCAGTTAGCAGCATTAACAACGTTACGGCTACCAGCAAGTAGCATACCAGTTGTTAGCTCTGCAACAGCGTTAGAGTTTGCACCAGGTGTATTAAAAACAACAATACCATTTTCGCTAGCTTTATCTAATGGTATGTTATTAACACCAGCGCCAGCACGGCCAATTGCAAGTAAACTTTCGTCAAAAGCCATATCGTGCATATTTGCACTACGTACTAAAATTGCATCAGGGTTTTGGATTTCAGAGTTTACTTCAAATAGATTTTTAGCTAGTTTAGCAAGCCCAATGGGGGAAATAGCGTTAAGAGTTTGTATTTTAAACATTTTGCGTTATATCCTTTCGTTACTGTGTATAATATCTTTAAAGTATGGCAGAGTGGTTTTTAGATTATTTGAACATATAGTTTTGATTAAACGTTAGCTTTGCGGAAATCTTCCATAAATTGTACTAGGTTTTCAACACCAGCTTGTGGCATTGCATTGTAAATAGAAGCACGCATGCCACCAACTAAACGGTGACCTTTTAAATTAACAAAACCAGCGTTTGCAGCCTCAGTGCAGAACTTTTTATCAAGTTCGCCATTTGGAGAGGTAAAGGTTACGTTCATGATACTGCGGTATTTTTTATCAACAGGGTTGTTGAAAAATTCTTGGCCGTCTAGGTAGTCATAGAGCATTTTTGCTTTTGCCTCATTTAGGCTTTGCATTTTTGCAAGCCCGCCAATTTCTTCCTCAAGATATTTTAAAACTAGCCCTGTCATATAAATACAAAATGCTGGTGGTGTATTGTACATACTTTCTTTTTCAATTAAAGTGGTATAGTTCATCAAAGTTGCTAGGTTTTCAGGTGCATTGCCGAGCATATCATCACGTATGATTGCCATTGCCATACCAGCAGGCGCTACGTTCTTTTGAACACCAAAATAAATGCAACCGTAATCGCTAATATTCATAGGTTTTGAAAGTATCATAGAACTTGCGTCAGAAATTAGTGGCACACCATCAACTTTTGGTACATCAACAAACTGCGTTCCAAATATAGTGTTATTTTGGCAAATATGTATATAGCTTGCATCTTTATTATAGTTAAGGCTGTTTACATCTGGTATTGTGGTGTAGTTGCAATCTTTAGTGTTTACAATAGTATTAACTTTTCCAAACTTAGTTGCCTCTTTTGCCGCAAGGCCTGAAAAATTGCCTGTTACTAGGTAATCAGCGCTACCTGTGTGCATAAAGTTTGCAGCAACCATTGCAAACTGTAAGCTTGCGCCACCTTGAAAAAAGCCGACCTTGTAATTATCAGGTATGTTTAAAACTCGGCGTAAAGAGGATTCTGTTTCTTGTATTATTTTTTCAAAAGGAGCACTTCGGTGGCTCATCTCTAAAACACTTTGACCTGATGCTCCGTGTTCCAATAATTCGTTTTGTGCTTGTTTAAGTACGGTTTCAGGTAACATGCTAGGACCTGCGCTGAAATTAAAGATTCTCGCCATGATAATTCTCCTTCTTTTATGTAAAACTATAAAAATTGGAAGTTTACTTTATTTTATGCAGTTTTTGGGGTATAAAACTGCTAGTAAACTTTCCTTTATATAGTATAACCTAAAAAAGTGCGAGATACTAGTGTATGTTTACATAAATATTTTGCATTATTTTCAGCTGAAACTGTGAGAGTTACAGGTGTGCGCGGACAAAGAACGAATTTGGGCAGTGTATAGCTACATATAAAGTGTTTCTTCAAGGGGTGTTTCAGTTGCAAGGCGTGGCGCAGTTTGTGCAATAGCAAGTGCACGCCATGCAGTAGGCGATTGTCCAGTTTCTTGCTTAAAAACTCTGCAAAGATAATTTGCACCTGAAAAGCCGCACAAACTAGCAATAACTTCAAGATTATATTCACGTCGCATTAAAAGTCGCTTAACTGCATCTATACGTATATTGGTTAGGTATTTTCCTGGTGAAATACCCATAGTGGCTGAAAAACTACGAACAAAATGGCTTTTAGAAACACCTAAGCTTTCGCTTAATTCTTCAACACCATATAATTGTGCATAGTTTTTTTGCATTTCTTGCACAGCCTGGGCAATAAGTGGTGGTAAAGGTTTAGATGTTGTATCAGCTGTTGATAGCTCGCATAAAAGCGAAAAAGCTAGTATGCTCTGCGATGGTGTTTGGCTAGGTAGTTGCGCACAAAGGCGTTGCAAAAGCTCTGCGGCATTGGGGCAGCTTTCGCCTTTTGCAAATAAAACAGCTTCAGGTAAACCAGCAATAAAGTTTTCAGCGCTTAGCCCTGTGAGTCGCACACTTAATATGTGTGTTTCTTGGTTTGCAACTAGTGTAAATGGTGCATTGCCCATAATAATAGTGCCTGCGTTTGCTACATGATTTTGGTTATCTTGTAAATGGCATTGGCCACTAGATAAAAGGCAAACCCACAAGCCTAAGCGTTCAAAAATTATCTCATCGTTAAAAAATATATCTTGTTCCTCTTCTGCAAAAATTTCTCTTTTCCAATCAAAAATCAATATTTAACACCTCTAATCAATAAAATGCTATTTTATTACACAATTTTGTCTGGTATTATATTAACAGGAAATGACACAAACGTCAACACAAACAAAAAACAAATAAATACTTAAATTCGGAGGAAAACATTATGGCTTCAATTAGCTGCAAAGGCGTCTACAAAATTTATCCAGGTACAGTAAACCCAGCTGTTACTGATTTCAACCTTGAAATTGCTGACAAAGAATTCGTTATCTTTGTTGGTCCATCAGGTTGTGGTAAATCAACAACTCTACGTATGATCGCTGGTTTGGAAGAAATCTCAAAAGGCGAAATGTACATTGGCGATCGTCTAATAAATGACGTTCCACCAAAAGATCGTGATATCGCGATGGTTTTCCAAAGCTATGCTTTGTACCCTCACATGACAGTTTACAAAAACATCGCTTTCGGTTTGGAACTACGTAAAACTCCAAAACCAGAAATCGACCAACGTGTACGTGAAGCTGCAAAAATTCTTGAAATTGAGCACTTGCTAGATCGTAAACCAAAAGCACTTTCTGGTGGTCAACGTCAACGTGTTGCTTTAGGCCGTGCGATGGTTCGTAACCCAGCTGTTTTCTTACTTGATGAACCTCTATCTAACCTTGATGCTAAACTACGTACAAGCATGCGTACAGAAATCATCAAACTACACAAAAAACTAGCTACAACTTTCATCTACGTTACTCATGACCAAACAGAAGCTATGACAATGGGCGATCGTATCGTTGTTATGAAAGACGGTATCGTACAACAAGTTGAAACACCACAAAACCTATATGATTCACCATGCAACATGTTCGTTGCTGGCTTTATCGGCAGCCCTCAAATGAACTTCTTAGATGCTACATTGAAAAAAGAAGGCACTAACTACATTGTTGAAATTGCTGGTGGTGACGTTCTACCTGTTCCTACTGAAAAAGTTGTTGCAGGCACACTTGACGCATATGTTGGCAAAGCTATCAAAATGGGCATACGTCCTGAAGATATCGATGACGATGCAGAATTTATGGCAAAACACCCAGAAGCTCACTTTGATGCAACAGTAGAAGTTTCTGAAATGATGGGTGCTGAAATTTACCTATACCTAGATTACAAAGGCAACAAAATGACAGCTCGTGTTGCTTCTACTTCAAAAGCTAAGAGCGGCGATACAATACGTGTAGCTTGTGATCCAAAGAAACTACACTTGTTTGATGCTGAAACAGAACTAGCTATCTTTAACTAAGATAATAACTGTTAAGTAATATTAAAAATTAATTTTATAGGCGATGTTATTGATTAATAATTGATAACATCGCCTATTTTTATTTTTTTGTAAACTTTTAATATATAATACTTTTCAAAATAAATTTTATGTGATAAAATAGGGGATGTAAAATTATCTCTCAACTAGCAGGTGAATTTTAGTTTATAACTTTGAAAAAAGTTTTCGAAAACGGTACAACAATTAAAGAAAAATTATATATAATTAAAAATTTGTTTTTTTATATAAAAAATTAGTGTTTAAAAAAGCGAGGTAAAAAGTGATAGAAAATCCTTTAATATCTGTTATAGTGCCTGTTTATGGTGCAGAAAAGTATTTGTTTGACTGTGTTGAGAGTATTTTGGAGCAAACACACAAACATTTAGAACTAGTTTTAGTTGATGATGGTAGCCCAGATGATAGTGGGAAATTATGCGACCACTATGCAAACAGAGATGAACGAGTAAAAGTTATACATCAAAAAAATTCAGGTACTTCTAGCGCACGAAATGCCGGGTTGGATGTAGCTACGGGTGAATATATTACTTTTTTAGACTGTGATGATTTCGCACATAATCGCATGCTTGAGCATTTATTGCGCCTTTGTGATGAAAATGATGTTAAAATGGCTGTTGCATCTTTTGAGGAAATTGAGGCAGATGCAAAATTATTAGAGCGGTTTGCTATTCCAAAACGTAAAACAGTAGAGGTGATTGACCCTGTAACTTATATAGAGCGCCTTTGCACTGTGCATCAAGTTAACTATGTTGTACCTTGGGCTAAAATTTATCACAAAAGTATTTATGAGGGTGTGCGTTTTCCTGTTGGTGCCTTAAATGAGGACGATTGCGTTATAGATGATTTATTATATAATGCTGAAAAAATAGCAGTTGAATATGTTCCGCTTGTTTACTATCGTAAAAATCCCGAAAGCCAATCACGTGTTGGAATGTCAGCACAGCAGTGGCTTGAATCTGTACCGTATAAACAAAAGAGAATGGATGCGCTACGAAGTAAGCAAAAATTTGAGGTTTTGTATCAAGTTCAGCGATTGTTTTTTTATGATTTACTTTTAGAACGAGAAAAACAAGATCGTAAAGATAAAATTCGTGCTGAATTTTTAAGACTTGCAAAGCAAGTTTACAGTGAAATGTCTAAAAATCCAAAGCGTTCAAAAAAAGAAGTTTTTAGCATGTTAAAGTTGAAAATTTTTCCATCGTTGATAAAAAAACATAATCATAAAGATTTTTTATTAGGATTTGAAAATAACACTACTCAAGAATCAGAATAAAAATGGTCCGAAGATATCAAAATAGATGTCTTCGGACCATTTTTATTGTAATGCAATGAGCATTACAACATTATTTTACCTTCTAACACTTCATCTAAAATGCTTTGATAATAGCCATTGATTTGTAAAGCAGTTAGTGTTATTGTTTCGTTTTCATCAGTTGGCACCTTAGGCGAAAACCTAGGCCAAGTTTGGCGTTTTTCATCTTGCAAAAGCGTGTTTAATGTGTGAAGTGATTTTAAATGTGCTAAATCAGCTAGTAGTTGTTTGCGCCAATGTAGTAGCTCGCTTTTGGTTACATTAAACTTTAAATTTGGGTCGCTCAACATTGTAAAATCAAATTTTTCGTACGTGCTAAGCCTAGCACTTGCATTACTTGCATTCGCTGGTGTCACAAATAGGCTAAGCGCACGTTTTATATCAAGCGTATTTTCTGCTTTTCGTTTACCTATCATGTTATAACGTAACCACATTGCCCAATCTTCATCGCCGTCTATATCCTCGCGCATGCCACCAACTTGTGTATATAATGAACGTTTGAACATTACAGAATTTAATGGTATGCGGCATTTTATACACATATCCATAAGTGTTATATGTTCAAAACGCACAGGCTCTATTTTTGCAATTTCATAAACATAATTAGGGCTTTGTGCTTTGGTAGTTGTTTGCATAACCATGCTTGCGCTATATAAAAAATCAGCATTTGGATGCGCTTGCAAATAAGCAAGACAAGTTTCAATAAAATCTGGGTAGTAAAAATCATCATCATCCAAAAAACAAACAAATTGGCCTTTTGAGTACTCTATACCAAGGTTACCAACCTTGCCACGGCCAATATTTTTGCCAGTAGAATAATAATTTATGGGCAAATCACAAAACTCACTTTTAACCATTTTTTCTGCTGTGGGTAAACCGTCTTCGATTAGTACAATTTCAAAATTATCATATGTTTGATGTCGTAAATTTTGTAAAGTTTCGCGCAATACAGCGGGGCGTTTGCAGGTGCGAACAATAACGCTAACTAGTGGTTTTTCTTTTAATGATAACTGCGCTTGCCTGCCTCTTTGAGGCAAGGTATCAGGGTTAATATCTCCTAGAATATTAACAGCTTTTTTATGTGCATTATTGGTAAAACTCTTGCGAAAACAGCTAAAGCCTTTAACTGTTAAAGTTGCAATGTTTTTTAGTAGAGCTTTGCGTACACCAGCGTAATGTTTAGGTGTTTTTATAGCTGTGAAATATTGCATTTTTGCCTTTGCTATTTTGCCTATATTGCCATATTTACTAGCTAAATAAACTTTTTCAGATAAAATTGTTATATAATCAGTTAAAGTTGGTCGTGCAAGCCTATCATAAGTATCGGTAACTATTACACTTGTGTTTGGTAGGTAAAAAAGCTTATTCCCTTTTGCACGCAAACGTAATGCAAGTTCATAGCACATGTAAACAGAAAAATTGTTATCGAAGCCGCCACATGCTAAAAAAACCTCTTTTCGAACAGCAAAAGCCTCGTGCTCAAAGTTTTCTATTTCCATAGAAATAGGATTTATATGCCAGCTTATATCTAAAGGTAGCTGGCGCAGCGCAAAAAGAGCATGCTCGGAATTAGCGTTGTTAATAGCATCATTTAAGCTTGTTATTGTGTTTGTTTTAACGCTATTTATATCTATATTAGGTGCAAAAAATAAAAGCCAATCAGCTTTGCTGTTTTTTGCAGCTAAATTACAAGTTTTTGCAAAGGTATGTGAGTTACGCAAAAGTGTTGATTTTATTGTATTTGAGTGATCTGGAAATGAATTTAAGCAAGATTCGTTAAGTGGTAAGTAAGAGAATATCTCTAGTGTCATGGCAAAACCTTTCGTTAAAAATGATGTTTTATAATATAGTATACTACTTTTTTAATTTTTGCAATGAAAATCAACAAAATATAGATTAACTTTATGCAAAAACAATTTACAAATTATATAAAATTATGATACAATATGCATGTTAAACATTTTAAGAAAAAAGGTGAAAAATGCCCGAACAAGAACTTTTACGCATGGAAGGCGTAGTGCAAAGCGTTGTTTTTGTCAACGAGGAAAATGGTTATACTGTTTTTGAGCTCTCCGCAGGTGGAGAGCTATTTGTCGTGTGCGGAGTGGTTGGAGAAATACACATAGGTGAAACAGTTATGTGTACAGGTAGGTTTGAAATGCATTCCACTTATGGTAAGCAGTTTAAAGCACTTACATGTGAAACCGATATACCAAGGGAAGAACAAGCGATATTTGCTTATCTATCTAGTGGGTCATTGCCTTACATAGGTGTTGCCACAGCAAAAAAGATAATGGAAAAATTTGGTGAAAAATCCCTTGAAATAATAGCGACAGAACCCATGCAACTTGTGGGTATACGTGGGCTTTCACCTGATAAGATAAAACGTATACATGAAGAATTTCACCGCATGTTTGGTGTGCGGGAGCTGATCGCTTACTTATCACGTTTTGATATTTCGGCTGCACGTGCAGTGCAAGTTTTTAAAAGTTTTGGTGGTGCGGCAATAGATGCAATTAATAAAAACCCATATTTGTTATGTGGTGAACCTTTGCATTTGGGTTTTAGACATGCAGATAGTATAGCGGCTGAATTGCAGTTTTCACAAGATGGAGATTTGCGCTGCGTTGCGGCTTTACTATATACATTAAGGCACAATGCAAATAATGGGCATACATGCCTACCATGCGAAAAATTGCTGCAAACAACTTCTCGTTTTGTAAATGTGGAAACTGCAATTTTAAGCGAGGTTTTGGAAAAATACGTAGCAGAGGGCGAAATTGACGTTAAATCTTTTGACGGTATAGATTATGCTTATCTGCCAGATTTATTAATAGCAGAGCAAGATATTGCGCATCGTTTAGCTGAATTATTAACCTATCCAAAACCAACTGTTTTTGGTATAGATAGAGATATACAGTTTTTGGAACTAACACAAGGTTTTTCCTATGCACAAAACCAGCGTAAGGCTATTGAGGGTGCGCTGACAGAAAACTGTTTTGTGTTAACGGGAGGCCCAGGCACTGGTAAGACAACTACTCTAAATGCAGTTTTAAAATTGCTTGAGCAGCAAGGTAAGCGTGTTTCTCTTTGTGCACCTACAGGCCGTGCGGCAAAACGTTTAAGCGAGTTAACAGGCCATAAAGCAAGTACTATACATCGTTTGTTAGAGGCGGTTTATACAAATGGTGTGATGACATTTCAATGTAACGAAACAAATTTACTTAAATGTGAAGTAGTTGTTTTAGATGAGATGAGTATGGTAGACGCAAAGTTGTTTCAAGCTTTGCTTTCAGCGTTAAAACGTGGTTGCCGTATAATAATGGTTGGCGATGCTGACCAATTACCAAGTGTTGGCGCAGGAAATGTTTTGGGCGATGTATTAAAAGTTGATGCAATACCTAGTGTTTGCCTAAATGAGATTTTTCGCCAAGCGGAACAAAGTTTAATAGTAAAAAATGCTCATAATATAGTTGAGGGCAAAACTTTAGAAAAAGGCGAAAAAACAGATGATTTCTTTTTTATAGAGGCAATAGGGCAAACTTGCCAAGAGCTTATTTGTGATATAGCCTCTAGACGTTTGCCGCAAAGCTATGGTTTTGACGCAGTGCGAGATATTCAAGTGTTGTGTCCAACAAAATTAGGCCCATCAGGAACAACAGCGCTTAATGCACAATTGCAAATGCTTTTAAACCCACCACGAGCACAAAAAGCAGAAATAACGGTTGGTTCTATAACTTTTCGTCAGGGTGATAAAGTTATGCAAGTGCGAAATAACTATGATATACCTTGGCATAAAGCAGGCTCTGAAAGTGGAGTTGGCGCTTATAATGGCGATATTGGTGTTATTTTAGCAATAGATGTCAAAGATAGATCTATGACTGTACAAATGGATGACCGCACACTGATTTATAGTGCCGAACATTTAATAGAACTTGAAATTGCTTATGCTATAACTATACATAAAAGCCAAGGTTCGGAGTTTCCAGCAGTGATTTTACCTGTGGCGGAAGTGCCTGAAAAGCTACGCTATAGAAACTTGATTTATACAGGTGTTACACGTGCAAGAAAACTTTGTGTAATGATAGGGCAACGTAGCACAGCACAAGCTATGATAGCAAATGTTAAGCAAAACATGCGTTTTAGCGGGCTTTATCATATATTAAGTGCTGAGCCAGCTGTGGTTAGGCGTACAGTTTAATTAGGTGGTACTTGTATGTTTGAAAATAATAAAGACCAAAAAGTGAGTTTTGCTAATAAACTAGAATTATCACTTTTATATGAAAGTGTGTTGCAATTGTTTTTTCCACGTAGGTGCCCTTATTGTAATCGTGTTATAGGATACGAGCAAAACTGTAATAGCAAAGAATGTGAAAAAGAAAAATCGTCGCTAGTTTTAGATGTGAAAAGATTAAATCCAGCCTCACATTATTTTGGTGAATTAGAGGGAGCAGCATCAGTTTTTTTATATGAGGGCAGTGTTCGCAGAGCGATTTTAGAAATGAAATATGGTGGAGTAACCTCTATAGGTAGAGATATAGGAAATTGTATGGCAAAAGAGCTTTTTGGCTGTACTTTTCGCAGAAAATATGGTATAGTGGATGTTAAGCATGCTTTTCATGGGGTGGCTGCGTATCACGCAGTTATACCAGTGCCAGCATCTAATAATAAAAGAGGCTATAACGTGCCTGAAATTTTAGCAAGACAAATTGCAAGTGGTTTGGGTGTTGAGCTTATGCCAAATGCATTAATAAGAAAACACTTTGTAAAAAGGCAAGCGGCTTTAGATTTAGCTGAAAGATTTGCAAACGTGGCAGGTTGTTTTGTTGTAAGGCAAAAATTAGATTTAAGCGGTAAAAATATATTGCTGGTTGATGATGTTATAACAACGGGGGCGACTGTGGCTTCGTGTGCACAGGCTCTTTTAAAAGCAGGTGCAGAAAATGTATTTGCTGTGAGCTTTGCTGTAGCGAGAGAACCATAGCGATGTATTGTTATTGATAAGAATAATGTTGAATAGAAAGGGAACAAAAATGGCGTTGAATGATATTGGCATTGACCTTGGCACCACTACGATAATTATAGCTCAGGAGGGTAAAGGAATTGTTCTTAACCAGCCCAGTATAGTTGCTATTGATACACGTAAAAATAAAGTACTTGCTGTTGGGGATGAAGCTTTAGCAATGGTTGGACGTACACCTGATTATATCTCGGCGGTTTTCCCTTTAAAAGATGGTGTTATCAGCGACCACACTATGACAAAGGAACTTATAGGACGTTTTGTAAGCAAAGTGCATGAATCCTTTTTAGTTAAACCTCGCATGGCAGTTTGTGTGCCAGCTGCTATCACAGGAATAGAGAGCGATGCAGTTGTTGAGGCAGTTGTTGCAGCTGGAGCAAGGCAAGTTTATTTGATAGATGAACCACTTGCAGCAGCTATTGGCTCTGGTGTTGATGTTTTAAAACCTGATGGACAAATGATGATAGATATAGGCGGTGGCACAACAGATATAGCTGTTTTATCTTTAGGTGGCAAAGTTAACGCGACTAGCGTTAAAGTTGCAGGTAACACTTTTGATAACGAAATATTAAAGTTTGTTCGTACTCGATTTAATGTTTATATTGGTCAGCGCACAGCTGAAGAGCTTAAAAAGCAGATTGCTTGTTGCCCGCATTTAAAAACATTTAGTGAAAAATTAGAAGTTAAGGGACGTAGCTTAGTTACGGGATTACCACAGCGCCTTGAGATTTGTACTGAAGATTTATACGCACCAATTATGGAATTATGCGAGCAAATTGCACGTGCAGCACATCAGGTTTTAGAGCGTGTGCCACCAGAACTTGCAGGTGATATTTTTAACAATGGCATTATGCTAACAGGAGGTGGCGCACAGTTAAACGGATTGACAGAGTATCTATCGCAAGAATTGAAAGTTAATGTTTATGTTTCGCCAGACCCTGTAAACTGTGTTGCACTAGGCACAGCTAAAAGCTTGTCAATTGGTGATGACCTTGAAACCGGTTTTAGAAACGCTACACCGCGCATAGGTTTGCGATAAATTAACTTAAAACCATTTTACTAAACAGCAATATAGATATAATTGTAAATCGTATAACACTTGTTCGCTTAATATGTAAGCGCGCTCATCTAATTAAAGCTTTTTTATTTGAGTGAAAATTGTGCTTGAGTGGCGAGGCAACGAAAGTCCATAACAATGCAATATCCTTGCAAATCTTTATTCTTGCAACTGGAGTGAAAACAGAGTATACTATATTTGTGGTGTTATGGCTGATGTCTTTATGCTATAAGCACAAAAAACGAGCCTTTTAATGCTGTGTTATCAGTGGCGCAACATTAATGATAACTTGGGAATAGAGGTTTTTAGTGGTTAATTATAGCTGTTTTAGTATAAATTGAATTCTTTTTATATTTAACAGTTAAAGCAAACTGTAAAAATCTTAAAAATAAAAAATCAAATAAGCAATAAAACAGGAGGCAATTCATGAACATTTTTGCACTACCCGCACTTATGGCAATAGACCCACAACCCAGTGATATTGTGGTAACATTAACAGGCGTTGCACTAGTATTTCTTATCCTTATTTTATTAATGATTGTTATCATGATAGAAGGTAAAATTTTTACCTCAAGGCAAGAAAAACCAGAGCCTACAGTGAAACCAGTTGAACCTGTAAAAACCCCTGAGCCAATAGTGGTAAAAGAGCCAGAACCTATTGTTGAAGAAGGCATTCCAGAGGCAGTTGTAGCAGCTATTACAGCCGCTATTGCGTGTATGGGTGATGGTAAATATAAATTACGCTCAGTTGAGCGTGCAGGCAAAGCTCGCAAAAATGCTTGGAGCAAAGCTGGTGTTTCTGATGTTACATCACCTTTTTAAGGTTTGTAATATTAACGTTTAATTAAAGGGGTTTCGCTTACTTGAGTTTTGCTTTGCGTAAGCGTATACCTCATATAAATATACCGTTGCAAAGCAATGATAAGCAAAGGAATGGAGCATTAAATGAGTGCATTTTTTGACACACTGACAAGCATTTTTCAAAATTCTGGATTTGCGCAATTTACCGCAGAGGGTGGCTACCTTTACTTAATAATGATAGTTATTGGTTGTTTTTTACTTTACCTTGCTATTGTGCATAAGTTTGAACCACTGCTTTTATTACCAATAGCTTTTGGTATGATATTAGCAAACTTACCTGGTAGTGGCATAATCCATATGGATTATTTTATTGGTGAAGGCCTTGCACACCCAGATTGGATTAGCGTTTTAAATTATGGTGGCCTTGGTGACATGCTTTATATGGGCGTAAAACTTGGCATTTACCCACCATTAATCTTTTTAGGTATAGGCACAATGACAGACTTTGGCCCACTTATTTCAAACCCAAAAAGTTTGCTTTTAGGTGCAGCTGCACAATTTGGCATATTTGGTACATACCTAGGTGCACGTTGGTTAGACGCTAGTGGTTTAGTTGATTTTACAACACTACAAAGTGCGGCTATTGCTATTATAGGTGGCGCAGATGGCCCAACAGCTATTTTCGTTGCATCAGCACTTGCACCAGAACTATTAGGTAGCATTGCTGTTGCTGCATACAGCTACATGGCGCTTGTACCAGTTATACAACCACCTATCATGAAAGCCCTAACTACAAAAAAAGAGCGCTCAATTGTTATGACACAATTGCGTGCTGTTTCTAAAACTGAACGTATCATATTCCCAATAGTTTGTACAATAGTTGTTTCCTTAATCATCCCTGAATCCGCTGTTTTGGTTGGCATGTTAATGCTTGGCAACTTGATGAAAGAATCTGGCGTTGTTGACCGCATACAAAAAACAGCCGGCAACGAACTTATGAATATTATTACAATTTTCCTAGGTTTATCTGTTGGTTGCACCACAAGTGCAGATACCTTCCTAAACTTCCAAACATTATTTATCATATTCCTAGGTTTGGTTGCTTTCAGTTTCGGCACTGCTGCAGGTGTATTGTTCGGCAAACTAATGTGCTGGGCAACTAAAGGCAAAGTTAACCCATTAATAGGTTCTGCTGGTGTTTCAGCTGTACCTATGGCTGCACGTGTTTCACAAAAAGTCGGCCAATCTGAAAACCCACATAACTTCCTACTAATGCACGCTATGGGCCCTAACGTTGCTGGTGTTATAGGCTCAGCTGTTGCAGCTGGTATCTTAATTAACATTTTTGGTTAATTAAAAATTAATAAATTAAAAGGCTAAACTGTGTTTAGGATTAAATCCTAAGCACAGTTTTTTTTTGTGAAAATTTAGTGCTATTGAGATATCTTTTCTTTGCAAGTGATGTATGTTTGTGGTATACTAGAAAAGATAATGGAAAGATATATAGAAAGAGTTGGATTGTTGATGTTTGATGAATTGCAAAATGAATTTTGCGCACTGCGTGATAAATATATAGAGGCTCAATTTGGGCGCTTAAATGCTGTTCAAAAAGAGGCTGTTTTTACTATAAATGGCCCACTTTTAATTTTAGCTGGTGCTGGTAGTGGTAAAACAACAGTTTTGGTTAATCGCATAGCAAATATTATACGTTTTGGTACGGCGCATGGCTCAAAAAATGTAGCACGACCAGTTGAAGAAGCTGATTTAAACGAACTAGAGGAGATTATTAAAACTGGCGCTAAACCATCAAGAGAGCTAGCAGGCCTACTGCGTGAAAATACAGTGCGAGCATGGAATGTTATGGCTATAACATTTACAAATAAAGCAGCAGGTGAGTTAAAAGAGCGTTTGGAAAATATGCTAGAGGGCGACGGCTCAGAGGTTTTTGCCTCAACTTTCCACTCTGCTTGTGTGCGTATTTTGCGCCGTTATGCGGAGCAAATTGGTTATCCACAAAGTTTTACAATTTATGATACTGATGATGCTCAACGTGTGATGAAGGCTATTTATAAAGAGCTTGAAATTGATGATAAGTTTTTACCTGTTAAAAGCGCACTTTCCCAAATAGGCCGTTTAAAAGATAGATTAATCGGTGTTGAGGACGCCTTGGCTGAAAGTAAGGATTCGAGATCAGGTATTGTAGCAAGGGTATATGCAGCGTATCAAAAACGTTTGCGTGATGCTGGTGCTTTTGATTTTGATGATTTGATTTATCAAACAGTTATGCTTTTAATAGAGCACCCAGAGGTACGTGAGTTTTACCGCTCAAGGTACCGTTATTTGCTAGTGGATGAATATCAAGATACAAGTGTTGCACAGTTTGAGTTAGTTCGCTTGTTAACAAATGAACAACAAAATATATGTGTTGTTGGCGATGATGACCAGAGCATTTACCGCTTTAGAGGAGCAACAATTGAAAATATATTGAGCTTTGAGGAAAGGTTTATTGGTGCAAAAACTATTAAACTTGAAGAAAACTATCGCTCAACTTCAAATATACTAAATGCTGCAAATGCAGTTATAGCTAACAACTTTGGGCGCAAAGGTAAAACACTGTGGACAAATAATGGCGATGGTGAAAAAATACAACACTATCAAGCTGAAAACGAAACAGATGAAGCAAAACATATTGTTGAGGTTATTGCAAAGCAAGTGTCAAACGGTGCAAAACTAAGTGATTTTGCAGTGCTTTACAGGATGAATGCGCAATCAGCACCGCTTGAAACATATTTTACACGTGCGGGCATACCACACAAAATTTTAGGTGGTCAACGTTTTAATGATCGTGAAGAAGTTAAAGACATACACTCATATTTATCCATAATTGCAAATCGTAAAGATGATTTGCGTTTGCGCAGAATTATCAATAAACCTGTGCGCAAAATAGGCGCAACTACCATAGATAACGTAGCAGAAATAGCACAAGCCGAAGGTGTAAGCATGCTTGATATTTGCGCGCGTGCGGCTGAATACGCAAAAATTTCTCGTGCAGCTGTGGCACTTTTAAAGTTTTACGCTATGTACGAAAAGCTTTGCGAACTTGCAGAGGATTATCCTTTGGATATCTTTGTGACAGAGCTAATAAAAGTTTCGGGGTACCAGGCTATGCTCGAAACTAAAGGAGAAGAGGGCGAGGAACGCTTACAAAACTTGGGGCAACTTGTAAATAACATGAAACACTATATGGACGCAAGAGGCGCTGATGCTACACTTGCTGGTTACCTAGAGGAAATTGCGCTTATAAGTGATTTAGACCAATATAACCAATCTAGCGACCAAGTTGTTATGATGACAATGCACTCGGCAAAAGGTTTGGAGTTTCCTTATGTTTTCTTGCCAGGTTTTGAGGATGGTGTGTTCCCAGGAGAGCGTGCTAAATATGCAGAGGAGGATATGGAGGAAGAACGTCGATTATGCTATGTTGGCATAACACGTGCTAAAAAGGAGCTGTATATATCCTCAAGTGTTACACGCATGATTTTTGGACAAACAAAGCGCAATAAGCCAAGCGGATTTTTAGAGGAAATTGGTGAGGAATACCTAGAGCGTACACAGTGCAGAGCACTTGAAATACAAAATAGGCTTAGCAGTACAGGCGGATACGGGATGTCAAACTATGGCGGCGCATCTGGCTTTAGTGGTGCATCAAGTTATGGTGGTAACTCTAATTATGGCGATAGTACATACGGCGCTAGAAACACAGCTAATAATGGCAAAATAGGCGAAGATGAAAACGGCTACCCAGCAAAACGCCCAGAACCTACAAATAGGCAATTACCAACATCTGCGCCACAAATAGGCCGTGTGGGTGTGCCAACACAGCGTACACAAAGCACAGCAAAACCAATAATACAATTTGGCGCACAGGCAAAACCAGCGGCGACAAAACTTGATTATAAGATTAACGATATAGTAGAACATAAAATTTTTGGTAAGGGTATTATTAAACGTATTGCACCAACATCTGGCGATGCAATTTTAGAAATACACTTTGAAAAAGTGGGCATGAAAAAAACTATGGCAAACTATGCACCACTAACAAAAATTAAGTAAGAAATAATAAAAGCAAAAAAATAGAAAGAGCAATTATGAAAAAAGGTAAACTGTTTGTTATAGATGGGCTAGATGGTTCAGGCAAGGCAACACAAACAAAATTGCTTGTTCAAAAATTACAAGAGCAAGGCAAAAATGTAAAGCAAATTACGTTTCCGTGTTATGAGAGCCAATCCTCAGCGCTAGTGCGTATGTACCTTGGTGGCGAATTTGGCGAAAAAGCAGGTGATGTAAATGCATATGCGGCATCTAGTTTTTATGCTGTTGATAGATTTGCAAGCTATAAAAGCGATTGGGGTAAATTTTACGAAGATGGCGGTATTATCATTGCTGATAGATATACAACATCAAATGGTGTGCATCAATGCTCGAAATTGCCGAGTGAAGAATGGCAGAGCTTTTTAAATTGGCTTTTTAATTATGAGTATGATTTACTAGGTTTGCCAAAACCTAACGAGGTTATTTATCTCTCAGTAGAGCCAGAAGTAAGCCAAAAATTAATGGAAGAACGCTATTTTGGCGATAATAGTAAAAAAGATTTGCATGAGAAGGATTTAGAGTATCTTGCTAAAAGCCGCAAAGCTGCAGAATTTTGCGCTGAAGTTTTAAATTGGCGAACAGTGCATTGTACAAAATTAGGGCAAATGCGAACGATTGAAGAAATAAATGAAGAACTTTGCGAAATATTAAGCAAACAATTGTTTTAAGAAAGGGCGTTTTGATGAATCGTTTGATACAAGCAGAAGATATAAATATATTAGCAAAATTATGGGCCGATATTTTTGGTGATAGTGAAGATTTTGCAAAGATGATTTTTAAAGATTTTTCTAGCGTGAAAAATGCATATGTCACTGAGGAAAATGGTGAAATTATATGCATGATATGTACAGTGCCAGTCACAATCGAAAATAAAAAAGGGTCATATATTTACGGTGTTTTCACAAAGCAAAATGCACGTAGACAAGGCAAAGCTAAACAGTTGATGGAATATGTTGCACAACAATTAATGGCAAAAGGACAAGAATTTTTTGTTTTGGTACCAAGCGAAAAAGAACTTTTTGCTTTTTATGAAAAATTAGGTTTTACAAGTGCTTTTCCGTTGCGAAAATTTAAGCGAGAAATTAACCGAAACATTTGGGCACAAGCAGAGTTTGATAGTGTAACTGCAAAGGCTTTGTTAGAATTTAGAAAAAGATTTGCGCCAAAAGCTGTTACTTTTGAGTTGCCACAAATGATGGCTGTTTTTTCAGATTTATACAGCATAGGCATAACTATAGTACACAACAAAAATGGTTATGGTTTATACACTCGTAAAGATAAAACTTTGCATTTTATAGAGCTACAAGCTGAAAACGAGCGTGAGGCAATAACATTATTAGAAGCCGCACGTGAAAAAGAAGTTTTTGCTGAAGAGGCAGAAATTTCGCTTGGTAACTCGCAAATATTATTTTTAGGACTTGGAATGCAAGAGCCTTATGGCATGATTAAATTTTTAGGCGAACCTTTTGATGTTACTGAAAGCTATATGCGATTAATGATGGACGATAAATAAGGAGATTAATAATGGACGACGAAAGAGAAGATATACTCGAAGAGCGAAGTGAACGTCGAGGCGAAAGACTAAAAAAAGGTTGTGGCTGTGGTTGTTTGGTAGTAGTAATCATATTTTTATTAGCAGTTGCTGCAGGTGTTTTTGCCTTTTTTGAAATAAAAGCTGATTATGAGGGCGAAGAACAAAAGGGTGAAGAAGTTGTTATCAGCATAGAGCAAGGCAGTGGCACAGTTACAATTTCTGAGGCACTAGGCGAAGCAGGCCTTATTAAATACCCACAAGTTTTTCGTTTATATGTAGGGCAAGTTGGTTATGGCTCAGATTTACAATATGGTGATTTTGCAATACCTAACGGTTCTTCATATGATGAAATTATTCAAATACTAATACAAACAGTTGCCGCAGAAACAACACGTGTTACTTTCCCAGAAGGTAGCACAGCAATTTCAATAGCAAACAAAATGGAAGAAGCAGGTCTATGCTCCGCTGAGGAATTTCTACAAGTTGCAAACGAAGGAGATTTCAGCCAGTTTGAGTTTTGGGCATCAGTGCCAACAGAAGAAGAGGCGCCTAACCGTTTTATGAAGTGCGAGGGATATCTCTTCCCAGAAACTTACGACTTTTACAACGATGATACAGTTTACAACTATGTAGCAACTTTCTATGCAGAGTTTGATAAATACGTTACACCAGAACTTTTGGCAGAACTTGATGCAAAAGAGATGACGCTACAAGAACTAGTTGTTCTAGCCTCAATAGTGCAAGAAGAAGCCGGTAACGAAGAAGATGAAAAAGTTGCGGCGATTTTCCTAAACCGTTTAGCAGATAATTCACCACTAACACTATTGCAATCAAACACATCAAGTTATATACAAAACCCAGAGGATAATAATTACGTTTACAACTGGATAGCACCCTACTACGGTGGTTGGGATTTAATACCAGAAAATATGCGCATAGCATACGATACCTACGCAACACAAGGCTTACCACCAGGCCCAATTTCAAACCCAGGTTACGAAGCTATACTAGCAACAATGAACCCAGACCCAAGCATGGAAGGTTACTATTATTTTGTAACAGATCTAACCGGCGTATATTACTACGGCAGAACACTAGCCGAACACAATGCGAATGTGGATAAGGCGTGGGCTGTTAACGATTCCTTATAATTTAGCTCGCAAAAAAGCACGTATTGCGTCGTCAACTGCACTTTTACATTTCGGTCACGTACCACATGTACGCTCCATCATGAAAAAGTTTGTTTCCTAGCACTACGCACTTTTTTGCGGCTAAATAGGCAGTGGAAAAAAGCACGTATTGCGTCGTCAGCTGCACTTTTACATTTCGGTCACGTACCATATGTACGCTACCTCATGAAAAAGTTTGTTTCCTAGCACTACGCACTTTTTTGCGGCTAAATAGGCTGTGCAAAAAAGCACGTATTGCGTCGTCAACTGCACTTTTACATTTCGGTCACGTACCATATGTACGCTCCCTCATGAAAAAGTTTGTTTCCTAGCACTACGCATATTTTTGCGG
>CAYJKG010000013.1:0-72384 GCA_964370685.1 uncultured Faecalibacterium sp. | reverse complement strand
GAGCGTACATTTAGTACGTGACCGAAATGCAAAAGTGCAGTTGACGACGCAATGTGTGCTTTATTGTGAGCTAATTTCTTGGGCGGCTTTATACATACGCTTATAAAGTGGCGGAAAAAACGCCTTTTTGTTAATCATGTTATTTATACTTGCTGAGGTTTTGCCTACCATGTCGGCATAATTTATGCATAAAACTCGGCTTGTATTTTGGTCGATGGCTTCTACTTTGATTACAAAGGTATTTAGCGCACGCTCTCTACCGTTTTGTGGTTTGCCTGCTGTGCTGTATTTACTACCGCCGGGCATGCTTTCGTGCAAGATTGATTTGGAAGCAAAAATGCATTCGTTTGCATCTATGGCGTTTAGCACTACAAAATCACTTGGTTCTAACATTGGTATGTTTGTGGTTGCAAGCGCGGCTTCTAAACGTCCGTTTTCATGCCAATCGTAAACTTGTAGTGGCTTTTTACTGTGGTCGTCTGGGTCGCTTACTGGGTCTATTACTGCGTAACCTTTTGGCGAGGTTATAAAATCAAAAAACTTTTGCGCATTTGCTTTTACTATACCGCTTGCACGTGTTACGTCTACACATGAGGCTTTTAAAACACCATCTATTGGTTTTGATTGCACAAGTAAACCATCTTTGTTAAGCTCTGTTGCCCAGCCAGTTGTTGCAAACATCTTTTTAGCCTCGGCAAACATTTTTTGTGCATGTTCTGGTGCGTTTGTTATATACTCCTCGCCTATTAAATGCGCTTTACCTTCTGCTTTTGACACACGTATTTTTTTAAGCTCTTCTAGCTGTAATTCAGCCTTTGTTTTTGCTGTGCTATTTGCTACATCATAGTAAGGCCAAATTAAGTTTTCAAAAGTTTCTAGCACGCATGGGTTCCATTTTTGTAGTTCTTCTGCTGGGTAATCTTTGCGCATTGGTATGTGATATTCAACTTGTTTTTTATCTAGTTCTTTTTCTAGCGAATTTGGCAAGTAAACAGTGTGGAAAAGCGTGCTATTGTTTAACTCTTTATGCCCTAGTGTACAAATTGGTCCAGCGGCAAGGTTATCTGCGTTAAATAACCAGTACTCATGCCCTGAATTTTCGCTATTTTCTTCAACATCTCGCACTATACCAGCTATAACATAACCTGCACCATTTTGAGCATCGCTTTCAATACATGAAATTGTATATAAAAGTGTTTTATCAGGGAAGATATATTTATCGGCACTTTTAAAATCGCCTTTTGCAATGCGTTCAATTGAGTTGTTGCATTTAATCGCATTTTCGCCAATCATTTCTTCAATTGGTACTTGGCGGTTTTCAGCGTTTTTATATGCTTCAAAAATGCGTTTTGGTAGCATTTCTTTCGAAAAACCTTTGTACATTACAAATAAATCTTGCTCAATAAAGGGTCTTGTTTGCCTGCCCATGTATGTGTACATATACGGGCCCCAAGTATAGTTTTTATCTATGATATAATCAGAACTTTCAACACATGATTTTTGCATGTTTAAAATGTGTTTGCCCACGCTGGAGACATCTAGCACTGGCAGAGTACCATAACCTACCACATGTTTTGGGAATAGCTCTCCGTTTAAATCTTCGTCATAATGACGTACAATTTCAGCAGTGTTTGTTGCTGGTGTGTGTAGCATGTATACTGAAATTTTATCATCTGGGTTTTCGTAATCTGCAATTAGGTGTATGCAAGCGGCGTCTATTTCTAGGCGTTTTGATGTTACTATTTTTGCATTTTGTTTTAAGTTGCGTCTATCTATTACGTACATCACTGTTTTTGGGTTTGGCAAAGCCGCACTTAACCAAGGTTTCCACAACTCAGCACCAGCGGCAAAAGCAGTATCAGCAAGCAATATATAATCTTTTGTAAAAATAAGCTCATGTATGCTTTGTAAAATCTCTATATCGTTGCCGTTTTCATCTGTTACATTCCAAGCTTTAAAATCGTTTTTACCGTCCCACAGCATTAGTTGACATGGGTGTGAGCCATCGGCTTGTTTACCTTGAAAGTTTGCTAAAAATAGCTCATTTGTAACCGTATCTGTATATATAACATGCGAGTTATTATAACCCGCAAAAAGGCCACCCATAACGTCTAGGTTATCCCCAGCCATCATAGGTAGCCATTCATTACGTTTTCCTAAGGCGTCAACCGCACGCAAAGAATCACGCTCGATTATCCAAGGGCGGTCAACATCGCTAGTTATGCCAAGGCGACCGTCTGGTAAAAGATACATGCCCTCTGTATATGAAAAAATTCCAACACCTGGCGATAAAAACATTAAGCCAAAATTATCAAATTTATGCACTGTATCTTGTAACGCTACACGTGCAATAGCTGCTGGGTTCCACATAAAGCGGTTTTTTAACTTAACGCCACTTTGTGAAAACTGCATTTTAACTAAGTTTGTATCACCCATCATAAAAGCTTCAGGCGAGCCTAGGCACTGGCAGATATAAAGGTTACCATTTATATCTGCTGGTAAAGTGCCTGAAAGTACATTTAGGTTAAACTCACCATCAATGGTTGTAGTATTGCATACATTATATGCATTTGGGATAATATTTGAACCTATCTTCCGTTTTTTTACTCGGTTTGTAATACTTTTGCCCTTGCGGTGCAACTTGCGTCCCATACCAAGCATATATCTTAAATTAGGATATATTTTTTTAAACTTAGCGTTTACATCTTTATCTTTTCGCATATTATCCCCTTTAATACTTACATATTAAACGTTTTGCAAAAATTTCATAAATGCTTTGCGCCCTGTTTCATCTAGTTTATAAACGCCTGCATCATACAAAACCTCTGCAAAAACTAAACCAATTTCATCTTCAATAATACCATGTATATTTTCAGATGTTATATCATTATATTTTCGCAAAATTTCTTCTGCCCAATCAGCATGTTGTGTTAAACTATTTGTAAAATCACAAGGTTTTTCGCCTTTTAGTATAACTTTTTCAAGTTCAGCCATTTCTGTTTTTAAGCGACTAGGCAAAACTGCAAGACCCATAACTTCTATAAGGCCTATGTTTTCCTTTTTAATATGGTGTAATTTTGCGTGTGGGTGATAAACACCTAGTGGGTGTTCTTTTGTAGTAATGTTATTACGCAAAACTAAATCCAGCTCAAACTTGCCATCTCTCATACGTGCGATTGGTGTTATGGTGTTATGTGGTTCGTTTTCAGTTTCAGCAAAAATAAATGCTTCTTCATCAGTATACCCACGCCATTTGTATAATATTTTATCAGCAAGCTCCACTAAGCGATTATCATCTTCACAACTTATACGTATACAGCTCATTGGCCATTTTACAATGCCTGCATTTACGTCCTCAAAACCAGCAAAAATAAATTCTTTTTCCACAGGTGCTTTTGCCATAGCAAAATTATAGTGCCCACCTTGGAAATGGTCATGTGTTAATATGCTCCCGCCCACTATAGGTAAATCAGCATTTGAGCCAACAAAATAATGTGGAAATTGTGCTACGAAATCAAGCAATTTACGAAAAGTTGCTTTTTCTATCTTCATTGGTGTATGTTCTGAATTGAATACTATACAGTGTTCATTATAATACACATAGGGGCTATATTGCAAGCACCAATCACTATTATTTATCTCTAAAGGTATAATTCTGTGATTTTGACGAGCTGGGTGGTTAATTCTGCCCGCATAACCTTCATTTTCACGGCAAAGCTGGCATTTTGGATAACAACTTTGTGGTGCATTTTTAGCTGCAGCAATTGCTTTTGGATCTTTTTCTGGTTTTGATAGATTTACTGTTATATCTAAATCTCCATATGGGGTTTTAGTTATCCACTTTAAATCTTTTTTTATGCGGTAGCGTCTTACGTAATCATTATCTTGGCTAAAACGATAAAACCAATCCGTTGCACTTTCAGGTCCTTCTTCATCATAACGAGCCTCAAAATTTGCAGTTACTATGCTCGGGCGTGGTGTTAACACCCCCATAAGTTTTGTATCAAATAAATCTCTAGCTGTGCTGTTATCCTCGCAAACACCACGATTTACAGCATCATCTAAAAGCTTACACAAAATACTTTCTAAATCATTATATGGTTGTTCTTCACTTGGTTGTTCATAATCATCTAAACCTAATACCATCAACAGCTGGTTAGTTATGTAAATTGAATCTTCTTGCAAGATTAAACCTGTATCAATGCCGTAGTTTACAAGTTGGTTTATTGCACAGTTAATCATAGTTTAACGCCTCCCTCAGGGCGAATAGAAAGCACATGACACTTACCTTCACCTAACACTGCCTCAGTTTGTGCTTTAAAACTATCAAGCATATTTAATGGAACAAACGCTTGTATTGTACCAGCAAAACCACCACCATGCACACGCACAGCACCTTTGCCACCTAATGCTTGTTTTGCCACAGTTATAGCAATTGCTACATCTTGCTCTGTTTTGTAACCAGCTGGTATAACGTTTTGCAATAATTGCCAACTACTCTCGCCTGATTCATTAACTAAACGTAAAAAGGTGTCAAAATCATCTGCGAGTAACGCTTCAACCTGCTTTGCTACACGTTCATTATCTGCATAAAAGTGAAAAGCTCGCAAAACAGCTCTGTCACCACAAGCTTCACGGCAAGCAGGTATGTTTTTTATAAAAGTTTCATAAGGAACATCACGTAACACCCCTGCACCGCAAATTTTTGCAACAGCACAGCACTCGTTTGGTACAGCTGCGTATTCGTCCGTTAAATCAGCATGGTCAGCACCTGAATCCAAAATGCAAAGTGCAAGGCCAGCTTTTGCAAAATCCACACTAACTGGTGTTACGATTGGTTTTGCTTTATCTGCAAAATCAATTGTTATAATGTTGCCAACACTAGATGCCATTTGATCCATAAGCCCGCAAGGTTTGCCAAAATAAACGTTCTCAACCCATTGACCGATTTGAGCTATTTCAACCGCACTAACCTTTGCTGGTGTATCCTCTTTACCTAAAAATAATTCGTTTAATATAGTACCTATTAAAACTTCAAAAGCTGCGCTTGAAGATACACCGCTACCCTTTGGCACGTTACTTGCAATGTATACATCTAAACCTGTAAGTTTTGCACCACGCTTTTCAAACGCCGCACATGTGCCACGCAAAAGCGATGGAGTTTCGTTTTCTTCATCTTTGTGTATTTCTAAATCAGCAAGGTTAATTTCGCAAATATCGTACCCCTCGCTTTTTACACGTAAAATGTTATCACTATTCGCACTAACTGCTGCAATCATATCTATGTTTACGCTACCTGCTAAAACACGGCCATGTTGGTGGTCAGTGTGGTTACCACCTATTTCTGTTCTACCTGGTGCGCTAAAAAGTGCTACTTCTGCTTTTTCTCCAAATGCTTTTTCTAAACCTTCAATTACATTTAAAAAGCGTTTTGCATGATTTTGAGCGTTTTGTCCATTACAGCAATACAAATTCGCAAGCGCTTGCTCATAGTTGCCGTTTGCAAGAGAATTTTTCAAATCTACATTGTTTTTCATTATATTTTATCTCCTATTTATAAAATTATTGCTTACCATTATAATAATAAAATATAATGAAAATTTCAAGCTTTTACAACATTATTAACTGTTGTAAACTATTTTTTACATAAATTTACATCTAACTATTGGCAGACTTTTAAAAAATATGTGTAATTTTAACTAAATAATTTTATACAAGGTGGATAAATAGTATATTTATAATAAATTTCAGAGAAATTTACATTTTTTACTTGACAGTTTGTGTGTTTAAGCGTATTATAGATATAGTAATAGGTGTAAAATAATATTTATATAAATTTATAAATATAAAAAAAGAGAAGAAAAGAAAAGAAACTTAAAGCTTATTTGGGGAGAAGAAAAAAACATGCAAAAACTTAATGAAATCCTAGGGATAGAGTATCCTATTATTCAAGGCGCAATGGCGAACATTGCAACTGGTGCTTTTGCAGCGGCTTGTTCAAACGCAGGTATGCTAGGCATAATTGCAGCTGGTGGTCTACCAAGCAGCGATTTACTCCGTGAAGAAATACGCATATGCAAAAGCTTAACAAACAAACCTTTTGGTGTTAATCTCATGCTTATGAACCCACTTTCTGATGAGTTTGCCCAAATTGTTATAGAAGAAGGCGTTTCTGTTGTAACAACAGGTGCTGGCAACCCTGCAAAGTATGTTCCCGCATGGAAAGCTGCTGGCATAAAGGTTATACCTCTTGTTGGTGCACCTAGCTACGCAAAACTTCTTGCCCGAGCAGGCGTTGATGCTGTTATTGCCGAAGGCACCGAAAGCGGTGGCCACGTAGGCGAAATGACAACAATGGCACTTGTACCACAAGTTATAGACGCAGTTGACATACCTGTTATTGCAGCTGGTGGCATTGCTGATGGTCGCCAACTTGTTGCAGCATTTGCACTAGGTGCATGTGGTGCACAAATTGGTACTACCCTATTAGCAGCTGAAGAATGCCCTATACACGAAAACTACTTAAATGCTATTCTTAAATCAAAATGCAGCGATACCATAGTAACAGGCCGTATCGCAGGCACACCGGTTCGTATTTTGAAAAACAAAATGAGCCGCGAGTATGTACGTTTAGAAAAAGAAGGTGCTGATAAAATGGAGCTTGAGCACTTTACCCTTGGTTCTTTACGTCGTGCAGTTATCGAAGGTGACACAGAAACAGGTAGCTTAATGGCTGGCCAAGTTTGTGGCATGGTAAATACAGTACGTCCCGCGCGTGAAATAGTGGAATCACTATGGAACGACCACCTCAAAGTTATGGAAAACTTGAAATAATTAATTTTAACTTCACGTTTTGCACTACAAACGAGAAAACCTGGGCGTACCCTATCATTAGGTTGTTAACCTGTGATGTACACAACTAAAAAAGGAGGGCATCGCGATGTTAGATAAATCATTTATCGAGGTTTATACAAAGTTTAAGATGCATTTTTACAAAAAGGTTTTTTCTCGCTTTGAAAACCGTGAAGCACCACTTACAACAGTGGAATCATTTTGCATGGAAGGCATTATGGCGCTTGGCTATCCAACCATAGCGGAGTTCTCACGTATGATGCATATATCAACACCAAATGCAGCATATAAAATAAACTGCCTAATTCAAAAAGGTTATGTTGAAAAGGTACGCTCAGAATATGACAAACGTGAATACCATTTATATCCAACTAGCAAATACATAGAGTATTATAGCATTAGCTACGCTTACTTGCAAACTGTTATGGATAGAGCCAAAGAACGTTTCTCTGAAGAGGATCTCGAAAAACTCGATGAAATTCTTCAGATTGTTAGCCATGAGCTTATGCCAGAGATACCATTACCTGGTGATTCCAACTATGTTGGTTAGTTTTCTATTTTAACATTTATTTAATTTAATTATATTTGCTTAAAGATTTTGTAAGCACTTTAATTAAACAATCTTAAAATTAAATTTACTCACACTGCATTTCACGTGCGGTGTGAGTTTTGTTTTTTATTGCTTCCAAGTATATGTTTTATCTTACCAGCCACCTATAAAAATTAAACAAATATTATTAAACACTTTATCTTTTGATAATCCGCTTCCACTTGACATTATTGTAAATATCTGTAAAAATAATATGAGTAATTTAAAAAACATATCCCAAAATAAAACACACTATATTATATATTAAAAATAAGAGGAATTATATAATGGAACAACACACATATATAGAGCACCTACAGGCTTTACAAGCTGATAGTGATTTTAAAGACCGTTTAAAACCCTCCGCTTTAGCACGCTATGTGCAACAGGTTGCAACTAACCACGCAGTTAATTTAGGCTTTTTGGCAGAATACTACAAGGAAAATCACTTTGTATTTTTACTTGCAAAGCAAGCTATTGAATATAAACGTATGCCTATCTCTTGCGAAAAATTACGTTTTGAAACCACACCAGAGCAATGCAAACGTGCAAGTGTCAAAAGGCTGACTGTTGTTTATGATGAAAATAACGAAGAAGTTGCTTGCATTGATAGTCGCTGGGTTCTTGTTGACACCGAAACTAATCGTATTATGCGCCGACCACCTGAAGAATTTATGAAAACATGGGCAGAGGATTTGCCACGTTCCTTAGAAATGCGCTTAAAAAAAACTGATAATTTACAGCAAGTTAATGCCTTATATGCTAATTACGGCATTTGCGATAGAAATAACCACATAAACAATGCATATTATTTTGATGCTCTTTGCAACGCTGTGCCAGATGAGATAATGCGTGAAAAAGAAGTGAAATTTTGCTGTGTGCATTACCACAGAGAAATAACATTTGGCCAAACGGCTGATATAAAAATAGGTAAAACCGAAAACGGATATTACATTTTTGCTGAAAATAATGGCAAATGTGCTTTTGATGGAAACATCATCTTTAAATAAAACATCGTTACAACGTATTAAAATAAAAAATTTAAAAAAAATTATAAAAAAGTATTGCAATTTGGTATCAAAAAGGTTACAATATAGTTACAGAAAGGACGACGACCTTTTTGAAATCTTTTTCTTGTTTTATTAATAGAGGTGTCGGGTAACCATCCTCCTTTGACTGTTCTCCTTCACAGTCTTGTGTTACCGTACAGGCGATACCTCACTTCGTGTGCAAAAAAGCTCGCTTAAGCGGGCTTTTTTGTTTTGTGTATATTTAAATGTAATAAGTAACAAAGTTTTTATCTCACTTATTGCAAAGATTGTCATAAACATCATTTAAAAGATCAATTTATTTAATAACCCAATATCTCATTATTGCATTTTAAATATAGTATTATATAGAATTTATGTGCAATATCACCAATTGTTATGCTTTTTAATTGTAAAATATATTACACCCTTAAAACACATGTTATATTAAAACATTATTTGCAAAAACCTTTGTATTTTAAGTAATAATGTGGTATTATAAAGAATAATAAATATTTTCAAAACCATATTATTTTATTATAAAGGAGTATACTATGGCCTTTTATTTTGAAGAACAATCCCGCACTTTTGGTGAATACCTTTTGGTTCCAGGTTTTTCTGGGGCTGAACACGTACCAACCGCTGTTAGCTTGAAAACACCTTTGGTAAAATACCGTAAAGGTGAAGAAAACTGCCCACTAACAATGAATATCCCTATGGTTAGTGCTATAATGCAATCCGTTTCAGGAGATAAACTTGCCATTGCTTTAGCAAGGCAAGGTGGTGTTTCATTTATATTTGGCTCACAGAGTATTGAAGATGAAGCTGCTATGGTACGCAAAGTTAAATCATACAAAGCTGGCTATGTTGTTTCTGATTCAAATCTTTCGCCTGAAAGCACACTTGCCGATGTTTTAGCTCTTAAAGAAAAAACAGGCCACACAACTGTTGCAATAACAAGCGATGGCACTTCAAATGGCAAACTTTTAGGCATGGTTGCAAGCCGTGATTACCGCATAGGCCACACTGCACAAGATGCAAAAGTTACAACTTTTATGACACCGCTTGACCAGCTACACACAGCACCTGAAAACACAAGTTTGCATGATTGCAACATAATAATATGGGATAAAAAAGTTAACACTTTACCACTTGTTGACAGCGAAGGCCGTTTGAAATATTTTGTTTTCCGAAAAGATTACAATAACCACAAACGCAACAATAATGAACTTTTAGATAAAAACAAAAGCTTTGTTGTTGGCGCTGGCATAAACACACGTGACTACGAAGAACGCATACCTGCACTTGTTGAGGCTGGCGTTGACGTTGTGTGTATAGATTCCTCCGAAGGTTTTTCCGAATGGCAAAGCAAAACTATCGCATGGACACGTGAAAAATATGGCGATAGCGTTAAAATAGGCGCTGGCAACATAGTTGACCGTGAGGGTTTCCGCTTTTTGGCCGATGCTGGCGCAGATTTCATCAAAGTTGGTATAGGCGGTGGCTCTATTTGCATAACACGTGAAACAAAAGGCATAGGCCGTGGCCAAGCAACTGCTGTTATTGAAGTTGCAAAAGCACGTGATGAATACTTTAAAGAAACTGGTGTTTATGTGCCAATTTGCTCTGACGGCGGCATTGTTCACGATTATCACATGACTTTAGCGCTTGCTATGGGCGCAGACTTTTTAATGCTTGGTAGATACTTTGCACGTTTTGACGAAAGCCCAACTGATATGGTGCGCATAAACGGCAATTATATGAAAGAATACTGGGGCGAGGGCTCTAACCGTGCACGCAACTGGCAACGCTATGACCTTGGTGCCTCCTCAAAACTTGCTTTTGAAGAAGGTGTTGATAGCTATGTACCATATGCTGGTTCACTAGAGGACGGCGTTGGCACTACTTTATATAAGGTTAAGAGCACAATGTGCAACTGCGGCGCGCTAAGTTTAGAAGAATTCCAAGAAAAAGCACGTTTAACTGTTGTTTCCTCAACAAGTATAGTTGAGGGCGGTAGCCATGATGTTATGCTGAAAAACACAGCTGTAATGCGCTGATTTACACAAAGTCAAAATAATAATAAAAATTTGCCACAGTATTTTGCACTTAATTGCATAGTATTGTGGCTTTTTTAATTAATAAGTGTAACATCGGCAATTATTTTTTAAAAAAGCGTTGACATTCGGTGAAAAATTGTGTAAACTATACGTGTTGCGCTCTTTAGCCATAGTTGCGCCTTTTTTCGTGTATTTGACGAAATCCAGCAAAAACCTTTGTGGAATATTCCACATTTGTCATTGCTGACTAAGACAAATACTAAAAATCGTGCATTTATATCTAAAGGTGACAATATCGATAAAAATTGAGAAAGGAGAAAACAATGCCAACATTTAACCAGCTAGTACGCAAAGGCCGCGAGGTTTTGGTTAAGAAAAGCACTGCTCCTGCCCTTTTGAAGAGCTACAACTCACAGAAGAAAACATTTTCTACTATGGAAAGCCCTCAAAAACGTGGCGTTTGCACTGCAGTTCGTACCATGACACCTAAAAAGCCTAACTCTGCACTACGTAAAGTAGCTCGTGTACGCTTAACCAACGGTTTGGAAGTTACTTCCTACATCCCAGGTATAGGCCACAATCTACAAGAGCACTCAGTTGTGTTGATCCGTGGCGGCCGTGTAAAAGACCTTCCAGGTGTACGTTACCACATTATCCGTGGTACACTAGATACCCAAGGTGTTGCAGGCCGTGGCCAAGGCCGTTCTAAATACGGCGCTAAGCGTCCAAAAGCCGGTGCTGCTAAAAAGTAATTAAAACATCTTCGCCATAATTGGCTTTTCCATATATAAATAACAATCTGCTAATTTGCAGAGGAAACAGTTTAGTATATGGGATCAGCTCCTTGTGGCACAACGGGAGTTTTTTACTTTCGAGTACCGATGATATCATTCTATGAAGGAGGGAAGAAAGATGCCAAGAAGAGGAAATATTGCCAAACGTGATGTATTGGCAGATCCTATTTACAATTCCAAAATCGTGACACGCCTAGTTAACAGCATAATGCTTGACGGTAAAAAAGGCGTAGCACAAAAAATCGTATACGATGCATTCGGCATGGTAGCGGAAAAAACAGGTAACGATCCGCTAGAAATGTTCGAAAAGGCTATGGAAAACATTATGCCTAGCCTTGAAGTTAAAGCTCGTCGTGTTGGTGGTTCAACTTACCAAGTACCACTTGAAGTTAGCCCTGCACGCCGCGAAACATTGGGCCTACGTTGGTTAACACTTTACAGCCGCAAACGTGGCGAAAAAACTATGTGCCAACGTCTTGCTGGTGAAATCATTGATGCAACCAACAGCACAGGTAACTCTGTTAAAAAGCGTGAAGATACACACAAAATGGCAGAAGCAAATAAAGCATTTGCTCACTACCGTTATTAATCGAGTGTCGAGGAGGAGAATCCATGGCTGCACCTAGAGAAGTTTCTCTGCAAAAAACCCGAAATATCGGTATCATGGCTCATATCGACGCAGGTAAAACCACCACTACTGAACGTATCCTTTACTACACAGGTATTACCCATAAAATTGGTGAAGTTCATGATGGTGCTGCAACTATGGACTGGATGGTTCAAGAGCAAGAACGTGGTATCACAATCACTTCTGCTGCAACTACCTGCTACTGGAGTCACACTGATAACAAAGATAACCCTGCTGCATTTAAAGCAGGCCGCCATCGTATCAACATAATTGATACCCCTGGCCACGTTGACTTTACAGTTGAAGTTCAACGTTCTTTGCGTGTTCTTGACGGTTCTGTTACCGTTTTATGCGCAAAAGGTGGCGTTGAGCCACAATCTGAAACAGTTTGGCGTCAAGCTGACGACTACAAAGTTCCACGTATGGTATATGTTAACAAAATGGATATCATGGGCGCTAACTTTGAAAACTGTGTCAACATGCTTCGTGATCGTCTAAAATGTAACGCTGTGCCTGTACAACTACCAATTGGTGCTGAAGAAACTTTCAAAGGTATCATTGACTTAGTTGAAATGCATGCTGAAGTTTACTATGACGACCTAGGCAAAGACGTACGTGTTGAAGAAATCCCAGCAGATATGAAAGACATGGCTGACGAATATCGTGCAGCTCTTGTTGAAGCTGTTGCGGAAAGCGATGAAGAATTAATGGAACGCTACCTTGAAGGTGACGAACTTTCTGTTGCTGAAATCAAAGCTGCAATACGTAAAGAAACAATTGCTAACACTATTGTACCTGTTTTCTGTGGTTCATCTTACAAAAACAAAGGTGTTCAACAATTACTAAACGCTGTTGTTGACTACATGCCAGCTCCAACTGACATTGAAGACATCAAAGGCGTTAACCCATCAACAGAAGAAGAAGAGACTCGTCCATCTGACGATAACGCTCCTTTCTCGGCGCTTGCATTTAAAATTGCTACTGACCCATTTGTAGGTCGTTTGACTTACTTCCGTGTGTACTCTGGTAAAATTGAATCAGGCACAAGTGTTTACAACTCTGTTAAGAATAAAAACGAACGTTTTGGTCGTATCTTACAGATGCACTCTAACCACCGTACAGATATCGATTGCTGCTATGCAGGTGATATCGCAGCTGTTGTTGGTTTGAAAAACACAACTACTGGCGACACTTTATGTGACGACAAACACCCAGTTATACTTGAATCCATGAACTTCCCTGATCCAGTTATCCGTGTAGCTATTGAACCAAAAACAAAAGCTGGTAACGAAAAAATGGGCATTGCTCTTGCAAAACTTGCTGAGGAAGACCCAACTTTCAAAACTTGGACAGACGAAGAAACTGGCCAAACAATCATCGCTGGTATGGGTGAATTACACCTTGAAATCATCGTTGACCGTTTGCTACGTGAATTTAAAGTTGAAGCTAACGTTGGTGCTCCACAGGTTGCTTACCGCGAAACTATTCGCAAATCTGCAAACCAAGACACCAAATATGCACGTCAATCTGGTGGTAAAGGTCAATACGGTCACGTTAAAATCACAATGGAACCAAACGAACCAGGCAAGGGTTACGAATTTATCAACGGCACTGTTGGTGGTTCTATTCCTAAAGAATATATCCCTGCGGTTGATAAAGGTATCCAAGGCGCAATGAAAGCTGGCGTCCTAGCAGGTTACCCTGTTGTTGACGTTAAAATCACTCTATTTGATGGTTCATACCATGAGGTTGACTCCTCTGAAATGGCCTTCTCTATGGCTGGTTCTATGGCTTTCAAAGAAGCTATGCGTAAATGTGACCCAGTTATCACAGAACCTATCATGAAAGTTTTGGTTATCACACCAGACGATTACCTAGGCGATGTTATAGGCGACCTTAACAGCCGCCGTGGACAAATCCAAGGTATGGATGCTTTAAATGGTGTTCAACGTGTTAACGCTGTAGTGCCTCTAGCTCAAATGTTTGGCTATGCTACAGACTTACGTTCTAAAACACAAGGCCGTGGCCAATATGTTATGGAACCATCACACTACGACCCAATACCAAAAAATATTGCAGAACAAATTATTGCCAGCCGCTCAAAAGACTAATTTTTAGTTTTTGGTGCAATGAAAAATCTGTAGCGTAAAAACAAGAAAAAGCTCTTGCAATTACGCTAAAAATTTAGTAGAATAGCAATGTAATACAATTTGCTATTATAACAAAAAAATAAAGTTGACTTTAAGGAGGATACTACAATGGCTGAAAAGGCAAAATTCGACCGATCAAAACCCCACGTTAACATCGGTACTATCGGTCACGTTGACCACGGTAAAACAACTCTAACTGCTGCTATCACAAAAACACTTGCTATCAATGGCGGTGCTGAATTCATGGACTATGCAAACATTGACAAAGCTCCAGAAGAACGCGCACGTGGTATCACAATTAACTCTGCTCACGTTGAATACCAAACAGACAACCGTCACTACGCTCACGTTGACTGCCCAGGACATGCTGACTATGTTAAAAACATGATCACTGGTGCTGCTCAAATGGACGGCGCTATCCTTGTTGTTGCTTCAACAGATGGTCCAATGCCACAAACTCGTGAACACATCCTACTTGCTCGCCAAGTTGGTGTTCCTTACATCGTTGTTTTCATGAACAAAGTTGACATGGTTGACGACGAAGAGCTACTTGACCTAGTTGAAATGGAAATCCGTGAACTACTATCTGATTACGAATTCCCAGGCGATGATACTCCAATCATCAAAGGTTCTGCTCTAAAAGCTCTTGAATCTGCTTCAACAGACACATCTGCTCCAGAATATGCTTGCATCATGGAACTTATGGCTGCTGTTGATGATTTCATCCCAACACCAGACCGTATGGCTGACAAAGACTTCCTAATGCCTGTTGAAGACGTTATGACAATCTCTGGCCGTGGTACTGTTGCTACTGGCCGTGTAGAACGTGGTACAGCTCACGTTGGCGATCCAATGGAAATCGTTGGCTTGAAAGAAGAGCGTTTAACAACAACTGTTACTGGTCTTGAAATGTTCCGTAAATCACTTGACTTCACACAAGCTGGTGATAACGTTGGCGCACTACTACGTGGCGTTAACCGTGAGCAAATCGAACGTGGCCAAGTTATTGCTAAACCAGGTTCTGTTAACCCTCACACAAAATTTGAAGGTCAAGCTTACATCTTGAAAAAAGAAGAAGGCGGCCGTCACACACCATTCTTCACAAACTACCGTCCACAATTCTACTTCCGTACAACTGACGTTACTGGTATCATCAACCTACCAGAAGGCGTTGAAATGTGCATGCCTGGCGATAACGTTACAATAGACGTTGAACTATTAACTCCAATCGCTATGGAAGAAGGCCTACGTTTCGCTATCCGCGAAGGCGGCCGTACAGTAGGTTCAGGCGTTGTTTCTAAAATCAAAGAGTAATCTTTAGTTTTAAAACTAAACCAAACTTATACAAGGCGCATATGCTAAGCATATGCGCCTTGTTTTTTTGTTTTATAAGAGATATAATATATATAATCTTCGATTATTTAAATAAATATAGAAAGTTAAAGTACCACAAAGTACCATTTAAAAATTAAGAATCAAAGATTTTCTACAATAACTACTCATTTTTCATTTAAACAATTATTTTCGATACTAAAGTGTTACTCGAACAAGTTTGTAATTCATATTTTTATTTATTCAGCTGTTAGTGCTGCCATTGTAATATAATTATATGGCTTATTAAAATGTGGTAAGAAAAATATATCAAGCAATTTCAATTTATCTATGGTTACCCCCTCTTGTATAGCAAGTGAGAACATATGAATACCCATTGATAAATCATAAAAAGATGCCATTTGTGCGCCTAAAACTCTGCGAGTTTTTTTATCATAAACTATCCTAATGGTTACTTCCTCATTTTTACGTGCAAATTCTGGGCGCTGATTATCAGTATAATCTGTATAACCTACATCATAGCCTAAATTAATTGCTTTGCATGCTGTAATACCAGTTGAAACCATATTATAACCATAAATACAAATACCGTTAGAACCTTGTACACCTATTGATTTTAAATCAGTACCACACGCATTATGGGCTGCTACTATGCCTGAGCGTACTGCATTTGTTGCCAGCGCAATATAGTTAGTTTCTTGCACAGAGTTATCATAAACTGTTGCGCAATCCCCTATTGCATATACGTTTTTAACACTTGTTTGTTGGTCCAGCCCTACTTTATACGAACCATTTTTAAACAGCTCTAGTTTATCTTTACCAAGTGCTGTGTTTGGTCTAAATCCCACTGCCAAAACAACCATGTCCGTCTCAACTTCTTTTTTATTGGTAATAACTTTTTCAACTTTGCCATTACCACAAATCTCTAGTAGTTTTTGATTAAATTCGGTTTTAACTCCATTTTCTTCAAGCACTGCTTTCATTTTATCGGTAAATATTTCATCGTAATAAGTTGTTAGGCAACTATCTGCTATATCTATTAAAGTTGTGTTTTTGCCGTTACGCTGAAAAGCCTCTGCAAGCTCTACACCTATATAACCTGCACCCACAACTGTTACATTTCTAATATCTGGGTTTGAGTTTAATTTGTCAATAACTTTTTGTGCGTGCTGAAATAGCTTTACATATTGTACATTTTCAAGCTCTGTGCCAGGTATTTTAGGCTCTATTGGCCACGAGCCTGTCGCCATTATTAACTTATCATAGCTTTCCTCGTATTTTTCGCCATTTTTACCATTTGCATAAACTACTTGTTTATCAAAATCTATATTATCCGCTTTGGTTTCCATGTAAATTTTAGCGCCTTTTGTTTCAAGTGTTTCTTTATTAGAATAAAATAAACCCTCTGCACCATCAATTTGATTACCTATCCAAAGTGCCATGCCACAACCCAAAAAACTAATATTACTATTGCTATCAAACACAACTACCTCATTACCTTTGTAATTATCGAGTATTGTATTTACGCAAGCTGTGCCTGCGTGGTTACCGCCAATTACTACAATTTTACTCATTATTATTTACTCCTTTTTTATTTTGTAGTTTAGTATATCGACTTTAGTTGCAAAATATACATATACTTATTTTGCAATCACAAATGTATATTGTGTAACTGAAGATAGTTTACCACAATATATTGTAAAAATAAAGAGTTTTTCTTTATTTTTTATAATTTTTCAACATTTTACTAGAAAGAGGTTAAAAAATGACTTTTGCAATTTATGATACTCCTGTTGGTTATATTTCAATCGAATATGAAAAAAACTCTGTTACATATCTAAAACGAATAAAGCAAGATATAACAGATTTTGGCATAAAAACACCGCTAACCGATAATGTTTATGCTCAATTGCAAGAATATTTTAACGGCAAAAGAAAAACTTTTAATTTTAAATATAAAATGAAAGGCACTGATTTTCAAAAAAAAGTATGGCAAGCACTTTGTGATATACCATATGGCGAAACACGTACATATAAAGATATCGCAATAGCTATAGGCAACGAAAAAGCCTGTAGAGCCGTTGGTATGGCAAATAACAAAAACCCAATTTCTATAGCTGTACCTTGCCACAGAGTTATAGGTACAAGCGGTAAACTTGTAGGCTATGCTAGTGGACTTGATATGAAAGAATATTTACTAAAACTTGAAAATGAAAATAGAAATTTTTAAATGTAGCAACCTAAAAGTTAATCTCTAATTTTAATACATTTTCCTAGTTATATTAAAAACAAACTTCATTAATGGAGTTTGTTTTTTTTACTTGACATCAAAGTAAAGTTATTTTATAATATACCTATACCCCCTTAAGGTATATTACATTTATAAAATAACAACTTTGGAGGATACTAACATGAAACAATGCATGGATTCAGTCGCAATAAATAAGCGCCTTAAACGCATAGAGGGCCAAGTGCGTGGTATTATGAAAATGGTAGATGAAGATAAACCATGTGAAGATATTTTAATACAAATAGGTGCTGTAAAATCCGCTTTACATAAAACTGGCCAAGTAATACTTGAGGGGCATATGCATCATTGTGTTCTTGATGGTATTCGGCACGACAAGGAAGAGGAAACAATTGAAAACTTAATTTCTGCACTAAACCAATTTTCTAAAATTATATAGTGAGGTGTACTATGTTTACAAAAATTGATAAATTTTTAAATTCTGTTCCAATGCTTTGGGTTTCAGGTGTATGTCTTGCAATTAGTTTTATAGGCGAATATATATTTCCGCTTACAGTGGGTCATGAAAATATCTTAATGGTTAATTTTGCATGGGCTTCTATACTTATTTCTGGTATTCCTCTTGCGTATTTGGCTATATGGCGTATAGTCAAGCAACGTTTTATCAGCTCTGCGTTATTAATTACAATAGCCATGATAGCCGCGGTTTATATAGGAGATATTTTTGCTGCTGGTGAAGTTGCTTTTATAATGGCAATTGGTGCATGGCTTGAAGATCGCACGGTTGAAAAAGCAAAAAAAGGTATAGAAAAACTTTTAAATCTTGTACCAACAACAGGCAGATTAATAACTGCAAATGGTGAAAAAACTATAGAGGCAAAAGATATCAAAAAAGATGATATCATTAGGGTTTTACCAGGTGAGAGTTTTCCTGCTGATGGTGTAATAATAACGGGAAATACAACTGTTGACCAAAGTATAATAACAGGCGAAAGCTTGCCAATAGATAAAACTGAAAATGATGAAGTTTTTACTGGAACTATAAACTGCTTTGGCTCTGTTGATATTATGGTAACAAAATCGTTTAAACACTCATCACTACAAAAAATGATTAAGCTTGTAGAAGATGCAGAGAATAACAAAGCGCCAATGCAAAAAATAGTTGATAAATGGGCAGCTTGGCTTGTGCCCATTGCCTGTTTAATAGCCATAGTTACTTATGCGATACTAGCATATGGTTTAAATCAACCAGATGATGCCCTAATACGCGCAGTAACTGTACTAGTTGTATTTTGTCCTTGTGCACTTGCCCTTGCTACGCCAACCTCTATTATGGCGGCAATTGGGCAAGCAACTAAAAAAGGTGTTCTTATAAAATCTGGCGAGGCGCTTGAACGAATGGGCAATGTAAACACTGTCGCTTTTGATAAAACGGGTACTATAACCCATGGCAAATTAACTATTAGTAACATTAAATCTTTTGATTTTGATGAAAAAGAATTAATCGCGTTAGTAGCAGCTGTGGAAAGTCGCTCTGAACATCCAATAGGTAAAGCGACCGTAAACTACGCAAATGAAAACAAAATTAAGCTTGCTGATATAAAATACTTTGCAATGGTTGTTGGTAAGGGTGTTTTTGCACAAATTGATGAAAAAACTATTTTTTGCGGAAATGAAAAACTAATTAAAGACAATGCAAAGCTATGTCCAAACGCGGAGGTTTTAACAGTAATTGCAGATTTTCGTAGTCAAGGCAAAGCTGTTATCATCGCCGCAGATAACAATAAAATTCTAGGTGTTATTGCTCTTTCTGATAAAATTAAAGATACCTCAAAAACAGCTATTAATAATTTAAAATCTGCCGGTGTTGCACACACAGTATTACTAACTGGCGATAACGAAAAAAGCGCTAACTATATTGCAAAAAAAGTTGGCATAACCGAAATTTACGCCTCACTTTTACCAGAGGGCAAGGTTGAAACCATAAAAACGCTTTCTCAAAAATCAAATGGTGGCATTTGCATGGTTGGCGATGGTGTAAACGATGCCCCTGCACTAAAAACCGCTGATGTTGGCATTGCAATGGGTACAATGGGTAGCGATATAGCAATTGATGCAGCTGATATAGCAATTATGGGTGATGATATTTCTAAAATATCATACATAAAAAAACTTTCTAACGCTACTATTTTTTCAATTAAATTTAATATTTCACTTTCAATGGCTATAAATTTTATTGCTATAATACTTTCTGTTTTAGGTATATTAAACCCTGCTACTGGCGCACTTGTACACAACGCAGGCTCTGTTTTAGTAGTTTTAAACGCTGCAAGATTGTACGATAAAAAAATAGATTAATTAACAACTTATCAAATTCAAAATAATTTGCATTATGCAAAAAAACTAGGGAACAATTTAAAAATTGCCCCCTAGTTTTTTATGTTTAATATTATTTTTCTGTTTGTTTATTATCTGGCATTTTTTCTAAATAAACAGATGTTGATGGGAAAGCAAAACTTGCGCCGTTTTTCTCCATAATATCCATGAGATTTAAGTGTAATTCGTTTTGCAATGCTAAAAAATCAGGTATATCAACAACATTCAAGTAAGAACTAACAAGTATGTCTATGCTTGAATCGCCAAAACCTAATAGGCGAACTGTAACTGAATCCGCATCAGCTTTTTCAAAACCTTTTAGCATGGTTGTGATATCTTCCATCAAAATTTCAAGTTGGCTACGCGTGCTATCATAAGTTACACCCAAAGTAAAACGATAAAGGCGCTTTGTGCGGTTTGTACCGTTGTTTATAGTTGCACCGCTAACACTAGAACTAGGCAAAACATATAGAGAATTATCAAGTGCACGTATTTTTGTTGAACGGAAAGTTATATCCTCAACTGTGCCCTCAACACCTGCAACGTTAATCCAATCCCCTATGTTAAATGGGCGCTCTATCAAAATAAGTGCACCAGCAAAAAGATTACTTGCAGAATCTTGCGCCGCTAGTGAAACTGTTAAACCTACAACACCAAGACCAGCGATAAAAGTAGTTACATCAAAGCTAAATTCATGCATTAATGCAAATACAGCAAAAATAACTACAAGCACTTTATATGTTTTGCTAAGCATTAAAATTATTGTTTGGTTTTGTGCAAATTCATATTTTTCAGAAGCATTATTAATTATTAAATCGCATAATGGGTGTGAGAGCCAAAAACCCGCCGATGTTGTTAAAATAAAAACAAGGCGCATAGCAAAAAGCAACGCGGGCACTGTTGTAACAGAAACACTACTTGCTAAAGGCAAAAATGTAAGCCCAATTAATATACCCACTGACCAAACACCAACACTTACTGCACCACGAAAACCTTTTAATAAAATTGCTATACCTTTTTTGTCTTTTTTTTCGGCTCTGCGTATAAACATAGGAAAAACTGAATTTTTTAGAACTCTGCTAAGTAAAAAACCTAATAATATTATACCTAAAACAACTCCTAAGCGTGCTATTATTGCAAATTGAGCATGAAAAGTAAAACCTAAAAATGCAAAAATATAATCATTTGTAACTTGTGGAAAAATCATAAATACCTCTTTATATATATCCTTATAAGTTTTTTTAATTAAAAACTAAACATCATACATCATTTTACCATAATATAAACTAGTGTACAATAAATAACTTGATTTTTTTATTTTTTGTGCTATAATAACTTTGAAAGTGCGTTTCAGGGCGGGGTGTAATTCCCCACCGGCGGTTAAAGCCCGCGAGCGGTTTTTATATAAAACTGCTGATTTGGTGAAATTCCAAAGCCGACGGTATAGTCCGGATGAAAGAAACAGTGGTATATTCTGCTTTTTTAGCCCTGTGTAACCTTTTTTAAGTTTGCACAGGGCTTTTTTCGTTCTAACAGCGCGCAAAACTAACCTAACCGCCTACATGAACAAGTATTATGTTAATTCTAATCTATTTTATATAGACGGTTATACAAAACGATTAAAAAGGAGTTTTACCAATGAAAAACAAATCAAAATTGCGCGCTTATATCGTAGCCGCCATGCTCTCTGCAATAGCTTTTGTGCTTATGCTTTTTGAGTTCCCTCTCGCTTTTTTTATCCCATCTTTTATAAAAATGGACTTTTCTGATTTACCCGCGCTTATAGGCGCTTTTGCGCTAAGCCCTATTTTTGGTGTTATAATAAGCTTGCTCAAAAACCTTTTAAATTTACTTATAGAGGGTTCGTCCACTGCTATGGTTGGCGAGTTTTGTAACTTTGCCCTTGGTGCTGTATTCACTTTTACTGCTGGCGCTGTATACCACCGCAAAAAAAGCCGTAAAAGTGCCGCTTTCGGCGCACTTATAGGCGCAGTTTGCATGGGTGTTTTAAGCGTTCCGCTTAACTTTTACGTCACCTACCCTGCTTATGTAGAATTTTACGGCATGCCACTAGAGGCTATACTCGCTGCATATCAGCAAATATTGCCAAGCGTTGATTCACTAATAAAAGCGCTTTTAGTTTTCAACCTACCATTTACGATTATTAAAGGCATTTTGGTAGCGCTTATTTCCATGCTAATTTATAAACCTTTAGCACCAATACTAAAAGGTAAGTAAAGCACATATAAATTTAATATTTATAAAAACTTCAAAGGGGTGTCACGAATTTTGTTTCGTAGCACCCCTTTTTTTGTAGTTAAAAAATAAAACACATAATTGTTTGCCTACATTAAAAATCCAAACAATTTTATTCATAATAAACGATATAAGATAATCCTTTTTCTAATAAGATATTTTGCGTTTCTTCTACGGTTTTAAACATAAAACTTTGTTCAGCACAAAGCTGATTCGTTTGCCCTGTAAAACCGCAGAGTGTGACAATAAATAAAAAAACAGATATTGCTAGCAAGGTAACACGAAGTTTTGATTTTTTTGTTTGCATAATATTTCTAAGCCTTTCTTTCAATATTTTCTTTTCGGAAACTAACGACAAAGTATAACAACTATTAGTGCAGTATAATTGTTTGCCAGAAAACGATAATAAAGTGCTCGCATATTGTTTACGATTATCTTTATCAAAATTAAAAACAACTTGTTCATCACATGAATATTCAATGTAACGCTCAAACATAGCACTAAAAAAATAAACAAAAGGATTCCACCAATATAGTGTTTTGATTAATGCCAAAACCCATTTCCACAATAAGTCTTTGCGTTTTATATGACATAATTCATGTAAAAAAACATTTAATAAACTTTCTGTGCTAATATTTTTATTCGGCAATAAAATCAGAGGTTTCCATAAACCAATTGTAACAGGAGATTTTAAATGTTCACTAGTTTTAACAATTACATTGCAATTCATATTTAACAAATTTTTAGCAATTAAAAAATTGTTAAATATCTCTGCATCTAAATTTGACCTCGCTTGACCTGTTAATTTTTTAAGTTTAATAGCACAGATACAAAACCAAAAAAACTTTATAATAATCCCTAAAAACACAGCACATAAAAACAAAGTACTATGTGTATAAAACACTTCAACAAAAGTATTTTTAATGTTTTCATTATCTATGATTTGAGTTTTAATGCTATCTAAAACGCTTGTTTGAGCATATAAACTTGTATATATAGATTGCAACGGCATTTTAAAAATTGAAAACAAGATGTTGTGCACAGGAAATAATAAACATACACAAATCATTTTTAGCATGGCAAGATGCCAACGACAACTTTGTGTTCTTTTAGTTATTGGCAGAGCTATTAGAAATAATAAAAAAAGTATAAAAGCAAAGCTTTGCATCTGAAACAATAGGTAAACATCAGGCATAGTTAAAACCTTTCACATCTCATCTAACCACTCTTTCAAATCTTCTATATCGCTTTTTTCTAGGCCATTACCATTATATAAAGATAGCATCAAGTTCTTTAAAGATCCGTCATAAAACAAGTCTATAAACTGTTTAGTTTTTTGACATTCGTAATTTTTCTTTGTAATTGATGGTTCATATAATACAATTCTTCCTTGTTTTTGTTTTTTTAAAAGACCTTTGTTTACTAATCTCAATAATAACGTGGACAGTGTTTGTTGTTTCCAATTTTTGTTTTGATTATTAAACACTATCAAAATATCAGAAAAAGATGTGGGTGTGTTATTTTCCCATAAAAACTCCATTATTTCGTTTTCTGTTTGTGAAAGTTGTGTTTTTAAATTCATAAGAGCGCTCCTTTGATTATAAACCTACAAACTTGTAGGTTTATAATCAAATATTACTACATCATTGTAGTAATGTCAAGCATTTTTTAAATAAAGCGAAGAAAAACTTCAAAAAATTACCTATGTATGTTTTTTATTTTCCAACTTTACCAATTTGCGTGCCAACAAAATAATGTGCTAAAATTTCTTGCCATGTTTGCCCTGCCTCTGCCTTAAACTTTGCACCCCATTGGCTTAAACCTACACCATGCCCATACCCATAAGTAGTAACTGTAAAAACCTCGCTGTTATATGTTATTTCAAAACAATGGCTACGCAGTGCTAAAGCCTCACGCACCACTACGCCACCCACCAAAACACCACAAACATCTATATTTTGCACATATCCTGCCTGTGTTAATGTGGCTGTTTTAAAATAACTTTCTGGCTGTGTTTGGGTGTAATCTATGCCTAAATTATTTTGCAATATAGCTTGCATTTCCTCCACGCTAAAGTTAAGTTCTTGTTTAAATCCGTCTGCATTTTTATCCTCTGCGCTATCCACGCTCACAAGGTATGGCACATCTTGCCCCCACACGTTCACGCCAGCCTCACTTTTGCCGTTTGATATTGCAAAATAAGTAGTAGCCGCAAGCTCGCCCTCATAAAGTACCACAGCTGCTAAAACTTCATCAACTAGTGCTGATAACCTCGCATAATTTGCCTCGTAATCCACACCCCAATAACTTTGCAAAACTTCGTTTGTCATAAACCCTTGGCGACGGTTTGGGTCCGCTGATATATATGCGCCATCTATTGCAGAGTTATCATTGTTTTGTTTGCAAAATAACACATATGAATGGCTGGCAACTGCTTGTGCCTTTAAAGCTTCATCTGGCCAAGTTATAGGCATTTCGCTCGCAACTGCACCTATTAAATAGTCTCGCACTGACACTGTTAATATTTCACCAGTGCTTTGCTCATATATCAAAAAAGGTTCTAGTGTGCTTGCATCTATATTATAATTTTGGTTTATTTGTGCTTCCACGCTACTTGGTTGCTCTATTTCTTGACTTTGCGAAGGCTCTTGAATATTTTGCTCTGATGGCGTTGGTGTGCCTTGTATTTTTTCATTAGATGTACTTTGCGTATTAAATAAAGTAGCATAATTTGTTGAAGTAGCAATACTAGAGCTTAAGTGATAAGCACCAAACGGTAGTACAAAACAACACAAGGTAAAAATAAGATATAATAAAAAATATTTTTTCATAGTAAAATCCTCCATATATATCATACAGCGTACAAGCTGTAACTTTTGTCTAAACTTGCGATTTTAAAGAATAGAGTTTATTAATTAAACTTTTAAGCAAAATAAAGTCAAATTATAAATCAAATTATTGTAAACGCTTGCACTTTACTTTAAAAAAGTGTATTATATAATAAGCTATCATTGTGGATAGTTAAAAGTATATATACGCTGTATGCTAAAGCATACGATTACAACGCAGAGAGGAGTTAAGAAAATGTCTGAAGTAGTAAATTTAGATAACCAAACAATGAGTGGGCTTTGTGAGGAATATCTACAAAACAATTTTATCGACCCAGAAGTTAGCGAACGCCTTGGAGTTAAACGAGGCTTACGCAATGCTGATGGCACTGGCGTTTTAGCTGGTTTAACAAATGTAAGTGATGTTGTTGGTTATAAAAAAGACCAAGACGGCACTGTATCACCTGTTCCTGGTAAATTAATTTACAGAGGTGTAAACATCACTACTTTAATGGAAGAAGCGTATAACACCGACCGCTTTATTTTTGAAGAAGTTATTTGGCTTTTATTATTTGGAACTTTACCAAACAAGGCGACACTCGAAAATTTTTCAAATATATTATCAGAGCATAGAGAGTTGCCAGAAGGCTTTGAAGAAGACATGATAATGAAAGCACCATCGCCTGATATAATGAACAAAATGGCACGTTCTGTTTTAGCGCTTTATTCATATGATGATAACGCTGAGGATTTAAGCCTTGAAAACATTTTAAACCAAAGCATAAACCTAATTGCAGGCTTGCCTACAATAATGGTTAGTGCATATCAAGTTAAACGCCGTTTTTATGATAAAGAAAGCATGCACTTCCACTTGCCATTATCAGGTTTGAGCACTGCTGAGCACATTTTAAGAACTTATAGGCCTGATAAAAAATTTACTCGTGCAGAAGCAAAACTTTTAGATTTGTGCCTTATGGCTCACGCTGACCACGGTGGCGGTAACTGCTCCACATTTACAGCACGTGTGCTATCTTCCTCTGGCACAGACACATACTCTGCAATATCAGCTGCCATAGGCGCATTAAAAGGGCCTAAACATGGTGGCGCTAACCTTTCAGTTATGAAACAACTAGGCGACGCTTTGCGCAATATTAAAGACCCTACAAATGATAACGAAATTCGTGAGTATTTACGCAAAGTATTACGCAAACAAGCTGGCGATAAAACTGGTTTAATTTACGGCATAGGTCACGCTGTTTATACAGTTAGCGACCCACGCGCCTTAATGTTGCGTGACAAAGCTCGTCCACTTGCAATTGAAAAAGGTTATCAAGAAGAATTTGAAATGCTTTGTAGCATTGAACGCTTAGCACCTGAAGTTGTCGCACAGGAAAAAGGTGGTGGAAAACCCGTTTGTGCTAACGTAGATTTATTTAGCGGTTTAATTTATAAAATGCTTGGCATTTCTGAAGATTTATATACCCCACTATTTGCAATTGCACGTATACCAGGTTGGTGTGCACACCGAGTTGAAGAAGTTAAGTTTGCAAACCGTATTATACGCCCTGCATACAAATACCTTGGTGTACAGCAAAATTATAAAACCATTGAGGAGCGTTAAAAAATGAAACAATTTGTAGGTATGCTACTTTTACTTATAGGTGTAGGCGTTAGCATTTTGCGAGGAATAGATCTTGCAAAATTTACAGACCCTAGCTCTGGCTTAGTTATAGAAGGTTCGGTTTGGCTGAGATATAGCGCTGTTGGTGTTTTGCTATTACTTAGCTTCGCTGCATCTTTTATGGCGCAAAAACGCCCTGTTAAATTTGAGAGAAGTAGCATAGGCTTTGGTTTTTTTGCATTAGCTTTATCAGCTGTTTTTACTATAGAAACTATTTTGCGCTTAGCAACCGCCTTGCAAAACCAAATACCTAAAATTTCCTTTATGGGAATTAGTGCTTTACTTTCTGCTGAGTGTTTACTTGGCTTTTTAGGATTAATTACCGCTATTTGGTTTGCGCTATTTGGTATTTCGCTTTTATCAAAACCTTATAAACTGCCCATTGGCGGTGTTTATCTCGCTATAGCAGGTTCATTTGGTTTTTATATGCATTTAATCCTACGCTTTTCTACAAATGATTCATCTTATCATCATTTCGCAACAACAATGAGAATTTTTACAATTGCGGCTGCACTTGCTTTTCTCACAATACTTATCAGAGGTATTTTCTTTTCAGAAAACAAGGTTGGTCGCAAAACATTTTTCTTTGGATTAATAGCATTTTATGTTTGCACGTGCCTAGAATTACCTGAGGCTATTTTTGCTTTTGATTCTGGCAAAACTAATTTTGGTAGTTTTATGTTTAGCCTGTGCCTAGCGGGTGTTGGTTTGCTTGGTGCAATTTGTGCCCAGCGCTGTTTATACGAAGAAAAAAATGATTAAACTTATAATAAAATGCATCATTTAATTATGATGCATTTTATTTTTGACTTATTTTTTGTAAAAAAATGCACTTTAAAATTGCCCCATTTTGGCTCTATTATGTATTTTTAGTATAAAATATGCTTTTTTTATAAAAAGTTCAGAAAAAATTCAAAAAAGTATCGTGAATATTTTATCAATCCTATTGCATGTTTGGGCATTTTAAGATACAATATATAAAGACCGAAAAAAATTTATTTACACAAATTGGAGGATTTATAACTATGGCTGTAAAAGTTGCTATTAATGGTTTTGGCCGTATTGGCCGTCTAGCATTCCGTCAAATGTTTGGCGCAGAAGGTTACGAAGTTGTTGCTATCAACGACCTAACAAGCCCAAAAATGCTTGCTCACCTTTTGAAATATGACACCGCTCAAGGTTCATACTGCGGTTACATGGGTGAAAACAAACACACTGTTGAAGCTACAGAAAATTCAATCGTTGTTGACGGCAAAGAAATCAAAATCTATGCAGAAAAAGACGCTGCTAACGCACCTTGGGGCGAACTAGGCGTTGACGTTGTTTTAGAGTGCACAGGTTTCTACTGCTCTAAAGATTCTGCAATGGCTCACGTTAAAGCTGGCGCTAAAAAAGTTGTTATCTCTGCACCTGCAGGCAACGACCTAAAAACAGTTGTTTACTCTGTTAACGAAGGCATTCTTTCTGCTGAAGACCAAATCATCAGCGCTGCATCTTGCACAACAAACTGCCTAGCTCCTATGGCTAATACTCTAAACAACCTATACCCAATAGTTTCTGGTATCATGACAACTGTTCATGCTTACACAGGCGACCAAATGATTCTTGATGGCCCACACCGCAAAGGCGATTTACGCCGTGCACGTGCTGGCGCACAAAACATTGTTCCTAACAGCACAGGTGCTGCTAAAGCTATCGGCCTAGTTATCCCTGAACTAAACGGCAAACTAATCGGCTCTGCACAACGTGTTCCTGTTAACACAGGTTCTACAACATTGCTAGTTGCTGTTGTTAAAGGCAAAGACATCACAAAAGAATCTATCAATGCTGCAATGAAAGCTGCTTCTTCTGCTTCATTCGGTTACACAGAAGAAGAACTAGTATCTTCTGACATTATCGGCACACGTTTCGGTTCATTGTTTGATGCTACACAAACAATGGTTACAAAAATTGACGACGAAACAGCACAAGTTCAAGTTGTTGCTTGGTACGATAACGAAAACTCTTACACAAGCCAAATGGTTCGCACAATTAAATACTTCGCTGAACTATAATTAATAGCTTTTATAAGTTTTTTTAAACCATAAAAAGCGCTGTTACACTTAGTCCCTTTCGGGTTCAAAGTGTAATAGCGCTTTTTTATTTTATAGTTTAAGTAATTTTGTTTGCTTTAATCTTTTGCCTAGAAAAATTAACTTAATTTAGCAAAGACATTACATAATCTTTTGAATTTTGTATATTCTGTGTGTTGCTTATAACATGGCATACCAATTGTTCTGCTGCCATAAATTCGCTAAATTCTTCTATACTAGATACATCTAAACCTGATGGTGGCAACATATTGCCTGTTGGATTATTTTCATCATCTACTTCTTCGTAGCTTACAAATAAACTCTCGTCAATTTCAGCAAGTTCTTCTGGTGTAAATAATTCCTCTAGTGGCATAAACACTTCCATCGAAGATAATCTCTTACCATTTTCATAATCAGAAATAATTACATCTATCTCTGCGCTTGATATTTGTGCTGTAATTTTCATAAATCCAGCTGAACCCATCATTTCAGCTGCATTGTTATTTACATCATCCATGCCAACTTCGTAATCTTCGCTAACTACTTCTGGTTCATCATTTGATGGCGGTATCATCACCTCCGCTGTAAGAAAAACTGGCAAATTATCATCACCAATTGTTAATGTAGCGGCATATTCCTCTGCTTTTTCATAGCTAACTGCTGGTGCAATTGTTGTTACAGTTAAGCCATATTCGGTTTCTTCGCCACAACTTGTAAGCGTTAAAGTAGATATCAAAGCTAATGATAAAGCTATAGGTTTTTTAGTGTTTTTCATGGTAAATCCTCTCTTTTGTTAATGTTATAATTTTGTATTTAAATATAAAACGTTGCTATAAAAAATATTATTAAAGTTTATTATTTGCACTAGTTTCTTCTATTTCTGGTTAATAGCAAAAGTCTAAATAATTGTAAAAGTGATGCGGCAACAGCAGCTACATATGTTAAAGCAGCAGCATTAAGCACAGATTTTGCTGGTGCAACTTCACTTTCGCTTAAAATACCAGAGCCACCTAATATTTTAATTGCTCTTTTAGATGCATTAAATTCAACTGGTAATGTGATAACTTGAAATATAATTGATGCTAAAAACGCCATAATACCTATTTGTATAATTATTTCAGATGTGTTACCTGTAAAAAATAATCCTAAAATAATTAATGGAACTGCCGCCACACTGCCAAGCTTTGCAACTGGTAAAATTGCAGTTCGTATTTTTAGTGGCATATAATCTTTATTATGTTGTATAGCGTGTCCACATTCGTGTGCAGCAACACCTAAAGCTGCTACTGATGTTTGATTATATGTTGAATCTGATAAATTTACTGTTTTATTACGCGGGTCGTAATGATCGGATAAACTACCGTTAACATGCCTTACTGAAACATCTCTTAAACCTTGCGAACGCAAAATTCTCTCGGCAGCTTCTTTACCTGTTATTCCTTTTGAGTTGTGTACATTTGAGTACTTTGTAAAAGTTGATTTTAACTTTACTTGTGCAACTAATGTTATAATAACACCAAGTAAAATTAAAAAATAAGTTGGGTCATAAAATAATCTAAACATTCCAAACATAATTTATATCCTTTCGTTATTGTCATTTAATATCTCCATAAATTCTACACCTGTAATTGTTTCTTTTTCAAGTAAATAGCTTGAAATTTCATGAAGTTTTTCTTCGTTTTGTTTTAAGATTTGCAACGCCTTATTATATTGTGCACGAATAATCTCAATGACCTCGTCATCAATAGTTTTTGCAGTTTGTGCTGAGCACATCATTGAAGTATCACCACCTAAATATTGATTATTTACAGTTTCCAGTGCTACCATACCAAAATTATCACTCATTCCAAAACGTGTTATCATAGCTCTAGCAATTTTTGTAGCTTGCTCAATATCGTTTGACGCACCTGTAGTAATCGAGCCAAAAACAAGTTCCTCGGCTGCCCTGCCACCTGTAAATGTAGCTATTTTATTTAGTGCTTGCTCTTTACTCATTAAAAACTTTTCATCACTATCCACTTGCATTGTATAACCGAGTGCGCCTGAAGTACGAGGAATAATTGTAATTTTGTGTACTGGTGCGCTATCGCTTTGCAGAGCTGCAACAAGTGCATGTCCAACCTCGTGGTATGATACAATTTTACGTTCTTTTTCAGTTACGCTTGAATTTTTTCTTTGATAACCAGCCAGTACAACTTCAACACTTTCTTCAAGGTCAGTTTGTAGCACTGCTTTTCTATCCTCTCTAACTGCTCTTAAAGCAGCTTCGTTTATAATATTTGCAAGCTCCGCACCATTTGCACCAGAAGTAGCTCTTGCTATTTTTTCAAAATCTATATCTTCTGATAATTTAACATTTTTTCCATGTACTTCTAGTATGGATTGTCTACCATTTTTATCGGGTAGCTCAACAGGCACTCGTCTATCAAATCTCCCTGGACGTGTAAGTGCTTTATCTAGTATTTCAGGCCTATTGCTTGCAGCTAGTAATACCACACCTTTTTGTCCGTCAAAACCGTCCATTTCAGTTAAAAGTTGATTTAATGTTTGTTCTCTTTCATCATTATTACCCATACCACTATCACGCTTTTTACCAATTGTATCAATCTCGTCTATAAAAATAATACAAGGGGCTTTTTCGTTAGCTTGCTTAAATAAATCTCTAACTTTTGCTGCACCCATGCCCACAAACATTTCAACAAATTCCGAACCAGATATTGAAAAAAACGGAACTTTTGCCTCACCAGCAACCGCTTTCGCAAGCAAGGTTTTACCTGTGCCCGGAGGGCCTACTAACAGCACACCCTTAGGCAAATTTGCGCCTATATCAGCGTATTTTTTTGGATGATTTAAAAAATCTACAACTTCTGCTAAAGCTTCTTTCGCTTCCTCCTGGCCAGCAACATCTTTAAAAGATTTGCCAGTTTGAGTTTCAGCATATATTTTTGCATTTGATTTCCCGAAAGACATCGAATTGCCACCACCCATACCTTTCATCATTTTTGACATTACAAAACGCCAAATCAAGGCAAATATTACTATCATTATAACTGAACTGATAATGTTCATTAAAAATGAACTTTCACGCGGAAAAACCTCTATAAACTCTGCACCAGATTCATAAAGCCTATCTACAAGGTCGCTATCTTGCATTCTTGTTGTGGAATATAGCTCTGTTTTAGGTTCTTCCTCACCTTCAATTTGTATTTCAATACCATACATAATACTTTCGTCCATTACTTGAACAGCTGATATCTTACCATCGTTTAAATCATCAAGAAAAACATCGTAAGTTACCGCAGTAACTGAACCTTGACCAAATAATAAAGTTGTTACTATATTAAACGCAAAAATAATTAGAGTTACTATTAACCAATAATAAATAAAAGGTTTATTTCTTTTTAATTTCATCATACTGTTTTTCATATTATTCCTCCCGAATTAAATATAAATTAAGCAAATATAAAGCGCTCTGATATTATTAAAAATACGCCTAAAGTTGTTAACACCGCACCTGTTGCCTTGTTTAAAATCATTGGTTTTGCTTTATTTGCAAATCTTGCACCTAATAAAGCAAATGTTAGTGTTGATATTACACATGTAAATAACACAGTTAAATCCGGTATAATTTGTTGTATTGAAAAATGCGATAAAGCGCCAAATAAAGCTGTAAATGTCATAATAAAAACACTTGTTCCAACTGCTTTTTTATGTTCATAACCGAGTACGCTCATCATTAAGGCAAGCATCATTATACCGCCACCAGCGCCTATAAAACCGCATATAAAACCAATAACTGCGCCACATAAAATAGGTAAAATTATTTTTAAAGCACCTTCTACGGATTTCTTTTGTTTTGGAGTATCTGATTCTTTTTTTCTTAAAAATTTAATACCTAATATTAATGACATATAAATTGCTATGTTGCCCATAGATTCAGTAGGAACAAAACTTGCAATAAGAGCACCGATAAACGTGAATGCTAGCACACTAACCAATAGCACTTTGCTATTTTTTATATCAATGTTTTTGCTTTTGCCATATGTGTAAGCCGAAATCGCGCTAGCAAGTACATCAGAGGCAAGTGCAATTCCTATTGCCTCGTATGGATTCATACCTAAAAATGTTATAAGCATCGGAGTAATAACCACTGCCGCGCTCATTCCTGCAAAACCTGTGCCAAGACCTGCACCTACACCCGCCAAAATACAAATTAAAATTGTTTCCATAATATCCTCCTACATGTTTTTGTTGAACACTCGTTCAATGAGAACATTATAACACCCATTGAACAATCGTTCAATAAATACAGAGTGAATAAAATATAAACATTTTATGACACATGAAACTCCCTTTCCTATTATTATGTATCACTTTATAATAGTTTAATATTTGATATTTCACTAACTTAGCCCAAAGTTTCATTTACTGGATATTATCCAATTTTTAAATCATTTTTGTAATTCCCAATTATTTTCCTATTAATATCAAGCATTGTTGAGTTTTATATCGCTAAATGTTATAACTACTGCAACCAACTTGTAAAATAACAGTTAAACATGTAAAGTTCTTAAAACATTGCGCAGTATTTATTTTTATATGAAGAATCAAAAACAAAAGGGGCTGTTTACAGCCCCTTCTTCTCTACGTATTTAGTTATCTATACTCTCTGCACTCTCAAGCATGCTTTCGATGAATATCCCGTACCCACGGGTAGGGTCATTCACAAAAACGTGGGTCACCGCTCCGATGAGCTTGCCATTTTGGACTATTGGCGAGCCGCTCATCCCCTGTATAATCCCACCTGTTGCATTTAACAAATCTTGATCAATTACGTGTACAACCATATTACGATTACCCTCACTATATGATATTTTTTCTATTTCAACTTCATATTTTTCTGCAGTATTTCCGTCAATGGTTGTCCAAATTTCGGCTTTACCAATCACAACTTCTTGTGCAAAACCTATCTCCATTGCCTCACCTTTAAAATCAGTGCGTGTTGTGCCATAAATACCATTTTCACCATTTATTAAAATAGAACCTATTGCAAGTGTTCCTACAAATTTACCTTTTAATTCACCAGGACTACCTGCTGTTCCTGCTTGGTATCCAGTTATTTCGCAGTCCATAATTTCTCCAGTACGCAGTGCCACACTTGTGCCTGTGTCACTATCACTTATGGAGTGGCCTAACCCAGCAAATACGCCTGTAGCCTCATTTACGAATGTCAATGTACCAACACCTGCAGATGAATCACGTGCCCACAGCCCAATCATAAATTTACCGTCCTCGCTCTTTATCGCCGTTAACGCAGTACTATATTGTGCACCCTCTCGTATATAAATTACTTCCACAGCTGTTCCATCGCTTTTTTCAACAGCGTCTGCTACATCTTGGTTTGTGTTTACTTCTTCACCATTTATTTGAACTATCAAATCGCCAAGCTCAAGCCCTGCTTGCTTTGCAGGATTTGCTTGTCCGTATTGTGTGTATAAGTCTGTAAAACCAACCACAAGCGCTCCCTCTGATAGCATTTTTATACCAAAAGGAGTACCACAAACAGTAACCACCGGCCTCTCTGTTACCACCATGCGCACTGTTTTAACTGGTATTTTGCCCATAATAGAAAGTGTTGTGTTATAACTACCCACATGCATAGTGCTCCCCGCCGAGGCAACACCACCACTTTCTAACACACTTATATAAGGCAAACGAGCAATTTGCATCGATTGATTTTGCTCTACATAAATTGTATCCGGCAAAGTATAGTTAAGCCAACCTATACCAACAATGCATGCGATAGAAATATAACTGGTAAAAATTGAAATTTTTCGTATAAAAGAGCCAATAACACTGCGTTTTTTCTTTTGTTTGCCTTTTTTTGATAACATATTACCCCCATAATTTGTTGGTGCTACGTACATATAAAATTTTTATATAGTATTCTCAAAAAAATATTAAAATATTAATTGACAAACCCTTTTTTTTATGATATATTATATAAGTCGCCAAGACATGGCGACAAAAAATCTGCGGATGTGGCGGAACTGGCAGACGCGCTAGACTTAGGATCTAGTGTCCACGACGTGCAGGTTCAATTCCTGTCATCCGCATATTTAAAACTCCCTATAGCTTAGGCTATGGGGAGTTTTTTGTTGTATCTAATATAAAATTAAAACCGTTAACTTAACACAGCTTTACCTAAACACTCGCACACAAATTTTGCATATTAAAACAATTTTGCAATTGTACATTACATATCTCAAGTGATATAATTAGTTTATAAAGATACTCACTACTGTATATTTTTATATTAAACGAGCAAGTATTATCCGAACTCGCCTCAAAGGAGCATTCATGAAAACACTTGAGAAAACACACGATTTAAACTTATCCAATTGGGGGCCATACTCAAAAAAATATGCTGGTATTTCACATGTGGCAAACAGCAAACAAGGCATACGTTTTGATTTATCTGTTTTTCCTTCAATGTATCGCAGAAAAATTGATTTACCACACTGCATGTTTGAAAGCAACTACCACATAATGCAAGCAAATGCTGATTTATCCTATTATTCAACTAGGCACGAACTAGAATGGAAAGATTTGCTATATACAGATATATCCTATTCAAAATTGGATGGCGATTGCTACATTATACGCACTAATTGCACAAACAACACAAATGATACGCAAAACCTAGCCTTACACCTCATGGCCTCTTTACAGTACCCATCAATAGATGCAAAATATGACGAAAAATTTTTATATCCTATAAAATATAATATCCCCAAAAATGCACAACTTATTTATGCCATAAATTTTGATACTTTTGATCATAAAATAATACGCCCTACAGATTCGCTAATCGCTGATGGGTTACGCCGTGGAGAAGTACGCAAGAATGGTTTTAATCGTGGCTCTGGCGTGTTACTTGGCGAGTTTGATGGCGATTGTATACAATACACTTTGAATAGCACATCAAAATTCAAAAAAGCTAGCATTTCTATACGTGCACTTAACACTTCTAAAACAACTGTAAGGCTAGATTTTATCGGCGCACTTAAATGCAAAGTCACTATACCTGTTAACGAAGAAATAACGATTACCTCTACCGAACTTGAAATTTTGCAAAATGGAACTTTTACTGTTAGTGCTAGCGGTGGGCAGGTTTTGTTAGATAGTTTTGTAATTACTGAAAAAACGCAAATAAATGAAATATTGATAACCGAACCAGCACCTGAATATTTACCTACCAGTTGGGAAAACGGCCGAAAAACACCGATTAATTACGAAACTGAACAACAACTAAACCAACAAAAAACTATCGCAGAACGTTTGCCTATAACTGATAACACATTAATATTAAAATATAGGGATAGTGATTTTTACTATGGCATTTGTTGGGATTTTTGTGATTATGACATACGCTATATTTTATCTGATGATTTAGATACCTACTTAAAAGTTATGGCACACGACCATTTTAGAAAAGTGCTACCAAACAATAATAAAGGCGCATTTTGCAATGTTTTTATGCGTCCTATACCAGTGCCACCCAAAACACAATTTGATGTTTTTTCCGCAGTGTGCTGTGGCAAAAACAAAGAGGAAGTTGCAAAAAAATTATCTAGTATTTTAACAAATCAAAATATTATGCAACAAACAGCTATTAAACAAGCTCTAACTGCACAAATTTGCAAACCCACTATTAACGGTGAGGTTTTTGCACTATCGCAAAATATAATGAAAGCTACCACGCTTTGCAATGTAGTTTACCCTGTTTACACAAAACAACGTTACATAAAACACAATACTCCTGGCAAATGGTGGGATAGCCTTTACACTTGGGACTCAGGCTTTGTTGGGCTTGGGTTTACCACTTGCGATATACAGCGCGCTATTGATTGCCTAAATGCATATGTAACCGAACCCAATGATGAGGAAAACGCCTTTATTCACCATGGAACGCCTCTACCTGTGCAATTTTATCTATTTCAAGAAATTTTCAATTTAACACATGATACAAAACTAGCTGATTATTTTTATCCTCGTTTACGCCAATATTATCTATTTATTTCAGGACAAAAGGGTAGTTCTGATACTGCACGCTTAAATTCTGGTATGCTCGCAACTTGGTCTTACTTTTATAATTCTGGCGGTTGGGACGATTATCCGCCACAAGTGCAAGTGCATAATTCAAAACAACAAAAGTATATTTCACCTGTTTCCACCACTACACACGCTATACGCTGCGCAAAAATATTATGGCAAATTGCAGATATTTTACCACAATTTAGCGAGGATATAACGGGCTATAAAAAAGATATAAAAAAACTAACAGCTGCTATACAAACATATACATGGGATGAAAAATCTGGTTATTTTAGCTACCTTTGTCATGATGAAAACCTAAACCCCACAGAAATAATGCGCCATAAATCTGGGGAAAACTTTAACCGTGGATTAGACGGCACCTCACCTATGATTGCAGGTATATTAACTAAAAAACAAGCAAAAACAATTTCTGAAAATTTAATGAACCCGCAACGTCACTTTACAAAAATTGGACTTTCTACTGTGGATATAAGTGCACCCTATTATAAAACAGACGGCTACTGGAATGGTGCTGTTTGGATGCCTCATCAATGGTTTTATTTTAAAGCTTTGCTTGATTACGGCTATGCTGATGAAAGCTATAAAATAGCAAAAACTGCACTAGACACTTGGCAAAATGAAGTTGCTCAATCGTATAATTGTTTTGAGCATTTCATAATTGCCTCCGGTAGAGGTGCAGGCTGGCATCATTTTTCTGGTTTATCTACACCTGTTTTACTTTGGTTTCAAACTTACTTTAACATCGGTACAATAACTTGTGGGTACAACGGTTTAATCACGGCAAAAACTTTTGACGAACACAATTTAATTTTAAATTGTGAAATAAAATACTTGGAAAATAAAGAAAAAACAACTATAATTATAGTAATGCCACCTGAAAATAAATATGCAGTGACTGTAAACAGCAGCGATACAACTTTTAGCGAGAGATTTTCAGGTGTTATTGAAATAACTTTAAATGTTGATAGTTTGCAAACATTAGAGATATGTTGTAAAAAAGCTTTGTGATCAAGCTTACTATTAATAAAAGCTAAACAATATAATTTACTAGCTATATAAAAAGATTGGAACTAATTAATGAATATTTCTGTAAAAGTAAATCAAGAACAACTTTCAGATGTTTTACTTAATATAGCTGGCATACGCCCTGTTTTTATTTGGGGTGCGCCAGGTATTGGTAAATCATCAATAGTTGAGCAATTTGCCTTTGAAATGGGTTTAGAGTGTGTTTCGCTACTAGGTAGCCAGCTTGCACCTGAGGATATTATAGGCGTGCCACAAATTGTTGATGGCAAAAGCCGTTTTTGCCCACCTATTGCAATAGCCAGAGATAAGCCTTACTGCCTATTTTTAGATGAGCTAAATGCCTGTTCACAAGAAGTGCAAAAAGCTTTTTATAGCCTTATACACGATAGGCGCCTAGGCGAGTACCACTTGCCTAAAGGCTCTATTATAATAGGTGCTGGCAACCGTGCGCAAGATAATGCCATAGTAAAAACGATGTCCTCAGCGCTTATTAACCGCATGTTTCACGTGGAGCTAACAGCAAATCATCGTAGCTGGTTGAAATGGGCGGGCGAGCAAGGCATACATCCTTTTATTTTGGAGTATATTGCACTGCGTCCAGACCATTTATGGAGCACTCCACCTAAAACAGAAGAACCTTTTTCCACCCCACGTTCATGGCATATGCTTTCAGATGCACTTTATAGTTATGGTGATGATATTGACGAGCGTGATATGGAAATTGTTGTTTCTGCTTGTCTTTCGCCACACCATGCTACACAGTTTAGAGCATATATCAAACAAATTAAAAACCGCTATGCTTTAAATGCAATTATAAACGGCGAGCAAAAATGGCCAACTGCCCCAGCGGAAAGAGATGCACTGTACTTTTTAGCACAAAGCTTTAGAGCACAGCTTATAAAAGAACTACCATCTGATAAATCTAAACTTTCTTCAAGTGTTACACAGCTAACCTTACGTGCAAAAGCATTGATAAAAGATTTAAGCAACATTAGCCTTGAAATAGCGCAGATAACTGTTTCTAACATAGATGGTAAATCTCTACCGGATTGGTTCATGGTTGAAATTGTACGAGATTTGCCACGCCTTGCTCAAAAGGATAAAAAATAATGGCAACTACCAGAAATAAGCAATATGATGTTTCATACCAAAATTACGCTATGGGCTGTGGCATAGTTGGGCAACACCCTATTTTTTCACGCCTTTATGAAGACGTGAACATTAAATACGAACGCAACAAATATATTTGCCCAAAAGGTCATGCTACTGTTTTTCAAAACGGATTGATAGTTATTAACCACCAAAAACGTGAAGAACCAGAAGTTTGGGCGAGGGTAATTGCGCACTGCCTTTTACACCTTGCAATGGAGCATTTTGTAGAAAAGCAAAACCCTGAATACTGGAACGCCGCTTGTAATTTGGTTATAGAAAAATTTTTAAGCGATTTAAAATTTGGCAAAGCATTTTACGACGCAACTTTGCCAAGTGGTATAAATAACGAAGAAAAGCTATACGAAAAATTTATGCAAAACGGCTTGCCTGAAACCCACAAAGATTTTGGTACTGCTGGCAACAACTTTTTAGATATGGTGTTTGAGGATGGCAACTACTGGAATTATGGTAGGCCTGCAAATTTCCCTGCTGCGTTTGCTATTGGGCTTGGACTTGCCGTTAAAAATGCTGTTGATGTAGCCGCTGGTGAAAAATCCGATATTTATGCACAAAGACAAGACCATTTACTTTCAAATGCAACTAGAGCAAAACACTGGTTTATTTCGTCTTATCCGCTATTAGGTGCTTTAGCCTCTAACTTTAAACTTATTGAAGACCAATTAATTTGCCACCGCATGGAGATAAGCGTTGCTGCAATTAATTGTAGTTCACAAGAAATTTATATAAACCCTATGGCTGGTTTAACGTTTGAGGAAAGCAAGTTTGTTTTAGCGCATGAATTTTTGCACGCTGCGTTAAGCCACGGTGCTAGGCAAGAATGGCGTGATGCTTTTTTATGGAACGTTGCCTGTGATTACGTTATAAACATGTGGCTAACGGAAATGAATGTTGGCGAAAGGCCACAAGGCTTGCTTTATGATGTGCAATTTAAGGGTATGAACGCAGAAAACATTTATGATAGAATTGTTACAGATATGCGCACTTACCGCAAGTTATCCACACTTAGAGGTGCAGGCCTTGGGGATATTATACCGGGCGACGCTCAGTGGTGGACACGTGGCGATGGCGTTGATTTAGATGCTTTTTATCATCGTTCAATAGAACAGGGTTTAAGCTACCACCAAGACGAAAACCGTGGATATTTGCCAGCAGGATTAATAGAAGAAATACGTGCATTAAGCCACCCGCCGATATCATGGGATGTAGAGCTTGCACAATGGTTTGATGAAATGTTTACACCTATTGAAAAAAAGCGCACCTATGCACGCCCCTCACGCAGGCAATCCTCTACACCTGATATACCAAGAGCAAGTTATACAATCACTGATGAAATGCGATCTGGGCGTACTTTTGGCGTTGTTTTAGATACCTCTGGCTCAATGGACAGACACTTACTGGCCATTTGCCTTGGCGCAATTGCGAGCTATAGCATATCAAAAGAAGTTACTGCTGTTAGGGTTATTTTTTGCGATGCTGAAGCTTACGATGAAGGCTATATGAAACCAGAAGATATAGCTAGCACTGTTAAAATTAAAGGGCGAGGTGGCACAGTTTTACAACCTGGTATTGATATGTTAAATACCGCAGATAACTTTCCTAAAAATGCACCTGTTTTAATAATTACTGACGGCTACTGCGAAAGTGATTTAAAATTATATAACAAGGAACACGCTTTTTTAATACCTCAATCAAACAGTTTACCATTTATACCTAAAGGCAGAGTTTTTAAAATAAGCGAATAATTTTAACTATAATGATTAAATTAGTTAACTAAATTATGCGAGCAAACAATGATAAAAAACCGCAACACAATGTACAATTATACATAATGTTGCGGTTTTTTATTTTTAAACAATGTGTTTATGTAGTTCTTTTGTTACAATTTTGTATCCCTCAAAATTCAAATGTAAACCATCTGTTGTAGCATCTGAAAACAACTCACCATTTTTATCAACCAGTTTTGAATGAACATTAATATAAATTGCGTTAAATACATTTGCTAGTTCAGCTAGTTTTTCGTTTATAAAAATAATATCATCATTTTTTCTATTTGCGACCATATTTCTGCTTATTTTTGCTTTACAATTAAAATTTACAGGATAAACCGAAATTATATAAAGTTTTTTGTCTTTTAATTTCTCTCTCACTTTATATAATATTTCTTTATAATTAAGTATAGTTTGTGCTGGTGATATATCTCTGTTAATATCGTTAGTACCAATTTGTATAAAAACACTATCTGCATTTATATCAAATATACTCTCATTAAGCCTACACAATAAGCCTTGTGTTGTATCGCCACTAATACCTCTGTTTAAAATACTACTACTAAAAAACTCGCTAAAATCATAGCCCTCTGTTATTGAATCACCTACAAAAACAGCCTCACAGCTTTGTTTTAATGTGTTGCATTTTTTAAAAGTTTGCAAACGCATATTGTAATGCGCATTTGCCCATTTTATTTTTCGCTTTTTTATAAACTTTTTAAACATATTCAATACTAGTTGTTATACGATGAAATTGTGTCACTTATAACATCAACAACGTTATCCTTTTTTAAAGATTTTTTTCTTTTTTCATTCAACAAACTCAAAAATTCATCATCGTCAATTGGCAAATTTACACTTTTATTTGTCCAAGAGGAGAGATGAATGCTGTTAGATAACATAAGCCCATTTATGCCTTCCTCGCCTTTTGCAATAAGTGGTTTATCATTTAATATTTTATCTGCAAATGCTCTTAGCACTCCCATATGTTGTTCGTTTTTACCATCAGTTTCTATTGGTATAATTTCAACACTTGGTGTGCCAAACGCTTCCGTACAAGTTTTAGTGAACTCACTTTCTTTGACATCAAGCCTGTGTAAAGTTAGTGTTTGTGCATCATCACAAGCAAGTTTACCTTTATCAAAACTAATTTCAAACCTGTTTGTACCTGGGTATTCACCAGTTGTTGTGATAAATACACCTGTGGCTTTGTTCTCAAATTCTAAATATGCTGTAACATCATCTTCAACTTCAATGTTATGCCATTTACCCTCGTGGCAAAAAGCTGTAACTTTGGTTGGCATGGAACATATCCATTGTAACAAATCAAGGTTGTGTGGGCATTGGTTTAGCAAAACACCGCCACCTTCGCCCTCCCATGTTGCACGCCAAGCACCGCTATCATAATAAAATTGTGGCCTATACCAGTTTGTTATTATCCAGTTAACACGCTTTATCTCGCCGAGCTCTTTGCTATCCACAATTTCTTTCATTTTTCTAAAAACACAGTTGGTTCTTTGGTTAAACATCATTGCAAAAACAACATTTGACTTTGCAGCAGTAGCATTCATTTCTTTTACTTGCTTTGTATAAACACCAGCTGGTTTTTCGCTAATAACATGTAAACCTTTTTCCATTGCCATTATGCAATATTTAGGATGATCATAATGTGGTGTTGCAACTAAAATAGCATCACACAAACCACTATCCATCATTTCTTCTGCATCACTAAAAGCAGGCACTGCTTTTGAGATTTTTTCCTTAAAATAATCTATTTTTTTAGGGTTGTTATCACAAATTGCGCTAAGCTCGATTGTTTGCACCTTATTTGCCAAAAGATTTGCACAATGAGCACTACCCATATTGCCAACACCTATAATGCCAAGCCTTACTTTTTTCATGAGGTTTTTCCTTTACTTAATAATTTTTTGTATGTTATTATAACTTTTTTCAAGGCAATCAAAAGGATATTCTCCATAGCATTCATCTTGCTCAACAAACATATGTTTTACGCCTAATCCATCTAATTTGTTTATAATTTTTTTATAATCCATAACGCCTTCGCCTATAACTGCAAATTGACCAGAGAGTGCATCTGTTTTGACATCTTTTAAATGTACACAATCTAATCTATCTTTATATTCTTGCAATGTATCAAATAAATCTTTACCTGCAAATTGCACCCAAAACAAATCCATAGTAATACCCATTAACTCCGATGGTATTTGTGAACATATAGTTTGCAGTAAATCTTTTTCACCAGATTTTATCTGAAATTCAAATGCATGGTTATGGTACATAAGTTTCATGCCGTTGCGATGTATTAATTCTAGCACAGGCATAAAGTCCTCAGCAAAATAATTAACCCACTCTTTATTGCGATATTTATTAGGCATACTCCCTATGCCTATATATTTGCATTGCATCGCTTTATGGTCATCAATAACTTGTTGTGTGTTTAATAGTATTTTTTCTGCATCTGTGTGCGTTAAATCTATTGTAACACCATATGTATCACATATTTTTTTATATTCAACTGCATTATAATTGCCAGCTCCAGAAATTTGCACGCTATTATAGCCCATGCCTGAAAGTTTTTTTATACTTCTTTCAAAATCTTTTGTATTTTTAATATATTCTCTAACAGTATAAAGTTGAGCGCCTAATTTTGCCATGTTATAACTCCTATTTTAATTTTTGTTTAATATAATTTATTGCTCTTTCAAGCACATTGTATTGATAATCTGATTGCAACCTATATGCAAATGCATGCTCTGCACCTTCTACTACAAGCAGTTCCGTTTCGTAACCTTTTTTATTAAGCTTTTCCGCTAGTTGCTCAGATTGTTTAAGTGGTACAGTTTTATCATTTGTGCCATGTATAAGTAGCATAGGCACAAATGTATCAAACGAATTTTCTAGCAAAGAGGCGTTTTTATATATTTCATCATTTTCACTTTCTCTAACACCTAAATAAGCATGTATAAAATCCGGCGGCTTATCTCTACCTTGCCAATGTTTCATATCCGTGCGCAAAGTGCTAACTGGATAATACGCAACAATTGCACTAGGCTTATTGTCAGCATTTAATATTTCTGCTGTTTTACCCAAAGCATTTTTACTATCAAGCATACCAAGTGTTACTGCTAACGTAGCCCCTGCAGATGAACCAAAAGCAACTATATTTTTGCCATTAATCCCATATTTTTCTGCTTTATTTTGTAAAAAGTACATAGCAATTCGCACATCCTCAATTTGTGCTGGATATTTATAGTCATCAGCTAACCTATACCCAACACTTGCACATATAAAGCCTTTTTGGGTTAAATAATCAATAACCTCTTGCCATTGCTCTTTATTACCACGCAACCAACCACCACCATGTATTAGCATGATGGTTAATCCGTTGTGATTTTCAGGACAAAAAATATCAAGTTTTCTATGCTCACAATAATTCGTACTATAAACAATATCTTTATATATTTTCATTTTAATTACCCTTTAACTGAACCAATCATAACACCTTTAACAAAATATTTTTGAATAAATGGATACAAAACCATGATTGGAGCTGTTGATACTACTATCAACGAATATTTTAACAAATCTGCAAGACCAGCTTTTGCTTCCATAAGTTCAGGATCAAGTATTTGGCTTGGGTCTATATTGTTAGCAACAAGTATATCACGCAAGATTAATTGAAGTGGGTATAAATCTGCATCGTTAAGGTATAAAAATGCGTTAAAATATGCATTCCAGTGACCTACTGCATAGTAGAGTGTGATAACCGCTATAACTGCTTTACAAAGTGGAATAACCATTTGGAAGAAAAACCTAAAATCGCTACAACCATCTATTTGCGATGCTTCTAGTAATTCTTTTGGTACGTTTGATTGTATAAATGTACGTGTGATTATCATGTTATATGCCGAAATTGCGCCTGGGATAATTAGTGCAGACATAGAGTTTAACATACCTAAATTTTGCAATAAAATATAGTTTGGTATCATACCACCACTAAAAAGCATAGTGAAGGTGAACAAAAACATAATTTTACCTCTAAAAGGTAAATCCGCCCTAGCTAATGGATATGCTGCTAGTAGTGTCATTGAAACATTAACAACAGTGCCCACAAAGGTATATATAATAGAGTTTTTAAAACCTATCCAAACATCTTCATCTGCAAAAACTGCTTCATAACCCTCTAGGCTAAAATCAACAGGAAATAAAATTACCCGACCTGCACTTACAGCATCCGCCGAAGAAAACGATGCGGATATAATATAAATAACAGGATATATAACAACCAAAGTAAGTATAAACAATAATGTATATACTATTGTGTAAAAAATCCTATCTTCTTTTGAAGTTCTTGCTCTTATTTTATTTATCATTTTTATATTCTCCTATTACCACAAACTACTTTCACTTGCACGTTTTGAAATTGCATTTACAATTATAATTAAAGCCAAATTAACAAGAGAGTTAAACAAACCAATTGCTGTAGCGTATGAAAAATCAGGTATACCAGCACCCAAACTTACTTTATATACATATGTGGATATAATTTCAGAGCTACGTAGGTTTAAATCATTTTGCAATAAATAAACTTTTTCAAAGCCAACACTCATTATACGGCCTGCATTTAAAATTAGCATAATTGTAGCTGTTGGTAGTATTGATGGAAAATCTATGTGTATCATACGCTGAAAACGAGTAGCTCCATCAATTTCAGCTGCTTCATGTAGTTGAATATCTGTTGCTGAAAGAGCAGCTATATATATAATAGTGTTCCAACCCATGTTTTGCCAAATACCAGACCAGACAAAAATATGGCTAAACGCTTGAGGCATACCAAGTATATCCTCTGGCTGTGAACCAGTAAAGAAACTTGCTATTTGTCCATATAACCCAAGGCGAGGGTTAAGTATCTGAATAACCATACCAACAAGAACAACAACCGATATAAAGTGTGGCATATATAATGTGGTTTGTACAAATTTTTTAAACTTTGTTGAGCGCACTGAATTTATGCACAGCGCTAAAACAATTGATATTGGAAAACTAGCTAGCACAGAATAAAAAGAAACAATAAGGGTATTTGCAAGTATTCTTTCAAACTGGTAAGATTCAAAAAATTTAATGAAATTTTCAAAACCTATCCACTCGCTACCCCAGATGCCGTCAGCAGCTCGATAATCTTTAAATGCTATTTGTATGCCTGTCATAGGGTAGTAGCAAAAAACAGCAAGCCAAATTAATGGTAACGCCAATAACACATATAGTTGCCAATATGTCGAAAGCGGTTTGCCTTTTTTCTTTGGTATGGCAGGTTCTAATGATTTATTTTTTGTAAATGGTTTCATGTTTACTCCTCCTGATGTGTTTTTAGTTTATAATTTAATTATTAATTACACATTTAGGTTTGTAAAGCTTAAAGATTACCTTTGGAGTGACACAGGTTAGAAAGATAAAAAATAAATTAAAAACAATAAAACTGCAATAACAAATATTTTATTCAAAAAAGCTTAATTAATGCTAAATATTTTCGTAACAATTTTGTAACAATCAAGCTTTTTAAACAATGATTATTACACTTATCACCCTTATAACAAAAAATCACCTCGTTATTATGGTGTGTATACACAAAGCGAGCAAATGTAACCTTTACTTACAGTAACATCGAGGATATAATCAAAGCAACAAATGTAACCAACACGAGCATTTGACAATAACAAAAAAAGATTGCGAGGAAAAAAATGAAATTATTTTTTAAAAGATCAGTTTGTGCAGCGCTTGCAACAATGGCATTATTCTCAGGGTGTGCCCAAACAGCAACAAGCGGCAGCGAAACTTCAACTAGTACAGCTGATACTAGCTCTGATGCACAGCAAGAAACCACTGCTTTTGAACATGACCCAAACCTAAACCCACTAGGTGAATTTCCAATTGCAAAAGAAAAAGTAACATTAACCGTTGCAATACCACAACATGCAAATGTTGAAGATTACGAAACAAATAAATACACACTAGAAATTGAAGAACTAGCAAATGTAGATTTAGTTTTTCAAACTTTCTCAGAGGCAGACGCGCTTCAAAAAGTACAAATCATGGTAAACTCTGGTGGCGAATTGCCTGACATATTTGCTGGTTTCAACTTTAACTCCTCTGTACTTGCAAACTTTGGTGCAAACGGTGCAGTTTTACCATTAAATGATTATTATGAAAACTCCAGCTATTATATAAAAGACACCATAGAAAATATAATGCCAAACCCTGAAATAATGCAACTTGCATATGCGCCAGACGGCAATATATACTCTGTACCGCATGTAGCGAATGCAACTTTAAACCAATACACAGCACGTGCTTTCATCAATACTACATGGCTTGATAACCTAGGTTTGGATATGCCTACAACAACTGAAGAATTGCAAACAGTTTTAGAAGCATTTAAAAACGATGACCCTAATGGCAATGGCCAAAATGATGAGATACCAATGATAGGCGCAACAGACGGTTGGTTAACCTCTCCACAAGACTTCTTAATGGGCTCTTATGTCTATAACCCAGTTTACCAAAACCGTATGATAATACAAGATGGTAGCTTGCAATTTGCATATGAACAAGAAGCTTGGAAACAAGGCTTGCTTTATTTAAACACACTTGCAGATGATGATTTATTTAGCAAATTAACATTTACACAAGATTCTGACCAATTAAAAGCTATGACAAGCACAACTGAAACACCATATGTTGGTTTGTTTATGGCAGGTAGTGCATCTAACCTTGGTAACGGCGAAAACTATTTACAATACGGTGCAATGCTTCCGCTCGAAGGCCCAGAAGGTGTACAAAACACAATTTACTTCCCAGCGTCACCATCGCACCAATGGGTAATTTCAAAAGATTGTGAATATCCAGAACTTGCTTTCCGCATTGGTGATTTAATGTGGAGTGAAGAAATATCTGTTTGGAGCCGTTTTGGTGAAGAAGGTATTGACTTTACTAGAGCTGAAAACCCAGCAGAGGGTGAACCAGTAATCGAAGAAGAAATTTTGCCTTGGGGCTCTGTACAAAACGCACACTGGTATGATAAAGCTCCTGCGTTTAGAGATAACGAATACGCAAAAGTAAACACAGTAGGTATGCATGGTATTTCTTACGAATTTTCTACAGCTGTTATAGGTATGCACCCAGAAGATGTTGTTCCACCATTACTATACACTGAAGAAGAGCAAGAAATAGTTGATTCTATTAAAGTTCCACTTGAAGAATATGTTAACGAGTGTTATGCAAGGTTTATAACAGGCGATATGGACATTGAAGCTGAATGGGATAATTACTTAGCAGAACTAAAAGCTATAGGCATTGACGAATATCGTGAAATAGCACAAGCTGCTTACGACCGCTCAATCTCTTAATAACAACAAACCTCTAAGGCAATAGCTTTAGAGGTTTGATTTATTGTAATAGAAAATAATTAATTTATTTCATTTTATATTGCTTTTGTTGATAATATTAGTGTAAAATGAAAGAACATCATTTTCACTAAAAATATTTAATAATAAAGAGGTGTTAATTATCAAAAAACTTAATCTTTTTTCTAAATTTGTTTTATCATATATATGCATAATTATTGTTTTACTATTAGTTGTGATACCTATAGCAACCACTGCAATAAATGCAGCTAAAGAAAGTGCACTATCCGCACACAAAAATTATTTCAATAGTGGCGTAGCTTTGTTGAGTGAAGAATTATCAAACATGACACAAACCGCACTGCTTTGTGATGAAAGCCTAAATTTTCACAGAATGCAATATTTAAGCCCAACCTCCGGCAGTGAAAACATCTTATTATCACAAGAACTTTTTAAAAATTTATTAATGTTTAAATCAAGTGTAATACATGATGTATATATTTTGTTTGAAGAAAACGATATAGTGTTTACTAATTTTAGCATATACCATAGCAAAAAATTTTATTATGACAATTTTTTATCTTATGAGAACATCACATTTGAAGCTTGGCAAGAACTTGTTAAGTCTGACACTAAAATATGGGCAAGTAGCAATATATCTGCAAGTAACACCAACAACTTAAATGTTATTACACAGGTTTTTCCACTTAATGCACTAAATGGCGCTTTATATACATTAATTGATACTAATAAATTATCACAAATGCTCGCTGATGAAGATGTATTGATAAACGGCTTTATTTACATGGTAGATATTAATAACAATGTAATATATAACAGCAATACTCCTGAAGAAATAGCTATTAATTTAACATATAACACAAACACTGCGAATACTAATGATTTTAATATTTTAGATTCTGGTACTAGTTTGCTCGATTGCAAAATATACTTGGGCATATACGAAAACCAAATAACCACTGGCTTACAAATGAATACTATTTTAATTGTAGTTAGCATTGTCGTGGCAACAATAATAAGTATTGCTTTGTCGTTAGGATTTGCGCTGCTTAGTTATAATCCTATTAAAAAAATCACTAGAGAGATAAATAAAAAAACCCAAAACTCCAATGAATATTTATTAATACACGAGGCCATTCTGGAAGCAAATGTAATGACCCAAAAAACACAAAAAGAAATGATGGAAGCACTTAAAAAAATAAAAGAGGTAACTTTTCACAAATTATTACTAGGCTACGTTGTAAAAGAGCAAGACATAGCACAGGCTATGGAACATTTTGGAGATATTCCTAAACCATTTATACTAGTATTAATAGATATACCCGCCGCCAATAACGCTATTATTGATTTAAACCAAGCGTTAATTCTATTGCAAAAAATCATGTATAAACTATATCCTGATAGCTCTTATGTTAATTTTTCCATAAATTATATAGGTGCTGTTATACCTATAATGTCAAAGGAGAGTTTACTTGTTTTACAACAAACTTTAGAAGATGAACTTGGTACTTATGTGCATTTTGCTGTTAGTGCTCAAAAACAAAATATTTTAGATTTATATAAAGCACGTGAGGAAGCATTAAGTTGCTTTAATTTAAGTGAAATATCTGCTTTTTCAAAAGAAAACTCAAGAGTGCATTTTTATAATAGCGAAATTTATGAAGATTTTAATATTAGCTTTCAAAATTTTCAACGTTTACAGGAACTTATATTATCTGGCGAGCGCAACAGAATGTTGCAAGTTTTCCAAGGTATTTCCGAAAGTATAATAGGTAATAAAATTGTTGATGCAACCGTGCGAGAGCAAATTTTTTACACAGTTAGGCTTTGTGTTGCGAATGCTGCGTACCAAATTAAAAACATGCGCGCTGAGGATTACAACATACCTGTTTACGAAAAAGGCAAACCGTTTTCACATCAATACAATATGCTAATTGAAGTTGCGATTGAAATTTGTGAAACTGTTGAAAAGCATAAAAAAAGCCACAACACACGTTTATACATGCAAATTGTAGGTTATATAAAAGAAAATTTTGCAAACCCTAACCTTAGCGCAGTTATGATTGCTGATGAGTTTAAAGTTTCTGAAAAATATGTATCACATTTCATCAAAGAACAAACTGGCAAATCATATATGTCATATGTTGAGGATTTGCGCCTTTCTACTGCACAACGTTTGTTATTAGACACAAACATATCTGTAACTGATATATCAACAAACGTTGGTTTTTCTAACAGAAACTCTTTTTATAAAGCATTTAGACGTGTTTATGGAGTTTCGCCTAGTGAATACAGGGATAATTATAATAAAAGAAACACTACTTAAGAGGTAATTAATATGACAAAGCGACCAAACATATTATTTTTAATGACAGACGAACACAGGTTTGATATAAGTGGATTTATGGGCAACAATTTAGTGCGAACACCAAATTTAGATAAGCTTGCAAAAGATGCCGTTGTTTTTGATAACGCTTATGCACACAACCCTATTTGTGTACCTGGCAGGCAATGCATGATGGTAGGACAAATGTCAACAACTTGCAAATGTGAACGCTGGGGCGAGGATTTAAAACCAGACTCCCAAACTTTCCCTAAAATTTTAGCGCAGCATGGTTACGAAACAGTTGCAGCTGGTAAATTACATTTTATGGGCAAGGACCAAATGCAAGGTTTTACACGTAGGATAGGCGCAGAAAGCCACGTAACACTTGATTATATTAACGGGCTAAAAGAAAGCTACCCAACTGCAACCGCTGGAAAAAAATGGACACAAGCAAAAGAGGTTGCGAGGGCTGGAATTGGTAAATCGCCACACGAAAAAGAAGATGAATATGCACTAGAAGGTTTGCTAATGTTTATTGAGGAATACTTTGTTAGCCCTACTTATGACAGAAGTTGCAAGGATAACCCTATAATGTTAAAGCTAAGCTTAAACCACCCACATTACCCTTACCTTGCAGAGGAAGATAAATTTAATTATTACTTAAACAGAGTAAAGCCATATACTAATAAACACATGGAAATTGGTCATGATTTTTTATGTGCATACCCTCCAAATGATAGCGAACGAGATATGCAAAGAACACTCGCAGCTTATTATTCAATGGTAGAAAATGCCGATGAAAAATTTGGTAAAGTAATAGCAGCGCTTGAAAAAGTTGGCGAAAATATAGATGATTGGATAGTTGTTTTTACTTCAGACCATGGTGAAATGCTAGGCGAGCATGGTGTTATGGAAAAACAAAAATTCTATGAGGGTAGCGTGCGCATACCACTATTTATAAGATACCCTAAAAAATATGCGCCTAAACGCACAAATAAAAATGTTAGCTCTATTGATTTATTTTTAACAATACTAGAAATGTGTGGTATAACTTTTAATGAAAAAATAGATGGTCGCTCCTTATGTGAGTTGCTAAACGGAAACTCTGAAAATTGGCAAAACGAGGTAATTTCGCAGTTTAACGGAACTAATATAATGATAAAGCGTGATAGCTTAAAGTATCATTATTATACAGATGTAAAGAAAAGTTATCTGTTTAACCTCGCAAAAGATAAAAATGAAAATTTTAATTTTATTGATGATGATGAATACAAAGATTTTATAGATTACTGCAATACTACAAAAAACAAACTTGGATTTATTTAATTCCATATATATAATGCACAAAGGAGATTTGTCATGGATAAGCAAAAAATTCAAAACTGGATAAACGACCTAACTGTTTTTCAGATTAATCGCATAAATGCTCACTCTGACCATGTTTTTTATGAAAATATAGAAGATTTAAACGCTCAAAACAAAACATTATATAAAAGTTTAAATGGTTACTGGAAAATGAACTTTTCAGAAAATTTACAAATCGCACCAGACTCTTTTTATAAAATTGATAGCGATGTGAGTAATTTTGATGATGTAATAGTACCTGCTCACGTTGAAATGCAAGGTTGCGATAAAATACATTATGTTAATGTTATGTACCCATGGGATGGCAAAACTTTTTTAAGACCACCAGTAGTTGATATGATTGATAACCCTGTTTTAAGTTATGTTAAATATTTTGATTTACCAAAAAACTTTGCAGATAAAAAAACCTGCATTAATTTTGAGGGTATAGAGCAGGCTTTTTGTGTTTGGTTAAACGGTGAATTTATTGGTTATTCTGAGGATAGCTTTACACCATCGCACTTTGATTTAAGTAAATTTGTAAAAGAAAAATCAAATAAACTTTGCGTTCAGGTGTATAAACGCAGTAGCGCAGCATGGCTTGAGGACCAAGATTTTTTTAGATTTTCTGGCATATTTAGAAATGTAACAATTTATGCAAAACCCAAAGTGCATATTGAAGATTTATGGATAAAACAAAATGTTAATGAGGATTTTAGCACTGGCAGTTTAAGTGTTAATGTTAAAATTTCTGGTATAAATAAACCAAACCTTACTTTGGAACTTTACGATAACAGCCAGAATTTACTATTTAATCAAACCCCTGAATTTACTTATGTTGAAAAAACTAAAATAGAAAAAAGCGAAAATGATATTGCATATTATAGCTGTTTGCCTATACAATTAAGTAACTTGAAATTATGGAGTACAAAAGCACCAAATTTGTATAAACTAATAATTATAGTCAAAGACGAAAATGGAAACGCATGTGAGTACATCTCACAAAAAATTGGTTTTAGACGTTTTGAAATTAAAAACAAAGTAATGCTTTTAAACGGTGAGCGTTTAATTATTAATGGTGTTAATAGGCACGAGTGGCACCCACGCAAAGGCAGAGCTATTGACGAAAGCGACATGCTTAAAGATATAGAAATATTTAAAGCAAATAACATAAATGCTGTGCGGACAAGCCACTACCCTAACCAAAGTTTATGGTATGAACTATGTGATGAAGCTGGCATTATGGTCATGGACGAAACCAACCTAGAGAGCCACGGAACTTGGCAAAAACTAGGTGTCACAGAACCATCTTGGAACGTACCTGGTGATTTACCTGAATGGCGTGACAACGTTGTAGATAGAGCTGTTTCAATGTTTGAGCGTGATAAAAACCATGCATCTATTTTATGGTGGTCTTGCGGTAATGAATCCTATGCTGGCGAGTGCATTTTGGCTATGGCAAATTTCTTTAGAGCTAAAGATTCAAGCAGAATAGTACACTATGAGGGTGCATATTGGAGGCAAGATTATAGACATATCACAGATGTTGAAAGCCGCATGTATGCATATCCCAAAGAGATAGAAGAATACATGCAAGGCGATTTTGATAAACCTTATTTGCTTTGCGAGTATATGCACAACATGGGTAACTCCATAGGCGGCATGGAAAGCTACATAAATTTACTTGATAAATACGAGAGCTATCAAGGCGGATTTATCTGGGATTACATCGACCAAGCTGTATATACTAAAAAAGGTGAAAAAGAAGTTTTGTGTTACGGAGGCGACTTTGCAGATAGACCTAGCGATTATAATTTTAGCGGTAATGGCATAGTTTTTGCTGACAGAACACCAAAACCTGCTATGCAAGAAGTGCGCTATTGGTATAGCACAAAAGAGGAACGTGCTATACATGACTCAAAAAATGCAAATGCTATTACGAATTTGCAAAACGATATAATTATTAACAATAAACAATCGTTTAAAGTAATACATGGTGATTTTAACGTAGGTGTTAAAGGGCAAAATTTCGAGTTTATTTTTTCACTGGTCGAAGGTGGGCCAGTTTCAATAAAATATAAAGACTATGAATGGATTTACAGAGCTGCAAAACCAACTTACCACAGAGCACCCACCGAAAATGATACCGCAAACGGTTTTTTACAAAAAAGTGCTATTTGGAAAACAGCAGATTTATATCAAAAATTCATTGACGTTAAAATAGACGAAACCATTAAAAACGAAGTTTCAATCACTTATATTTACGATACGTTAACAAGTGCAAAAACACATGTGAAGTATACAGTTTATTGTGATGGCACAATTAAAGTAACCTTAAGTTTATCGCCTGAAAATAAATTGCCACAGCTGTCTGTTTTTGGTTTGCAGTTTGCCACACAGGAAAAAATAAGCAATTATAGTTACACTGGTTATAGTGGAGAAACATATACAGATAGATACAAAAGTGGGGAATTTGCTGTACACAGCTATAAAGTTGAAATGCCAGATTATCTCGTTCCACAAGAATGTGCCTGCCATGTATATAGTAAAAACTTTATGCTCAAAGCTGATGCAACACATACGCTTAAATTTTACGCAGCAAACGAATACTTTCATTTTTCTGTGCTTGATAATTCAGCACATGAGTTAGAAAACGCAATGCACAAATACGAATTACCAAATGCAGAGCGCACTTTTGTACGTGTGATGTCAAAAATGCGTGGTGTTGGTGGTATAAACACTTGGGGCGCTGACGTTGAAGAAGCCTACCACATAGATGCAAATGATGATATAAATTTAGAGTTTTATATAAAGGGTTTATAAGCGCACAATATTACATTTTTAATTTACAAGGAGAATGTTTATGGAAAAGTTAGATCTTTCGCTATGTATAGATTATGAAAAACTTGCAATGAAAAGGCCTGAGAAAGAACCTCATTTTACAGGTTATATTTTAAAAAATTACGATTACTGCAAAAACCGCAAGCGCCCTGCTGTTATTGTTTGCCCTGGCGGAGGGTATAAACTTACCTCTGAGCGAGAAGCTACCCCTGTTGCTTTAGAATATTTATCTGCTGGCTTTAGCACCTTTGTATTACATTACAACGTTGCACCTACGCTTTTTCCCGTTGCATTGGTGGAATTAGCAAGCGCCGTTGAAATGGTTAGAAAAAACGCTGATGAATGGAACATCGATGCAGATAAAATAGTTGTATGTGGTTTTTCTGCAGGTGGCCATTTAGCTGCAAGCCTTGGTGTTTATTGGGATAATTCCATATTATCTGAAAAAGGCTTTACATCTGCACTACATAAACCAAATGCACTTGTACTAGCTTACCCTTGTATAACAGCAAATGGTGGCAAATTAAACATGGTTTATGAAAACTTACTTGAAATTACAAGCGAAAATTTAGAAATGATATCACTAGAAAAACATGTAACAAAAAACTTACCGCCAGTTTTTTTATGGCATACTTTTAATGATAACCTTGTACCTGTTGAAAATAGCATGTTATTTGCAACAGCTGCTATAAACGCTAATATACCAACCGAACTGCATATTTACCCTAACGGCAATCATGGTTTAAGCCTTGCAACTGAAATTATGAATAGTGAAGAAAATGTAATACCCGAAATAGCTGCATGGATTAATGATGCAATCCGATTTATAAAAGCTTTATAGTCTTTATTGGTAACTAACATGAGAAACAAAAGCAAATTCATTTTTGATAATAATGCATATCAAGCAATTTTATTTATTTTATGTTTAAGCGCATATACAAGCTCATATTTAAGCAGAGATACTTTTTCTGCAGTAATACCTAATATTTTAAATTTAACTGGCACAACTAAAACAGAAATCGGCGCTATTTCAACATTGTTTTTAATATGCTATGGCTCTGGCCAATTAATAAGTGGTATTTTAGGTGATAAAGTAAAACCACACTTATTAGTTTGCATAGGCTTGTTTAGCTCAGGTATTATTAATATTTTATTTGCACTTGCTACAAATCTAACACAAATGAGTATAATTTGGAGTTTAAACGGATTTGCTTTATCTTTACTTTGGGCACCTTTAAGCAAAATACTAATTGTGTATATGGATGATAACCATAGAAACAAAGCAATAGTTAATATTTCAATATCAATGCCACTTGGTACGCTAACGGCTTTTATTTGCTCTGCAATTATTGTAAAGCAGTTTGATTATAAAATAGCATTTTATTTTGTAGGCATTGTAATATTAATTATGGCTATTATATGGCTTTTATCAACAAAAAAAATATTATCACACTTGCAAGTAAATTCCACACTTAAAAAAACAAATACTGAAAATTTTAGAAAATATAAATTTTCCAAACTTTTTGTTATGTCTGGTTTATTCTTTATTATGCTTGCTATTATGTGTAATAGCGTTATACGCAATGGTATTTCAATCTGGGTACCTACATTTTTAACAGAAAAATTCAATTTAGAGGAATTTGTTTCAATACTAACTTCCACTGTAATACCCATTGTTAATTTTGGTGGTATATATGTTGCTTATTTTCTTAACAAGCGCGCAAAAAATGAAACTATATCCTCAGCAATTTTGTTTGCATTTTCGGCTATTGCATTACTAATATTAATATTAATAGGTGGAACTTCCCCTTTTATTTCTATCGTCTTTCTGGGTTTAACTACGGCCGCCATGCAAGGGTTAACTGCATTAATAATGGGTTTTGTCCCCTTACATTTTGAAAAATATAATAAATCCTCTACAATATCTGGTCTTTTAAATGTTGGTGCTTACATTTCATCTTCCGCGGGTAGTTTTGCTGTTGGTATAATCTCTACTGATTTCGGGTGGAACGCCACAATATTCACATGGATTTGTGTAGCTATTGTTGGCATTGTTGCCTGTCTTATTGTTTGTACAAAATGGAACAGATTTAGCCATTTAGAAGATTTAAACTAACTCATCTCAATTAATTTTTTTTATAAACAACCTTATATATAATCATACAAAAATATTTTACTAAGGAGAATTTCATTATGAATATTTTTATAATAGGCATTGATGGTGCTGGTAGTGCAATGTTAGATGATCGGTGTGTAAATATCAAAAATTTTATTCAAAAATCGACAGTATTTAACAATGCTACCACTGTTTTCCCACCAATTTCCGCACAGGCGTGGGGTAGCTTGTTATTATCTGTCTTGCCAGAAAAACACGGTTACACCAATAATTCTATAGAAACACACAAACATGAGCAAAATGATATTTACCCAAGTTTATTTCGATATGTAAAAGAGAATAATAGTAATTTGCAAATGGCTAGTATTTGCAGGTGGAATCCAATTAACATAGGCGTTATCGAAAATTATGATGAGATAATTAAGCAAACAGGAAATACTGATGAAGAAATAACGAACAAAGCTATTGATTATATTAATAACAGTGGGGATTGTCTATTATTTATACATTTAGATGATCTTGACCATGCTGGGCATGAATTTGATTATTTTACAGATAAATACATGGATGTTCTGCCTAGTGTTGATAAAAATATTGGTGCTATTTTAAACGCCATTGAAACATCAGGTAAAATGAAAGATAGCTTAATATTTTTAGTTTCAGACCACGGTGGAGGCGCAAAACCAAAGGCGCATGGTGAAAATGACGCTAAAGATATGAACATAGCTATTATTGCATATGGCAACAAGTTTGAGGCTAATGCAATTAATTCTAAAAGGGTTAGCATAATGGATATTACTCCAACAATTTTACAACATTTAAATATAACATTACCGCTTTATATAGACGGAAAAATTTTGTAACAATTTGTTGTTACAAAATTTTTTTATAATACGCTGGATACAAACTATTGCTTAGTGACAAAACAAAGAAATAATAAAAAAACGCGCTACTCAGCCAAAATAAAATTGGTTGAGTAGTGCGTTTTCTTCTATCTTCAAAATAGATGTATTATTAAATTTATTCATCAACTAAAAGACCCCTCTATTCCATTTTTTATTTTCTGAATTATTATAATCATCAGAGAAATCAAACACATAAAACTATGGAGAAACCGAATGAAGGAATCAACTTACAAAACCTATGAAGAACTACCATTATTTTTAAATGCAAACACAGTTGCAAAAAATCACTACACAAATCGAATTTTTCTGTCTGTGGGATAACATGTGGTCAAAACATAAAATCACAAACCCAAAAAACAAAAAAACGCACCGCCGAACCAAAACATTTTGGTCCAGCGGTGCGCTGGTATCCGAGTAGCGAGACTTGAACTCACGGCCTCTTGACCCCCAGTGCGGATATAAATATTTTTTGAGCAGTTTTTAACGTTTTATAAACGTTTCTATTTAGCTTGATTTCCTTTTTAAACCTCTTTAGCACGCTTATTTACATGTGTTACACAGCTGTCTGTGACTGTTCATGTGGTCAAAATACTTTTCAATCTATAACCATTTTAAGGTTAAAATAAAACAGTGTTTTTATTTATTCAGATTTAAATATTGCAACTATAAATTCATTGAGAGAAGCCACTAATTTGTAGTTTATTTCTCTCAAAAATTACACCGCTGTAAACAAAGAAAAAAAATTCTCAAACATTAATAAAGATTGCTAAACCACTCATTTTCGCAATGATGGAAATCAATTATATCATTTATTACTCTGATTGTGGGAAATGAGTAAATTTTTCACTTATAGCATAGTTTGAATTATCATTCTGATTAGACATAAAGCAAACTCCCTGATCTTTATTTTCTAACTATCATTTCTTTATTAATTTTTTACTTAGCAGTAAAACAACAAGTAACAAATAAAAATAGTTAACATCATAAGAATAATTGGCTCAGTTTAACGTCCAATCATCTACTAACATTAACTTCAGACATAACAATTCCACTAATACCTAATTCTAATAATCCTTCGGCTAAATCTTCCCTTACTACAACATAGTCTTCTGTTAATCCATCAATATAGAAAATAGTAAAATTACTTATTTTCTTATAATCCAACTCTGCATACAATAAATGTTTTTTATTTGAGCTAATCTTACTATTTTCAGTTAAACAGTTAACTCTTTGTATTAATGGCAAGCCGTATATCTCATTTTGAAATTTATTTGAAATCATCACCTGTTTAAATTCTATGCTTGAATCTAAAATTTTAATAACACAAAGTAGCTTACTTTTTAACATTAAAAATGGATATAGCATAACATCTTGAAAGCTTGTAGTGTGAATTTCTAATGTAGGTAGTACCATAAAATTAGGAAACTTTGAATATTTCTTCTCAACAAAATATTTCGAATATTTTGCATCTGTAAAATTGTTTCTTACTATCGGAGTATTTTGTATGGCACGATCTTTCTCCAATATAAAATATTTTGTTGTATCATTATATTTCTCCAAAACTTAACATTCCTTTCTTTTTCAATGATTAAATACTACTCTTTTCCGAGTTTTAAAGATATCTTATATCTTTGTATTCAATAATAACTCTATCTTTTCCATTTGGAAATGTAATACACAAAGTGTCATCCACACATAACTTCATAAAATTCTTATTGCGTATTTCTTTTTCGTTAATAGTAATTATAAAATTTGACAAATTTCTAATTAATATTTTATTGTTTTCAAATGGAATTATAGAGATAAGCTTCAAAGCATTAGTTTTTTTGCTACAACATATATTCTGCACTATTTCACTTAATAAAACACTCCTTCTTTTGATTACACGAATCAATCGGAAAGAAAGCGCAATTTTTAATGTCTTGCCATCTTGCTGATCTTCTATTGAATATACTCTTAAAGTTCCGTTAGTGTTAAAGTTATACTTTTTTTTATTTCGCCTTTTTATATAATTCGCATATATTAAAAAAAGAAATAATCTCAAATTTAAAGCACTAATTTTATAATTCTCATTGCCAGAAAATTCCATTTTTTTAGCCTCACCAAACAAAATTTTGAATTCCATTGTTTTCAACTTCGTATCCATGAAATAGTATTCAAATTAAGTTCTACATATGATTTTAATTGCAAATTAGATGTAGAACTCAATTAAATTACTATTAATAACTTATAACAAAAGAAGTATATCAAAAAATGATATAATATTACTATTCCGTGCATAAAAGTAGCTTTTTTGTGCATAAAAAGTATATTTATATATTTGAATTAGCACTTTAATTATTAATAAGGTGTATCTGCAAAATAAAATATCCATCACTTATATTAATAAACATTATTCCGCCATTTTGTTCTACCAATTTCTTTATGCTTTTTAAACCTATACCGTGGCCCAACGGATCTGCTTTATTTGTTAATGGTAAATCATCTTCAAACGATAGCTCACCATAATATTTATTTCCAATTTCAATATAAATACTATTGTTAAGATTACCTAAATAAATTTTAATAGTCTCTTGTTTATGATTTATACACGCTTCAATAGCGTTATCTATTGCATTACCCAAAATAACTGATAAAACTTTACTATCAATATTAACTTCCAAATTAGGAGTTGTGTTTATTATGATATTGATTTTTACACGTAAAGCCTTTGCCACTCCATAATTTAAAACTAAATCTAATGCTGTATTGTTTGTATAGTTTTTATGGGTTTCTAAATAGAAATTTTCTATAACAACATCTAGTTTGTTATAAAGACTTTTCTTAATTTCAATTTCTTGCTCATCAGCGAGCTCTGAAATAGCATTCAAAAGAATATATTTCATATCATGTTTAAATTTTTGTATTTCACACAAATTTGTTTTTAGTTCATTATAATAACTATTATAAAAATATATTTGCTGCTGTTGCAATTTAGAATTTGCTCTAACCTCAGCAACTTTCAAAGAATTGAAATATACTAAATAGAAAATTATATTAAACGCTACCATTCCTATAATTGCTAAGGATATGTAAATATAATATACGTTTGCTAATGCATTTGATATATGATAAATCAAATACATTAGCATCAAACTGCACATCGGAAGAGCAATTATCATTAAACTTTCTGCAATTTGCAAACGATTTCCTCTATAAATTCGCCATTTTTTTAAATAAATTTTATAACTTACCCACTTTATTAATATAAAAGGAATTAATCTTGCTGTACACAATAAATACAACGATAAAACTTTATTTTGTATAATCATAGATACCGAAATGTTTAATATTATACTTGTCAAATATAAAATCGATAATTCAAATCCCATAATAATCACGCTTATAGATAAAGCTCCAAATACTTTGTTACTCAAATAAGCTATATAATTAAAAGATAATATTAATACTGAAATACATGAAATAGCCATTCTTACTTCTACTGGAAACTCTAAAAAATTCATGCAATACATAATAATAAAATAAACGAACAAGCAAATTTGCAATGTTCGTTTACTACGTATATTTTTTTTATCAAAAAAAATTTTGTAAAAATCATTTACTATCAATGTTAAAACAATTGATAAAACAATACTTAAAGCAGCACTAATAATAAACATCACTCATTCCTATCTTACTCATAAAGGTCATAAGTCTTGTATCTAATTCATATCTATATTTTTTACTAATTGGAATTATTTTGTTTCTTGTTTTGCTTGAAATCTCAATTGTGTTCCTTGAAGCAAAATTAGTGTGCTCCAAATTCACAATAAATGAGCGATGTGTAAACGCAAAGCGTTTTTGAATTTTTATTATATCCCAGATATCACTTAACTTGCCTTTGAATTCAACTTGACCTTTTTTTGTATACATCGTTACATAGTGTTTATTGCTTTCGAAATATATAATTTCAGATGAATAAACTGTATGTAATTTGCTGTTTTTCTTGTATATAAAAACATCTCGAGAGTCTAAAATTTCATAAATAATTTTCAATTTCATCTCTAAAGTTTCAAAGTCAGCGGGTTTTAAGATAAAACCTATTACTTTTTCTGCAAAAAGTTCTCGAATTCTACCATCATATGAAGATATAAAAATTATATAACTTTCTGAGCTCAATTTTTTTATTCGAGATAACGTCTCTATGCCATCCATACCTTTTAACTCTACATCCAAAAATATTACAGTAAACGTGTTTTTGCGCAGAGCTTCACATAATTCTTCTCCGGAATTAAAATGATAAACATCAAAACTCTCATTCCATTTATCAGCAATTCTATATATTTTTGCACTTAAATCATCTAAATGCTTTTGGTTATCATCCACTAAAGCGATTTTTAACATGACCCCTCCCACATTGTTGAATGAATTAATAAAGAATAGGTATTATGCATTTTCATAACTAAGTAATAGCTACTTTACATAAAACTACGCTATGCTAAAAATGCATAGCGCAATTTCACTGTTTAAATTATTTGGAAGATATAACAACAATAAAATTTAACAAGTTAAACTTTATCGGTCGTTTCACTAAAATCTTCTTCAAATTTTATTGTTGCTGGCTTTTCAGGTTGGTATAAGTAACCCATACAACCTGGTGGCCAATCCAGAAAATCCTTTTTAATCATACCTGTTACCGTTTTTTTCGCTACTTTCTCTGCTAAATCTTTGATATTTTTCATTTTTATTTCACCTCCTGTCCGATAATTTTTGCAAACAGCACGCTGGCTGTTACATCAAATAAACTAAGTGTAATTAAAGCAAAAAAATCTAATAATATAATTTGGCTTATTGCTAATGTGATAAAAAATATAACTACTAACAAATGTATCACTTTATTTTTATTAGCTTTTAGTTCTGCTTTTGTAAAATTTAAATTTGGATTATTTATGGGTGCCATTACACCTAAAACAATAGCTATCACAATATATAATAAATATTGAAATGGTAGGGAAATAAGTTCAATAAATGGTAAAATAAAATAAATGCTACTACTTATCAAAATTAAGGATAGAACTGCACACTTTTCTGGAGAACTCGCGTGATAACCACCAGTACGTTTTCTTAATGCTAGGATAGCAAATAAAAACAATGGTATTTCCCAAATTGCTAATTTAGGCAAGCATATGATACAAAGAATAATGTTTAAAAAAAACTCTTGGATTTTATGCCCAACTGTATACTCACACATTTCTCTATACTGTGGTTTCAATATGTTTTTTTCTATGAAAAATGCGGTTATTTTTTTAGATAAAAAATAATACATTTGCTATGTCTCCTTCGTTTTACAATATATCAGGTTTATTTTGTTTTTTCAACAAAACTGTTCCCAAGAACGGGCTAATTGTTCCCAAAACAAGGTTACTGATAATAAAAGGCTACATTATCAATGTTACAAACTTAAACCAGCCATTTTCAATCACTATGGAATATTCGCAATTATATTGATGCAAAACATATTTTATGTTTTGTAAACCATAACCATGCCTTACTTTGTTTTTCTTTGTTGTTTTATTTACTATAAAATCTTTAGTTGGTGGTAATACTGTCGTGTTTTGTAATGATAAAACTATTAAGTCATTCTCTTTTGTAAGTTTAAGATATATTGCACGATCTCCACTGCACTTATTAGTAGCTTCTATAGCATTATCAAACAAATTTGATAAGAGAACCACAATGTCTTCATTACGCATTAATAAATTTGATAGGTCACCTAAAATAAATTTAGTATTAATTTCTAGTTCAACTATTTTAGAATATTTTTGAGTTAGTAATGCATCAATAACTACATTCCCCGTGTTAAACGTTGCACTACTAATATTTTGGTTACCTATTAAATTGTTTATATATGTGCTCGCTTTTTCATTTTGATTATTATTCACAAGGTGATTAATAATCAGTAAATGATTATTAAAATCATGTGTTATTTTACGCTCATTATTATAAAGTTCCATAGTAAAAGCAACATTTTGCATTTCTATTTGTGCTTGTTGCTGCAATTTTTCTAGTTGTTTTTCTTTAAATCTTGCTTGTGCTAAAGAAATTGTCACTTCACAAACAGCAATTGTTCCAATAACAATAAAAATGGAAATTATTATCAGCCATTCGGTATACATTCCAGTCAATAATGACATTTCAAAAATTAGATATAAACTAACAAGATTTGAAAATAGAAATGTTGATATTTCAACCCACTCTTTTCTGCTTTCGCGGACATTTCTTAATCTTTTTATATGTATATTTTTAATGAAATAACTAATAGTAAATAAAGAAAATTTCGAGATTATTGATGCTATAACAAACAATGTTTCATTTAACTGCCATTCTGCTTCAGAAAAATACCCAAAAGTTCTTATTATAAATGAAGTTCCAAAATCCAAAGCAAATACTATAACGTAAAATAAAAAGCTTATTCCTATACTTTTGTACCATTTTGCATCATAATAAACAATTAAAAATATATACTGTACAATAATTAATAATACTATTTTAACAATTAAGTATGTTTGTAAATAATAAACTATTAGTAAACAAAGAATGATAAAAACAGATAAGCAAATTGCACGTATTTTATTGGACAAATCACGTTTTTCACAAAAAGCTTGTGATAGGTTAATAAAAGCAAATGTTTCTACTATTACAAATACTGTTTGCAACAGAATATCCATTAAATTATTCCTTTCCATTGTAAAAAAACAGATATGATTGTCTTCCATTGTTTAACGCTTGCTTTTAATATTTCGCCATTTTTTAAAATTACAGCATAGTTTTTCATATTTACTACATTTTTTATATTTACTATATAACTTTTTTGTATTCTCAAAAATCCTTTGTGCTCTAGCTGATTTTCTAATTCTTGCAAAGTTGAGTAAAATTCAAATATTTTATCACTTGTAGTAGTATGAACATGCACCACTCTTTTCCAGCTTTCAAAGTACAATATCTCTTCATATGGTATTTTTATAGTTTCTCCATCAATTTTCATAGAAAAAGCATCTTTGGAAAAATTAATATATTTTAAGATATCATCCATGCATCTCTCAAAATCATTATCTAATTTTTGCTTTAGCAAAAACCTATATGCATTAACTTCATATCCTTGCGGTGCATATTCAAGTAAGCTAGAAACATAAACAATTATCGATTGAGATTTACATTCTCGTATTGTTTTGCCTATTTCTATTCCATTGATTTGATTTTTAGCAAAATGTATATCTAAAAACACTACTTGATATTCATAAATACTTTTGCTTTTAATAAATTCATTACCACTAAAAAAACAATCAAAAGAAATATTGATATTTTTTTCTTTTGCATAATTATTAATAAGTGAAGCTATTTTATTAATAAAAAATTCTTCATCATCACAAATTGCAATTTTCAACATAAAAATCTCCTATTTAACTTGCATCATTTGTTATAGAATCAAATAAAAAGTAGTGGAATACTCTTATATAATTGCTATAACTATTTGATGTTAAAAAAACTAAATCGCTATAAAATAATTTTATCGGTGACACATTTTGACACTTTTTTGCAGTTGAATATTTTTGTAAAAAAATGTAAAATAAACAGTAACAACAAATATAAAATAAAACTAAATTACGAAGCTTATTCTTGTGTAACAAGTCTAATAAGGAGAACACATGCAAATTGAAAACTTACGAATTGCGTACGCAAGTTATGATGAAAACCTGTTAAAAGTTGCGAATAAGTATTTTTCAGAACAACCAAATTTTAGTAAAATAAAAACATACTCAAAAAGTAAAAACTTAATAAATGACTTAAAGCGTAATATTAAATATGATGTGATTGTAGTTGATGAATATCTGCAAGATATAGATATACTAGGTTTTTTAGAATGTTATGCTAGTAATTTAGTTTCAAAAAGCAACCTAATTATAATAACATGCTCACAGCATTATATATCATACACTAACCTTTTTTTATCAAAAGGTGTAGATTATTGCGTGGTTAAACCAGTTAAGATTAAATCCCTTATACACAGAATTTATAATTTGTATCAAGCTAAATATAATAATGATGGTGATATTTATAAAAAATTATATAAACGTTGGAATGTAAGCAGTGAAATTACTAATTGTCAATATTTAACCCAAGCAGTAATGATAGCAAGTTCGAAAAAAGAAAAACTTGCCATACGAAAAGAAATTCTAATGAACATTGCCACAATGAATAACGTTTCCGTTTCAGCGGTGGATAGCTCTATACGGCGATTAATTAAACAAGCTGAATGTGCATCAACACCTGATTATATACAATTTAAAATAAGCAAAGGAATTGAATCAACCCGCCCAAAAACAGGACAGCTCATTTATGCAATGAAGGAATGGATTGAAGAAAATAAACTTTAAAATATAGGAGATTGATATGTCAAACTTTCATGTAAACAATATAGAAGATAAGGACTACATTTCACAAAACAAACAAGCCGTTTTTCAAAATTTAATATCAAAATTAAGTAATTCTTTAGATTTGATTGATATTAACTCAGAATATATAGAAATGCATTTAAATACAAGAAACAGTAACTATTCTTACGAAAAAGTATCTGAATCTTTACAGGATATCCAACAAGCTAAGTTAAATGCAGAAAGCTCTTTTTATAAGCTTGTTTCAATTTTTCAAATTGATAATGGCACTTTACTGCCACAATCAAAGCAGTTTAATTTATCTGCAATATTTGAAACTATATGTGAATACAGCAATAGCATATATGAATTATTAGGTGTAAAAGTAATACTTGAATCCGCTGATGAAAAGGATATTTTGTTAAACGGTGATAGAACTTTTGCTGAATCGGTATTATTGAATTTGCTTTGTTTTAACCTCAAGTCATGCATTATTGGCGGAATAATAACTTTTAGTATTAAAAAAAATGATAATGAAACTTTGATTATTATTAAAAGTTCAATTGCAACGGAGTGCGATAAATACACTGAAACAGATTTAGAAAACAATCTCAATTCAACAAACATCTATGAAAACCCAAAATTTGAAATTGAAAACTATTTATGTGCAGCATATTGCAAAGCTATGAATTGGAGTATAGACACCCACTATCAATCAACACATACTGTTACAACAATTTTAATACCTAGTGAATTTACTTGCTCCATGAAAGAGGACAATAATCAAATAAACGATTTTGAGCTCATTGCAATTGAACAAATTTCACAAATGAATATTTTAAGAGAGCTACGTTGTGTTCCTGGACTAGAGCAATTGGATATAAGCTATTAAATTTAATCAAAAAAACTTTGCAGATACTTAACACTCGCAACTTTGAAATCTCATTAATGAAATACTCATCATTGAATTAAATGATAACAATAACTATTATATTTTACACAACAAATAGTAACACAAAATTGCGTATTAAACAATATTCCCACTTGTCAGTTTACGAAGTAATATGTCATTTAACGAAAGACCTTTATAAACACGAATTTTATTTATTTCTATTCTTATGGTATAATGATAAATAATTAAAATTTAAAGAGGGGTGAGAATGATGCTCAAAATAGCCATATGCGATGATGAAGAGGTTTGGATAACTAATATTGCAAATCGGACAAAGACATTTTTTGAGAGGCAAAACACATCTATAAAAATTGATGCTTTTATTAATGCCAACAATTTGCTAAAGCAAGATTTAAGATGTTATGACATAATATTGTTAGATGTAAACATGGAAAATTTGAACGGCATTGAAGTTGCTCAGCAGATACGAGAACACACACAAAAAGCAATACTAATTTATATATCTTCATTTGTGCAATATGCGATAAAAGGTTATTCCGTAAGAGCTTTTCAATATTTACTAAAAAGTGATTTAGACGAAACTTTTGAACCTTGCATGAAAGATGTTTTAATTCAGTTACCTTTGAAGAATAAAACATATGAAATTAAATCACTCAACCGAAAAATTCCGCTAAGTGATATCGTTTATCTTCAAAGCAAAGACCATGTGGTATTGGTACATACGAAAGAAAACGAAAAAATATGTTACCTTGGAACTTTATCTGGAGCAGAAGAAACAATTAACAGCAATAACTTTTTACGTGTTCATAAAAGTTACATTGTTAACATGCAATATATTTTAATGATGAAAAGCAGGCTTATAACTTTAACTACTGGTGAAACAATAACTTGCAGTAAGGGAAACTACAAAGAAGTATCCAGAAGATTTTTGTTATGGGAGGGTGAGCAATAGTTATGGAATATATGTTATCTATACTTACTATATTAGCTGAAACTATTTCTGGCGTTTATATTTGTGATGCTACTATGAAGCGTCAAAATGATAAAAAGTTTTTTAGATTTGAAATTTTTTTATTGGTTACAATTACGTTTTCACTATTTCATTTAATACCAGCTTTAACCCCACCTTCATTTTTAAAAAGCTCAATTACTTTTTTATCATGGTTCTTAATAGTATTATTTTTTTATGAATCTATAATTTTCTTGAAAATTTTTATTTGTATAATAAGGTTAGCTATTGTCGCACTTTATGATACTTTTACAGTGTTTTTTCTGGTTTCAATTTTCAAAATAACTCAGCATGAGTTTCTAATGAACCCCTTGCTTTGGTTATTAGCTACATTCATTTCGAAAATTTTGCTATTCACTAGTAGCTACTGTTTTAAACGAATTTGTAAAGACAAAGCAAAGTTTAATAAACTTAATACATGGATCTTATGTGGAGTCATTATTATACCAATTTTTACAATTTTAAGTTTATACATCTTAATTCAAGTAGCAAAATTGGAAGAAAGTGTTATTGAGTGGACATTTTTACACGCGCTAGTTCTGTTTATAATCAATGTTATTCTCGTAACACTTTTGGATAGAGTAGCACATGAACAAGCAATAAAAACCGAAAATATACTATATAATAAAGAACTAACAAACAAGATGGAACTTGCAAAAGCTTGGTCTGATACTTTACAAAAACAAAAAAGAATTTCACATGACTTTAAACATCATATTGAAACTCTTAACACACTACTCCAAAATGATGATGTAAACGAAGCTAAAAATTATATAAAAACTATTTCTGTTGAAAGTAAAATGGGTATGGTTGTAGATAGCAACAACCCAATTATTAATGCGGTTTTAAACCAAAAATATTGGATAGCTAAAGAAAAGGGTATAATCATTAGGTTTAAGATAGATGATATTGCACAATTTCCAATTAAACAAGCTGATTTAGCAACTTTGCTAGCTAATTTGCTGGATAACGCTATTGAAGCTACAGAAAAAGTATATGGAGAAAAATGTATTATAGTTAAAATCACCATGGATGAAGTTAAAACACTTTTATCTGTTAGAAACACTTCTCTGCCTGTTTGCATTGATGATAATAACAATATATCTACAACAAAAATTAACTTTGAAGAGCACGGCTTTGGCTTAAAAAACATTAAAACTGTTTTGGATAAATATAGATTTAGTTATGCTTTTGAATATAAAAGCAGTTGGTTTAACTTTTCGGCTGTATTGTATAAATTTTAATTAACATTAATGTCATTCACGCAAAAAAATAACCTTTCACGCAAAAATACTGCAAAAAACAAAAAAAGATGTTACTATAGCAATGTATATTAGGAGGGTGATATGCTTCTAAAATTTGCTAATAATATAACATCTTTTTTTATTTCTAAAGGTTTTTTACAACAAAACAAATATGATTGGTATGTTTATACTATACAAAGGAGAGTTTCTTCAATAGGAGGCTCCATTATTTTGTTAATAGCTGGTTTTATTTTTCTAGGTTTTGTAGAAACCATTGTTCTTTTACAGAGTATATCTTTTATAAAAAGGCGTTCTAGCGGATATCATGCTACCAGTATGTCAAAATGTTGGACATTATCTTTATTAACACTTTTTGCAAATTCTATTATTATTAATTACATTCCAATCAATACTTTTTCTTCTACAATATTTTTATTTGTCTTATTAATTTGTAATATCATTATTTTTCAGTTTGCACCTATCAATCACCTTAATATGAACTTAAGCAAAAAAGCAATATTAGCAAATAAAATAAAAGTTAGAAAAATTGTTATAGTCGAAAGCATCTTTGCATTACTTCTATACTTAACGTTCCCAAATGAAAAATATATGATATGTTGTGTGTTAGGTATATTAACAGCTGCATTATCCGTTATATTAGCAAAACTTATAAAACAGGAGATAAAACATGAATAACATTAAAAACAAAATTATTTCAAACTTAGCAAATGTTTTGGAAAACGAAACTAAAAAAGAAGCTATGGAATGGCCACCAATTTGTGAATGGATTCTTTTTGAACCTGAAAGACCATCTAGCAACGAAGAATTTGAAGTAGACTAATTACTGACAAGCAAAACTTAAACCTACCTATCACACACTTACATAAAAACACTGTTACTCTTTTTAGAGCAACAGTGTTTTTATGTAAGTGGTTCGGCACATATAATTGCTTGAATTCATAGCATAACTAAATAATAGAAAAGAGGCATTTTATTAATATGGAAAGGTAATAACTTTTAAACAATTTTTCAAAAGATAGTTTTTTTAATTGAATATGGCATTTACTCTAACATACCTTCATTCACAAAACAAACTATTTGAAAATCTGTCAAGTTTAAATTATACATTTTTACTAGTTCTATTCAAACTTTATAATCAGCACTTTCACCCATTTTTCTGCACCTTACGAATTTTCCTCACAGCCCTCCTATAAGCCTCAAACCTACCAGTAAAGCAGTTATAGCTAAGTTTCTCCAAAGCATTATCCTTTGCTTTTTGCAAAGCGTTTTCTTTCATCTGAAATTCTTCTGCAAGCTCGCTCAAAGTTTGCTTACTATACCCAAACACACCATAAAACCCACCAAGTATTTGCTTTTCTTTAAAAGTCATTTTTTCAAATTCTTCAAAAACACACTCAATGTAAATCTTATTTAAAACTTCTCTTTCCACATTCATAGCGTACAGATTTTTTTCTTTTATAGATGCTAAAGATATAAAATTAGTTTTAAGTAAGCCAAATTTTTCTTTGAATTCATCTTTGGGTATGTTTAAAGGGTATAAATATCGCTCAACTTCCCTTTTCATAGAGCCAACTAAAAACGGATATATAAAAGTAGAAAATGTTGCACCAGCGCTATCAATATATTCTTTGTGCTTTTGCAAAACAACAATATTCCCTATCTGAACTAAATCTTTTTTAAGTGATTTGCAATTATATTTATAGCAAAATTTATCAGCGAGATAATAAATAAGTCGCTTATTTTGCTCTAATAATTCTTCCAATAAAACACCTACTTTTTAATTATTCCGAGTTCGCTGTAAAGAACTTCAGATTGTGTTATTTTCTCAAATTCATCATCTCTATATTTGCCCATAGTTGCCATATCCCGCAAGTCACGAAGCTTTGTTGTAACATTTTTCCAATCCTCAACTGAAATATGCCCTCTATGTTTATCTGCATTAAATCTTCTATATGCTTTGTTATAAGTTTGTAAAATCGGGTTATTATCAGCTTTTTCTTTTGCTATATTCTTAGCGCCTTGCTGCCTGCAAGTGCGCTTAGGGTTATCTTTTAAAGGTTTGTCGCAATAATCTGTTTTATAAAAGTGAGTGATTAAAAATATATCACCACAGTTTCTACACCTGCGATATGAGTGTCCCATCGACAACGCTCGCATAAAATCTATTTTCAAAAATGTTTGGAAATTTTCTATTGTAAAAATCTCATAAATAGCACAATTGTTTTTATCATGTGGTAATTCACGTGGCATATATTTCACTTTTACATCATCAAAATAATTAAAATTGAAATCACTGCTGACGTAGTTCACCATCATTTTATGTAACCTTGGGTGATGGTAAAAATTCCATAATTCATTTGCAATGTCAGTTTCAGATATTTTATTCATCTTCATAAGATTTTCTTTGATAAACCAAAAAATTGTTTGATTAAAAGCGTAAATATCGCCGACAATCTGTACATATTTTTCTGCTAACCGCACATTTGCATACGTGTCAATTACACTAAATATTTTTCTTTTCTTAAGTAAATCATGAAGCTCCTTCACATCTTTTTTTGTGGGAGCTTTTTCTATTTTCTTCATTAAAGCTCTCAGTTCATCGTACTCGTCTGGCTTGATATTTAAAATATCGCAAGTGAGTTCTCCGAGTTTAAAAGTTCTACCCTCAACCTCGACAATATCCTTATTAATATATAAATCAAATTCTATAAACATACTAGAAACCTCCTTTTGTAACCGATAGAGTTTTGCCTTGTAGATACATTTTATAGGTTGTGTTAATTTTTCTCCATAACTATATTGTAACCGATTTTAACAAGCAATTCAATCGTA
>CAYJKG010000012.1:0-76265 GCA_964370685.1 uncultured Faecalibacterium sp. | reverse complement strand
CACCTATAATAGGTGTCCATGCAGTTTCAAGTGGTGCATATTCAATAAATACTTTGCCTTTAGCATCAAGTTTTCTAAAAGTATGTCCTTCTTCTAATCTCTTTTTCAGCCAATCTTTTTTATTACTAACCCCATATTGATGCTTTTTATCAGCAATTGCACAGCATAGGTGTTCGGTACCGATATTCTCTTTAGTTAAGTTAATAAAATCATTCATAGAAAACTCCTTTTTTGATATTAGTATATCAAAAATAATATGACAACTATATGTCATATTATAACATGAGTTTCAAAAAAATAACAGCCAACATTTTATTGTTAGCTGTTACATTTTTACTATATTCTATTTCATTAAATAGTCTTTGTATATATGTTCATCTTCTGCTTTAACAGTCCCCTCAAAATAAACGCCGTCCTCTTTATATTCCTCAAGCTGTACACTACCATTTGTGCGCATGGCCTCAGCAAGGCCAAGTTTATCATAAGGTAAAAGGCATTTAATGCTTTTTACTCTGTCGGCAAGTAGTTCGTCTATTTTTAAAAGCAAGTTTTCAAGCCCTAGGCCTGTTTTTGCGCTTGTTAACATGATGTCATCGTTAAACGAAACAGCGCCAACCTTATCGCATTTGTTATAAAGTGTTAAACGTGGTATTTCATTACATTCAAGGCTCGAAAGCACTTCTTCTGTAACCTCAAGTTGCGTTTCTCTTTCATCATCGGCGGCATCTGCTACACGAATAATTACGTCCGAAAAACTAGCCTCTTCAAGAGTGCTTTTAAAAGCTTCAACTAAATGGTGAGGCAAACGTGAAACAAAGCCAACGGTGTCGATAAGCAAAATTGTCATACCACTAGGTAGTGTTAATTTACGGCTAGTTGGGTCAAGTGTGGCAAAAAGCATGTCAGCTTCCATAACGGCAGCACCGCATAAAGCATTCATCAAGCTGGATTTACCAACGTTTGTGTAACCTACAAGGCTAACTATCGGTATGCCTGTTTTTTCACGTGCTCGGCGGGTTTCGTGGCGGTGCTTTTCCACCTCGGCAAGGCGTGCGGCGAGTGCTTCAATGCGTGAGTGTACGTGTCGGCGATCTAGCTCTAGTTTGCTTTCACCAGCACCACGGCGAGCACCACCGCCACCGCCGCCACCGCCACCTTGGCGACTTAGTGATTGCCCTATGCCTGAAAGTCGTGGCAATTGGTAGCGTAGCTGTGCAAGTTCGGTTTGTAATTTACCCTCGTTTGTAACAGCACGCCCACGAAAAATTTCTAAAATAAGCATGGTGCGGTCCAATACCTCTATGCCTAACATTTGCGAAATATTGCGTATCTGGCTACCCTTAAGCTCACCATCAAAAACAGCAGTTGTTGCGCCTAGTTGTTCGGCCACCATAGCGGCTTCTTCTAGTTTACCTTTGCCAAGTACAGTGCCTGCTTCTGGTGCATTTTTGCGCTGAACAATCTCGCCTACAGCCTCCATGTGGTTTGCCTCACACAGTGCGGCAAGTTCATCTAAACTGCGTGCGCAATCCCATTTTTCCATGTCAAGAGCAAGCAACAAAACCTTTGTTGGTGGGTTTTCTGTTATTATATTTATCAGTTCGCTCATATATGCTCCAAATCTTTTAAATCATAAGGCGTATCTTGGTAAACGTAGTAATTTAACCAGTTTGTATATAACAAATGTGCGTGGCTACGCCATCGGAATATTGGATCTTGTGTGGGGTCATTTTCTGGGTAATAGTTTTTAGGTACTTTTATATCCATGCCTTTTGCTACATCTCGTTTATATTCAGTGTCGAGCGTTGTTTTATCATACTCAGGGTGACCAGTAACAAAAATTTGTCTGCCGTTTTCAGTAGAGAGCAAATACAAACCAGCCTCATCACTTTCGGCAAGTACTCGTATTTCTTTGCAAGCTTTTACATCTTCTGGCACTAGTTCTGTGTGTCGGCTGTGTGGCGCTAAAAAAACATCATCAAAACCACGTATCAAAGGGTTTGAGCGTCGCTTAACTTTATGCTCAAAAATACCAAAAACTTTTTTATCTAGCATTTGTTTGCGTATGCCATAGTGATACCACAAAGCCGCCTGAGCCCCCCAACAAACATGTAAGGTGGAGTATACATTGGTTTTGCTAAATTCCATAATTTCTTTTAGCTCTTGCCAATAATTAACTTCTTCAAAAGCTAGTGTTTCAACAGGTGCACCTGTTATAATCATGCCATCAAAACGTTCTCTTTGCACTTCGTCAAAAGTTTTGTAAAAAGCGTCCATATGGTCGGCTGAAACATGGCTTGCATTGTGGCTAGCTGTTTTAAGCAAGGTTAGTTCTACTTGTAAAGGATTATTTGCAAGCAAACGTGCAATTTGTGTTTCAGTTACAATTTTTGTTGGCATTAGGTTTAATACCAAAATACGCAAAGGGCGTATGTTTTGGTGACGTGCACGCTCAGGGCGCATAACAAAAACATTTTCTTCAGAAAGTGCTTTGTATGCAGGCAAAGCATTGGGGATAAGCAAAGGCATGGCAAAAGCTCCTATTAAAAATTATTTTTTATTTTTGCAAATTTAACTTAAATGCAGTTTAGTGCGTTTGAAATATCTGCAATTAAATCTTCACTGCTTTCAATGCCACAGCTAAGGCGTATTAGCTCAGATGGCACACCAGCGGCTTTGCGTTGTTCTTCTGTAAGTTGACGATGTGTTGTGGAGGCAGGGTTTAAACAGCAAGTGCGAGCGTCAGCAACGTGTGTTGCAATTGAGGCAATTTTAAGCTCTTTCATAAAAGTTTCAGCAGCCTCGCCACCACCTTGTAAGCCAAACGAAACAACACCACAGCTACCTTTCGGTAAATATTTTTTAGCTAGTTCGTTATAAGGGCTAGTTTCTAAATCGCAGTAATTTACATATGCAACTTTAGGATGTTTTTGTAAAAACTCAGCGATTGCTCGCCCGTTTTCACAGTGGCGAGCCATGCGCAAATGCAAGCTTTCAAGGCCTAAGTTTAGTAGATATGCATTTTGTGGAGATTGCGAACAACCTAAATCACGCATTAGTTGTACAGTTGCTTTTGTAATGTATGCACCTTTGCCAAAATCTTTGGCATAAGTTACGCCGTGGTAACTTGCATCTGGCTCGCAAAGTCCGGCAAATTTATCTGCATGTGCAAGCCAATCAAAATTGCCACTATCCACAATTGCACCGCCAACAGCCGCAGCATGGCCATCCATGTATTTTGTGGTGGAGTGTGTAACTATATCTGCGCCCCATTTAATAGGTTGGCAGTTAATAGGTGTTGCAAAAGTGTTATCAACAATTAAAGGCACGCCATGTTCGTGAGCTATTTTTGCAAATTTTTCAATATCTAAAACAGTCAAAGCGGGGTTTGCAATTGTTTCACCAAAAACAGCACGTGTGTTAGGGCGAAATGCCGCTGAAATTTCCTCAGCAGAGGCGTTTTGGTCAATGAACGTTGTTTCTATGCCCATTTTAGCCATAGTTATGCCCAAAAGGTTAAAACTACCGCCGTATATGCTAGAGGAGGCAACTATGTGGCTACCAGCTTCGCAAATATTAAAAAGTGCAAAAAAAGTTGCTGCTTGGCCGCTGCTTGTTAGCATTGCAGCCGCACCGCCTTCTAGCTCGCAAATTTTAGCAGCTACGTTATCTGTTGTTGGGTTTTGTAAGCGAGAGTAAAAATAACCGCTAGCTTCAAGGTTAAACAACTTTGCCATTGCTTCGTTTGTGTCGTAGTTAAAAGTAGTAGATTGAATAATTGGTACTTGACGAGGCTCGCCGTTTTTAGGTTTGTATCCACCTTGTATGCATAATGTTTCTATGTTCATTGCAAACTCCTTTTCTGTTTTAATGTGTGTTAATTATTTCTTAGCCTTTTATCATTTTTTTGTGTTAGTTTTGTGCCAACGCTCTGGAAAATTTGCACCATTATAATTAATAAAAGCACAGCCAAAACCATTACAAAAGTTTCCCTGCGGTAGTAGCCGTAGTTTATAGCTATTTGCCCTAAACCACCGCCACCAATTACACCAGACATTGCTGAGTAACCTAAAATAGTTGTAAGCGCTATTGTTATATTTGATAATATGCTTGGTAGGCTCTCTGGTAGCATAACTTTGCAAATAATTTGCATAGGGCTAGCACCCATGCTTTGTGCTGCTTCAATTACGCCGCCATCAACCTCACGCAAGCTACCCTCTATTAAACGTGCAACAAAGGGAAAAGCTGCTATAACAAGGGGCACTATTGTTGCTGTTGTGCCAACTGCTGTACCTATTATAACACGAGAAAGTGGAAAAACCATTATCATTAGTATTAAAAAAGGTATACTGCGTAAAAGATTTATCAACAAATTTAGAACATTCATCAATAATTTGGGTAATGGCAAGATATTATCCTTTTCGCCAACTACAAGTAAAACACCTAGTGGTAAGCCTAAAAGTAAGGCGAAAAATGTCGCAAAAACAGTTATATAAAAAGTTTCCCAAATAGCAAATGGAAAATCCGCCATAACGCTAGGTAAGTTTGCTAAGTAATCTGAAATTGCACTCATGTTTTTTGCACCTCCTCAACAGTTATACCTTGTTTTGCATTTATGTAAGCAATTGCCTCATCAGCTTTTGCTTTTTCTTTAGGTAAACTTAAAAGCATACTACCAAAGCATTGGCCGTTCATATCTCTAGTGTCAGCCGAAAGTACACTAACGCATATACCAGTATCAATGGCAAGGTGCGAAACAAGTGCCTCTTGTGTGCAGGTTCCGTCAAAAACAACACGAACTATATTTTCATCAGTGTTAAAAATAGATGATTTTTCACCTAAGGCCTCGCTTTGTGGGTTAATTAATAGTTTAGCAGCCTTAGATTGCGGCTTTGTAAAAATTTGTGTAACATTACCCTCTTCAACCACAACACCGCCATCTAAAATTGCAACTTTGGCACAAACTTCCTCAACAACGCTCATTTGGTGAGTGATAACAATAACAGTTATGCCAAGTTTGCGGTTTATCTCTTTAATTAAATCTAATATTGCGTGTGTTGTGCTTGGGTCTAGTGCACTAGTTGCTTCATCACAAAGCAAAACTTTAGGATTTGTCGCAAGTGCTCTTGCTATAGCAACACGTTGTTTTTGTCCACCTGAAAGTTGCACTGGGTATGAGTGTGCTTTATCTGGCAAGCCAACAAGATTTAAAAGTTCCATTGCTTTTGCCTCAGCCTCTTGCTTTTTCATGCCAGCGAGCTCTAGCGGAAAACAAACATTTTTTAAGCAGGTGCGTTGCATCAATAAATTAAATTGCTGAAAAATCATGGTTATATCACGCCTTGCCTCGCGCAGGGCTTTTGCATTTAAAGTTTCAAGTGCAACACCGTTAACAATAACCGAGCCCTCGCTTGGGCGTTCTAGTAAGTTTATACAGCGCACTAAAGTGGATTTTCCAGCGCCTGAAAGTCCTATTATGCCGTAAATCTCGCCATCGTTTATTTGCAAATTTATGTTTTTAAGTGCTGTAAATTCGCCATTTTTTACGGCGAAGCTTTTGGTAAGGTTTTTTATCTCTATCACAAAACCGCTCCTTTAAATAATGATTATGCGCCAGTTATTGGGTCTAGGCTAGTTTGTTTGCCACCGTAAATGCCCATTGGCTCAACATGTATGCCCGCAACAGAAGAAAGCGCTGTGCCGTTTTCTGCATTGAAATCTTCAAGATATGGCAAATGTTGGAAAAAGTTGCAATCTACACTGCCGTCATCAACCACTTTATTAGGTATGATGTAATCTGTAAATTCTTGTATTTCTAGGGTTATGCCTTTTGGTGCTAAAATTTCAGCAGCAATCTCTAAAATTTCGCTGTGTGGTGCTGGAGAGGCAGCGCAGGTCACTTTTTCGCCCTCTAGTGCTGTGTAATCAAGTTCTGCATCATAGCCATCTGTTAAAGTTTCAACAGTTGGCACAACAGCACCGCCATATGTTTCTATAATAAAATCATACACTTTTTGGCTACTTAGTGCAGCTGCAAGGGCTTTGATTTTTCCAGATTCTTCGTTGCCTGTTTTGCAAACTAAAATATTAACATAAGGGGAGGAGGCATCTTCCATTGCTAGGGCATCTTCCATTGGGTTTAGCCCAGCGCTTATTGCATAGTTAGAGTTTATAACAGCGTAATCTTCATCTTGCAAAATATTTGGTATTTGTGCAGCTTCTATTTCATCTATTGTAATGTTAAGTGGATTTTCAGCTATATCATTTTTTGTAGCTGTAATATCAATTCCTTCTGTAAGTGTAAAAAAGCCAAATTTTTCTAGTAAAATAAGTGCACGTGCCTCGTTTGTGGTATCGTTTGGTACAGCAACTTTAAAGCTAACATTTGTGTTTTGTGCCTCGCTGTTTTGTGTGCTACCGCTTTGTGTTTCACTTGCACCACAAGCGGAAAGTGAGAATAATGCTGCACTAGCACCAGTTATTTGTAAAAAATTTCTTCTGTTGATTTTCATAATCAATACTCCTTTTGTTTGTAGCCGCATATAATATAATTATGTTGTTCGGCTAGTTGTTAGTTTTGCAATCAAAAAAGTTGCATATCAGATAATAATGAAAAAAGCTTCTGTCCTACATTTGCATACGCAAACAAGGACAAAAGCTTAGAAAACTTTCGTGGTACCACCTTGGTTCACTTTTTCATTACGAAAAAGCCTCAATAACTGCGCCACATAAAATTAGTGGTTACAGTTGTTCGCTATAACGGGCGACACCCGTCGCAACCTAAGGGTTAAACCCCTCGCCTGCGCAACTCCAAGACCATGTTCAGTTTCCTACGTTCTACCCTTTTTCAGCAAACAGGGCTCTCTGTGAGAACTGTTTGAAACCTACTCTTCTTTTCATCGTATTTTTCATTATTGTCACTATATTACAAAAAAACAAACGATTTGTCAATAGCTATTTTAAAAATAGTTTGTTTGACGCAAGTGAAAATTCTGTAAAAAGCGTTAATGTGAACAAAAAAAATGTGATTTTCACTAAAAATAGTGTTCGACACAGTATAACTTGACAAAAAAACTTGCATGTGCTAAAATACTCGTCATGCAAAGCGATTTACCTGTAAAAATCTCTTTGTGTAATATATAGTTTTAACAACTAAACGTAATTTATTTGATATATTAAAAGTTTAAACTATCATTAAAAGGAGGAATGTCTCATAATTTTCCAAAAAATTAAAGAGCATGCTCGTCGCCGTTTGTGGGCAATACCACCAGTTTTTTTAGCCTTTAGTTTATTAGCTATTTGCCTAATTTTTACTATAGGTTTATTGACAAAACACACAAACATTGTTTACATATCTGATTCGCAAGGGTATGAAACTATGGCTATAGGCTTGCAAACCGATACAGAGCGTCTTATGAAACTTTCTGGTATCGAAACAACTGCTGTTGATGAAGTTTACTATACTTCATACTCTGGCAATTTAGCAAATTTAAATATACAGCGCGCGTTTGAGGTTTCCGTTGTAGCAGATGGTAAAACCAGCCCGCTTTCTTTAACAGAAGGAACAGTTTCTGATGCACTTGACATGGCAGGCGTTAAGCTTGGTGCATTAGATTACACTGAGCCATCTTTACACACACCGCTAACAGAAGGTGTAAAAATTACTGTGCATCGTGTTGAGTATAAAGATAGTGTTGCATATGAAGAAATTCCGTTTGAAACTGAATATGTATACACTAGCCTGTTTTTACGCAAACAAAGCACACAAATGACTTTGCAAACAGGTATAACTGGTGAAAAAGCTATAACTAGCCGAGAGCGCTGGGTGGATGGAGAGCTAGAATCCAGCCAAGTTTCTGGCGTTGAAATAACCAGCGAACCACAAACACAAATATTAAAAGTGTATGGAGCATATGCTCCGGTATCCTCTCGTACAGGGCCTGATGGAACAACAAATAAACCTAGCACATACACGCAAGTGTTAACTGGTCGTGCAACAGGTTATTCTTCCTCAGGTGGTAGAGGCTCTTCTGGCCTTGGCCTTGATTATGGCACAGTAGCAGTTAATCCAAATGTCATACCATACGGAACATTGATGTATATCGAATCCACTGACGGTCGTTTTGTATACGGTTATGCAATAGCAACTGATACAGGCACAGCACTTATGAACGGAACTTGCCTTGTGGATTTATATTACCAAACGTATGAGGAATCACTTTTAAATGCTGTTCATACAGTAAATGTGTATGTTGTAGGTTAAATATAGTTGCCTTACACTTAAAGCACTACTGCGACAGAATTGTAAAACAATAAAAAACACCAAACCTTTTAAAATAGGGTTTGGTGTTTTTTGCGTTTTGCACAAAAGTTGCATGTGTTTGCACTTAACATACTGTCATATGTTGGTGAAAAAAATCGCAAATTGTGCATAATTGTATAAAATCTCAAAAAAACATGATAATTTTCTATGCCAATCTTCTCAAAACACTTGAAAAAAGATTAAAAAAACTTTACAATAGAAGTGTTAGCAATTAAATATAAAAAGATTTAGTTAAAAAGAGGGAGGTTTCATGGGCGAACAACACGAAAAAATGTTAGAGATCGATGCTGAGCTACCGTTGTATCTTTATCATCAAGGCACAAATATGAATGCTTATGATTATTTTGGTGCTCATTTGGTAAACCAAAATAATGAAGATGGCGTTGTGTTTAGACTTTGGGCACCAAACGCGTTAGCAGTAAGTGTTGTGGGAAGTTTCAACAACTGGATACCTACTAGCCACCCTATGCAAAAAATCGAGGGGCAACAAAGCTGGGAAGTTTTCGTTCCAGATGTGACAGAGTATGATGTGTACAAATACTGCATAACAACTGCTAGCAAAGAAATGATTTTTAAATCTGACCCCTATGCATTTCACGCAGAAACAAGACCAGCCAATGCAAGCAAAATTTATGACCTTGAGGGCTATAAATGGCAAGATGATGCATGGCAAAAAGCAAAGGCGCATATAGATGTAATAAATGCGCCTATGAACATCTACGAAATGCACCTTGGTGCATGGAAGCACAAATTGGACGGTAATATCTACAACTACTCAGAGCTTGCGGATGTACTAGTGCCGTATTTAACAGAGATGGGTTATACACACGTAGAGCTCATGCCAATTGCAGAGTATCCTTTTGATGGTAGCTGGGGGTATCAGGTAACGGGTTACTTTGCACCAACAAGCCGTTATGGCACACCAAAAGATTTTATGACGTTTGTGGACAAACTCCACGCAGCAGGCATAGCCGTTATTATGGACTGGGTGCCAGCACATTATCCAAAAGATGCACATGGTTTATATTATTTTGATGGCGAGGCCTGTTATGAGGACCCTAACCCTAAACGTGGCGAGCATAAAGAGTGGGGCACTATGGTTTTTGATTATGGTAAACCAGAAGTGCAGAGCTTTTTAATTTCGAATGCAAACTATTGGATAGAAAAATATCATATAGATGGCTTGCGTGTAGATGCGGTTGCTTCAATGCTTTATCTGGATTATAACCGTAACGACGGCGAGTGGGAAGCAAATAGTGATGGTGATAATAAAAATAAAGAATCCATTGCATTTTTGCAAAAACTAAATACAATGATATTGCAAAAATTCCCGCAAACTTTAATGATAGCCGAGGAATCCACATCATGGCCTTTAGTTACACGCCCAGCTAGCGATGGCGGTTTAGGTTTTAACTTTAAATGGAACATGGGCTGGATGAATGATATGCTTAGCTACATGAGCTGTGACCCTCTATTTCGCAAGGGTAACCACAATAAAGTTACTTTTAGCTTTTTTTATGCCTTTAGCGAAAACTTTTTATTACCTATAAGCCATGATGAAGTTGTGCACGGCAAGGCAAGCTTAATAGGCAAAATGCCAGGAACACCAGAGCAAAAATTTTCTGGTATAAAGACTTTCTTTGGTTACATGATGGCGCACCCAGGTAAAAAACTAATGTTCATGGGGCAAGAATTTGGCCAGTTTAACGAATTTAATGAAAACAAAGAACTAGATTGGCAATTGCTAAGCTATGAAAGTCATGTACAATTGCATGCATATTCAAAAGCGTTAAATCATTTTTATAGGGATACACCAGCTTTGTGGGCGGTAGATTACGACTGGGCTGGTTTTCAGTGGGTTGTACCTGATGATAACGAGCAAAGCGTAGTTGCATTTGTGCGAAAAGATACAAACGAAAATATGGTGTTATGTGTTTGTAACTTTAATCCTGTAAAACGTGAGGGTTACACAATGGGCGTACCACGTAGTGGCACATATAAAGAAGTTTTAAACAGTGACGATGCAAAGTTTGGTGGCAGCGGAGCTGTTAAAAATACAACAGTTAAGACCAAGAAAAAGCCTTTACACGGATACGATGATAGCATCGTAATTGATTTACCACCTATGAGTACTATTTATTTTTCAGTTCCAAAGGAGCAATCTAAAAAAGATACAACAAAAAATCAACATAAAAAAAGCAAATAAGGAGTAGAAGTATGGCAAAAGAAATCGTCGCAATGATCTTAGCAGGTGGTAGAGGTTCACGCCTTTATGCACTAACGCAAAAAACGGCAAAACCAGCTGTTTCCTTTGCAGGTAAATACAGCATTATCGATTTTCCACTTTCAAACTGTGTTAACTCTAATATTGATACAGTGGGCATAGCAACACAATATCAACCACAAAAATTAAATGATTATATAGGTAATGGTGCTGCTTGGGAGCTTGACCGCCTATATGGTGGTGTTCACATTTTGCCTCCTTATGAGCAAGCAAATGGCTCTTCTTGGTATAAAGGTACAGCGAATGCAATTTACCAAAATATAGAGTTTCTTGACCAATACAGCCCAGAATACGTTATTATACTTTCTGGCGATCAAATTTGCAAACAAGATTACGAAGACTTCTTAAATTTCCACAAAGAAAAAAATGCAGAGTTTTCAGTAGCTGTTATGGAAGTACCATGGGAAGAAGCCTCTCGCTTTGGCCTAATGGTAGCTGACGATACAGATAAAATTACAGAGTTCCAAGAAAAACCAAAAGAACCTAAATCAAACCTTGCATCTATGGGTATATACATATTCAACTGGGATATTTTAAGAGATTACCTAATTGCAGATGAAGCTGCAGAGGGTTCAACAAACGATTTTGGTAATGATATTATACCTAACTTGTTAAACGATGAACGTCGCATGTATGCATATCGCTTTGATGGATACTGGCGTGATGTTGGTACTATTGATAGCCTATGGGCAGCTAATATGGAAGTGCTAGACCCTGAAAACTCAGGTATAGACCTTTTTGAAGAATCATGGCAAATATACAGCAAAAATCCAGTTATGCCTACACAAAAAATAGGTTCAAACGCAAAAGTTGTAAACTCTATGATAACAAATGGCTGTAGATTATATGGCACAATAAAACACTCTATCTTATCGGCGGGTGTTGTTGTTGAAGAAGGTGCTATTGTTGAAGATTCAGTTATCATGCAGGATACAGTAATTAAAGCTGGTGCTGTTGTCAAAAAAGCAATTATCGCTGAAAATTGCACAATTTGCGAAAATGCAAAAGTTGGCGAAGAGGGCGCAGTTGCACATACTGCAGCAGGTATTGAAATAGGCAAAAATGCTGTTGTTTCAGCAGGTGCAATAGTTTATGAATCAGTAGCGGAGGGTTTAACAGTATGATTAGTCAAAACACATCAGCCTTAGGCATTATTTTTCCGAATACATATGACCACACATCTCCTGAGCTTGTAAACAAACGTTTAATGGCATCTATACCTTTTGCAGGACGTTACCGCATGATAGACTTTGTGCTTTCAAGCATGACAAACTGTGGCATTAACAATGTTTCCATGGTTGTGCGCAAAAACCATTACTCACTAATGGATCATCTTGGCACAGGCCGTGAATGGGATTTAGCACGTCGTCGTGGTGGTTTAAATATTTTGCCACCATTTGCTGAAAAAAATGTAGAACTATACAATGGTCGTGTTGCTGCTTTTGTTGAGCTATTAAGCTTTTTGGAAAATCAAAAAGAACGTTATGTTGTTATGTGTGACGCAAACCTTGCCATTAACTTTGATTTCAAAAAATTAATTTCAAAACACAACAAAAGTGGTGCTGATGTTACAATTGTTTACCAAAAAACAGAAATACCAAAAGGTATTAAAAACCATAACTACACAATAGTAACTTCTGAAGAAGACCGTGTAAAAGAAATTTTGTTTAACGATTATCGTGACGGTGTTCAAAACCTTTGTATGAACATTTACATATTAAACCGCGAAGCTTTAATACGCATGGTTCGCAATGCTACAATGCGTGGCCTTGTATATTTTGAACGTGATATACTAGCACATAATTTAGATACACTAGATATACGTGCGATGGAATACACAGGCTATGTTGCACGTATTAGTGATTTAAAAAGTTATTATGATGAAAATATCAAACTTTTAAAAGACGAAAACTTAGATGCTCTTTTCCCAAAAGGTAGCCCTATCTATACAAAAACACGTGATGATAACCCAACACGTTTTGTAAATGGTTCTCATGTCGAAAACTCTTTAGTGGCTGATGGTTGTCGTATTGAGGGTCGTGTAGAAAACTGCGTGTTGTTCCGTGGCGTTGTTGTTAAAAAAGGCGCGACTGTTCGCAACTGCGTTTTAATGCAAGATACAGTTGTTGGCGAATATGCAAACTTAGAGTGCGTTGTTGCTGATAAAGAAGTTGTTTTTGGCGAAGAAAAACAACTATTTGGTACAGATACTTTTCCAGTTTTTGTAGGCAAACGTCAAAAAGTTTAAAAAGTATTTAGGTTTATTTGTTTATCAAACTATATTTGTATATAGCAAAACAGGGTTATAAACCGCTTGCTATATACAAACTGAATTATGACAGAAAGGATTGAAAATGAATATTTTATATGTTTCATCTGAGGCAAACCCGTTTGCAAAATCGGGCGGCCTTGCTGATGTAGCAGGTGCTCTGCCAAAAGCACTTGTTGCAGATGGTATAGATGCTAGAGTGGTTATGCCACTATACGGCGATATAAAATGGCGCGAAAATTTTGAACATATCGCAAGCTTTTCAGTACCAGTGGGCTGGCGTAGCCAGCATTGTGGCCTTTACACAACTGTGGAAAACGGTGTGCACTATTACTTTTTGGATAACGAATATTACTTCGACCGCAAAGGCCTTTACGGCTTTTATGATGATGGCGAAAGATTTGCGTTTTTCAGCCGCGCAGTGCTTGAAATGTTATTTCATCTTGATTTTAAACCAGATATCTTGCATTGCAACGATTGGCAGTCCGCCCTTGCACCAGTTTATTTAGGTTTATACTATCGCCATTTAAACGAATTTAGTAATATTAAAACTGTGTTCACAATACACAATATAGCGTACCAAGGTAAGTACGGCCTAGAGGTGTTAGAGGAAATTTGTGGCATAGGCCCAAGAGATAGACATTTAGTGGAGTATGATAAATGTGCTAACTTTATGAAAGGCGCAATATTAGTAAGCGATAAAGTAACTACTGTTAGCCCAACATATGCACACGAAATTTTAACACCTATGTTTAGCTATAGCTTAGAAAAGCTTTTGATTGAAAAACAGTACAAGCTTTGTGGTATATTAAACGGTATTGATTTAGATTTTAACAATCCAGCTACAGATAAAGCCTTGCCTTATAATTACGATATTAATAATTTTGAAAAAGGCAAAGCTGTTTGCAAAGAAGCTTTGCAAGACCAATACGGCCTACATAAAGATGGCAGCCCTGTATTTGCCATGGTAAGTCGCCTTGTTGGTATGAAAGGTTTCGATCTTGTTTGTTCCATAGCTCAAGGTTTAGTAGATGCGGGCATACAGCTTGTTATACTAGGCACAGGTGAAAAAGAATATGAGAACAAATTTAGAGAGCTTGCTGCAAATAACCCAGGGCGTGTAGGTGTGACTATAGGTTTTGATTTATCTTTAGCACAGCGTATTTATGGCGGTGCAGATGTTTTTGTAATGCCATCACGCAGCGAACCTTGTGGCCTTGCACAAATGGTATCTTGCCGTTATGGCACTATACCGCTAGTGCGTGAAACAGGCGGTTTGAAGGATTCTATACAAGATTGCACTTACGGCACAGGTAACGGCTTTACTTTTATAGATTGTAATGCACACGAACTATATTCAGCTTGTATTAGAGCAAAAGATGCATTTTATCGCAAACAGGATTGGAGTAATCTTGTGCGCCATGCTATGCGCCAAGATTTTAGCTGGAATGCCTCTGCAAAGAGCTACGAAGGCTTATATAATGAAGTTATCCATTTGTGGTAAGTAAACTATGCTGTTTATAGATTGGGCTTTTTGCGCAAACTATGAACAGCATGTGTTTTTTCTACGAATCCACCAAAAAACATTGCTATTTTTTTAACAATTGATAAGCTGTTATTGTGCAAAACTACAAAGTTGAATTATGTTTGTTAGATGGCTTGACAAAAAGCGGAAATATTGTTAATATTTTAACAAGCAATAAATTGGTTGTTGAAATTGCACATTATAAATTTGTTTTATTATGAAAGGGAGATTTAAGAATGGACAAACAAAAGAGCATACTCGTTGATTCTGTAGAGAGCTTGGGCAATGCCTTTGCTGAACTAAGAAAAGCACAACAAACATTTGCAACATTTAGTCAAGAAAAAGTTGATTACATCTTTAAAATGGCTGCAGTCGCTGCAAACAGAGAGCGTATACGCCTAGCAAAAATGGCTGTTGCTGAAACAGGCATGGGCATAGTTGAAGATAAAGTTATCAAAAACCACTACGCTGCTGAATATATCTACAACGCATACAAAGATACAAAAACATGTGGTGTTTTAGAAGAAGACGATGCTTTTGGTATTATCAAATTAGCTGAACCTTTAGGTGTTGTTTCTGCTGTTATACCAACAACAAATCCTACATCTACAGCTATCTTTAAAACTTTAATCTCTTTAAAAACTCGTAACGGTATCATCATCAGCCCACACCCACGTGCTAAAAATTGTACAATAGAGGCTGCTCGTGTTGTTTTAGAAGCTGCTGTTGCTGCTGGTGCACCAGAAGGCATCATCCGCTGGGTAGATGTTCCAAGCTTAGAGCTAACCAACATGGTTATGAAAGAAGCTGATATAATCCTTGCAACTGGCGGCCCTGGCATGGTTAAAGCTGCTTACTCTAGTGGTAAACCAGCAATAGGCGTTGGCGCAGGTAACACACCAGCTATCATTGATTCTTCTGCTGATTTGCTACTTGCAGTTAGCTCTGTTATACACTCTAAAACATTTGATAACGGCATGATCTGCGCTTCTGAGCAATCTGTTGTTGTTTTAGATGATGTATATGATAAAGTTAAAAAAGAATTCGCAGCACGTGGCTGTTATTTCCTAAAAGGTGATGAAGTTGAAAAAGTTCGTAAAACAATTCTTATCAACGGCGCACTAAACGCAAAAATCGTTGGTCAATCAGCATTCAAAATTGCTGAGCTAGCGGGCGTAACTGTTCCAGAAAAAGCTAAAATCCTTATAGGTGAAGTTACTTCTGTTGAACATAGCGAAGAATTCGCACATGAAAAACTATCTCCAGTACTTGCTATGTACAAAGCTAAAAACTTTGAAGATGCACTTACAAAAGCTGATCGCCTAGTTTGTGATGGCGGTATTGGTCATACATCTTCCCTATACATTAACGAGGCAACTCAACCTGAAAAAACTGCTCAGTTCTACAATAAAATGAAGAGCTGCCGTGTTCTTATTAACACACCAGCAGCACAAGGCGGTATAGGTGATTTATACAACTTTAGACTAGCTCCTTCTCTAACTTTGGGCTGTGGCTCTTGGGGCGGTAACAGCGTTTCTGAAAACGTTGGTGTTAAACACCTCATCAACATTAAAACAGTTGCAAAAAGGAGAGAGAATATGCTTTGGTTTAGAGCACCTGAAAAACTATATCACAAAAAAGGCAGCTTGCCAGTAGCTCTTGATGAGCTTAAAAATGTACTTGGCAAAAAACGTGCTTTCATAGTTACTGATCAGTTCCTATACAAAAACGGCTTTACCAAATGCATTACAGATAAACTAGACGAAATGGGCGTTGCACATACATCTTTCTTTGATGTTGAGCCAGACCCAACACTAGCTTGCGCAAAAGCTGGCGCAGAGCAAATGCGTTCTTTCGAGCCTGATGTTATCATCGCTCTTGGTGGCGGTTCTGCAATGGACGCTGCAAAAATCATGTGGGTTATGTACGAGCACCCAGAAGCTGACTTTATGGATATGGCTATGCGTTTTATCGATATACGTAAACGTGTATACACATTCCCTAAAATGGGCGAAAAAGCTTACTTTATCGCTATACCAACTTCTGCTGGTACAGGTTCAGAAGTTACACCTTTCGCTGTTATTACAGATGAAACAACTGGTGTTAAATACCCACTAGCTGACTACGAATTAATGCCAAACATGGCTATAGTTGACGTTGATTTACACATGTCTGCACCAAAAGGCCTAACAGCTGCATCTGGTTTTGACGCTGTAACTCACTCACTTGAAGCTTATGCGTCTATGCTTGCTACTGATTACACAGATGGCCTTGTTATACAAGCACTAAAAGCTATCTTCAAATACCTACCAGACGCTTACGAAAACGGTCAAACAGATGTTATCGCACGTGAAAAAATGGCTAATGCAGCTACAATGGCTGGTATGGCTTTCGCAAATGCATTCCTAGGTGTTTGCCACTCAATGGCTCATAAACTTGGTGCTTTCCACCACTTACCACACGGTATTGCAAACGCAATTTTGATTAACGAAGTTATCAAATTTAACTGCGCTGAAGTTCCTACAAAAATGGGTACTTTCTCACAATATGCATACCCACACGCAGCTGCTCGCTACGCTGAAGTAGCTGAAGCACTAGGTGTAAAAGGCAAAACTGATATGGAAAAAGTTGCTGGTTTAATTAAAATGAACGAAGAGCTTTGCGCAAAAATCGGCATCAAGAAAACAATCAAAGAATATGGCATTGATGAAAAAGATTTCCTAGATCGTTTGGACGACATGGTTGAACAAGCTTTTGATGATCAATGCACAGGCGCAAACCCACGTTACCCACTAATGAGCGAAATGAAACAAATGTATCTAAACGCATACTATGGTACAGATGTACAAGTTTAATTTATACTACTTTTTGACGGTATAAATTGCAAAATTGTCACTCGTCATGAGAAAATGGCGAGTGCAATTTCTATAAAATATTTGCTGTATTAAAAATAAAAAAGGGGTACTCATATGAAATTAGATAAAGTTATTGCAAAAAGACCTAATAAAGCGATTTACCAAGATGGCGCATTTGCCGTTAAAGTTTTTAACGATGATTTCAAAAAATCTGACGTTTTAAACGAGGCTTTAAACCAATCTCGTATAGAAGAAACTTCTCTAGCTATCCCCAAAATTGACCAGGTAACTAAAGTTGATGGTAAATGGGCAATTGTTTCAGAGTTTATCGAGGGTACTACTCTTGCTGAACTTATGGAAAAAAATCCAGAAAAAGAGGCAGAATATTTAGAACTATTTGTAAACCTACAAATGGAAATTCATTCTCAAAAATGCCCACTTTTAAGCAAGCTTAAAGATAAAATGAACACAAAAATCAGTGCTTGCGCACCTACTATACCAGCTACTACTCGTTACGAGCTACACACTCGCCTAGAAAGCTTGCCAAAACATGCTAAAGTGTGCCATGGTGATTTCACCCCAAGTAATATTGTTATCACACCAGAAGGTAAAGCATATATATTAGATTGGGCACATGCAACACAAGGCAACGCTAGTGCAGATGTAGCCAGAACATACTTGCGTTTTTGCTTAGCTGACAAAAAAGAGCTTGCAGAAAAATACCTAGATTTGTTCTGCGCAAAAAGCGACACAGCTAAACAATATGTGCAAAAATGGATGTCCATAGTTGCAGCTTCTCAACTTTCTAAAGGTAAAGCTGAAGAAAAAGAATTCTTGCTAACTTGGATAAACATCATGGATTTCGAATAATCGAAATTAAATAACCTCATTATTTTCTTACAAATTTTTAGATAACAAAAAACAGTGTCATTACAGCTTGCAATAGTAAACGGTTGCAAGTTTGTGGTGACACTGTTTTTTTGTTAGAGAAGAATATATTATGGTTTTAAGTTTTTGCGTACTTGAGTAGGTAAAACTCCAAAGTAATTTTTAAAAGCTCGACTAAAATTTTTAGCGTGTGTAAAACCAACTAAAGGTGCAGTTTCCTCAACATTTTTACCAGAGCATAAATATAAATAACTTTTTTTCATGCGGTATTGTAAAATAAACTGGTGTGGTGTTGTACCTGTTGCATTTTTAAACAAACGTATATAATGTTGTTTGTGGTAGCCTGTTATTGCACTTAGTTTTTCAAGTGGTAAATCTTTTTCAAGGTTTTGTGCTATGTATGATATGCTTTTTTGTATTTCTGCCCTTTGTAAGGAAAAAATATTACAAGTTTTTAAATATTCAATAACTGGTGCAAATATTGCCTGGCTAAGTGGCAATATAGGGTCGGATTTTGAAAATTCACAGTATTTTTCACAAGTTTTTAAAGTGCTGTGTAAAAGTCCTTTGGCATCAACAAAAATTTCAGCACAATGCGAAAGTACAAAAGGCGCTATATCTGCATGCAAAAATAATACTTCAAAAATTTCGTTTTTATTACGCTTAACCTCGTATGAAACATTTGTCGGCAAACAATATAAATATCCTTTTTTGAGTTTTATTTGTGAGTTGTTATCAATATAAGTTGCAGTTCCGTTAAGTACATAGTATATGCGTGCAAACAACACAGCATGTGGTTCTTGCACATGCCAATCATCATCAACAGTTATTTTGCCATATAAAAATAGCATTTCATCACCTCATTTTAATTATAGTATCATAAACGCTCAAAAAATAAAAGTTGTTTTTTGAGTGTTTTTACTATTTTTTTAAGGGTGTAAAAAAAGTGAAAATATAGTATATTAAAAACACTGAACCAAAATTGCACTAAAAAACTGGGAGTGTTAATAAAAAGCACGATAATGAATTTAAATTAGTGCGTTACTATTAATTGCTGTAACTAAAGGTATAACAGGGAGCATTTATAATGGAACTTATATTAAAAGAAAAAGAAATTCTACGTAAGCTTGCTCAACAATATATGGCGCTTGCGTTATCTGATACACAAATAGCAACACAAAAATTATGGGCCTCTTTAAATAATGGGCGTATGCAGCGCCCTATGGTTATTATTGATCAATTACCTTGGCACGAAATGGACGTAGATGGTTTTTTACAATGTGAAGTTCAACACCCATACTGGCGTGCTGTTGAGTTAAATTTACGCAAATTTATATATCAGCACACATATATGCCTGTTGATATGGTAATGCCACCATATATAATGATACCATATGTGTTAACAAACCCACAATATAGGCGCTACGGCTTAAATTTAACTGAGAACATATTGCAAACAGATGTTAAAAACAATGTTGTTTCGCACCAGTTTATAAATCAGTTTGAATCAATGCAAGATGTTGAAAAAATACAGTTTACAAAAGTAGAGCTAGATGCAACAGCTGACGCACTAGTGGTAGAACAAGCTAAAGATATTTTTGCAGGTGTTGCGCCAATACAGCGTGTAGGCATAACCATACACATGGGCATTTGGGATATAATAGCAGAATGGATGAGTGTTGAGGAAATTTATTTTGCACTAATAGATGCGCCAGAGTTATTGCATGCAATAATGCAACGTGCAACAGATGTAACTGAGAGCTGGATAGATATGGCAAACGAGCAAAAACTTTTTGATACAGCAAGCTCAATTACACATTGTTCATCAACTTTAACAGCACCATTTACACAAGATATATTAGAAGGAACAGCGAAAAATGCTTGGAGCTTTGCAATGGCGCAGTTATTTACATCGGTTTCGCCCGAAATAACAGCAGAATTTGAAGTGCCTTATATGACGAGATTGTTTAAAAAGATGGGCAATGTTTATTATGGCTGTTGTGAACGTTTAGATGATAGATTAGATGTTATTTGCAAAATGCCAAATTTACGTAAAATTTCATGTAGCCCTTGGAACAATAAAGAAAATTTTGCTGAAAAATTACCAAAAGAGATAATAATGTCTGCAAAACCAAATCCTGCATTAGTTGGCACAGGCCCTAGTTTTGATAAAGATGTTTTCCGTGCAGATATTGCACAAACAATAAATGTAGCAAAACGCCACAACAAAGGTTTAGAGCTGATTTTAAAAGATAACAGCTCTGTTCAGTCCCAGCCACAACGCATATGGCAAGCTGCAAAAATCATGATGGAAGAAGTGCAAAAGTTTTAAATTATGTGTTGTTTAATTTAAACTTTTTAAAAAGTATAAAATAAAAAGCGATGTTTGCAATTAATTTTACGCAAGCATCGCTTTAGGTTTATTTATTCAGTTTCTACTAATTCCATAAGGTCACCGTAACCTTCAGCGTCCATTTGGTCATACGGAATAAAGTTTAGAGCAGCGCCGTTAATGCAGTACCTTAAACCGCCCTCGTCCTTAGGGCCATCAGAGAAAACATGTCCAAGATGCGATTCTCCAACTCGGCTTTTAACTTCTAGCCCATAGTAATGTTTAAGATTTCCCTCGCCCTCAACAACAACTTCAGGTGTAATAGGTTGTGTAAAACTAGGCCAGCCTGTGCCACTATCGTATTTATCGTTAGATAAAAATAGCGGTTCGCCTGTAACTATATCAACATAAATGCCTGGTTCGTAAAATTTATCATATTCACTCGAAAAAGCTCTTTCTGTGCCATTGTTTTGTGTTACATCATATTGTAAATCAGTTAGCATATTTTTGATTTCATCAGTTTCCAGTTTATTGTAATCGTCAGCGTCAATAAGTTCCTCATTTTGCGTTGCTAGGCTTAAATCTATGTGGCAGTAACCATTGGGGTTTTTCTGTAAATAATCTTGGTGATAATCCTCGGCATTGTAAAAATGCTCTAAGGGTTCAACCTCAACAGCTAGAGGCTCTTCGTAGTTAAGGGCAATTTTTTCCATTTCTTTATTAATTGTTTCAATATCATTTTCATTGGTATAATAAATACCGGTTCGATATTGTGAACCAACATCATTGCCTTGCTTGTTAACGCTAACAGGGTTTATAACTTGAAAATATTTTACCAAAAGTTGAGATAAATTAATTTTTAACGGATTGTATAAAATACGCACTGTTTCAGCGTGTCCTGTGCCATCATAAAGCACTTGTTGATAAGTTGGGTTTTCGGTGTTACCATTTGCATAGCCAGAAGTAGCATCATAAACTCCATCCATTCTTTGGAAATATTCTTCTAATCCCCAAAAACAACCGCCTGCTAAATAAATAACATTTAAATTATTTTCATTCATTATTTCCTCCACTTCGCTTTGTTTAATGTATGAAGTGTTTTCTGCATTAGTATTGTGGTCTTGCGTAGGCAACACGCTACTTGTAAAATATATAATAATGATTACAGCTACAATGCCAAATGCAACGGTTAAAAAAGATATAATTTTCTTGCTTTCCATGATTTTGCTCCTTTGCATAAATGTTCTTTTGCCTTTTAAAAAATAGTTAAAATAAAATTGCAAAAATCATGCTTAATAAAAAATAGAGTGTTAACAAATGCATTAAGAATACCAAAATAGTAAAAAATTTCGAGATTAATTTAACATATAGTAAGCTTAAATATATATTGATTTTCCCCAAATTTACTTTAACATATTAATGTGTATTACTTATGAACATTTGGTTGATATATTGATAATAGTTATTAATATTAAGTATAAAATGTGTGAAAACTAACTTTAAAGTTTAAAAAAATATAGCAAATTGCCAAGTTGAAGAGAGTGTATACACTGTTGTATATTTTGACTAAAAAAGTATACACAATGTGTACATGGTTAGCTAATGCTTACTGAATATGCGCCAATTACACAAAAAATGCAAAAAAACACATGTCAAAAAGGCTGTAATTTTGAAATAAAATAAGGCTAAAATGAGCAAAATGACGAAAATTGAATTTTTGACATTCATACTTTTCTATTTGCTTGTTTTATCTTAAAACTGTGATATAATTTTAACAAAGATGACAGACTGTACTTTCATATATGAAAGGATAGTTTGCCTTTTGTTGTCTAAAAATAACCGCTAAACGAAATCTCCTTTTCATTGAAAAGGAAGGAGGAAAATGATGAATCAAGTTCCAGTCCTGCCTCCATTCAGGGGCACAAAAGAACAAGAACGTGAATTGTATCGCGTGATTGAAGAACGCAAAAATCAACGTGGTGGGTTAATGCCAGTGCTACAACAAGCACAAGCTATTTATGGCTACTTACCAATAGAGGTTCAAACAATGGTTGCTGAAGCATTGGGTGTTTCTTTATCTGAAGTTTATGGCGTTGCAACATTCTATTCACAGTTCTCACTCACACCAAAAGGTGAGTACCGCATTTCTGTATGTCTTGGCACAGCTTGCTATGTTAAGAGTGCAGATAAAATCATGGAAGCTCTTGAAGAAGAGCTAGGCATTAAATCAGGTGGTTGTACACCAGATGGCCGTTTTTCTATCGATGCAGCTCGCTGCATAGGTGCATGTGGCCTTGCCCCAGTTATCACAGTTAATGATGACGTATATGGTCGCCTAGAGGTAAAAGATGTCAAGGGTATCCTTGATAAATACCGCACACTTACAATGGCAGAAGGGGGTGTACAAGAATGAATGCACTAACAATGGAAGATTTAAATCGCTTAAAAAGCGAAAAAGAGCTTTTAGTTGCTTTACGTACAGAGCATGCTCCTGTTGACCCTGATAACCTACCTGGTGGTTACAAACGCCAAGTTTTAGTTTGTGGTGGTACAGGTTGTACATCATCTGGCTGTGGCGCAGTTGTTGACCAACTACACAAAAGCCTTGCAGAAAACGAAATTGCTGATGAAGTACTTGTTGTTACAACAGGTTGTTTCGGCCTATGTAGCCTTGGCCCTATCCTTATCGTTTACCCAGAGGGTAGTTTTTACAGCAACGCTACACCAGAAGGTGTAGAAACTATCGTTAAAGGTCACCTTAAAGGTGGCGAAATTCAAAAAGAACTAATTTACGAAGAAACTCTTCTTGCTGACGGCTCTGTTCAAAGCTTGCAAGAAACACAATTTTACGCAAAACAAAACCGTGTTGCTCTACGCAACTGTGGTGTTATCGACCCTGAAGATATCACAGAAGCTTTCGGCGCAGGTGCTTACCAAGCTTTAGCTAAAGCACTTACAACAATGACACCTGATGATGTTTTAAAAACAATTGAAATTTCAGGTTTACGTGGCCGTGGCGGCGGTGGTTTCCCAACTGCTACAAAATGGCGTTTTGCTAAAAATAGTCTTTCTGATGTTAAATATGTTTGCTGTAATGCGGACGAAGGCGACCCAGGTGCTTTCATGGACCGTAGCGTGCTAGAGGGCGACCCTCATGCGCTTATTGAGGCTATGGCACTTGCTGGTTACACAATTGGTGCTAAAGTTGGTTATGTTTACATACGTGCTGAATACCCAATCGCTGTTAAACGTTTACAAATCGCTCGTGAGCAAGCACGTGAATACGGCATGCTTGGCAAAAATATCTTAGGCACAGGTTTTGATTTTGACCTTAAAATCCGCCTAGGTGCTGGTGCTTTCGTTTGTGGTGAGGAAACAGCTCTGTTAACTTCTATAGAAGGTAACCGTGGCGAACCACGCCCACGCCCACCATTCCCAGCTGTTAAAGGCTTATTTGGTAAACCAACTATCCTAAACAACGTGGAAAGCTACGCTAACATTCCTCAAATCGTTTTAAACGGTGGCGAATGGTTTGCAAACATGGGTACAGAAAAAAGCAAAGGTACTAAAGTTTTTGCTCTTGGTGGCAAAATCAAAAACGTTGGTCTTGTTGAAATACCAATGGGTACAACCTTGCGTGAAATAGTTGAAGAAATTGGCGGCGGTATACCAAACGGTAAACGTTTTAAAGCTGCACAAACTGGCGGTCCTTCTGGCGGTTGTATACCTTCAACTTTAATAGATACACCTATCGATTACGATAACCTTATTGCTATAGGCAGTATGATGGGTTCTGGTGGTCTTATCGTTATGGACGAAGACACATGTATGGTTGACATCGCAAAATTCTTCCTAGAATTCACAGTTGAAGAAAGTTGTGGCAAATGTACACCTTGCCGTGTTGGTACACACCGCCTATTACAATTGCTTGAAAAAATTACATCAGGCAAAGGCGAGCTTGAAGATTTAGATAAAATTGAAGAACTAAGCAAACACATGCAAACAGCTAGCCTTTGTGCTCTTGGCCAAACAGCTGCTAACCCTGTACTTTCAACTTTGCGTTACTTCCGTGACGAATACATTTCTCACGTTGTTGATAAAAAATGTCCAGCTGGCGTATGTAAAGCATTGCTTTCTTACCAAGTTGTGGATAGCGCATGTAAAGGTTGTACACTATGTGCTCGCCAATGCCCTGTTGGTGCAATTTCTGGCGCTCCTAGAGAAGTACATAAAATCGACACAGCAAAGTGCATTAAATGTGGCGTGTGCTTAACAAGCTGCAAATTTAAAGCAATTGTAGTGCAATAAGGGGGCGTAATAATGGAAAATGTAAATGTAAAAATTAATGGTTTACCAGTTAGCGTGCCTGCTGGTACAACTATACTTGAAGCAGCAAAAGCTGCGGATATCGAAATCCCTACTCTTTGTTGGCTAAAAGGCGTTAACTGTTTGGGCGATTGCCGTGTTTGTGTTGTTGAAGTTAAAAACCGTCGTGGTCTTGTAGCTAGTTGTGTTCAACCTGCTGAAGAAGGCATGGAAATTTCAACAAATACTCAAACAGTACGTAGCTCTCGCAAAACAACTTTAGAGCTAATACTTTCAAGTCACCACAAAAAATGTCTTTCTTGCGTACGTAGCAGCAAATGTGAGCTACAACGTTTAGCTACTGATTACAGCGTTAATGAAGATCGCTTTGCATCTGAAGAACCACGCTATGAAATAGATGATAAATCTGCTTACGTTGTGCGTGATAACAACAAATGTATCTTGTGCCGTCGTTGTGTTTCTGCTTGTGAAAAAATCCAAGGCATTGGCGCAATTGGCTTAATTGCTCGTGGTTACAACAGCCACATAGGTTCAGCTTTTGAGCGCACACTTGATAACTCACCTTGTGTTGGCTGTGGCCAATGTATCGTAGCTTGCCCAGTTGGCGCACTTTACGAGAAAAACGACACAGATAAAGCATGGGATGCTATCAATGACCCAAGCAAAAAAGTTGTTGTTTTTACAGCTCCATCTGTACGTGCAACTTTAGGCGAAGCTTTTGATATGCCAGTAGGCACAAACGTAGAGGGCAAAATGGTTGCTGCAATACGTCGCCTTGGTGTTGAAAAAGTATTCAACATGGATTTAACTGCTGACGTTACCATCATAGAAGAAGCAAACGAGTTCCTAGGCCGTGTACAAAACGGTGGCGTGCTACCTATGATAACAAGCTGTAGCCCAGGCTGGGTAAAATTCTGTGAGCATTTCTACCCAGAATTTATTCCTAACCTATCTAGCTGTAAATCTCCACAACAAATGTTTGGCGCTATACTTAAAAATTACTACTGCCAAAAAACAGGTATAGATCCAAAAGATTTATACGTAATTAGTGTTATCCCATGTACAGCTAAAAAGTTTGAAGTAGGCCGTGAAGAACAAAAAGAAGCTGGCTTACAATATGTTGACATTGCTCTTACAACTCGTGAACTTGGCCGCATGATTAAAAGTGCAGGTATCAAATTTACCGAGCTAAAAGATGAAGAGTTTGATAGCCCAATGGGCACAGGCTCAGGCGCTGGTAATATCTTTGGTGCAACTGGTGGTGTTATGGAGGCTGCTCTACGTACAGCTGCTCGCACACTAGATGGCGACTTCTCAAAACTTGATTTTAAAGAAGTTCGTGGCACAAAAGGCATTAAAGAAGCAGCATACAACGTTGCTGGTATCGAAGTTAAAGTTGCAGCTGTTAGCGGCCTTGCTAATGCTCGCAAATTGCTTGATGATATCAAAGCTGGTAAGAAAGAATACCATTTCATCGAAATCATGGCTTGCCCAGGCGGTTGTGTAAACGGCGGTGGTCAACCAATCTTGAACGATAGCGTTCGCAACTACACTGACCTTAAAACATTGCGTGCAAAAGCCCTTTATGACGCTGATAAGAAAAACCCATTGCGCCTATCACACGAAAACCCAGATGTTAAAGTTATCTATGATGAGTTCTTTGGCACACCTGGTTCTTCTCGTGCACACCACATACTACATACACATTATGTAGAAAGATATAAATTCTAATTGATTGTTATATCACATTAAAATATTTAATTAAATTTTACACCCTTGTTAAGCTTATGTTTAACAAGGGTGTTTTTAATGTAGGAATTAAAACTTATCTAGGTGTACTCTTAAATATTTGTAAAAATTAAAAATAAGTGTTATAATGTTAGAAATGAATAGTTTTAAACAAATGCGTATTTAAATGTTGAAAACTATTGCATTTATAGTGAAACAATGTTAAAACTTTGGCAAAATTAAAAGAGGGAAATACATGAAAATTCTAATAGTTGATGATGAAGAGGATATTCGCAACCTAGTGGCATTATATCTAACTAGCGAAAATTTTGAAACTATAAAGGCAGTAGATGGCATAGATGCGCTCGAAAAAATAAGCGATGAAATAGACCTTGTTATTTTGGACAGCATGATGCCAAGGCTTAATGGTATTGAAACTTGCCTAAAAATAAGAGAAAAATATAATATGCCAATTATATTTTTAACCTCTAAAACCGAAGACGCAGATAAAATGATAGGTTTTTCTTCTGGTGCTGATGATTACATCACAAAACCGTTTGGCGCTATTGATTTAATATCACGTGTTAAAGCAAATTTACGTAGGTATAAAATATATAACGAAAAACCAATAAATGAAACACGAGATGAAATGATAATAGGTGATATTAAGGTGAACTTATCTTCGCATATGGTTTATAAAAATGGCGAACTTTTGAAACTGACAAAAACTGAATTTTCAATATTAGAAATGTTTTTAAAAAATAGGGGTATTGTGTTTACATTAGAGCAAATTTATAATTATGTTTGGAATGATGATAGCATTTTAAATGCACAGAGCACTGTTTCAGTGCATGTAAGAAATTTGCGAACTAAAATTGAGGATGATGCAAACGAACCTAAATATATAAAAACAGTATGGGGAGTTGGTTACCGTGTTGACTAAAAGTAAATCACTTTATTTTACTGTTCCTTTTAGGGTTTTTCTTGCTTTATTTTTTAGTGTCTTGCTATTTATAATTTTAGCTTTTTTAGCAGATTTTATAATATTAAAAATATGGGGAACAAATGTTTCCGAGCAAAAACCGCAAATAGATAAGCTAGTAGCAGAAATTCAATTACGCATTACAGAAAATTCTATTACTTTTAGTGAGGCAAAACAAATAGAAAGCTTATGGAGTAACACCGGTTATACTTTACATTTTTTAAGTTCTGTTGAAGATTACTCAAGCGAGCAATCGCAGAGTGTTATTAATGATACGTATTTTATATACGAGCTCGATTTTTTTGATGCTGAAGGTTCGGTTTTAGTAATATCAAATACAATAAGATATATTTATTCAGCATATTTTATTTTAAGTGGATTGGCATCATTAATATTATTTTTAGTTTTAATTTTAATGCAAATGTCAAATGTAATTAATAAAATAAAAACAATAGAAAAAGGCATTAATACCATTGCAAATGTAGATTTAACACATAAAATTGCAGTAAAGGGTGAAAAAGAGCTTATAAGTTTAGCTGAAAATATTAATAATATGGGGCAAACCCTGTATAATAAAAATCAAAAAGAACGCAAGGAAGAGCAAAGCACAAGGGCGCTAATAACAAACCTCTCGCATGATGTGCGCACGCCGCTAACATCTATTACTGGATACATAGAGCTAATTAAAACTCAAAGCGAGCAAGGTAGCGAGATTTATAGCTTTGCCGATATAGCACAAAAAAATAGCGCTAGGCTTAAAAAACTAATAGATGATTTGTTTTTTTATAGCAAACTTATCAGCAAAGATATAAAGCCTACACCTAGTGAGTTTAAAGTAAACCTCGTTTTAAGCCAAATAATAGAACTTAGGCAAAGCGATATAAAAACTAATTTTCAATATGAAAACATTACCATATATGCAGATATAAATAACTTTCAGCGCATATTGGCCAACTTGCTTGATAATGCTGAAAAATATAAATCGAAAAACTCACCTATATTTATAGAAACATATTGCAAGATGGATGCACTAATAATTAGCATAAAAAATCAAACTGATGAAAATTTAAGTGAAAAAATAAACCTCTTGACAAAACGCATGTATAAAGCGCAGGAGGATAGAGCAGACGGTTCGTCGGGTTTAGGTTTATCAATTGTAAAAGAGCTTGTTAAAAGTTGTGGCGGAGAGTTATTACTTAGCTTTGAAGAGCAAATATTTACAGCTAAAGTAATAATACCTTTTGTTACAACAAATTATAATTAACTCGATGATTTGAGTATATTATCGCGCTTTTGACTAACACGTTCAGTTTTTATTATTTGGATAAAGTAACTTTGAGCCTAAACGCAAAACAACAAAATTTATATTATTAAAAAAATAAAATCTTTCGAAAATCTTTTGAAATCCTTTTAGTTTTCTTTTTAAAAAGCTAAAAGGATTTTTTGTTTTGCCTGTTATATTATAGATACAGCAAAACACTTAGAAAATAACAACATAAAAATTAAGAAACGGAGAATTTTATTATGAAAAAAATTATTATTACAGCAGTTTTAGCGATAGCAGTATCAACAGGTGTAACTTTTGGCGCGTGGTATAATGCATTTAATGTTTTAACAGCAAATGTACAAGAGCAAAGTTTTACAAATATAAATGTTGAAAAAAATGAACTAGAGGAATTTCACTCAATTAAAATCAATGCTATGTCACCTGATATAAGGGTTACAGAGGGCGAGGATTACAGTGTGGAGTATAGGCTACACGATAGAGAACATATAGAAAAACTAGAAGTCGAGAACGGAGTTTTAATTTTTGAAACAGGCTTTAATCTGGATTTTGATATTGATTATAGTAATTTTCATATAAATGTTACTATACCAAAAGGCACAGAGTTACAAACCTTAGAACTAACAAGTGTTGATGGCGATATTTTTACAGATGTAAATGTTGTAAAAAATGCAAGTTTAATTACAACAGCAGGTGAAGTTGAAATAAATGGCACACAAATTAACGAATTACAAGCAAAAAGTACTAGTGAAAACATTTATTTAAACGGAACTTTTGAAAATATTGATGCACATTCAACTGCTGGAGATCTAACAATTATATCCGAAAACTTTATAGGCGAGCTAACAACTGTTTCTGGTAATATAGAAATTGAAACTAATCAAGAGGCATTAACAGCAAGTAGCTTTGGAGAGGTTAGATATAATGGCGACAATAAAGGTTATAGATACGAAAGTGGAAATAATACCCTTTTAACAGTGCAAAGTGTGAGCGGTAAAATAATAATAGAATAATTTTATTAAAATTATTTTGCAAAAATCAAACTAGTGGGATGCACCATGTGCACTCCGCTAGTTTTGCTTAGTTAGGTATATCATGTAATTTGCGTTTTAATATTGTGGATTTTTATTACTGTTCGTGATATACTGTAAAAGTGTAGTGTTTGAATAAAGAGAGGTGAGTTTTTTGTCTATAATAATAGTTGTGCTTGCACTTTTTGGTTATATGCTATTCTTAGCAGAAAAAACAGAACTACCAAGGCCAGTTTTACCATTTGCAATTTTAACGGCTAGTTCTATTTGGCTTTTGCCTTTTGGTATGGCAAGTATGCTTTTTACTGGAGCAATTATTTGGTGTGGTATGGGTGTTGCAGCTTTAGCAGCTGTGATAATACAAAAGCGTTACCAAATAGCTTTGGAAAAAATTTATCACCCTGCGTTACTATTATTTACTTTTGTCAGCTTGGGTATATGGGGGATTTTTGCAACAACTCAACCAATGTTCAGTCAATGGGATGAGTTTACATTTTGGGGAGCAGCTATACAGCGAACCATAACGCAAGATGTTTTGCACCCTGTTTCCACAGGTTACCTTGCAGCGAGGTCGTACCCACCAGCACTTATGCTGATTAGCTATTTATTTCAGTGTATATCGACAACTTTTGCAGAATGGCAAGTTTATAGTGCGTACGCAATATTAATGTTTTCAGCTTTTTGTGCAATGTGTGCAGTGTTTGATAAAAAAGCGCCTTGGTATAAAAGTGCAATAGTTTTTGGTACAGGTATTTTGTTGCCGTATTTTTTCACGACTATTGATTATGCACAAACTGTGTATTTAACAGTTATGAGCGATACTATGCTTGGTGTTATTTTTGGTGCGGCACTATGCCTATACTTCACAGCCGGGCACACAAAAAGTGGTTTAATTGCACTTAGCATTAGTTTAACGTTTTTAACATTAATAAAAGAAGTTGGCCTTGCATATGCAGCAATAGTAGTTGGTGTTGCTTTTGTAGATATGGTTTTTGTACGCCCTAAATTTAATATAAAAAATATAGGCTCAAAAATAATAACTGCTGTGTTACTTATAACTCCTACACTTATAGGCTACATTAGTTGGATACAATATATAAAGGTGGTTACAGGGACAGATAAATCTGTAGTAGGTAATGATACAACAGGTACAGTTGTTGGCTATGGCTTTTTGATAAATGATGGCATTATGCAATTTTTTGGTATGGGTAGCACCGATTACGCTGAAAAATTTATGTTAGTCAGCAATAGCATGAAAGCTGCTTTTTTTAATAAACCAGTTAGCGTTATTGGCTCAGGTTTTTTAGTTGTTGTATTTTTTACTATGCTTTTTATCGGAATGTTCTATTTTTCTAAAAAAGGCGAAATGCGCCGTAGGTTAATTTGGTTTACTATAACATCAACAGGTGCATTTGTTGTGTTTGTGCTTTTTCACCTTTTGCTTTATGTTTATAATTTTTCAGATATGGAGGCACTTACCCTTAAAGATTACCAACGTTATATAGGCCCATTTTATTTAGGTTGGTTTATGGCAATTTTTTGTGTTTTACTTGCGATGTATAAGGGGGTAAAACGTCCACATATGGCAGAATATTTTGCACTTTTAACGTCTTTAGTTGTTTGTGTTATAAGTGTTAGTTTTGGTTTGCCAGTGCAAGGTTTTTGGAATGCTTCGCATGAACAATACACAGCGCGTTTGCAAGTAAAAGACCGTGCACAGCAAGTAAATGACTTTTTATTGCCAAGCGATAAAGTGCTATTAATAAGCCAAGAGGACGATGGAACTCGATGGTATTATTATGGCTACGAGTTAAAAGCAGAACTCGCACTTGGTTACGGTGGCGAAAATTGGGCAGATGATAATTCGGCACATTGGTTAACTACCTTTTCAAGCATTGTTGCGCCAAATGCAGAAAATATACAATATTTATATCCAGCAAAAGCAAGTTTAGAGGATTATTCAGCGTTTTTAAACGAAACCCAATATACACATTTAATGCTGGATATTAGTGATTCATATATAGCTGAGGAGTTTGCACCGCTTTTTGATGGTGAGGTATATGATAGCATACTAGATGGCGCTGCTTTGTATAAAATAAATTATCTCGAAAACGGTGAAATTCAGCTTGAACTAATTGTGGAGGTGGCGTGATGAAGCTAAAAAACAGCCTAATTGTTGCCTATATATTAGCGATTTTAGTATGGATTTCGCAAGGTTTATTTTGTGTTGCAGAGCAAACATATTATAGCGTAAAAGGCATGGCTGACGAACATGTGTTATATCTTGAAGATTTTGCACAATATAGCCTTGTAGAATATACAAGGGAAGATAAACCAGAGGGGTATTGGCTTGCCTCTAGCGATGCTGACCCACATCTTGTTTGGCATGGCTCGTATTATGTAAATGTAATAAAGGTGGATATAAAACACCATAAACCAGCAGGAGGTATAGAGCTTTATTTTAGCGAAAAAAACACGGGTGAGTTTACGCCTGAAAACGTAATATACCCAACCCGTGTAAATGATACTTTATATTTTGATTTAGGTGGCAAATTTGTAACAGCTTTGCGCCTAGATACAGATAGCATAGGCGGAGTGCTAACACAGTTTAATTCAATGACTTTAAACACACCAGCACCTTGGTACAGCCCTTTTATACCATCAGCAGAAAACGCAATAGTTTATCTTTTAGTACCATTAGCCTTAGCTGCTGTTGTTGAACAAATAATAAAGCTTATTGAAGATACAACTAAAAACGATTAAACCTCTGCGTTATCAAATATTTTTACACATAAATTCATTAGTAAAAGGCCAAATAATATGCTTGCAGGGTATAGGCTGTAGTGTGATATTGCAATTGAGCAAAGTGCTAACCCTATACCATAAAAACATTGCCCTTTGTGTGTTTTAGGGCTTGTAGCGGGGTCACTAGCCATGAAAACAGCCATAAATAAAAATGAACCAGAGCAAAGTTCAAATAAAATATGGTTTAGATTAAAACCTATAATCCAGTAAAAGAAAAAAGCAGTGCCTAGCGTTGCTAGTGTTATGCGTGCACGCATGGTTTTTGTTAAGATTAAATATGCAAAACCAGCTAAAATTGCAAAAGTTGAAACAGTGCCAATTGCGCCCTCACGCAAGCCTAAAAGTAAATCAAACCAGCTTTGGAAATCACTTTGAGGCATGGGCGAATAATTACCATCAATTTGTGAGGCATCAAAAACAGTTGGTGGTACCCAGTTAGTTAATCCGTTAGGAAAAATTATCAACAAAACAGTGTATGCAAGTGCAACAGGATTTATGGCGTTTTTGCCTAAGCCACCACAAAGCATTTTTGCAACAACTATGGCAAAAAAAGCACCTATAATGGCATACCATAAAGGCAAAGCTGCCGAAAAGTTAAGTCCTAGCAAAGCACCAGTAACAATTGCAGAACCATCCGAAAGGGTGGTTTTTTTATGTGTAAATTTGCAAAAGAAATATTCAAAGATAATGCATGAAAGCACAGAAACACCAACAAGCAAAATTGCGTCTATACCAAAAAGTAAAAACGCACAAATAACACAAGGTAGCAAAGCGGTTAGCATATTATACATGTGTTTAATAGTTGGTTTTTCCACAAGTTCGCTACTGTCAACTTTGTAACACGCTGGCAGTGGTTTTTCCCAAAAAGATAATTTTGGTGGCACACATGCTCGTTCGCTAAAAAAGCTTATACGGTTCATTTGCTGTGTTATGGGGCTGGTCCAGTCAACAACTTCATTTTCAAAGGCACTTTTACCTTGCACAATTCTGTGCAAAGGTGTTTTGTTACCTATATCAGCACATCTCATTATATGTTTAATGCTTGTACCAAATGGCGCAATGTAGCTTATAGGTTCAGCGGGTATATCGCCCAAAACAGTGATGCGCTGTGTTGTGGGTGGCATGCTAGTGGCTAAATAATGCCCAATAGTGCAAGCGCTGTTTATATCTAAAGCTAAAACACCTACATCGGCCGTTTTTTGTTTTTCTTTTAAACGTCGCCCAAATAATTTTTTTAGTATTAATTTAACGCTGGCATTTGCAAGTTTAGTTTCCGTTGGGCGCACTTCAACGCCTTTCATACCTGTTGCAAGGCTAAAATATAAATCAACAGCAATTCTATCTTCTCTATCAATAATTATCAAGCAGTGCGGTATGTTATACATTTTCATCAAAGTGCTAACGGTGCCAAGTAAAGCGTCGCCCTCTTCCATTAGGGCAACATGGTTGCTTATATCAGAGTTTTGAGTAGCGTGTATTAACAAGGTGTCAAATGTTTGCTCTGCTTTGTTTGCTTTATTTTGTAAAGCGGAATCTAGTGCGGTTATACCAGCTACACGCAAAGCATATTCGAAATCTTGCTTGTTTTTAATTATAGGGTGAACAATAGGTGCGTTTTTTTGTCGTTTATCTGTAGAAATAATAAATCCCTCGCAGGTATTATCATCTGCCAAAGTTATTTGTGTTATATCTTGAACTACACCACTAACGCTAGAAAAAATAAAGACTGTATCCTCAATGTTGTTTTGTTTGTGTTTGTAACTGGCTATTTTTGTGCCAACACACACAGCATCGCCGATTTTAACAAGAGGTTCGGCAATTTCACCACCATATGAACGCAAAGGTATATAGACCTTTTTTGGTAGCGGTAAAGCAGTTGTTTTTAAAGTTGTTTGTATTTGCTCGGTCATGTGCCCTGTGGCCTCCAATTTAGTTTAAATAAGTTATCCATACTATTGTACCACGACAAATAGTTAAGTCAATGAAGTTAAGTAAAAAAATGTCGCAAAAACAATAAAAACTTACCTATGTATGATTTTTCTAGGTTTTTTTTAGCTTTAATCTAAAAATTGCAAAAAATCTATGTAAAAATTTCACGTAGGCAATAAAAATGCGCCGCATATACGGACGCATTTTTATGATTTAAAGCATAGCTAAAAATTATTTTTTATTTTTTGTTTTTTTCTCTTTAGTTGCTTTTTGGGGTTTTGCCATTTCTAAGGCGGAGTTTCTCTCTTTTAAAAAGTTTTCACCCATGCCACGTTTATGCAAACGTACATAAACAGTTTCGCATAAAAGCGAGTATAGCACAGAGCAAAGCGGTATCATGATTAACATGCCAGCAACACCACCAACGCCGCCACCAAATGTGATAGCAACAAGCACCCACATGGAAGGCAAGCCTATTGAACTACCAACAACACGAGGATAAATTAAGTTGCCTTCTAGTTGTTGAATAACTACAAACAAAACAACAAATATTAAAGCTTGCACAGGGTTTTCAAGTAAAATTAAAAACGCCCCAATAAAACAGCCTAAAAAAGCACCAACTAAAGGTATAAGTGCCGTAAAAGCTACAAGCACGCCAACAAGTGGTATATATGGCATACCAAATAAAAACATAACAGCGGCAACAATTGCGCCTAAAATGCAAGCCTCTAAGCACTGACCAGTTAAAAAGTTAGAAAAAGCTTTTTCACTGCGTATGGTTATTTCTATTACACGTTCTGCTCGGTTTTTAGGAAAGAAAGCATACAAAAGCATTTTGCCCTGACGCTTTAAATTTTCGCCATTAAATAAAATGTATATAGCAAAAATTACACTAACTATGCTATTTATAACGCCGTTAAATATGCCACTAGCTGCTGAAAATACATTGGTTATTAATGTAATGCCGCTAGTTGATAAAAATGCCAAAGCTTCTTCAACTATAGATTGCCAGTTTACTTGTGCCCATTCGGCAATGGCTGGCTCTAGGAAAGGATATTGGTTTGCAATGTTTGTTAAGTAAACAAGTACTTCTTGACCAAAAGCAGGTAAAGCAAGGGCAATTTCACTAATGGTTTTAACTAGTTGAGGCACGATAATACCCATTGCAATGCTAATTATTATAGCGCCGCAAAGTAAAGATATTATAAAAGATAAAGCAGTGCGCCCTTTTTTTACATTTTGTGGAATTTTCTTTGCAAAAAATCCCATGGGTACATGAAGTATAAATGCAATGGCACAGCCTACTAAAAATGGCATTATTAAAGTAAATATCCAGTTAAACATAGCAGATACAACATCAAGGTTTTGCAAAGCCCAATACCCTACTAAAAGAAAAGCTGCAAGTAAAAATATTTGCTTAAATATACGTTTTTGTTCCATCAGAAACTCCTTTGGGTTTAATTTGTTTAGTTTCACATGATAAATGTTTTATCGTTTCTTTTTTTTATGTTTTGGTTTTTTTCTTACGCTATAACCAAAAGTTCCTAATACTTCGCCAAGGGTCATATACTCGCCGTGACTATAAACAATTAAATTTGCTTTTTCTAGCGCTAGTCTGCCTTTTTCATCAAGCAAACTTTCCTCAACATCAACTGCTATAACATTTGCTAAAATTAAATCATGGCTACCAAGAGGGATAATTTGCACAACTTCACACTCTAAGTTAACCGGGCTTTCTTTTAAAACAGGGCAATTCTTTAAAACGGAGCTTTCTTCGGCGGTTAAGTTCATTTCCTTAAATTTGTCGTAATCTTTACCACTGCGAACACCACACCAATCAACAGCACGCACAAGTTCTTTAGTAGGCAAATTAACAACAAATTGTCCACTATTTTTAATTAAATCATAACTGTAACGCTCTGGTCGTATACTTATAGAAAGCATGCTTGGTTGTGTGCAAATTGTGCCTGCCCAAGCAACGGTTATTAAATTTGGTTTTTCCAAGCTCCCGCACGAAACAAGTACAGGTGGTGCTGGGTTTAAAAGGGTACTGCCTTTCCAACTTTGCTTACTCATTTATTTGCTCCTTGTCGCAAAGGTTATCTGTGCGCTGTGCTATAATATAACGTGGGCGTGCTTTGGTTTCCATGTAAATTTTGCCTATATACTCGCCTATAACGCCAAGGCATAATAATTGTATGCCACCCATAAAAAATACAACACAAACAGTAGAGGCCCAACCTGGCACAACGTTGCCAAGCAAAACTTCAACCAACGCCCAAACAACACCTAAAAAGCTTATTATACTCATAAATGCACCAAGGCCTGCTATCATGCGTATAGGTTTTATTGAAAGGCTGGTTATTCCGTTAAAAGCAAGGGCTAACATTTTGCTTAATGGATAATGGCTTTCGCCAGCAAGTCGCACATGCCTATCATAGTAAACGCTGGTGCTTTTATAGCCAACTAATGGCACCATACCACGTAAAAATATATTAACCTCTTTAAATTCGGCAAAACTCTGCAATGCTCTAGCACTAATTAGGCGATAATCAGCATGGTTGTAAACAACCTCTGCACCCATTTTGTTCATTAGCTTATAAAAGCCTTCTGCGGTGCTACGCTTAAAAAAGCTATCAGTGTCACGTTTTGCGCGTACTCCGTACACAATTTCACAACCATCATAGTAGGCATCTATCATAGTATCCATAGCGTTTATATCGTCTTGACCATCACAATCTATGGATATAGTTATATCGCATTGGTCTTTCGCTTCCATTAAACCTGCAAGTACAGCGTTTTGATGTCCTCGGTTTCGGCTTTGAGCTATGCCACAAAAATGGCTATTTTCAGAGGAAAATTTATTAATAAGCTCCCATGTTTTATCTTTAGAGCCATCATTGATGAATAATATCTTGCTTTTTTCAGAAATTTTTTGTGCTGAAATTAAATCTGTTAGTTTTTGCAAAAACATAGGTGCGGTTATTGGCAACACACTTTCTTCGTTATAGCAAGGAATAACCATCCATAAAATAGGTTTCTTAGTCATATTTTTTCTCCATCTTTAAGCTTCTTAAATGCATAGCTCTATTAATGCTTGTTTATTTAACAATTTAAAACTTTGCTTATAGGTTTCAAGTAAGCCGTCTTTGTTCATCATACTTAACTCACGGCTTAAAGCACTGCGCTCACAGCCTAGGTAGTTTGCTAGTTTTATGCGTGTATATGGCACTAAAAAAGTGTCACTACCCATAATTTTTGATTGCTCAACTAAATAAAGTGCAATCTTTTGGCGCAAAGTTTTCATCAGTAAAATATCAATGCGCAAAGATAAATCAAAATATTTATCACTCAAACAGTGCAAAAGGTTATTCAACAACTTGCGTTTTGCGTTTTCAGGTGCAGTTTTTAAGTTGAAAAAATTTTCATGAGGCAAAAAAAGCACAGTACAAGGTTTAATAGCTGTAATACTTACAGGGCTTGTTGAGCGTGATATACCTAGCACATCACCAAATACACTGCCAGGAAACATCAAACTTATAGCGTTGTTTGCCCCATTTGCAGACCACCTAAAAACCTCTGCTGCGCCATCTATTAAAATACCTATGTGATGCATGTTTTTGCCAAGGTGTAATATATATGCATCTTTTTCAAATTTCATTTCTTTTGCTTCGAGCATAGGTAATAGCGTCTTTATTTCATTTTCAGTTAAACCTTTAAATAAAGAGCTATTTATTAATATTGGGGTTATATCCATATATAAATCTCCTTTGTTGCCTATGCAATAAAATTTATATTTATTATATTATATTATGGAAATAATTGCAAGTTTTGTGAAAAATATTAATAATTGTGATATATATTATTAATCTGAATAACAGTATTATATTATTTGTTCTAAAATAGCGTTTTGAATTAATAAGCCACTAGGTGTAAGCTTTAAATTTTTGCCATCATATTTGGCGTAACCAGCTTTTACGCATTGTGCAATGATTTTCTCTTGTTTTTCGCTAAATACCTTGCCATATAGTTGTTTGTAATTATTACAATTTAAACCTTTAGCAAGGCGTAATTGTAACATTAAATAATCATCTGCGTCGGCTAATCCATCTTGAGTTATAGGTAAATTATCGTTAATAAAATTATTTACGTCTGGTTCATAAAAAAAGCGTTTTCCGTTAACGCAAGAGTGCGCTGCTGGTCCTATGCCTAGGTAATTGCCACAATCCCAATAAATCATATTGTGTTTGCCTATGCGATTATTTTTGGCAAAGTTGGAGATTTCATATTGTTCAAAACCGTTTTCGGCTAGTTTTTGTACAGCATAAAGGTAAAACTCAGCTGATTGTTCAGCGTTAGGTAAATTTTTTGGAATATGCTTTCCAAAGTATGAGTTTTCCTCTATTTTTAGCAAATAAGCCGAAATATGATTTGCACCCTCACCGCTTATAAGCTCAAGTGTTTTATCAAATTCAGTGTTGGTGTAGTTTGGCAATGCGAGCATTATATCCCCGCAAATATCATCAAAACCTGCCTGACACGCCCATTTAAAGGCATTTCGAGCAATTTCAGCAGTGTGAGGGCGACCTAAAAGGCGCAAGTTTTCATCATTTGCACTTTGTACACCAAAGGAAATGCGTGTTACACCTGCTGAGCGGTAATCTTGCAGTTTTTGAAGTGTTATTGTTTCAGGGTTTGCTTCTAGCGTAATTTCCGCACCTTGTTTGGGTTGTGCTTTTTCAATTAAAAGAGCAACTTCAATAGGCGAAAGTAAACTAGGCGTACCGCCGCCAAAATAAATCGTATCAGGTTCTAGTGGTTTGTCTAAAGAGTGCCGTTTTAGTTCGCGCAAAAGTGCAAAAACAAAATCTTCTGGTACGTTTCTTTTACCAGGGTGTGTATAAAAATTGCAGTATTTGCATTTAGCGAAACAGTAAGGGATATGATAATATAAACCAAATTGCATAAATAAGTAACCTCTAATTAATGAAAGTTTCATTTTTATGTATTATACTGTATTTTAATTGAAATTCAAAGAAAAATATTGAAATAATAAAAAATTGTGGTAGAATAATACTATTATAAAAAAATATAGGAGATAACGATGAATAATTATAATCAAAGTCCAGGCAACTATGGTGTCAATGTAGATAGCCAAACTTTTGGCATGCAAAACGTAACAAAAAATGAATTTATGATTAAAACTTTTGGCTGGATGGGCGCAGGCCTTGGGCTAACATTCATAATTTCAATGCTTGTTGCAACTTCCCAGGTTTTATTTTCAGCTGTATATTCAATTTTCTTACCATTAACTATAGCGGAACTTATTATTGTCTTTGTGCTTAGCGCAAGAGTTCAAAAATTAAGCGTTGGCATAGCACGAACATTGTTTTTTGTGTACGCTGCGCTAAACGGCGCAGTTATGAGTTTTTACTTTGTAGCTTATGAATTTTCCTCGCTGTTTTTCGCTTTTTTATCTGCTGCTGTGTACTTTGGTTTGCTTGCAGCCTACGGCGCAAAAACAAAAAAAGATTTAAGCTCATGGGGCCCAAAATTAATGATAGGCTTAATAGCGTTAATTGTTTGTAGCTTTATAGGTATGTTTTTTGGCTTTAATTTTGTAACAAACTTGCTTTACTGTGGTGTGGGTCTTGTTATATTTATGCTTTTAACAGCATACGATACACAAAAATTATATAGCTACTATAACTATTACTCAGGTGATAGTGAAATGTTAAAAAAAGCTTCTATATTTGGCGCTTTAAGTTTGTATCTTGATTTTATCAATATCTTCTTAATGTTAGTTCGATTATTTGGCAGAAGAAAATAATAAAAAATAATATTATTAAAAAACAGTGTGTGTTCTTTTTATGAGCACACACTGTTTTTTTGCGCTAATTTTAAATTTATTTGATGTATAAAATGTTTTACTATGTAGCAAACTATGTTTAAGTGAAAAAAGAACATAGTGCCAAACAAAAAATGAATGGAGAATTACCATGAGTAAAATATTTAATTTTGTAAAAGAAAAAGCCTTTGTGCTAATGCTGGTGGGCTGTATAATAGCCGCAACTGTAACAAGTATTTGGGCTATACGTACAGTACAACGCAATTTGATTGAAAACTTATACCCTGACAGTGCGCAGGACGAAACCCAACAAGGCGGAATATTAGATAATTTGCCAGATGATATAGGAGGTATTGACCCATGGGAACAAGATGCTGGATTAGTAACAGGCGAGCCGGACGAGGAAATACCGCTGGATGGTCAAGATACGCAGAGCACACCAAAACCATCTGCTTCGTCGTCTTCTGGGGTGTCCTCATCGTCCGAACCATCAGAGACGCCCGCCGTCTCGCCAGAGCAGGAAGCAGCTGCGAAACCCTCCTTAGTGCCGCCCGTTTCTGGTTTGATTTTGGCGCAGTTTAGTGGAACAGAACTTGTTTATAACGAAACTCTAGGCGATTGGCGCACACACAACGGTGTTGACTATGCTGCAAAAAAAGATGAAAGTGTGTTTTCACCAGTAGCTGGTGAAGTTACAAAAGTGTATACAGATGGCAATTGGGGTGGAGTGGTTGAAATTGAGGATTCAAACGGTTACACATGGCGCTTATGTGGTGTAGAAAAACCAAATGTTAGCATAGCAAACATGGTTGTTGCAGGGCAAAAAATAGGACAAATAGGAGAAATTAGCGCTGAAATAACAATGGAAACACATTTGCATTTGGAAGTTCTAAAAGATGGTAAGTATCATAACCCAACAGATTTTTTAAAATAAAAATTTTCAATGATTAACAATAAAGGCGAGAAAGCAAATTATAAAATTTGCCTCCTCGCCTTTATCTGACTGAGTTTATTGTTTATATAGCTTTTGTTTTTGCTTTAAGCCATGATTTTTCGTCGTCGGTTAAGCGTGGTGCTAATGTTTCATACACTGCTTTATGGTAATCGTTGAGCCATGCAATTTGCTCCTTGCTTAATTCTTCCACAATTAGTGCAGTGGTATCAATTGGCACATAAGTTATGTTTTCAAACGCTAAAAAGTTGCCATATTGGTTTGTTTCTTTTTTAATAACAACTAGTTCGTTTTCAACACGCATGCCTATCCAGCCACCCTCATAAACGCCTGGTTCATCTGTTATTGTCATGCCAGGCACAAAAACTTCTTTACCGCGTGGTGAAAGTGACTGCGGACCCTCATGTACGTTACCAACAAAGCCAACACCATGGCCAGTGCCACAGCGGTAGTTTATAAGGTGGCGCCAAAGTGGTTGTCGTGCAATCATATCTAGCATTTGACCAGTACAGGTATCAAGCCAAACAGCCATAGCCATATCAGCATGGCTTTGTATCATCCAAGTATAAAATAGTTTTTCCTCGTGTGTAGTTTCACCAATTGCGTAAGTGCGGGTGATGTCAGTTGTACCATCTTTATATGTTGCGCCAGAGTCAACCAGCAAAAAGCCTTTGCGTAAAATTTCACTGTTGCTACCATCTTTTTCTGCGTGGTAGTGCATCATAGCGGCATTTGCGCCATATGCTGCAATTGTATCAAAACTTTCAGTTAAAAAGTGTTCCTGTGCACTGCGGTATTTATGCAAAATATCATCAACATCTGTTTCAAAAAGTGTTTCACCAGCAGCAAGGCGTTTTTCAAGCTCAATTTCAAAACGCACCATGGCAACACCATCTTTAATATGTGCGTTTTTAGTGTGTGCAATTTCTATATCACTCTTAACGCCTTTCATTAATATTATAGGGTGGTGCATATCTTTAACAGTTAAATTGCTATTATTTTCTAAACGCTCCATAGCGGCATAGTTAACGCTACGTGTATCAATAAGCACGGTTTCAGTAGTTTTAATATCACTTATAAAATCTAAAACACAATCATAATCAGCAATTGCTATATTGTTTTGCTCTAGTTCTGTTTTTGCTTCATCGCTCAAACGTGTTGCATTTATAAATAATGTTGCACTATCCATAGTTATATAGCAGTAAGCAAGCGCAAAAGGTGTGCAGTTAATATCTAAAGCACGCAAGTTTAATAGCCATGCAACACTATCAAGCGATGCAATAAAACTTGCGGTGCATTCGTTTTCAGTTAATTTTGTGCGTAGGTTTTCTATTTTTTGTGCTGGTGTTAAACCTGCAAATTCAACTGGTAAAATCCAAGCAGGGCTTGCGGGTTTTTCAGGGCGGTTTGTAGTCCAAAGCTCATCTTCAAGGTTTAGTGTTTTTATAACTGCGCCTTTTTTTTCTATTGCTTTTTGTAAATCACGCACCATTTGTGTAGGTGCAGTTAAACCACAAAGACCAATTGCTTGTCCCTCGTTTAAAATTGTAGCACAATATTCCTCTGTTTTTGGTACGTCTGGTTCGCCCATTTTCATAAGTTCAATTTCACTGCCGGCAAGTTCAATTTCACCCTGAACAAAAAAGCGACCGTCAACCCAAAGTGCGCTTTTTTCACGTGTTACAACAAGCACAGAGTTTTCGCCAGTAAAGCCTGAAAAATACTCGCGTGAATTATAATGTTTTGGTAAGTATTCACTAGCGTGTGGGTCGCCAGTTGGAATAAGATAAGCCTCGCAACCTGCACTTAGCATGGCAGCACGTAATTGGGCGATTTTTTCGTTGGTTGTCATGAGTAAAACCTCTTTCTTTTCTATTAAGCTATTTATGGTTGCGCCAATAAATAGGTAGCATTAAACATACAATGCTATTTTATCACTTTGTAGTATGCTTTGCAATGGTAAAAAACATATTATTTTTGAGTGTTGTTTTTTAATGATAAAACTAAATTATAAGGATAAGTTGCTTTTTGCTAACTAATCTTTAACATAACTCCTTTAATTTTTGTGCACAAGAGAAAAAAGTTAAAAAAAGCGTGCAATATTATATTTTTTTGGTATAATATAATTTGTACGAGATTAGGTCCATGCAGAAAAATAATTAAATTATACTATTACAAAGAGGTTTGAAAATGGCGTTGATAAAAGTTGATATTTTTTCAGGTTTTTTAGGTGCAGGTAAAACTACCTTGCTTAAAAAAATGATAGAGGAAAGTTTTAAAGGACAAAAAATAGTTTTAATAGAAAATGAGTTTGGCGAAATTGGCATAGATGGCGCATTTTTGCAAGAAGCTGGTGTGCAAATTAATGAGATGAACAGTGGCTGTATTTGTTGCAGTTTAGTGGGTGATTTTCAAGAAGCACTTAAAAAAGTTATTGCAGAATATAGCCCAGATCGTATTTTAATTGAGCCATCAGGCGTCGGTAAACTTTCAGATGTAATGAATGCTGTTAACAGTGTTTCAGAAGAAGTACCTGTTGTTATAAATAGCACAATTGCAGTTGCAGATGTGCGCAAGGTTGTTATGTACATGAAAAACTTTGGCGAGTTTTATAACGACCAAATTAAAAATGCAAAATGTATAATTTTAAGCCGAACAGGCGAGGCTACAGAGGCAAAAATTGCCCTAGCTACTGCCATGATAAAAGGCAAAAACTCAAAAGCAAATTTAATCACTACTCCTTGGGAGCAACTAGATGCTAGCCAAATTTTATCCGCTATGGAAATTGATGACGCATTAGCTAAAGAAATACAAGAACTAAAAACCCAACATATGGAACATCACCATGGCGAGGGTTGTTGTGGAAAACATGGGCATCATGACCACCACGAACACGCACATGGCGAAAAATGTTGTGGAAAACATGGGCATGAACAACATCAAGAGCACGACCACCACGAACATGCACATCATGAGGGTTGTTGTGGTAAGCATGGGCATGATCACGCAAATGGTTGTGGTAATCATGGCAAGCATGCGCATGGGCACTTGCATGCAGATGATGTATTTGCTACTTGGGGCACGCAAGCAGCGTCAAAAACAACTAAAGAACAACTCGAAAAAGCGTTAACTGCACTTGATAGTGGCGAATTTGGCGCTATTTTACGTGCAAAAGGTATATTAGACTGTGGCGATAGCTGGTACGAGTTTGATTTTGTGCCAGACGAAATTAACTTGCGTCCACGCAGTGCGGATGTAACAGGCAAAATTGTTGTTATAGGCGCAGATATAGATAAAGCTAAAATTGCAAAACTATTTGGCTGTGAGGAGTAAAAAATGCAAGAAGAAAAAATAATACCTATTTATCTTTTCACAGGATTTTTAGAATCAGGCAAAACAAAATTTATACAAGAAACTTTCGAAGATAAATCTTTTGATTCTGGTGAAAACACCTTGCTTTTAGTTTGTGAAGAGGGTGAGGAAGAATATTCGCCAGAAAAATTTGCTTTTTCGGGTGTAACAGTTGTTGTTATTTCGGATTTTGATGAGTTTACTACTGAAAATCTACAAGCTGCGGCTGATAAAGCAAATGCCGAGAGAATAGTGTTGGAATATAATGGCATGTGGCGAGTTAACGATTTAGTGGAAGTTATGCCCGAAAACTGGCGTGTATTTCAGTGTATTTCATGTGCTGATGGCACAACTGCACTAACCTATGCACGTGAAAAGGCTATGCGTGGCTTATTTTTAGATAAAATTTCACGTAGTGAGCTTATGGTTTTTAATCGCTCAGAAGCTATTGATAACTCAGAGGCAAAGCAAGAATTACACGAGTTAGTTCGCCAAGCATCACGCCGCTGTGATATTGCATATGAATTTGAGGATGGCAGAGTAGAATATGATGAAATACCAGATCCATTGCCATTTGATATTGATGCAAAAGAAATAAAAATAGCAGATGAAGATTTTGGCATATGGTTTATGGATTGTAGCGAAGACCCAGAAAAATATAAAGGCAAAATTGTTAAGTTTTTAGCTCAGGTTTACAAAGCACCAAAACTTGGTAAAAAATTTTTTGTGCCAGGTCGTTTTGCAATGACATGCTGTATGGACGATATAGAGTTTGTTGGTTTTCCTTGTGCTTATGATAACCTTAAAAATTTTGAAGATAGGCAGTGGATAACTGTCACAGCGAAAGTAAACGTTAAGTTCAACCCCGTTTTTGATGGCGAAGGCCCAGTTTTAACAGCAATAGATGTTGTTTCAGCTGAAAAACCTGTTGATGATGTAGTGCGTTTTTCATAATAAAAAATTAAATATATTAAAGGCCTTGATTATATTGCAAAACAAAAAAGTTTTATTTTGCTTGTTTCAAGGCTTTTTTATTTAGTTTGTAATGTTGTTGTTTTATTTTTGGTTTAAAACCATAAATTAAAAGGGTGTGTGCTCTTTTGAGCACACACCCCACAAGGAGAAACCTGTTTGTCAAAGGTTCGGAATTTGTTTGTTAAAATTACTTGGGTAAAATATTTGCAATACAAGCAAAGTTATAAATTACATAAAGCTCTCATAAAAGATATACGCTATAGAAGGTTGCTATAATTAATGTTTTAACAAATTTTAATTAGTCGTCGTCGCCGTCATCGTCGTCGTCATCGTCGTCGTCATCGTCGTCGTCATCGTCGTCGTCATCGTCATAATCATAATCGTCATCATCGTCGTCGTCATCGTCATAATCATAATCGTCATCATCGTTGTCATCATCATTGTCGTCGTCCATATCGTCCATATCGTCAAACATATCATCTAAATCGTCGTTAAAATCATCCATATCATCATTGTCGTCCATATCGTCGTCTAAATCATCGATATCATCATTATCGTCTAAATCGTCCATGTCGTCGTCTAAATCGTCAATATCATCATTGTCATTGTCTAAATCATCGTTATCATCAATTTGATCTTCTAAGTCGTCTATCCAATCTTCTAGTGCATCAATTTTGTTGTCCATTGCAGAATCGTCTTCGTATTTATCTTCAAGCACATCAAAGTATTCATCATAGTAATCTTCAATTTCGTCAATGGTCATGTTTGCCATTTCAGCGGCACTTAATGAATTTTCAAAAGTTGCTAGTTCAGCAATAAGCATTGCTTTACCGTAGGATATATCATGTTCACCAGCAAATTCTTCCATTTTTTCACTGCTATCTATAGTTGTTGTTTGTGTTAAAATGCTAGGGGCAATATTTAAATCTTCAAGAACATCTTCAACAGTATCAAACACTTCTTCTTTAACTTTGCTTGCCATTGTTTGCTCGTTGTTTTCAACGGTTACAAGTACTGCGTTTTTGTTTTCGTTAACAAAACCGCCTTTAACGAGGTTTTCCATCAATATTTCAACAGCATCATCAAGTTCAAGGTTTTTCAATTCAAGTGAGGATATAATCTCTGTGCCATCATCATTTGTTCCAGTTGCGTTAAGCACTTTGTTTTGTTTGTTAAGAGAAAGCTCAATACCAGGGTTAACATCAATTTGCACTACGGAATGTTCAGCAAGATGATTTGTGTAACCAATTGCACCAAGTGTTAATATTGCGCAAGTTGCAGCGCCTATACCAAATAGTGGAACAAGTATGTTTTTTTTGTTTGTTGTGTTTTTCATTTTAATTACCTCTTATTTCAAAATTAAATGTTTTCGGACTATGTTTTTAGTTTTCAGTGTTTTTACTGCAGTTATAAAATTTCACCGATGGGCTTTGTTTAAAGCTGTATCACTTTTTGTTTGTTGTGTGACCGCCTTTGTGACATAATAAGAGTTGAGCAACACTTTTTATCGCAAGTTTTTTTAAAAAATTTTAAAAAATTTGAAAATGTTTTTTAAAAAACGCAATAGCGTTAAAAAATTAAATAAAAAAGTTGATGAAAATTATTTTCATCAACTTTTTTTGCTATTATTTTAAAAAACAAATAAAAGTTACTCGCTAGCGTGTGCAGCGATGTTTTCCTTTTTGCTTTCATATATATTATATATAGTAGAAGCACTAATAACAATTATGCCACCTATAATGGCAAGCACACCTAATTGCTCACCGTAAAAAACAGCTACAAGTATTGGGTTTAAAACAGGTTCAATGGTGGAAGTAAGTGAGGCTGTTATAGGTGAAATAACGCTAAGTCCTTTGCCGAGCATAAAATATGCAAGCCCCATTTGAAAAGTGCCTAGCAAAACAACAATTAAAATATTTTGTGGTGGGTGTGATTGTTCAGCAAAAAGCCAAGGTAAGCATACAAAAAAACTTAAAACAAACGAGTAAAGCATGGCAGATTCAAAATCGACATTTTTCATGCGTTTAAACATAAATATCGTAGCATATGTTACACCAGAAAAAACAGCTAGCATATTACCCAAAAAACCATCTAAACTAAGTTGATCAAAAAAAGCACAAAGAATACCTATAAAAATTACGCCACAGGCTACAATAGCTGCTTTGCTAGGACGTAGCTTAAAGATTAACCAAGTAAGTAAAATAATAAAAACGGGCTGAGTAAATTGTAATACGATAGCGTTGCCAGCAGAAGTTAGTTTTGTTGCAGTTACAAATGAGTAATTCATACAAGAGGCAACAATTGCAGCACCTATGGTATGGCGATTAACAACAAAAACATGTTTGCTTTTTTTTAAGACAATAAACATAAACAATGCAGCGATAATGCTACGTGTGCCGTTTATGGTTATGGGCGACCATGTGCAAAGCTTAATTAGTAGTCCGCCTGTACTAAATAAAAGAGCTGATATTAAAACGTATATCAAGCCCTTGTTTTTTGAAATTGCTGATGATTTCATGTGATACCTCTTTTTTAGTTATTTTCAATAATTATACCATAATATTTTTATATTGCAAAGCTATTGTTTATTACAGTGAAGTAATGTATAATGATAAAGTTAGTAAAAGATGCAACAGTATCTTTAGAAAAGAAAGAGGAATTTAATATGTTAAAATCAATCATGCGAAAAGATCGTTTGTTTTTGCGAGTAGCCATTGGCTTTGTGCTTGGTATAGTTTTTGGATTTGCGTTACCAGAGCTTGCTATAAGTACAAAAATAGTTGGTGATATTTACTTAAACTTAATTAAGATGATGATTATACCAATAGTTTTTTGTGCTGTGTGCGGTGGCATTGCAAATATAAGTGATGCCTCAACTTTGCGCAGAATAGGCGTTAAAACAGTTTTGCTATATGTAGTTATGTTTGTTTTTTCTGCAATAGTATCGTTAGGCGTAGCATATACATTGCGTCCAGGTCTTGGTATTACTTTTGAAAATACACCTGTTTACGAGGGCGAAATTTCAAGCCCTACTGTTTCTAGCTTTTTGGCAAACATAGTGCCAAGCAACATTATACAAGCAGCGGCAGATGGTAGCACTTTACCAGTTATATTTTTCACAATTGTTTTTGCTATTTCAATAGTGGCATGTGGCAAAAAAGCTCAACCAGTTTTAGATTTTGTAAATAGCCTTTCAGATGTGTTTTTCAAAATGCTAAACATGTTTATGGAAATTTCTCCAATAGGTGTACTTTCATTAATGGCTTTTTCTGTTGCTGAATATGGTGCAGGTATATTTACAGCTTTAGGTAAATATATTTTAACTTGCTACTTAGCTTGTATTTTAACATACTTACTAGTTATGTTTTTGCCTGTTGTACTTTACACAAAAGTTAGCCCTAAAAAGTTTTTAAAAGCTTGCCTCTCAATTGGTATGGTTTCACTTTCCACAACAAGCTCAGCTGCAACTTTACCTACATCTATAAATGTTAGCACACAAGAGTTAAAAGCGCCTGAAAGCATAACAAAATTTACATTGCCTCTTGGTTGTACAATAAATATGTGTGGTGGTGCGTGTTCCTTTTGCTGCTTAGCTGTTTTCGTTACAGATTTCTACGGTTTAAACATAGGTTTAAGTTCTATGATAATGCTTGTTTTAGTTGCTACTTTGTTAAATATGGCAGCTCCTGGCATACCAGGTGGCGGCATTATACTTGGTGCTTCTTTCCTTTCCATAATGGGCTTGCCTTTTGATTTAATGGGCCCAATTAGCGCATTTTACCGCTTGCTTGATATGGCGTTTACAACGATTAACGTTGAGGGCGATATTGCGGCAAACTTGTTAATTTCTAAATCTGAAAAAATGTGGGACGGCAAAGCAGCCGAGGTTTAAAACCAAAGGAGCATACATGAACACACAAACAAAAACAATTGCATATCAAGGCATAATAGGCAGTAATAGCCACGCAACTAGCATAGAAATAGCACAAAAATTAAACCTAGGAGAGGTTAAAATGTTGGAAGCTGTTTCATCAGCTGGTGTAGTTGCTGCACTTAAAAGTGGCGAGGCTGATTATGGTGTTATGGCTGTGCACAACAAAATAGCAGGTGAAGTTATTGAAACAAGCTTAGCATTAAAAGATTTTGCACATAAAATTATTTGCGAGCACACATTGCCTATACATCACTGCTTATTTGTAAAAGATAAAACAGCACAAATAAAAACAGTGGCATCACACATACAAGCGCTTAACCAATGTAAAGCGTACATTGCAAATAATTATGCAAACGTGCCTGTACAAGAGCTAGTAGATACAGCGATAGGTGCACGCCATTTACAAGAAGGTGTTTTGCCACAACACGTAGCTGTTATATGCCGTAAAAATGCAGGTGAATACTTTAATTTGCACCTAGTTGCTGAAAATATTGAAGATATGCAAAACAACGAAACACGATTTGTTCTGGTTGAGCAAGTAAAATAAAAAAGGAGATACTATGATTAAAACTGTTAGTGTTGCAGGGCTTGGGCTTATAGGTGCCTCTATGGCAAAAGCTATTACACAATATGTAGGTTGCACAGTATATGGTTGGAACCGCACAAAAAGTGTAACTGAAAAAGCTATTGCAGATGGCACTATAACGGGTGAATTAACAGATGAAGTGTTTGCCAAAACAGATTTGCTAATAGTTGGGCTTTTTCCACAGGCCTCTGTTGATTATATACTTGGGAGCATACCAAAACTTAAAAAAGGTGCAATTATTGTTGATATAGTTGGTGTTAAAAGCTCTGTTATAGAGGCTGTTGAAAGTGCGTGTGCAAGCGCTGGTGTAACTTTTATAGGTGGGCATCCAATGGCTGGTCTTGAAGTAGCTGGTTACGATAATGCTTTTGCTGATTTATATAAAAATGCAAGTATGATTTTAGTGCCAACTGCAACTAGCAATGATGAACAAATGCACCAAATGAGCGAGTTTTTTACAAAGATGGGTTTTGGTCGCATTATGATTTGCTCCAAGGAAGAGCACGATGCGATGATAGCCTATACCTCACAATTAGCACACGTTGTTTCAAACTCTTTTGTAAAAAGCCCAGGTTGTGCAAAACACAAAGGCTTTTCGGCGGGGAGTTATAAGGATATGACACGTGTTGCAACTTTAAATGAGCACATGTGGGCGGAATTATTTTTACTTAACAAAAAAGCGCTAGTTACGGAAATTGATATTTTAATAGAGAATATTCAAAATATGCGAAATGCGATTGAAAATGCAGATGAAGAAAAGCTTATTGCTATACTAAAAGAGGGCAGAGAGCGTAAAGATTTATATAAATAAAAATTTAACAAACAAGGTACAAGCCGTAAAAACATAGACATTGTTACTAAAACATATTATGTAGTGAAAGCATGTTCCTTGTTTTTTTTTGCACAAAAAATGCAAAAGTATATAGTTGTTTTAATGAGCAATATCTTGACAAAAAAAAGCAATAATGTTATAATTTGCAAAAAAGCAAATGGTTTAACGTGTATATTTTTAAGGCACGTTGTAATTTTTATTAAAAGAAAGTAGGTAATGCATATGTGCGGAATAGTAGGGTTCACAGGCAAGTTAAGTGCTAAAGAAGTATTGCTAAACGGGCTTGAAAGGCTCGAGTACAGAGGCTATGACTCAGCTGGTATTTCTGTTTTTACACCAGAGCAAAAAATAGTCACTTGCAAAACAATGGGCAGAATAAGCAACCTAAAAGAAGCAGTTAAAACTGTTGATGATAATGCAAAGTGTGGCATAGGCCATACAAGATGGGCAACACATGGTGTGCCTTCTGACGTTAACGCTCACCCACATGCTACTGAAAAATTATCTTTAGTACATAACGGTATTATAGAAAACTACCTTGAAATAAGCAACTTCTTAACTGAAAAAGGCTATACTTTTATTTCTCAAACAGACACAGAGATAGCATCTAAACTAGTTGATTACTACTATAACGGCGATGCTTTTGAAGCGATTAAAAAAGCTTGCGAAATGTTTGAGGGCGCATATGCTTTTGCAATTGTGTTTTATGATAAACCGGGCGAAATTTTTGCAACGAGAAAAAACAGTCCTTTAATAGTTTCTTGTTCTGACGACGGGCTTTTCCTTGCTTCTGATATTTCGGCTGTATTAAAATATACCAATAAATTTTATACATTAGAAGAGGGCGAAGTTGCGCACCTCGCAAATGGCGAAGAAAAATTCTATGATATGGATAAAAACCCTATATCAAAAACAATAAGCGTTTCCAGTTTAACAGTTGAGAACGCTGAAAAATGTGGTTATGATCATTTCATGTTAAAAGAAATTTTTGACCAACCAGTTGCACTCGAAAGAACCGTTACCCCACGTATTTCAGATGAAAACTTACCTGTTTTTGCTGCTGATAATATCAGCGAGGATTTCTTTACAGGCTATAATAATATATATGTAGTTGCTTGTGGCACTGCTTACTATGCAGGTATGCTTGGTGGCCAAGTGTTGCGCAACATAGCAAATATAAATGTTTTCCCAGTTATTGCATCAGAGTTCCGCTATAATCCACCAGTTTTATCTGAAAAGGATTTAGTAATTGTACTTTCACAATCTGGTGAAACAGCGGATACACTAGCCGCGTTAAAACTAGCTAAAGAAAAAAACGTGCCAAACCTTGCTATTGTTAACGTTCAAGGTTCAGCAATTGCACTTGAGGCAGATAACGTTATGTACACATACGCTGGTACTGAAATTGCAGTAGCAAGTACAAAAGCATTTTCCGTGCAAGTTTCATTGTTTTATTTAATGGGTGTAAAACTTGCAATGGCTAACGGCGTAATGTCAAAAGATGAAGCTAAAACATTTATAGATACGTTCCTAGAAACAATTAAAACTTTTGGCGAAACATTTGAGTTACAAGAACAATGTAAAGAAATTGCAAAAGGTTTCTTAAATGCACATAGCATGTTCTATATAGGTCGTGGGCTTGATTCATACCTAGCGCTTGAAGCTGCTTTAAAATTAAAAGAGGTTTCATATGTGCATTGTGAGGCATATGCTGCAGGTGAGCTAAAACATGGTACACTTTCATTAATAACTGAAGAAACACCTGTTATAGCACTTGTAACTGATGAAAAACTTGCTCAAAAAACTATATCTAATATCAGAGAAGTTACAGCACGTGGCGGTAAGGTAACAGTTATTACATTAGACGGTGTGCAAATACCTAAAGATGCGTATGATGAAAAATTAGTGCTTAATTGCAAGGCAGATATTTTTGCACCACTAAAAGCAATTGTTCCATTACAATTCTTGGCTTATTACACCTCTTGCCTAAAAGGCTTAGATGTTGACAAACCTCGCAACCTAGCAAAATCTGTCACAGTTGAATAATTAATAATTAAAACAAAAACTCGTTTCAAAGCAATTTGAAGCGAGTTTTTCTGTTTTTATGTGTCAAAAATGTTAAAATTATGTATTTTGTATGTACATTTGCACAAAAAACATGTGAATTTTTTGAAAGAAAGATGTCACTAAAAATATGTGACAAACTTAAATTTCTTTAGCTTGAATTAATAAAAATTGTGTGTTATCATAAATTCAAAGAGAAATGTTAAGAGCTCAACATTATCCAATTTCGAAAAACGAAACAAGAAAGAAAGAGGTCACAACAATGAAAAACGGCGTTCAAAAATTTGGCAGATTTCTAAGCAGCATGGTTATGCCTAACATCGGTGCATTTATTGCTTGGGGTTTAATTACAGCATTATTTATTCCAGCGGGTTGGTTGCCTAACGAACAACTTGCAACTATGGTTGGTCCAATGTTATCATACTTGCTACCTATACTTATAGGTTACACTGGCGGTAAAATGATAGCCGATGTACGCGGCGGCGTTATGGGTGCTATAATGACATTAGGTGTTATCGCAGGTGTCCCAGCTACACCAATGCTACTTGGCGCTATGATTTGTGGCCCTGTAGGCGGCGTTACTATTAAATACTTCGATAAAGCTATGAAAGATAAAATCCCAGCTGGTTTCGAAATGATAGTAAACAACTTCTCCGTTGGTATTCTTGGTTTTATCCTAGCTATTGCAGCTTTCTTCGGTATTGGACCTTTAGTTGAAATGCTAACTACTGCTTTAGGTGCTGGTGTTGACTGGTTAGTTACAATGGGTCTACTACCTTTAGCATCTATACTAGTTGAACCAGCTAAAGTTTTATTCCTAAACAACGCTATTAACCACGGTGTATTTACACCACTAGGCGCAGAACAAGTTATCGAAGCTGGCAAATCTATCATGTACATGATAGAAGCTAACCCAGGCCCAGGTCTAGGCTTACTACTAGCTTACATGGTATTTGGCAAAGGTAGCGCAAAAAGTTCAGCAGCTGGTGCTGTTATCATTCACTTCTTCGGTGGTATACACGAAATATACTTCCCATTCGTACTTATGAACCCAATCTTAATCCTTGCAACTATCGCTGGTGGCGCTTCTGGCGTTTTCACAATCTCATTACTAGGCGGCGGTTTAACAGGCCCAGCTGCACCAGGTAGCTTTATTGCTATGATGATTATGACACCAGCAGATTCCTACATTGCTAACATTGCAGGTATATTTGTTGCAGCGGCAGTTACATTTGTTGTGTCAGCAGTTTTGCTAAAAGCATTTGGTAAAGATGGCGACGACATTGAAGCAGCACAAGCAAAAATGAGCGACATGAAATCTCAAGCTAAAGGTACAGCACCAGCAACAGCTGGCGCAGCAGTTCCATCTTTAGATAACGTTAAAAAAATTGTTTTCGCTTGCGATGCTGGCATGGGTAGTAGTGCAATGGGCGCAACAAAACTACGTAAAAAAATCAAAAACGCAGGCCTTGAGGGTATAGAGGTTGTGCATGCACCTGTTAGTGAAATACCAGCAGATGCAGACGTTGTTGTTACACATAATCAATTGCAAGAACGTGCAAAAACAGCTAACCCTAGAGCATATATAGTACCAATACACGATTTCTTAAATGCACCAGAATACGAAACTTTACTAAACGATTTAAAAGAGAAAGCAGGAGTAAAATAATATGAAAACTTTTACATATGTTATACAGGACGAAGAAGGCATACACGCAAGACCAGCTGGCATGTTAATTAAAGAGATGCAAAAATTTGCATCAAGTGTTAAATTTGAAAAAGGCGCAAAAAAAGCTGACGGTAAAAAATTATTTGCTGTTATGGGCTTGGGCGCAAAAAAAGGCGAAGAAATTGTTGTTACAATTGAAGGCGAAGACGAAGAAACAGCTTTTGTAGCAACAAAAGAATTCTTTGAAAACAATCTATAAAATACTGCTACTATAGCGCACGAAAAACCTTGCTCGAACTATATTATAAAAGTTTAGGCAAGGTTTGAGTGCCAAGGTACACTTTATTTAATACCAAAATATAAAATTATTTTACTTTATATTTATGGAAAGTGGGGGAGGTGATTTTTTACGTGCAAATTATTTCTCAAAGACTAACAAAGCTTTTTCAAATTGTTATTGAAGAAAATAAGCCTGTTAGTGTTAGCGAATTAGCCAGTTTACTTGGTGTTAGTCGACGAACGATATTTCGCGAACTTGAAAACATAGATGTTGTGTTAAAAAAATATGATTTATCGCTAGAAACAAGTGCGAAAGAGGGTTTGTTTTTAAAAGGTGAAAAATCTAAAATACAAAAATTTGCACAAGAAATTGCACCTAGTGCAAGCAACTCCTCAATAAATAAAGATGAAAGAAGAAGTGCACTGGCATTTGCACTACTTAATAGTACACATTGGCAAAAATTATACTATTATTCAAGTTTGTTAGAGGTGAGCGAGGCAACGGTAAGCTTGGATATAGATACATTGCAAACGGAATTTCGCCAGTTTAATGTTGAAATTCAGCGAAAAAAAGGTGTTGGTATTTTAGCTGTCGGCAGTGAAAAAAACATTCGCATAGCGCTTGTTTCGTATATGTCAAAAAATAACGACAATAGCGAAAGCCTTGCACTTAAATATTCTTTTCCAGAGCTTGCAGTTGAACAAGAGGTTAAAAGTATACTGGCATTTTTGTCAATGCAGTTAGATTGGATAACCTTAGATACAATAAAATTGCTTGAATATAGGCTGTGTGTTCAAGTAACAAGGGTGAGCAAAGGCTGTTTAGTTCCGCCAAAAGCTGAAGTAGATTTAAATGGTGTGTTAGGACAACTTGCTATGAGAATAGCAGATGAAATCGAAAAACGTTTTGCGATAGAACTACCAGATTTTGAAGTTCAAAGAATAGTTACAAGTTTGCGTTCTGCAAGGGCAAAGCAAAAAAAGCCTATCAGTGAAAAAGAAGAAATTGAAGCATATAATAAAGTTAGAAATTTATCGTTTTTATTGATAGAAAAATTTGACCCAAGGCTTGCCCCAGTTTTAAAAACCAACGAAGAATTTGTTCGAGGTATAAGTATACATCTGTGGTCGGCTATTGAAAGGCTTAAAATTGGATATATAATTGATGATCCATTAAAAGGAAAAATAAAAGAAACTTACCCAGATATCTATGAAAGAACAAAAAACGCAGTTACTATTTTGGAAACTGAACTATCACGTCAAGTACCAGAGGGGGAAATTGCATGCCTAGCTACACATTTTGGTGCAGCGGTTATGCAAATTGGGCAAGATAAACTAAAAAGGCGTTTAAAAGTTGGTATAGTTTGTGTTGGTGGCATTGGTGTTTCATACATGCTAAATAGTCAAATTAAAAAGCGTTTTTCAAACGAGCTTATAACTGAAATTAGCGAGTACAATAACAAAGAGCAATGGGCAAAAAACGATTTTATAATTTCAACAATTCCGCTTGATTTTAATGATAAAATAGTGATAAATGTTAATGCTATTTTATCTAACAAGGATTATGAAAGTATAAGAAATACCATTGAAAGTCTAAGAGCGCAAACACGTTTGGCAGAAAATTATATAGATGTGGATTTTCTCTCAAATATAGAAAAAAGTATTTTTCATTTAAAAGAAGTACATTCCATTTTGCAAAAATTTAAAGTTATAACAGTAAGTGATTTATCAACTGTTGAAGATTTATCGAAATTTGTAGGTCACCGCTTTGGTGCAGATTCAAGCAGTGCTCAGCAAATTTATGTGGATTTAATCAAAAGAGAAAATATATCAAGCCAACTAATTGAAGAATTAGATCTTGTTTTACTTCATAGTATAACAGGTGGTGCGGATAAACCAGTAGTAGCAATTGTATATCCACAAAATCTAAGTTTTGAAAATGATGAAGGCAAAAAAGCAAATACTTGCTTGTTGATATTATTACCTATGAACGCAAGCAGTGAATTAAAAGAAGCAATTGGTTTATTAAGTGCAGCACTGATAGAAGAGGGCGATTTTTTATCTTGTATTTTACAAAGAGATGAAAAAATGATACATAAAAAAATTGAAACAATTCTACAAACACATTTACGCGCTTATATGAAAGCCAATTATAATAATAATTAATCAATTTTGAAAGGAAAAAATATTATGTTAAGAACAGAAGATATCGTTTTGAACCAAGCTACAGAAAGCAAAGAAGATGCAATTAAAAGATGTGGCGAGCTACTAACAGCTGCAGGCTATGCTGATGCTGAATACACAGAGGGTATGATAGCTAGAGATAAAAGTTTTTCAGTTGCAATTGGCAACTTAATTGCTATACCTCACGGTGAAAAAGAATACAAAAAATATATCAAAAAAACAGGTCTTTGCGTTGTTACTTACCCAGATGGCATTGATTGGGACGGCCAAAAAGTAAACCTAGTTGTAGGTATTGCTGCTTTAGGCGAGGAACATTTATCTGTGTTAGAAAATATCGTTGATGTACTTGAAGAAGAAAGCGACGTTGTTAACTTAATTAGCGCAAATAGCAAAGAAAAAATTCTTGAAGTATTCTTGAAATAATTAACTATTTTGTACGCGCATACGTAAATTGAGCTTAATAATGAAGGAGAAAAGAAATGATTATTTTACAGGGTACAGGTGTTTCAAAAGGTATAGCGATAGGTGAGCTTAACTTTTGTGCTAAAAAACCATTAGAGGTTGAAGCAGTTAAAATTGAAAATGTTGAGGATGAAGTTGCTCGTTTTGAAAGTGCACGTGCACTTGCAATAACACAGCTAGGTCAACTTGCAGTTGATACAGCTTTAAAGCTAGGTAAACAAAACTCACTTTTATTTGAAATTCATCAAATGATGCTTGAAGATTTAGACTACCACGACACAATTGTTGATTATATCACAGATAACAAAATGTGTGCAGAGTACTCTGTAAGTGAAGTTGCAAAACAATTTGCAAAAATATTCTCCGAAATGGAAGATGACTATATGAACGCTCGTGCAGTTGATGTACAGGACGTTTCAAGACGTGTTATCGAAATTTTGATGGATATTGAAATCGTTGACAACATAGCGGGCACAGCATCAATTTTAGCTGGTGATGACTTCACACCTAGTGAAACAGCACAGTTTGATAGAGAAAGCGTACTTGGTATAGCTACTATTTTAGGTAGCAAAAACTCACATACTGCTATTTTTGCTCGTACACTTGCAATACCAGCTGTTATAGCTTTGGGCGATGCACTTGACGAAAAATACAACGGTAAAACAATAATACTTGACGGCGAAACTGGTGAAGTTATTGTTGAACCAGACGAAGCTACACTAAAAGCAAAGCAAGAAAAGAAAAAACAACTTGAAATTGAAGGCGAACGTTTACTTGCATTTAAAGGCAAAAAAACAGTAACAAAAGATGGCCAAAGCGTAAAATTATATGCTAACATTGGCGCAGTTGCTGACGTTGATGCTGTTTTAGAAAACGATGCTGAGGGCATAGGCTTATTTAGAAGTGAGTTTTTATACCTAGAAAGCACCGATTACCCAACAGAAGACGAACAATACGAAGCATACAGCAAAGTTGCAAAGAAAATGGGCGACAAAGCTGTTATCATTCGTACACTTGATATCGGTGCGGATAAACAAGCATCATACTTCCAATTACCACTTGAAGAAAACCCTGCAATGGGCTTGCGTGCGTTGCGCATTTGCTTAACTCGTCCAGAAGTTTTCAAAACACAAATAAAAGCTATTTACAGAGCGGCTGTTTTTGGTAACATACAAGTTATGCTACCTATGATAACATCACTTTGGGAAATTAAACGCGCAAAACAAATTATAGAAGAAGCAAAAGCTGAACTTGCTGCAAGCGGTGTTGAGTTTAAAGCAGAAATACCTCTAGGTATCATGATAGAAACACCAGCTGCTGCTGTGTTAAGTGATATTTTAGCAAAAGAAGTTGATTTCTTTAGTGTTGGTACAAACGATTTAACACAATACACACTAGCAGTAGACAGACAAAACGAAAGCATTGTTCAATTCTGTGATACACACCACGAATCAATTTTACGTTTAATTGAAATGGCTACTAAAAACGCACATGATAATGGCATTTGGATAGGCATTTGTGGCGAGCTCGCAGCAGATTTAGAGCTAACTGAGTTCTTTGTGAAAATTGGCATAGATGAGTTGTCTGTAACACCATCACAAGTACTTGCTTTAAGAGAAAAAATAAGCTTACTATAAAAGAGTGTAGATTTTTACATACTGAAAGGAAAATTCAAAATGGATAAAAAGGCTATTCAACTTGGCGCTGGTAACATAGGCAGAGGTTTTATAGGTGCGTTGCTTGCACAATCTGGTTACCATGTAGTTTTTGCTGATGTTAACGAAGAAATTCTTGCAAAAATAAACGCAGATAAAACCTACACCATACATGTTATGGACGTAGAATGCAGTGAAGAAGTTGTTACAAACATAAGTGCTATAAACTCAAACGATGAAAAATTAATTGAACTTATAGCAGAAAGCGAAATTTTAACAACAGCTGTTGGTTTAACAATACTAAAATTTGTTGCACCAACTATAGCAAAAGGTATTACTCTACGTAGCGAAAAAGGCATGACAGAATACCTAAATGTTATCGCTTGCGAAAACGCAGTGCGTGGCAGTAGCGTTTTAAAAGCTCTTGTTTATGAGCAACTAAGCGATGAAGTTAAAGCATATGCTGATAAATACGTAGGCTTCCCAGATTGCTCTGTTGATAGAATTGTGCCACCAGTAAAAAGCGAAAATATCATAGATGTTGTGGTAGAACGCTACTATGAATGGAACGTTGAAGAGCAAGCATTTAAAGGCCCTATCCCTGAAATTAAAGGTATGAATCTTGCTGGTGATTTGCTAGCTTATATTGAAAGAAAGCTTTTCACACTAAATACAGGCCATGCTATAACATCATACCTAGGCAAACTAAAAGGTTATGCAACTGTTGATGAAAGCATAAACGATGATACAATATACACAATAGTTAAACTAGCCATGACAGAAAGCGGCAATGGTCTTGTGCGCAAACATGGTCTTGACCAAGAAGCACACATGAAGTATATTGATAAAATCATCAACCGCTTTAAAAACCACTACTTGCAAGATGATGTTGGCCGTGTTGGTCGTGAGCCTTTGCGTAAACTAAGCGCGACAGATAGGTTAATGAACCCAATGGCAACTGCATACGGCTACGGTTTACCTGTTGAATATCTAATGATAGGCGCAGGTGCAGCCCTAAACTACGAAAACGAAAGCGACGCACAAGCTGTTGAATTGCAAGCAAAAATTAAAGAAGCAGGCATTGACGAAGCTATTAAAGAGTTTACAGGTGTTACAGATGCTTATTTAATCGAGCGTATTACTGATAACTACAACTTATTCAAAAACAAAAAAATGGGTGGTTTTGTAGGCTAATTAGCACACAAAAAACTAAAATAAAAAGGCGCATATGTTCAGTTTAACACTGAAGTATATGCGCCTTTTGTTATTTTTATAAATGTTAATTTGTGGCAATTATTATTCCACTTAAAGTGGTAATCTAACAAATGCACAAATTTTGTTTCACACTATAAAAATTAGAATGTTATAAAGAATTTACCTATAAATAGTAAGGTTAAAATCCAAGTTACGATAGAAACATCTTTAGCTTGGCCAGTGATTAATTTTAGCAAAGCATAAGAGATAATTGCTATGCCTATGCCTGTACCTATGCCACTTGTTATTGTCATAAATATAACGCAAAGTGCAACTGGTACGCTTTGTGTAACGTCTTTGTAATCAACTTCTTTTAAAGAGCTCATCATCAAAACGCCTACATAAACTAATGCTGCAGAGGTTGCAGGTGCTGGTATAAGTGCGGCAATAGGTGCAATAAACATACAAGCTAAAAATAGCATAGCGGTTGTAAATGCAGTTAAACCAGTACGGCCGCCTTCTTCAACACCAGCAGCGCTTTCGATGAAAGTAGTAACAGTAGATGTACCAGTGCAAGCACCAACACATGTCGCAACAGAGTCAGAAAGCATTGCACGGTTCATGTTAGGCATGCCACCAGTTTCGTCAAGCATATTTGCACGTTTAGCAGTGCCAATAAGTGTGCCAATAGTGTCAAACATATCAACAAGGCAAAAGCTGATGATTGTCATAATAGCGGTAAAGTAACCTAGGCTAAATAATGTTTCAAAGTTAAATTTAAAGAAAGTTACGTTTAACATATCTGCAAAAGGTGGTACAAAACTTGCGGTTGCAAGGCTTGCAAATGGGTTGTTGCCCATTATAAAAGATGCTGCCCAGTAAAAAACAGATGCACCTAAAATACCAAATAATACAGAGCCTTTAACATTTTTGTGGCTTAAAGCAGCTATAACAAGCACGCCTAAAATTGTTGTAACAACATATAAAACCATTGTTGGGTATGCAGCACCCATTGCAGCGCTAGTTGCGCTAGGGCCATTTGTAAAGAAACTGCTTAACATGTAAAATGCGCCATTTTCTGTAAAAATGCCAGCGTTTGAGCCAAGGCCAATGTTAAGTAGCATAAAGCCTATACCAGCAGGTATGCCAAGGCGTACAGCGTTTGGTATAGCATCAACAATTTTTTCACGAACTTTTAAAACAGTTAAAGCTGTAAAAAGCACACCAGAAATAAGTATAATTGCAAGGCCGCCACCAAAAGCTTCCGCATAACTGATGCCAGCTGTTGCCGAAATGGAACCAACAACTACCGCAAAATAGCTGTTTAAACCCATGCCAGGTGCAAGTGCAAATGGTTTGTTTGCATAAAATGCCATGATAAATGTGCCCGCCGCCGCAGAAAGGATAGTTGCTAGGAAAACTGCATTCCAAAGTGGTGAACCTACATCAAAGTTTGTAAGTAAGTTTGGGTTAAGTGCAATAATATACGCCATTGTCATAAAGGTAGAAATACCTGCTATGACCTCCGTGCGCACATTAGTGCCGTTTTCCTTGAGTTTAAATAGTTTTTCCATGAATACCTCCATAAAGTAACTTCGTTTATTTTAAAAAATTTTGCAATCACAAAATTTTCTGAAATATATTTTAATATAAAACAAAAATAGTGCGCTTAAAAAAGCACACTAAAACAAAAAAAGCATGACAAAACACAGCATTTTAACAATTAAAAAGGTAAACGTGATTTGTCTGCAATTGATAGTCGTGCTATTTTACGGTAGCTCGGTAGAAACATCGCACCATATTTTGCGATTTATATCAAAAATACATGCCTATTATACATTTTTTTTAACTTAAAAACAAGTATTTTCTAAATTTTTTGTGAATATTAATGAAAAAATGATGTTATTTTTTATTTTACTTTACATGCCACTTGTGATAAAATAACAAAAGGTAAATTCGCACATGTATAAGCAAAAACACATTATCTTAGTTTAGATATTTTGCTTTTGTTTTAAAAAAAGTTGATAGTTTGAAAGGATTAACTAACTATGAAAATGACGTTTCGTTGGTACGGCGAGGGCCGTGACCCAATTTCACTAAAGCAAATTAGACAAATCCCAGGTATGTCAGGTTTAATGGGCGTTTTAGACGAAAAAGCCGCAGGTGAAGTTTGGACATACGAAGAATGTAAAGCCTATATGGAGCATGTAAACGCAAGTGGCCTAGAATGCGAAGTTATAGAAAGTGTTAACGTGCACGAAGATATAAAAATGGGTTTGCCGACACGAGATAAGTACATAGCAAACTACTGCGAAAGTATACGCAACCTAGCAAAAGTTGGCGTAAAAGTAATTATTTACAACTTCATGCCAGTACTTGATTGGCTACGCACAGACCTAGCACGTGTAATAGAAGAAGATGGTTCAAACAGCCTTTATTACGATGAAGCAGAGCTAGGCAACATGACACCACTAGAAATAGTGGAAAACACAGCAAAAAGTTCAGCTGGTTTTTCTCTACCAGGTTGGGAGCCAGAACGCCTAGCACAACTAGAGCAAACACTAGAAACCTACAAAAATATATCAGTTGATGATATGCTCGCAAACTATAAATACTTCCTAGAAGGCATAATTCCAACCTGTGAGGAAGTCGGTATGGTTATGGCTTGCCACCCAGATGACCCCGCATGGCCAATTTTTGGTTTGCCACGCCTAGCACACAATCAAGAGGGTTACGATAAAATAATAAATTTAGTAAACTCACCCTCAAACACCGTTTGCCTATGCACCGGTAGTCTAGGTAGTGAGCCTAAAAATGACATACCAGCAATAATTCGCCACTTTGGTTCAATGAATAGAATAGGTGCAATGCATGTGCGTAACGTAAAATACCTAGGTTACCGCAAATTCCGTGAGGCAAGCCACCTTTCATCAGATGGCGATTTAGATATGTACGAAATCATGAAAGCAATATACGAAACCTGCCCAAACACCTACGTGCGCCCAGACCACGGTCGCATGATATGGGACGAAGTCGGCCGCCCAGGTTACGGCCTTTACGATAGGGCGCTGGGGGCGACTTACTTAAACGGTTTATACGAAGCAATCTCTAAGGGGCGATAAAGCACACATTGCGTCGTCAACTGCGACTTTCCGTTTCGGTTACGTACTATATGTACGCGCCCTCACGGAAACTCTTGTTTCCTAGCACTGTGCACTTTCTCGCCCCTTAGAGCACATTGGAAGTATAGCGTCGATAAAGCACACATTGCGTCGTCAACTGCGACTTTCCGTTTCGGTTACGTACTATATGTACGCGCCCTCACGGAAACTCTTGTTTCCTAGCACTGTGCACTTTCTCGCCCCTTAGAGCATATTGGAAGTATAGCGTCGATAAAGCACACATTGTGTCGCCAACTGCAAATTGCCACTTCGGTCACGTACTATATGTACGCGCACTAGTGGCAATTTTTGTTTTGTCAATCCTATTTTATTTTGATGTGATGTGCTTATTATTCTAGCTCAAAATCTTCTACAACTAGCAAACTCATGTCATCACTTGGCATTGCAATTAAGCGTTTACTTTGGTTTAAAATGGCTTTTTCCATAGTATTGCGTGCAAGCCTACCATTGCCTGCTGTGCTAGCATCTTGGTTTTGCATTTTATCGTAATAGCTCACAAGTGGCTCTTTGCAAGTTTCCTCCATTTTATAGCCTTTGCTTTTAACTAATATTTCAGTTATAGCAAAAAGTTCATCTGCTGTATAATCAGGAAATTCAATATTGCGTGAAAAACGGCTGGCAAGGCCACTGTTTGCGGTTAAAAAATATTCCATCTCTTTTGTGTAACCAGCAAGCACCACCACTAAGTTTTGGCGGTTATCTTCCATACCTTTAACAAGTGTATCAATTGCCTCTAAGCCAAAACTATCTTGCTCGCCCCTGTAAAGGCTATATGCTTCATCTATAAAAAGTACACCACCTAAAGCACTTTGTATAACATTATTTGTTAGTGGTGCGGTGTGGCCGCTGTATCGGCCGACTAAATCAGCACGGCTAACCTCTATAAGTTGCCCGCCAGAAAGCGCACCTATTGCTTTTAAATACTGTGCAACTATGCGTGCTATGGTCGTTTTGCCTGTGCCAGGGTTGCCACTATATATCATATGCATGGAAAGCGCACTGCTTTTTAGCCCAGCATCTTCACGGCGTTTTTGCACAGCTACGTTATCAGCAAGTGCACGCACAAACTCTTTAACTTCGCTTAAACCAACAAGGTCATCAAGTGCTTTTTCAGCCTTTTCTAGCGAGCCTACATATTCAGCTGGTAGTAAGTCAAACAGTGCGGTTTTTTCACCATCATTTACGCTGAAATATATAGCACCCTCTTGCATGGTTAGCGTAGTTTTGCTTTTGAGCAGTTCTTCATGCCCTAGGCAATATTCAATTAATGCTCTAAAAATTTGCTCTATTAGCTCATGCATGTTAAACATGCCACCAACACCATTTGCACTGTTTGCAAGGAAATCTCGCACAGTTTCATCTGTATCTAAAGTTAAAGTTAACCTTGATAAAACACGCTTTGATAAATTGTTAAGCTCTCTTGCGGCTAGTGTTTTTAATGCTTCGGGTTTAAAACTTTCAGTGCTAACGCTATCGCCAATTGCACTTACAAAACTTGCACCAAATTTATCAGCAAGGCTAGCTTTATCCTTGGTGGAAAAAAACACGAAATATTTACTACAAGGCGTTATCGAACGTATAGCTTTTGGTGAAAGCGCAGTGCCAGCGTCTATTAAAATGCCTTCTTTATTTAATAAGTATCTGTCAGAAAGTTGCGCCTCGCCGTTGCAAACTAAGGCGCTCAAAGTTTTTAAAAAAGCTGGGTGGCAATTTTCATAATTTTCAAAAAGCAAAACTTCGCCTTTGCTATGTAAAGCGGCATATAAATCTTGTAAAAATATTTTTTCCTGTGCATTATCTGGGTAAAGTGCAAGGTTTAAAGTTGTTGTTTCGCCATTTTTAATAAGCCCACGTTCAGCCATGCGCATAAGCAAAGTTTTTAATGTAAAGTGCCTACCAGTACCTTTTTTGCCTGTTATTAAAATTGTGTTTTTTGCATTTTCGCCTTTTGTGCCCATTAAAAAAGGTCGACGGAACGCACGTATCAAACCATCAACAAAAATGTCTTGTCCTAAAACATCTGATTCGATATCGTCATCAAGGTCTATAAAATTACCTTGTTTTTCAGGTGCTACTTTTGCTGCACCTTCTGCTAGTAAACCGTCAGCTTCTAGGCTAGTTGCAAGTTCGCTTTTTATATTTTGTGTATTTGTAACTTGTTTTTGTTCTGTGTTATTTATAGCATTATTGTTTGTTGTACCACGTGCTTCTTTGTACATTTGCATTAAATCTGGCACTTCTGGCGCTTCGTTTAAATTTGGCAGTTTTATTTCACTTTCTGCAAGGTCTTTTTGCTGTTGTTTTAGCTGTGCTTCTATGTTTTTTTGTTGCTCTAATAATGTGGCAGTAAGGTTGGCAAATGGATCATCAAGGTTATTTGAGCTTTCCGTTTCGCCTTTTTTTGAGCCACCACGGGGAAAAGCCCCACGCATTATAGCATCCCAATCATCTAATTTTGCCATTTAAAAACCTCCTTATTTTTAAACAACCTCCAAAAACGCAAATTGCGAGCTCGGAGGTTGTGTTTTTTTGTTATTGCTTAATTATAAGGTGCTGTATATCATATACGATAAATGTAATTTGTACAATTTAATTTGCGTTAATGTTTATTTAAAGCTATCTCTTAATGTTACAACACGGTTATATGTGTTTGCATTTTTTGAGTCAGGTGTAAAAAAGCCAGTGCGTACAAATTGGAACTTCTCGCCAGCTTTTGCACCATCAAGTGCTTTTTCAAGTTTGCAGCCTGCTAGTGTTTGCACACTTTCAGGGTTTAAATAATCTTGGTAGTTTGTGCCCTCTGGTATGCCGTTCATGTTTGCCTCGGTAAATAAATTGCCATAAAGGTTAATTGTTGCATCTATGCAATCATCTGCGCTAACCCAGTGTATTGTGCCTTTAATTTTACGTCCATCTGCTGGCATGTGGTTAGAGGTTTCAAGGTCAGCAGTGCAGTGTATAGCTATTATCGAACCATCTGCGTCCTTTTCAACGCTTTCGCATTTAACTATATACGCACCCATAAGGCGAACTTCTTTGCCCAGTGTTAAACGCTTGAACTTTGGCGGTGGCACTTCTTCAAAATCACCTTTTTCAATCCAAACTTCTTTGCTAAAGGTAACTTCACGTTTTGTTTCGTCGCCACCTGCTTTGTTAGGATTATTTGCAATTTCAAATGTTTCGGTTTTATCCTCAGGGTAGTTATCAATAATTAATTTTACAGGTTCTAAAACAGCAATTCGGCGCTGTGCGCAAACATCCAAATCTGCACGTATGCAAGCTTCAAGTTGGCGCATATCAACAAGGCTATCAGATTTTGAAACACCAGCCTCACGCACAAACGTAAAAATAGCCTCTGGGGTGTAGCCACGTCGGCGCAAACCACAAATTGTAGGCATGCGTGGGTCGTCCCAGCCATCAACAATGTTTTGTTCAACAAGTTCGCGCAAATAACGTTTGCTCATAACTGTGTTTGTTATGTTTAAACGTGCAAATTCACGCTGTTTTGGAAATTCGCTGCCAAAAATATTATAAATAACCCAATCGTAAAGTGGGCGGTGGTTTTCAAACTCTAGGCTACACATACTGTGTGTGATGCCCTCAATAGCATCTTGCAATGGGTGCGCAAAATCATACATAGGGTAAATGCACCAAGCATCACCTTGGCGGTGATGGTGTGCGCGTAAAATACGGTAAATTGCAGGGTCACGCATGTTCATGTTAGGGCTTGCAAGGTCAATTTTAGCACGCAAGGTTTTTGCGCCGTCCTCAAACTCGCCAGCACGCATACGTCGAAATAAATCTAAGTTTTCATCAATTGTGCGCTCACGGTAAGGTGATGGTTTGCTTGGCTTGCCAGCGTCAGAGCCTCTATATTCACGCATTTCTTCACGTGTTAAATCATCAACATATGCTTTGCCGTCAAGTATTAGTTTTTCAGCGTATCCATAGCATTTTTCAAAATAATCACTGCCGTAAAAAATGCCGCCGTTTGGCACAGCACCAAGCCAGTTTAAATCTTCTTGTATGCTGTTTACATACTCCATATCTTCACGTGCAGGGTTTGTATCATCAAAACGTAAGTTAAATTTGCCGCCATATGCCATAGCGATAGACCAGTTTATATAAATTGCTTTTGCACTACCTATGTGCAAATAGCCGTTTGGCTCAGGCGGAAAACGTGTGTGTATACCTGTAACTTTGCCATCAGCTATATCAGCATCAATTATATCGGTTAAAAAGTTTTTATCTGCCATTTGTTACTCCTGTTTTTTAAATTCGTATTTAAATATTAAAATATTTATCCACACTAAATTATACCTTAAAGTATAATAAATTACAAGTAACTCGTTAGTATTAATTTAGTTTTAATTTATTATTGCACTTTTTATTAACACGTCCAGTTTTTGATTATTTTTGATGTAGTAACTTTGAGCCTAAGCTCAAAGCGCCACTGCGGTGTCAGTATCGCAAAAACAATAAAAAATGATACCTCATTTTTATTAATTGCTCAAAGCTTTAAAAAAATGCATAAAGTTACAGAAATTCTATTTTATTTTCTGTAAAATAGTGTTATAATAACAATAACATGAAAAAATATTGTGATTTTTACTTATAGGAGGCTTTATCATGGCTTTTAAGGAACAAAAAAGATGGTTGTTTTTTGCGCTACCTTTTACATTTACAACTTATTTTGTGGAAGAGGAAATGTTAACAATAGCACAAGGTTTTTTAAACCGAAAAGAAAACGATTGTTATATGTATAAAATCCAAGATGCATCGCTTGAAACAAGTTTGCTTGAGCGCATATTTGGCCTTGGTACAGTACTTTGCCATACCGCGGACGTAACACACCCAGTTTTAACACTAAAACATATAAAAAACGCTAGGGCAGTTAAAGATTTTATTGTTCAAAAATCTGAGGAACATCGTATAAAACGACGTACTGTCAACATGCAAAACATCTCTGTTGATGGCGATATGGCAGATTTTGAGGTATAAAAAACTCGCCAATACGAAAAAACACTTGCTTTTAGTTTGGTTTAGTGGTAAACTGTTAACGAAAAGGGAGTAGCTCACGCTTTGCGTGGGGTATGTCGTCAAGACAGTGCATTGCACTCGGCATATTCTAAAAGTAGCAAGACTTTTTATTGTATTAACTATGCAATAAAAGGTCTTTTTTTGTGCCTTTAAGTGCATATTCTCATTAACGAAAAGGAGTTATTATGTCTATTTTTATATCAATATTATTTTTGCTAGGCGGGTTTGCTTTGCTAGTTTGGGGTGCGGACCACTTCGTTGCAAATGCTTCATCGCTTGCTCGCCGTTTAGGTGTACCAGCACTTATTGTTGGTTTAACAGTTGTTGCTTTTGGTACATCTGCGCCAGAGCTAACTGTTAGTGTAACGGCTGGTTTAAACCAATCAAACGAAATTGCAATAAGCAACGTTTTAGGTTCAAACATTTTTAACTTGCTAGTTGTTGCTGGTTTAAGTGCAGTTATCGCACCACTTTACATCGAAAAATCTTTGCTAAAGCGTGATTGGCCAGCGTCTATATTTGCGGCTATTGCACTTGCAGTTTTTGTATGTCTTGATGGCATGCTTTCTCGCCTTGATGGTGCTTTGTTGCTTGTAGGCTTTGTGGTTATTTTATGCTTGCAAATACGTTCAGCACTATCAGAGCGCAATTTGCTTAAGGAAGAAGTGCAGGAACAAGAGGACTCAATACCACAAGCAAAAGGTGGCGCTGTTAAATTATTATTTAACATTGTGTTAAGCCTTGCGGGTATTATTGTGGGCGGTCAATTAACAGTTGATGGCGCAAGAGATATAGCGCTAGCAGCTGGTATGTCTGAAACTTTAGTAGGTTTAACAATAGTTGCTGTTGGCACATCTTTGCCAGAGCTTGTAACCTCAGTTATGGCTACACGCCGTGGCGAACGTGATATTGCGATAGGCAATGTTATCGGCTCAAACTTGTTTAATATCTTGCTAATTTTAGGTACATCATCAGTTTTAACACCTATCCCAGTGCAAGCAACTGCAATGTTTGATAGCATAGTGGTTGTAGCAATAAGCGTGTTACTATTTATACCAGCAGTTATGGGCAAATTTGGCAGAAAAATTGGTGTGTTAAGCGTGTTATCATACGTTGCATACACAGCATGGATTATAATTAGATAAGCTAAAATAAGGCTGAACAAAATTAAATAAATCTAAAAAAATACAAAAAACCTATTACCGGCACTTTAAAACTGCAAGTAATAGGTTTTTTGTTTTTATTATTAAGAGCTAATGGTGTGCATATTTTATCACGTTTTTGTTTTATTTTGCTTTTTATTAACTAAGCTCTAGCATAACTTTTTTAGGGTATAGCGAAAGCGGTACAGTAAACTTTAAGGTTTCTATGTTGTTCCAATTTTTATCCGAAAAATGCATGTCCAATAAATTCCAAAAAATATATATACTTTCCGTTTGCTCACTTTTTAGTTTTATGTTATGAGCAACAGTTTCGTTATCAGGCGCTAGGGTGCAAACATCGAAGCCGTTTGTCCATTGTGTACATTCTGCCACAAGGGCTGTGGCATCAAAAGTTGCATCTACCTGCCCTTGGTTTACAAGCTCTATTTCGGCATATAACATTTTTGCGCTCAAGTTTTCATTGCCCTCTAAAAACAAGGGTAACGCGCTGTTATTATTGGTTAGATGTTCAGCAATTAGTGGGTTTTCAAGCTCTATAACACCGCTGTTTTTTACAGTTATTGCAATATTGTTTATAATGGCAGGTTTACCAATAGGCACAAAAACCTCTTTAGGCTGTGGGTATATGCTGTTTATGCAAATAACGCAAGCAAGCCAAAGTACAAATGATAAAAAAATAATAATTATTATAAATTTACTATTAGTTTTTTTCTTAAAATGCATAATTAAATATCCTCTTTTTCAAAGCTATCAACATCAATTATTTTGCCGTTTTTTAATGTTACAATAACATCGCTTAGCTCATATAATTCCTCTGAATCATGGCACGAAAGTATAACTAAGCACCCATGTTGCTTTAAAAGTGCAATAATCTTGCGCAAAAGCTCTATGCCGTCTGTGTCTAAAGCATTTGTTGGCTCATCTAAAATTACTATTTGAGGGTAGCCTAAAATAGCAGCTGCAATGCCAAGGCGCTGTTTCATGCCTAGTGAGTATTTTTTATAAGTGCGTGTATCATTTGGCAAAAGCCCTGTTAAGGTTAATGTGTCTTTAATATCGGTTTTAGTTATTTTTTGTTTTTGCAAACTGGCTAAAAATTTTAAATTTTCATATCCTGTAAAATCATCTAAAAAAGCAGGTGTTTCTATGAGCGCACCTATGCTAATGGGGTATGGGTTATTAAATTTAACTTGTGTTTTATCAATAAAAAGTTCGCCACTAGTAGGTGCAATAAAGTTGCAAATTAACCGCATAAGCATAGTTTTACCAGAGCCGTTTTTGCCTTTTAAACCATAAACTTTGCGGTTTGATAAAGTTAGGGATATATCCTCTAAAACAGTGGCATCTTTAATTGTTTTCGATATGTTTTTTAAAATGAGTTCCATCAATAAAATTCCTTTCGGTTAAATAAACAAACACCACAAATTATTAAAATTAAAATATAAATAGATATTATTATAAATGCGTTGGGCAAATTTACAAAACCACCAATTACTGTGTTTGTGCGTTTAAGCATAGCATAATTGCCTATAAAAATAGGTAAATAAAAATATGCCGAGCTTATTATTAAAGCAAAACTTATTAAAGTGCCAAATATAGTTGCAATATTAATTGAAATTATCATTTGTAATAAGCCTAAACAAAACAGCACTAAAATTGGTATGATAGTTAGCCATAAAATAATTTGAACATTGCTAAAAAGTCGCAAATCAACTGAAAACAAATGTAAAGATAAATCACTAAATTTGAAAAAAACTAGCTTGCCTTTTAATAGGCGATAAATTATAATACCGCATGCTAATAATAAATAATAAAAAACAGCTGAAAATAATAGCCATGCACATTTTGAAAAAAACCAAAGTTTTTTATTATTTATTTTTAAAATTATTTGCTTGCCAAAGCCGTTTAAATTTTCAGTAGGGTATTGACCCACCTGAAAAAGATATATCATGTGAAACAAAACCCATAATGTAGGCATTAAAAAAGCGTGAGATAAATTAAAAGAATATACGTCCATACCTTTTAAAATATAGGCAAAATACTCAAAAACACTCACATTACCGCTATATGTTAGTAATTTGCTCGGTGGAAAAGCTCGGATTTCGTTATCGAAAAATAAACAAGCGGTTAAAGCAAAAAATAATGTTGTAAATATATATTTTTTATTATTAATTGTTATTTTAATATCGTAAAGCAAAACTTTAAAAAACATCATCTTTATGTGCCTTTGTTAAAAAAATTATAATAGCGGCTGAATTTAATATTAAAATATATAACAGTGTTATAAATATGTTTACAGAGACAGAGTGTATGGGCGCAAGCATAATATAGGGGTTAAATGCCTGTACATTAAAATTATTACTTATGTAATAAAGCCAAATCCACAATAAAAAAGGGCTTGCAAGAACTAAATATTGGTTTTCGATAAATGCGCCTAGCGCAACGCTAAAGCTTGCAATAGAGGCACTAAATATAGCAATTATAAACATGTAAAATAAACAATATAGCAAGGGTATAGTATAAAAAAGTTCGGCTAAAAAACCAGTAATAAATGGCAAAAAGGAATATGTTGTTGCCTGTGGTGGCAAAGCAGGGTATAAAGCAGCACTTACCATAAAGTTAAATACAAAAGGGAACACCCCAGTTAACGCACCGCCCCAAAAAGCCGTTATATAATAAGCTGCAAAAATTTGCTTTTTGCTTTTGCGTGCAAGCAATTGTTTTATGTAACCAGTTTTTTTATCAATTGCAAAAGAGGTGGAAAAACTCAACGCAGAAAAAACAGGTATAGCCTGAAAAGCTAGTGTATGCGAAAGGCTAATGCCCTCGCCACCTATCCAGCTATTATAAAGCGAATTTGGATATAAAATATAGCTTAAGCTAGGTCTAAATGTTTGAAAAACATGTAAAATCGTTATCGCAACACTGCTCAAAATTGCAAGTTTAAAATAAACAGAGCGAAACATGCGTACTGCAAAAATTTTTAACAAACTGTTATCTTTCATCTTTTACCTCTAAAAACCATGCCATGTATCTACCATACTCATACACAAACCAACTTGCACTTGGAGATATATCATAAAGAAAAAAGGTGTCGTCAGTTAAAACATTTGAACTTATAGCATAACCCATGGTTATAGTTGCTGATTGTTGTGGCGTTAAAACAACGGCGGCGGAATCATTGTGGCCAAAAGGAATATCGCAATCTAGGTATAAAAGGTCAGGAGTAACTAGAAGCAATGAGTCATCAGCAATCATGGTGTTTTTATCAACAACAAGAAGCTCGTTTTGCAAAATGCACTCGCCGTCCTCATCGCTGGTGTTGGTAACTTTAAATGTTATATAAACAAAAACAGGGTTTTCGCTTTCGTGGTATTCAGCGTTAATTGCGCTAGGTAGTAAAGTGTTGTCATCGGCAAAAACATTTTCGGAGGTTAAAACATGATATGGATTACGTGAGCGCTCATCTATCAAAAAATTCTCTCTGTCAAAACCCTCAAGCGAGTGTGTAATGCCGCTGTTTATATGCTCTATGCTAAGGCTTGGGTTTTCTGGGTCTTGTGTGGTTACAGTTGCATCAAACTTTAGTGGCCACATTTCGGCTTTTTCGGTTTTTTCGCCAATTTTTAAAATTTGCCCCTCAGGTATGGACCAATCCTGTGGCTCATGTGATGAACCAAACTCGCCAGGTGCAGGTGTTGCCTCGCCAGCTGGTGGCACAATGTTAGGGGTTACTATTCCGTTTGTGTCATTAGCACTGCTACTAGTAGAACTAGGGTTTGTGGGATTTTCAGCGTTTGTGGAGCTATTAGCATTTGAATCATCTTGGCTCACAATAAAATTATTTGCATCTGTAATGGTTGCATCACTTTCGGAATATTCAGCATCACCACATGCGCTTAATAGCATGGCAAGGGATAATACGCTCATAATTATTAAAGTTTTATAATTTTTCAAATACATAGTAACCTCCATTTTTTATAAATAATACATACAATAAGCTCACCAAACAAATATAAGCTCACCTTAGCTTTGTTTGGTGAGCTTATTGTAGCAATTAGTGTTTTTTAAAATCAATAGTTTTTCGTATTAAGACACAGATTTTCGTGAAAAGACAGGTTTTTGCTAAATATTATTTAGCATAATTAATAAAATATGCCAAAACCTACACATCGATATTTAATAAAACCGCAGTAAATTGAAACCAACCATCTTTAAATTGCAAAGTGTAAATAGCGCCGTGTTTATCTAATACGTTTTTAATATTTATAAGCCCAAACCCACTTGCAGTATTATCATTTTTAGTGCTCTGTATGTTGTTTTCGTGTATATGTACATAGTTTGAGGTATTGCGCACGGATATAACAGCCTTTTTATTTTCTTGCCAAATCTTAACAACTATTTGCTTTTCATCATCAACTTTTTCGGCAGCGTCTATTGCATTATCAAGCAAATTAGCAAGCACTGTAACTAAGTCAGCAGATTGCAAGGGGAATTTTGCAAGGTCATTTATAACAAAGCGCATACAAATAGATTTTGCCTTAGCTTGCCAATATTTTTGGTTTATAACAGCATTAATTATAGCGTTATTAGTATCAATAACTGTGCCACCAGTTAAATTAAGCGATAATTTATTTAAATAATCTTTCGTTTCGCTAATTTGTTCGGCTTGCAAAAATGTATTTATTACACTTATATGGTGGTTAAAATCATGTGTTAATCTGCGCTGTTTATCAAATGCATTTGCCCAAATTTGCACAGTTTCAGTACGGTTTTTAATTTCTTGTTCGTAGACAATGTTTTGTGTGAGCAGTTTTTGTTCCTTTGAAATGCGCCCAAGCAAAAACATAAAAATCGCATTTAACGCAAATAAAACAAGGCCAATAGTAAAAATATAATCACACAAAATGTTGTAATCATAAAATATTTTTATAAAAAAAGATAAACTGCAAATTGTAAAAACAGGCAAAAAAGCCACAAAACACCAAACCCATTTATTAGCGCCAGCAAATTTAGCTTTTTCTTTATAAATTTGTTTAATAAAATAGCTAATTGTAAAAAGTAAGGTTTTTGAAACAAACAAGCTTAAAAACACAATAATAATATTTTTGTGCGTAATGTTATCATAAGGCGTGTATAAATACTGCAAAAAAATTTTTAATGTATCGTTAAAATTAGCGCCGAATGCGTTACAAAAAATTAAATAAATAATAATATCAAATAAACTCATGCACGTGGTTATAATAAACGTAGCAATAATTTTTTTGTGCATTTTACCTTTGTAGCTAAGTTCAACTACAAAAAACCATAAAATTAAAATAAACGCTAGTTCAAAAGCAGTTGAGCGCAGTGAGGCATAAGGTATTAAAAGCATAATTGTGGGCACAGGGTAGGCAAAACAACATTTTGCAATAGCTAAAAGTGTAAAAGCTTTGCCGTTTAATGAGCGTTCAAAAATAGTGTCATAAATATAAATAGCGGTAAGGCTTTCAGCTAAAATTAGCAAAATATTGAACGTAAACTGCATACTTAGCGCCCTTCCCACAATAAATACGTTTGTAAAATTTCTTGATAATTTTGTTTGCTACAATTTATGCTTTGGCCGTTTTCTAAGGTAACAGAGCGCCCTTTTATATTTGTTATGCAGCGCATATTAACAATAAAACTTTTTTGCACACGCAAAAATCCTTTTGCTTTAAGTATTGTGTCAGCCTCGTGCAGAGTGCCTATGTAACTTACGACATCGTTGTTTTTAAAGTGTATTAGTACGTAATGGTCTTTGCTTTCTAGGTATAAAATATCGTTAATAGATATATTTTTGTTTAAAGTGGGTATATTAAAAATCATTGTTTGTGAGGGTAACTCAAGCAAAACTTCTTGTAGGCATGGTGCAAAACTGCTTGATAAATCACTTTTAAGCAAATAGCGCAAAGCCTTTACGGAGTAACCGTCAACAGCATATTTAATAAAAGCTGAAATATAAATAATAATTGCAGTTTTGTTGTGCATGCGTATGTTTTTAGCAAGTTCTATGCCGTTATAATCGCCTATTTCTACATCTAAAAAAATAATATTATATTCAGCAATTTTGCTATTTAAAAAATCTTTAACATCGCTAAAGGTATAGGTTTTAATGTTAATTTGCTCTAGTTCAAAAAAATCAATAGTTCGTTTTTCAATTTCGTTGATATAAATTGGTTCATCGTCACATATAGCTATTTTTAACATTTTACCCTCCTTTTTAATAATTAAGTTTTGAAAAATTGGTTGTTTGTTCTTGTTGTATGTGATATTATCACACTAATTTGTTTAAAAGTCAAATGAAAGCATGCC
>CAYJKG010000011.1:77208-83454 GCA_964370685.1 uncultured Faecalibacterium sp. | reverse complement strand
CAGTTACATCAGCATTAGGTGTAAAGGTATACTGTGCATTTGTGCTAACTTCTTCGCCGTCAACTGTCCAGTTTACAAATGTGTAACCAGTGTTTGCTGTGGCCGTTACTGTAGTTGAAACGCCCTCACGAACACTTGTGCTTTCGCTTACTGTGCCAGCTTTTGCATCATCTGCTTTTGTAGTAACTGCGTAGTAATCAAAATCTCTTGTTACTGCTGTAAGTTTAACAGCATTGTTAGGCATTGTGAAAGTTAGGCTGTAGTCGGTTTCGTTCTTTGTCCAATCAAGCCCTTCTGCTTGCCAGTATAAGAACACTTTTCCCTCTGGAATATCTGGAACGACTGTAACTTCTGTTCCTGCTATTGCTTTTTCGTGCGTTGTAATAGCATCAACAACTGTTACTGTGTTTTCGTTAGATGTTGTTTTTGCAAAGTTTGCTTTAAATACGTTGTTTGTGTTCACAAGATTAAAAATGTAAACTGGGTTTTCACTAACAATTGCACCAGTTGCATCTACCCATGAAACAAACTCAAAGCCTTGTGCAGGTGTTGCTGTTACTTTTTGCCAAACATCTTTTATCATGCCTGTTTTTGTGCCAAACACAGTACCTTCACCACTCGCAACAGAAACTTCTGTGCTATAAACAGTGTTGTATGTAGCATCAACTACTGGTGGGTTTGCTGCTAGGCCATCCTCAGGTTTATCGTAACCATTGTTATTTTTGGTAAATATCGCATCATATGTGAACTCTTCCATCATATACTCAAATGGCAGTTGTTCCCAGTATGCAGACCAAATATCAACACCATAATATTCATCAACATCACGTGGGTCTTCGACACGATCAATGTTTATAAACTCGTTATCAATGATAACTTTATATTTGCTGTGATGTAATGGTGAATCCTCTGCAAAGGCATATAGGTAATCGAAACGTCCGTAAGCAGAATTAGGGTCAGCCCATGGTGCTTGAGTCATATTATCGTAATCTGCTGGAGAGCATATTAAGTTATAGCCATGTTGGAAAGTATATGCAGTTGATATATATCCACCTGGATCAACTATTATGCCTGATTCTTGGTTAACAATTTTGTTGCCTATCATAACAACAGCACGGCCACCACTCTTAATACCTAAAGTAGAGTTTTCAAGCACGCAATCAAGTATTGTTACGCCACCTTTGCTATCGTCAAGATATATAGATGTATTTTTGTCTTTATCGCCACCTGCAACGTCATGTATGTAGCAGTTGCGTATAATAGTGCCACGATTTACAGTGTCACGTCCTGTATAAATAGCGCCTTGGTCATCAGCCTCATAAAGAACATCATAAATTTCTGTAAATTCGATTGTTGTTTCAGGGCCGTTAAATGTTATTGCGTAGTGTGGTGCATCCCACAAAACGTTATTTGAAGCCCTGTTACCAACACCACTCAAATTAATTGCCGCATTGTATGACCTATTTTGCTGTGCAAAATCTGTGATAGTGGTGTTTTGAACATAGTTATAACCACGCTCTAGGGTAATATTATTACCAGCGTTTAAATGTATGCCTGCATCTATTGATTTAATTTCACACATGTTGAAGCCGTTGTATTTAGCAACTTCGCCATTTGCACCATTTTCAATAACTGATAATGTACCACCTATGTTTTGTATAGTAGCGTTTTCAACTACGTTGTAGCTACCACCCTCAACATTAAACACACCTGCGTTTGCATTTGTCATATCAATGCCGTCAAATGTAATGTAATCTGCTCCAACTAAATGGAACATAACTTCATCAAGGTTAGGAATGCTTACAACATCATCTGCACTTGACATATCTGTGCCTGCCACAGGGTAGTAATAGAATGTCAATTTATCATCGCTTGAAATTTGGTCAATGTACCACTCGCCAGGAACATCCAGTTCTTCTAGCAAGTTGTATACATAAAAGTAAATATCGCCGTGATTAAATTGCCCTAAACCATATTGGCTAACAAGGCCAGATTCCATATCGTTGCCAGAAATACTCATCAAAGGTACAGTTTGTGTAGAATAATCTGTACCCCAGTAACCATTCATCCATGCGCCTTGACCGCCTGCATCATTTCTGTCAGGGTCTGGGTCTAACGCTAAGCTCCAATCAGCAAGTTTTGATTCAGGCAAGAAATTATTTGATTCAATTGTAAATACTTTGTTTTCATCGCCTGGTAGGTATTCATAACCCCAGCCACCTAGTATAGCATCTGTTTCCCAGTTGCGTGGTGAGCGACCTTTATCAACAACTCTCGTTGTTTTTAAGAAACCAGTTAACTCACTAGATGGGTCAAGATCTACGCCAGAATTAGGGAAGCGTGCCAATGTTAAAGGCATGCCATTAAAATTAGCTGTGTAGTAGCTTTCGCTAAAGTTCATGCTATCGTAGTAGCCAGTAGCTTGCACACCGCCAGCACTTTGGCCTACAACTTGTAAATCTTTGCGAGCTATGCCCATGTTAGTTAAATCAAAACTATAAACGTTGCCAATAGCATCATCATGTAAACGTGGGTTTGAGCTATCCACAAGTTCCATTTCGTTCATAGGGATAGTAACACCGCCACTAAATTCAACTGTTTCATCTTGGTAGGCTGTGTATTTGATTGGGTTTTCAGCCGTGCCTGAATCGCTTTCGTCAAATGCAATTGTTTGTGATATAGGATAAATACCCTCTCTAAAGTATACTACAACGCCACCTTGTGGTAATTCGCTTGCAGATATAATATCACGTGCTTTTTGTATGCTTGCATAAGGGTTGTCGATTGTGCCATCGCCGTTTACATCATCGCCGTCAACAGCAACAAAAATCTCTTTGCCATAAACGTGCGAATCTTCTTCAACAACAAATTCGCAAGTAGCGCTTATATTTGTGCCATCTTTTGCTGTTGCTATAATTGTTGCGGTGCCGTAATTAACAGCTGTAACAAGACCATCAACAACCACAACTACATCTTCATCGCTAGATGTCCATGTAAATAGACGTTCAGTAATGCCAACAGGTGTAACCACAGTATTTAAAACAACTGATTCACCTATGTTTAGTGTTTGTTTGCCAGCTGGCTCTACTGGTGTAGAGTTGTTAATTTGTTGGCTAGGTTCGTCCATCATTACAACATCAATCATTGGAGAAGTTGTTAGGAACAAACTTTCAGCTTTTCTGTCAACACAGTTTACAGTTATAACATCTTTTGCACCGCTAGACATAACAACTTCAACTTTAGCTTGACCAAAGCCCATGTTTTCAATATTGCCCTCGTTTGAAACATTTACAAATTCAGCACCAGAAATAACATTGTATTCAATTGTATCTGTGCTTTCATAACTTGTATCTTCACCTTTAATATCAAGCAAGAAACGAGCCATATTGTATGTATCAAAATAACCAAGTTCAACTACATCATCTGCAATTGTTACAGATTGTGCTGGGTTTTGTTTTGTAATTAAAACATCGTCAAAAACAAAATCTTCTGGTGTATCTGTAACACTTGTAAATACTATTTGTTGAAAACTATCAATTTCAAAACCGTTTATGTAATGAGCTACTCCATTTTGCATTTGAACTAGTGGGCGGTCATCTATTGTAAAAGTACCACCATTTTCAGAGTTAGCAAAATCAAAACGCATTGAGTTAATGCAGTTTGTTGACATACGTATGTTCGCATTTGTTACTGTAACCTTGCCGTTTTCCATGGTTAAGTATTCAAACCATGCAGTGCCTTTTCTTGAGCGTATACCTACGCCGTTTTCGCCCTCAGCATCAAGTAACCACAGCTCAGTTGTGCCTTGTGGTGAATAAGTTACCTCCCATGGGATATCTACGATATAATTTTCCATAGGTGCAGCGAAAGAATAAATAGCTGAAGAAAAGTTTTCGCCATCTATAACTTCAGTGCTTAGCTCTGCACCCATTTTTGTTGCATAATGTTCTTGGTATGTATCGCCATGTGGGCTTAGCGCCTCGCCTTTTGTTAAAATACCTGTAAGTGCCACAAAAGGATATTTTTCGTTTTCTGGGTCTAGTTCTTCATAGTTGTAAAAACTATATTTAACATCTAGGCAAGTAGCTAAATCTTCAATAGCTGCATCTAAATTAGTTATTGCATCTAAAATCTCATCTTTAGTGCTTTCAGATGTAATTTCTTTTGCCTGTGTTATAGCTGTTTCAAAGGTTTCCCATTTTTCAGCATCGCTATAATCACCTTTAAAGAAACCACTTGCAAAATCAATTGTTTCTTTTAGCGCATCAAAACTGTGAGCATAACTACTTACAAAACCAATAGTGTTGCGCATTACTACGCCAGCATTGCCTGTTGTATTGCCAGTAGCATCTGCTTTAATTCTAACCATTACATCGCCAACTTCAATTGTTTCATCAGCAATTATAGCAGGTTTTTGTGTTACAGTTTCAAATGTTTGTCCACCATCTGTACTAATCTCATAGTATTCAGGGGCTTCAAAACCTGCAACGTAATCAAAATCAATTGTATTTTCATCATCATCATTTACAGGGTTAGTTGGCGCATCTAAATATTGAGGCACGTCGTCTCTTGTATCTGTAATAGTGATGTCATCAATATAGTAACTTGGTGTAGTTACTGGGCTATGTGCCCATGTATCCTGAATATAATAAGCTGTAAAACCATCTGCATCATAAGTTCTAACTAACACGCCGTCAATATAAACTTTGCATTTACCAGCTTCTGTGTAATCCCATTGGAAAGAGTGCCAACCCTCTGAACGTGCTACGCTTGTAACACCCCAGGTTGACCAATCTGTTGCTATACCTGGTTTTGTTCGTATTAGATAGTAATTTTTATTAACTTTATTGTTAAAACCAACCATGCTTTCAGAAACTACTATATTTTCAGCAGAAACATCTTTTGTTATGCCTATACTTTTGTAGTTGTTATTGGACTCCATGGTGTCATACATCCAAATAGTTAACACTTTGTTTTCCACGCTTGAGTCATACTCGTTGCCTATTCTGTAAAGGCCACCTTTAGCCTCTGGAAAAGTGCTATTATCTGGTGCTGTATTGTTTGCATCAGGTATAAGCAACATACTGTTTATGCCCGAACGTGAATAATCATTTGTTAACGCCATATAAGGTGCAACTGTTGCAGGGTCTTTTGAATCAGGGTTAAATTCAAATGGATCATTTGTTAGAGAGTTAAATTTTTGTAGATCTAGTTCATTTTCCATTGTCATGTTAACATCAACCGTGTAGGTAAATGCAACATCATTTGAAATGCTAGGTAACACATAGTCCGCATCTTGTGGTGCTTTTAAACGCACAGCAACTTGCCCTGCTGCATAATTGCTATTACCTACATAAAGTGGTTTTGATGTAACTGTGCTCCATGTACTACCACCATCTAAACTAAATTCATATATTTCTGGAATTGTAGCACCTGTTGAATATTTCCAATCAAAAGTATCTTTTACATCATCAACCACTGGGTCTGATGGAGCTTGTGCCTGCCCTGTAATTGTAATATTATCTACATACACAGCGCCTTTTGCACTAGAACTCCAGCTATTTTTAAAAGAAAGTGTTTTAAAATCAGCATAAACATCTTCGCCAAGGTCATAAACACCCATTACTTTATCGCCAATTGCAAATGTAACTTCGCCTGCAACTGTACAGTCTATAATAACCTCGTGCCAGCCTTTTGCGATATTGTTAGTATCAATTGAAAACTCTATAACTTTGCCGTTGCTATCTTTTGGGTAGCCATATTTGCCATCGGTAGTAAGATGTTGACCAAAAGCTCTAAATCTCTCTGAATTTGCAAATATTCCGTTAAACATGGCATATGCATCATGTGTTTTACCATCTTCACCAAAAGTTTTGCTACCATTATCCAAAACCATAACAATGCATCTATTTGCTGCATCATCGTTATAAATCCAAGCACTAACTTTTTTACCAACTTGGTAATCATCAAATGTTTTTACAGCGGCAAAAGTACCTTTGCCTGCTGTGGTTGGCTCTATACTTAATGAACCAATACCCGTTTGAGCTATTGTGTTAGAGCTGCTTATTAAAACTGATGGGTCTGTGCTTACAAAGCCATGAGTATCACCCTCAAAGTCGAGCACTTCACTAAAACTTGTAACAGTTTGTCCACCTTCACCTTCAGGGGTTGGTGTTGCCTCAACTGGCGTTGGTGTTGCCACCGCTGGTGTTGGTGTTGCCTCAACTGGCGTTGGTGTCGCCTCCG
>CAYJKG010000011.1:23774-77108 GCA_964370685.1 uncultured Faecalibacterium sp. | reverse complement strand
GGTGTTGGTGTTGCCTCAACTGGCGTTGGTGTCGCCTCCGCTGGCGTTGGTGTCGCAACAACTGGGGTTGGTTCGCCACCTTCTGGCACTGGTTCGTCTGTTGTTATTGCATTTAACAATTCCGCATCAGGTGCAGTAGCATGAGCTAAAACACCCACTTGTGATACAATCATCGCCAATACTAATAACATGGATAGTAATCGCTTTTTGATTTTTGACATTTACGCTTCCTCCTTGTTTGTTAATATTCAACAAATAATTTAAACCATAAAGCGATTATATCACTAATTCGTTATATCAAACAATGATAAATTTGTGTAATACTTTAACTTAAAAACTTTTATTTATATTTTTTGATATTACTTGTTTAAAAGACAAAACAAAGGTGGGTCTTGCAGTTTTGCTTGCAAGACCCACTTTTTTAATTTTAAAATATAATATTAAACCCTATTTGATTAATGATAAGTCACTTTAAAAAACAATCTCAATAACAACCTCATTATCCATTTTACTTTCAGCTTTTATTTTTGCTTTATGCTTTTCGCATATTGCTTTTGCAGCACATAAACCTATACCAAAACCGCTTGTTCTACTGTTGCGGCTTTCGTTTTGTCTGTAAAATCTATCAAACCAATTATTATGTTTACCTATTTTTACACCACTACACTTGTTGTATATATTTAAAATTATCTTATTACCTTTTTTATTTAAGTTTATATTTATACTAGTGTTTTTATCAGCATATTTAATGGCATTTTCCAGCAATAGCATAAACAATTTTTTAATACTTCCCTCAACACCTGTATACAAAATATTTTTTTCTATATTGCATATTAATTCTAAATTTTGTTGTTGTGCAATAGTTGCAAACTCGTGTACAATATCTTGTACTTTATCCGACAAGCAAAATTCACAAGGTGTTACAACATTTTTTTCTTCATCTAATTTTGTTAGCATTATTAAATTTTCTACCAATGTATTAAGTCTTTGAGTTTGCTTGTTAATGCTTCGTGTCCACTCGCTTTCACCTGTTTCTATTTCAATAACGTCATTATCAGCACGTATTATAGCTAGTGGTGTTTTAAAATCATGTGTTGCATCTGTGATAAATTGCTTTTGACGTTCATGGCTTTCAGCTATGGGAGTTACTGCTTTTTTTGAAAAAACAATTGCTAGCAAAAATATCAAAACTTCCATAATAAGCATTATAAATGCACTTGCACCCAAAAATGTATTAGCACTTTGCAAATTTTGTTGTATATCTAAAAAAACATATGTATTACCTACATCGCTTTCCTCCACCAAATATCTAAAATTGCCAATTACACCCGTTGTATTATCGACCTCACTTACAGCGCTTACATATTCCTCTGCTTGAGTTTCGTTTATGTGATTTATTGATTTTAAGTCAGTGTTATATATTTCGTTTTCATTATTTGTTTTAACAACAAAAAAGCGAGTTGTAAACGCAATCTCATTAGGAAAACCATTTCTTGGTACATAATTAGGTTTGATATCAAAATCAAAATCAATATCTATTAATAACTCTAAAATATCATCAGCATTATTAAAAACCGAAATATAATTAATTGCATTAATAGAAACACCTGTTAACAAAACAACCATAATACTTATCAACATTATTAAAACAACAAATTTTCTTTGCAACTTTTTTAACATATTTTAAACCTCTTACTATGCTTGTAGCTCAAGGCTATAACCTATGCCACGCTTTGCTACTATTTTTATGTTTGCATTTAATGCATTTAGTTTTTTTCGCAAATAGGATATATAAACCCAAACAACATTTATTTCTGTTTCGCTTTCATACCCCCAAATTTTTTCCATAAAACGTTCTGTGGATATAACATTTCCTGAATTTATCATTAACATCTCCATCATTTGAAATTCTTTATTCGCCAGTTTTAAATTTTTATTTTCACAGGCCAGCTCACTATTTTTTCTATCTAAACTTATATTTCCAAGTTTTATCACAGAGGAATTAGTGTTTGTAGCTACTCTTGTAACCGCTCTTATCCTTGCCAATAATTCCTTTGTATCAAAAGGTTTTGTTATGTAATCATTTGCACCAAAATCAAGCCCAGTTACTTTATCATCTGTTTGAGATTTTGCCGTTAACATAATTATTGGCACTAAATTGCCTTTGGCTCTTGTTTTTTTCAGCACTGTAATACCGTCAACCTTTGGCATCATTATATCAAGTATAACTGCATCGTAATTTTCTGTTTGTAGGCACAGCAAAGCTTCCTCGCCATCAAAAACTGCATCAACTGAATAATTGAAGTGCTTTAATATCCTGCGCAGAGCATTATTCATTTCAATTTCATCCTCACATAACAGCAAACGCATATAAACCGCCTTTCATGTATAAAAAATATTTTTCAATATAAAAATATCAATCTAACCTTAAAATTACTTTAAAATATAAACCAGTTAAATTAATATCACATGCATTCTCACTTTTTATCACATTTCTATCACATTTAAAATAAAAAATTTAAGGTATTTTTAAAGTAAGATTTTTATAATAACACCATCGACAAGTTATTTTAGGAGGGTAAAATCATGAAATTCGAAAATACATATATTATTAAAATTAGAGATTGTTTAAAATCAAATGCCAAAAGGATAATCACCATAACCAGCGTCACCGCCTTATTGGGTGTGGGCGTATTAGTATTTACAGGTTTTTCTAACTTTAGTATTGGAGATTCACAAAATCAAAGCGCAGAAACTCAAAACCAATATAAAGAGGAAATTGTGACACGATCCGACATAGTTGTTGGTGTAACAGAAACAGGTAGTGCGAGTTTATTTGAAACTGCTATAACTTTTGATTTTGAAACAGTTGTTCTCGAAGTACTTGCAAACGCGGGCAAATACGTAAATATAGGCGATGTTATCGCTACTATTGACCCTGATAGTTTTGACGAACTTTATGCAGAGGCACAAGAGGCACTTTATGATGCACAGTTAAAGTTGCAAACTGAACAGCTAGCAGCACAAACCCAAACCCTGCAAGCCGAACAGGCATATAATACAGATATTGCAACTGGTAACTCTGCACAAACTATTTACGATTTAAGCATAGCGGAGCTTGAGGCAAGTTATAATAGCATTTTAACAGAAATAAGCACACTTGAAAGCGAAAAAACATCGCTTGAAAGTCAAATATCTACAGGTGCTAGCAATGATTTTGGCATACCTGCACTTGAAGCCGAAATAGCTACACTAGATGCTGATATAACTGCAAAAACAAACGAACTTGCCACAGCACAAGCAGCTGTAGATAATAAGCAAAGTGAAATTGTAGCCAAAGAAACAGAGCTTAGCGAAGAACAAGGCAAAGATGTAGCCGAGCAAGATGCAACTTTAATAGCAACTTTAATCACAGATATCGCTACTTTAAAAGCAGATTTAACTACACTACAAAGTGCACTTTTAGCACCTCAAACCGAGCTTAATACTTTAAACACTCAAAAAACTGAAAAAGAAAAAGAGCTGCAAACAGCAGAGCAAAACCAAAGCACATACACGCAGTTATCTGATGATTTAGAAAAAACCACGAGCGAATTAAGCCAAAAATATACCGAGCGTGATAGCGCAGCCGCTACTATGGAGCTAAAGAAACTAGAAATACAAGGCGATTATGACACAGATATACAAAACTATAATAACGCAGCGCAAGATTACAGCACAACAATAAGCACTATTAATAATTCACTCGCAGAGCAAGAGGAAATTGTAGAAGACCTTGAAACTGAACTTTTAGCATTAGCTTCAATCGCAACAGATGGCAGTGTTGTTGCAACTGTTAGCGGCTATATCATGGAAATTTCTGACGTTGGTACAGAAATAAGAGAGAACGTTGCTGTTGCTACTATTGCTGATAGCTCAAAAATTAATGTTTATGTAAGCATACCACAAGAGGACATAGCAGATATAGAAATTGACATGCCCGTTAACATTGTTTTTGATGCTTACGAGGATATAATTGTTAGCTCTACCGTTAGCAGTATTTCTATAACACCATCCGCTGGTATGCAAAGTAGCGTTAACTACACAATCGGAATTCTATGCGATATTTCCGCTTACGACGATATGGTTATTTTTGAAAGCATGACAGCTGATGTTACCTTTGTTGAAAAACAAGTTACCGATGCTTTGGTTGTTTCAAACAAATGCATAACTTTAATAGATGGTAAGCAATATGTAAAAGTGCAAACAGCAGACGGCACCATTGAAAATGTAGAAGTTACAACAGGTTTTTCAGACGGTTTTGACGTTGAAATAACATCTGGCTTACAAGAGGGAGATGTTGTACTTATAGAAAGCGTGGTGACACAAAATGCAACTTAGTGAAATTTTTCATCTAGTTTTACTAAACCTTAAACAAAACAAATTCAAGGTTTTTTTAACCTCGCTTGGCATTATTGTTGGCGCGGCAACCATTGTTATGGTTAATGCAATAGGTGAGGGCAGTAAACAAGATGTTGAGGAACAATTTAAAACACTTAATGCTGGTACAATAACTGTTACTGCTGGCGCAAGCATGGATATGATGAGCGGAATGTCCATGGGTGGTGGTTCTGCCCCTAGTGGTGGTTCTGCCCCTAGTGGTGGCACATCTGGTAGTAGAGGTTCTAGCGGTAGTGTGGCTATTGTTTCTAGCGATGAGGACACCTTAAGCGAAGAAAACCTTGAAGATATATTGTTTTTTGTGCCTGATATTACCACTGGTGCTATATTTGCAAGTGTGCAAAGTGATGTGCTAGGTGGTGATTTAGAAGAAAGCATAAGTTACGATATAGTAGGTACACAAAGCACTTATTCGCAAATATCTAACTTAACTAACATAGTTGGCACATTTATAACTGATTCAGACGTTGAAAACGAAACACGATGTGTTGTACTTGGTTATAATATAGCCGCTGAAATATTTGGCTCTGCACAGCTCGCTTACGATAGTCAGATAGAAATTGATGGTAGAACTTATGTTGTAAATGGAGTGCTTTCGCAAGTTGGTTCTGTTACAAGTGGCGTAAACCCTGATGATAGCATATTTATGCCGTACTCAACAGCGGATAAGTATTTGTTTGAGCGTAACACCTCGCCACAAATTTCAGTGCTTGCGAGCAATGTTGACGCTGTGCCTGACATTATGCAAAATATAGAGCTTGTATTGCAACAAGCAAACCCAAATGCCGCATATACAATAGAGGACGCTGGCGCAACCATGGATGCTGCTATGCAAAGTGCAAATACCCTTAGCGTATTGCTACTTGCCGTTGCCGCCATAGTTTTTATAGTTGGTGGCATAGGTATTATGAACGTGCTTTTTGTTTCAGTTAAAGAGCGCACAAAAGAAATTGGTATTTTAAAAGCACTCGGCACCAAAAAACGTGATATATTATTCCTATTCTTAACAGAGGCCTCAATGATAGGTTTTATAGGCGGGTTACTCGGCGTAATTTTAAGTATAGCAGTTATGCCACTTATGGAATACACCGACATGACTGTTGTTTTAACAGCATCATCTATCATGCTAGCTTTTATGTTTGCACTGCTAACTGGTTCTGTTTTTGGTTTTTATCCAGCGTGGAAAGCCTCAAACTTAATACCTATTAAAGCACTCAACAACGAATAATTACACTTAAAGGGAGAAACCAACATGACCAAACTAATATCTTTATTAATTTTAGCGGTAGCAATTAGCTCTTTTATAGCTTGCTCTGACACCCAAACAGCTTCGCAAAGCAATGCGCAAAATAATCAAACAAGAGATGAATCTTTTACAAGCGATGGCGCACCCTCTGGGGCTATGACCGCTAATCAAAACACGATAATAGGCCTTGTTACAGATGTTGTAGGCAACGATATAACTCTGCAAATAGGCACAATGGTTGGTGGTGCTCAAAGTGGTATGGGCGCAGGCGCTCAAAACAGCACCGACGACAATGCTCAAAATGGCACACAACCAAGTGCTCAAAACGAGGCAGGTACATCTAGCGACGAAGGTGCTCAAGGCAACAGACCAAACACTGGCGATACTCAAGAAGGTGCAACCAATGCCGAAGGTAGACCTAGCGATGCTCAAACAAATGGCGGAAGTCAACCTAGCGGCGAGGGTGCTCAAAGTGGCATGGCTGGAGGCATTGGACAAGGCAACATGGCAGAGCAGGATTATGCTGAACTAGTGACACTTACAGACGAAACAAAAACTTATAGCATACCTGTTACCACGCCTGTAACACAATTTAACACGGAATTAACTTTTTCAAGCATAGCTGTAGATACTTATATATCTATTGCAACTGATGACGAAGGTAATATTTTATCTGTAAACGTGCTAGGCTAAAGGGAGATTTTACTATGATTAGAATGCAAAATATAATTAAAACTTATAAAACAGGCAATGAAGAACTCACAGTTTTAAAAAGTGTTGATTTTATTGTTGAAAAAGGGGAGTTTGTAGCTGTTTTAGGGCCATCTGGTAGTGGCAAAAGCACGCTAATGAACATTATGGGTTGCATGGACGTTTGCACAAGTGGCGAATATTTTTTGGATGATGTGCCTGTGCACACTAAAAAAGGCGAACATTTAACACAAATACGTAATGAAAAAATAGGTTTTATTTTTCAAAAATATCAACTAGTACCAACTTACAACGCCTTGCAAAACATAATTATGCCACTTTTAGCACGTGGCATTTCACGCAAGCAAGCAATAAAAATTGCACAACCAACAATTGATATGCTAGGATTAACTGAAAGGATTAAGCACAGGCCAAATGAGCTTTCAGGTGGGCAACAGCAAAGGGTTGCAATAGCAAGGGCACTTGTGGGCGAGCCATCAATTTTGCTTGCAGATGAACCTACTGGCGCACTTGATAGCCAAACTGGCGAGGAAGTTATGCAACTTTTTGATAAACTGCACAAAGCTGGCAACACAATAATTATGATTACACACGATAGAAAACTAGCGAATAGAGCGCACAGAGTTACAGAAATAGTAGACGGCAATTTTTTAAGCGTTAATGATAACTTTAACCCACAAATTGCAATATAATTTTTGTGATTTTGTATTTATACACATATGCGCAAATTTAAGGTGTATAAATATAATATTGAGCCCCCTCACATTGACAAAGCAACCCTTTTTTTGTACAATTATAGTGTTAAAATAACGTTTTGCTACTTTAATTTTAAACACTTTTGCTAAGCTTTTTTAAGCGATGCAATTAGAATAAACACTTACTTTTACAAAAGAAAGGACCCCGTTTTATGCGTATTATTGTTGCACCTGATTCTTTCAAAGGTTCGCTTTCTGCAAGCGAAATTTGTGATATAGTTGAGCGCTCTGCAAACCAGATTTTTCCAAACTGTGAAGTGCTAAAAATGCCTGTTGCCGATGGTGGTGAGGGCACTGTTGAAAGCTTACTTTGCGCTTTAAAAGGCGATGAAGTCAGCGTTACTGTTAAAGGGCCTATGGGCGCTGAGGTAAATGCACAATATGGCATATTTAACGGCAATAGCGCTGTTATGGAAATGGCAGCGGCCTCTGGTTTGCCACTAGTTGCATACGATGAGCGCAATATTCGCCGAGCATGTACTTTTGGCACTGGTCAAATGATAATAGATGCAATTGAACGTGGTTGTACTACCATTTATATGGGGCTAGGTGGTAGCGCAACTAACGATGCAGGCCTTGGCTGTGCAGCTGCTTTAGGTGCAAAGTTTTTTGATGTAAACGGTGATGAAATTTCACCACTACCTGAAAACTTTGCAAAAATTACTAAAGTTGATGTTAGTGCAATGCACGCAAAACTGGCAAACACGAAACTAGTTTTAATGAGTGATGTTAAAAACCCATTACTAGGCCAAACAGGTGCAACTGCTGTTTATGGCAAGCAAAAAGGTGCAAATGCCGAGGATGAAATATTTTTAGAACAGGGTATTGCTCACGTTATTGCACTTTGCGAGGGTGCAACAGGTAAAGATGTTAAAAATTTGCCTGGTGCAGGTGCAGCAGGCGGGCTTGGTGCAGGTTTACTCGCTTTTACAAACGCAAGCATACAATCAGGTGTTGAAACTGTGCTTGATATGCTAGACTTTGAAAAAGCACTAGATGGTACAAACCTTGTTATAACAGGCGAGGGACGCATGGATTATCAATCTGCTTTTGGCAAGGTTGCTTTTGGAGTTGGCTCGCTTTGCAAAAAAGCAAATGTGCCTTGCATAGCTATTGTTGGTGGGTTGGGCGAACGTGCTGAGGAAATGTTTGAGCACGGAATTACTAGCATAATAACAACTGTCAATGGTGTTATGGATTTACCTTGTGCTGTTAAAAACGCACCTGAACTTTGCTATAGTGCAAGTGTAAGGCTTTTACGCATGGTAAAAGCGGGCATGGATATGGCAAAAAATTAAATTTTAATCACCTAGACACTAAAATGTCTTGTATGAAATTATAAAAACATTCACAAAACTTGTTAACATTTAATAAAATTAAAGCATTTAATAAAAAAATGCAAAATAACTCTTGCCAAAAGCTATTGGTAAGAGTTATTATTTTAACATGGGATGTTATGCTTAAGCGATAATAGCGCAAAAGTTATTTTTATAAAACAACTATAAAATATTTTTAAAATCACAAAAGATACAATACGGTTTCTGGTTTTTTGTGGTGGTGTAGTTTTATATTATTTAAAACGCTATTTAAACTTAAAGCTATTATATATAATTATTCAGAAAAGAGGTTAAAAGCTATGGTTGAAAAAAAAGTAGTTATAACTTGCCCTATAGGTTTACACGCACGCCCTGCAACCGAACTAGTGGAAATGGTTAAAAAATGCGCTTGCACCGTTACATTAAAACTAGGTGATAAAACAGCTAATGCTTCAAGCATAATAAATATTATGACGCTAGGCGCTGTTGGAGGCTCTGAGATAAATGTAATTTGTGAGGGTGAAAACGAGCAAGCAACGCTTGAACAAATTGCAACTTTTATTGAACAAATTACAGAATAAACTTTTGCTTTAGCACATTTATTTAACGTTGACAATCTCTATTTTTGCATTGCAAAAATAGCAAGCTAACCGAAAGGAGTACCTAACATGCGCAAACTATCCATAGGAACTTCTATATCACAAGGTATTGCAATAGGCAATGTTTTTGTGGTGCAAAAAAAGGAGCTAACTGTTAGCACAAAACAAATCACTGCCGAACAAAAAAGTGCAGAAATTAATCATTATAAAAAAGCTCTTGCAAAAGCTATTGAACAGCTAAAAGTTTTATCCGAGCGCTCTGATATATTTGCTGCACATGCCGAGCTTGCACAGGATTCTGTTTTTACTCAAAGTGTTTGCGAAAAAATAGAAACTGAGCTAAAAAATGCCGAACAATCCCTAGCAGAATCAACTTGCGAAATTTGTGCCATGTTTGAAGCTTTGCAAGATAAATACTTAAGGGAACGTGCTGAGGATATCAAAGATATTTCCAGACGCATTATGGAGCATCTAAAAGACATGCATACAGATGTTTTTATGGATATTTCAAGCCCTGTTATTGTCGTTGCGGAGGATTTAACCCCATCTGACACTATAAACATGAACCTTGATTTTGTGCAGGGTTTTATAACAGCAAAAGGTGGCACTACTAGCCATGTATCTATACTTGCACGCCAAAAAGAATTACCAGCTTTTATTGGTGCTAGTGATATTTTAGAGCTCGTAAAGCACAATGATGAAATAATTTTAGACGCAATTGAAAATAATATTTTTATACACCCCAACGAAAAAACAAAAGCACTTTATGCTGAAAAAGCCATAAAATACAAAGCCGAGAAAGAAATTTATAATAAATCTATAAATTTGCCCTCTGTAACAAAAGATGGCCACGAGATGAAACTTTGTGCAAATGTAGGAACACTTATAGACCTTGCCAATGCAAAAGCCGCTGTGCCCGATGGTGTAGGTTTGTTTCGTAGCGAGTTTTTATATATGCAAAACAGTAATTTCCCCACTGAGAACGAACAGTTTAACATTTATAAAACAGCCGTATTACAAACTGAAAACTCTATTGTAATACGTACACTTGATATAGGCGGCGATAAAAACTTGCCTTATTACAACCTACCTCAAGAGGAAAACCCGTTTTTAGGTTTGCGCTCTATACGTTTTTCGCTAACCTTAGAGGATATTTTTAAAGCACAGCTAAGGGCAATTTTACGTGCAAGTGCTTTTGGTGATATACGTATAATGTACCCTATGATAATATCACTAGACGAATTGCGAGAGGCTAACGCTTTGCTCGAAAACTGTAAGAAAGAACTTAAAAAAGCTGGCATTGCATATAACAACACAATTAAAGTTGGCATGATGATAGAAACACCAGCCTCAGTTTTGCTTGCCGAGCAATTTGCAAAGGAAGTAGATTTTTTTAGCATAGGTACAAATGATTTAACGCAATACTTACTTGCAGTTGATAGAGGAAACAGTAATGTTGCCTCGCTTTATAGTAGTTTTCACCCTGCGGTTATACGCTCCATACGTTATGTTACAGCAATAGCACACAAAGCTAGCAAACATGTTGCTGTATGTGGCGAACTTGCAGGCGATGAAAGAGCCTTGCCGCTTTTATTGGGGCTTGGCATAGATGAACTATCCATGTGTTCGGGAAATATCCCGAAAATGCGCTATTTACTGCGCAACTTGGATTTTACCAAAGCAGAGCTTTTAGCAAAAGAAATATGCGCCAAAAGCACAACTAGCGAGGTTTTAGCCTTGCTATAAAAAGGAGAACAAAATGCAAAATTATTCTGGCGAAGAGGGTTTACAATACCATATAGGCTTGCGCACAGGTGATGTGGGGCAATACGTTATTTTACCAGGTGACCCAAAACGCTGTGCAAAGATAGCAAAATATTTTGATAACCCAGTTTTAATGGCGGATCAAAGGGAATATGTAACATACACAGGCACATTAGATGGTGTAAAAGTTAGTGTCACATCAACGGGTATAGGTGGGCCATCTGCCTCTATAGCTATGGAGGAGCTTGTTAATTGTGGCGCACATACTTTTGTGCGTGTTGGCACGTGCGGAGGCATAGATTTAGCCGTTAAAGGCGGCGATGTAGTTGTTGCAACTGGTGCAATACGCATGGAGGGCACAAGCAAAGAGTACGCACCAATAGAGTTTCCCGCTGTGGCGGATTTAGACGTTACAAATGCACTTGTTAAGGCCGCAAAAAACCTTGGCTACAATTACCACGCTGGTGTTGTGCAGTGTAAAGATGCTTTTTATGGCCAACACTCACCAGAGCGCATGCCTGTTAGCTATGAATTAACACAAAAATGGGAAGCATGGAAGCGCCTTGGCTGCAAAGCCTCGGAGATGGAATCCGCCGCTTTGTTTATTGTAGCAAGTGCGCTTAAAGTTAGGTGCGGCTCAACTTTCCACGTTGTGGGCAACCAAGAGCGTGCCGCTTTAGATATGGAAAATATAATTTCACACGATACAGAAAGCGCAATAAAAGTTGGCATAGAGGCTTTGCGCCTTTTGATAAAACAAGACAGTGAACAATAAATTGTGTTGTGCTTTATTTTGCTATGTTTGTATTTAACCAGCTAGCCAAATAAAGCAAATAACACACGGAGATTTTTTAATGAACAATTATAAACGCATTTTTTTAATAGTGCTAGATTCTTTAGGTGTTGGTGCAAGCGCTGACGCTGAACTTTACGGCGATGCAGGGGCAGATACCTTTGGCAACATAGCAAAAAACGCAAAGCTAAACATACCAAACTTACAGAGCCTTGGAATGGCAAATTTGCATGTACTGCAAGGTGTTGCACCTACACAAACGCCACTTGGACGCTACTGCAAACTAAGTGAGGCAAGCAACGGCAAAGACACCATGACAGGCCACTGGGAAATGGTTGGCATACACACAAAAAAACCTTTTAAAACTTTTACTGAAACGGGTTTTCCGCTTGAGCTTATTGCACAGTTAGAGGAAAAAACCGGCAAAAAGATAATAGGTAATAAAAGCTCTAGCGGAACAGAAATTTTAGACGAACTTGCTCACAGAGAAATTGAGCATGGTGAACTTATAGTTTACACCTCGGCAGATTCTGTTTTGCAAATTTGTGGCAACGAGGAAACAATGGGGTTAGATAAACTTTATGAATACTGCGAAACGGCAAGAGAGCTTACCCTAAAAGACGAATGGCGCGTTGGGCGAGTTATTGCAAGACCATATGTCGGCAAAAAAACAGGTGAGTATAAACGCACACCAAACCGTAAAGATTACGCACTAAAGCCACCTAGCGAAACAGCACTTGATATTTTAAAGCAAAATGGCAAAGATGTGCTTGGTGTTGGCAAAATTGAGGATATTTTTGACGGAGAAGGCTTAACCTATGCTGTGCACTCGCAAAGCTCTGTGCACGGCATGGAACAGACAATCGACTTAGCTAAAACTGATTTTGAGGGGCTTTGCTTTACAAATTTAGTTGATTTTGACGCACTTTGGGGGCACAGGCGCAACGTTAAAGGCTACGCTGAGGAAATCGACCGCTTTGATGTTAAACTTGGCGAGCTTTTGCCTTTGCTAACAAATGACGATTTATTGATTATAACAGCCGACCACGGTAACGACCCAACCTTTAAAGGCACGGACCACACTAGGGAGAATGTTCCATTTTTAGCATACTCACCACGTTATCAAAACGGTGGGGCTATAAAAAATGGTGATAGTTTTGCCGATATAGGCACAAGCATAGCAGAAAATTTTGGCTGTGATATGCCAAAAGGTACGATAGGAACATCAAAATTAAGTGAGATTTTATAAGTATGCTTGAAATAGTTTTTAATGATAGCGCTTGCGGCAGTTTAAAAATGGCACAAGGCTTTAATAGCGAGGACGTACTTGGTTTTAACCTTATGTTGAGCGTAGGCAATATTTCTAGTGAGGGTTTTATAGCAAAGCGAGCTAAAGCCATAGAGGAATTATGGAGCATTTACCCAGAGTTTCCAGAGGACGAACCTTTTAATCTTTTAGAAAACATACAAAATGGATTAGAAAGTGTGCGAAAGCGCATCACTGCTGATGATGAAGTTCGTATATGGTATAGCAATAACCCTGACGAATTATGTGGCTTATATTGGTTTATGGCAGAGCTTGCAACCTTGAAAACACAGCCAAAAGCAGTGTATACTGTAAAGCTGCCTGAATATAAACAAAGGGAAGATGATGCGCTTGAATTTAGCTTATCATGGGGTGAAATTGAGCCATCAACTTGGTGTGGCTACACCACCCATACAGAAAAAGCTACTGAAATTTTTTGCAAATATTGCGTATCAACTTGGGAAACTTTACAAAAAGAGAATATGGCATTGCGTGCTATAATTAATGGGCAAATACATAGTGTTGATGAAAATATTTACGACACTTTTATTATTCGTGAAATTGCAGAGCAAGCAGATGAATTTTCAGAGGCTATGTTAATAGGCAAAATACTTGGCAAACACAGGCTTGGGCTTAGCGATTCTTGGCTTGCAAAACGCATAGAACACTTTATTGCAAATGGCAGCTTAAAAGCAATTAGCACCCCTGCACAAGATGCACCTATATACCACCGCCAGTTGAAAAAAGTAAAACCATTTTAAATTGAAAATTACATTAAAAAAAAGCTAAAATATTACCACACAAAAACTATCTAATTAAATATTTAAAAAAAGCGGTGCAATAGGTTTTTTAAAAACCTGTTACACCGCTTTTTATATTTTTATCATTTATTATTTTTTTGCAACTTTTTGTATCCAGTTTTTATTATCGGAAATTTTGCCCCATTGCATGCCTGTTAGGGTATCATATAATTTTTGTGTAACTGTGCCAATGTTGCCATCGCCCACGCCTACAGTATCTTCTTTCCATGTAAGTTCTTTAACAGGTGCTATAACGGCCGCTGTACCTGTGCCAAAAACTTCTTCAAGTGTGCCGTTTTTGCCAGCTTCCATAACATCAGCAATAGCAAGCTTGCCCTCAGCAACCTCATAGCCCCAATCATTCAAAAGCTCTATAACGCTGCGGCGTGTAACACCCTCTAAAACTGTGCCCTCAATTGCCGCTGTGTACACTTTGCCCGCAATTTTAAAGAAGATGTTCATGCTGCCAACTTCCTCAACATATTTGCGCTCAACGCCATCAAGCCAAAGCACTTGTGCATAGCCTTTTTGCCCTGCAAGGTGGCCAGCTTTTATTGACGCTGCATAGTTACCGCCACATTTGCAGTAGCCTGTCAAACCAGGTGCAGCACGAATGTAATCGTCCTCAACATAAATGCGTATTGGGTTTAAACCCTCTGCGTAATATGCGCCAGATGGTGAAGCAATTATGCAAAATGTGTAGTTTGCAGCAGCGTGTACTCCAAGGCTGTCATCGCAAGCAAAGGCGAATGGGCGCAAGTAAAGGCTAGCACCGTCAGCGCTAGGCACCCAGTCACGTTCAACATCAACAAGTGTGTTTATAGCTTGCAAGAAATCCTCCTCGCAAAGCATAGGCATACATAGCCTATCTGCTGATTGCACCATACGGCGAGCATTGCATTCTGGGCGGAAAAGGTTAATTTCGCCCTCAGCGGTGCGGTAGGCTTTCATACCTTCAAAAATTTCTTGTGCGTAGTGAAACACAGAGGAGGCAGGGTCTAGTGAAAAAGGTCCATAAGGCACTATGCGTGCATCGTACCAGCCTTTGCCCTCGGTATAATTAACCACAAACATATGGTCTGTAAACAGCTTGCCGAAACCTAGTTTTGTTTCGTCTACTGGTTTTTGTTTTAGCGTATCTGCTAGTGTTATTTTTATATCTAACATTGTGGTTTTCTCCTCTTTCTTTTGTGTTTTTTCACTTTATTACTTTATTATAGCAACATTAATAGGCATTAGCAACTATTTTTTTTAACGCTTTTAAATTTTATTTAAAAATAAACTTTATTTTGCGTGCATTATTAAAGTATTTTCTTATTTTCTGTGTTATAATAGAGCATGTTATTTTATAAGCACAAAGGAGAGGATAGTTATGATTAAATCTATTATTTTTGATATGGATGGTTTAATGTTTGACACAGAACCAATGTGGGATGGTTTTTGGATACCAACGCTAGAAAAACAAGGTTTAAAACTTGTCCATGCATTAATACTTGACACTTGCGGTGCAGCGGGTAGCGCATTGCCCGGCATTTTAAAAAAGCATTATGGTGATAGCATTGATATAAAAAAAGCACTTGCTGATTTTAACGAAATAGCAACAAACGCATTTTTTAGCGCACCCGTGCCCAAAAAGCCATATTTAGACGAGCTTATAGCATATTGTAAAACAAAAAGCATGCCAATTGCAATTGCCTCAAGTAGCGATAGAACACTAGTTGAAAACAACTTAAAACAGCATGGCATGCTAGAACTATTTGATGTTTTAGTATGTGGTGGTGAATCGCCAAAATCAAAACCTGCACCTGATATTTTTCTCTTAGCGGCTGAAAAATTGGGTGTTAAACCAGAAAATTGCTTAGTGCTAGAGGATAGCTACAACGGCATACGTGGCGCAGCGGCTGGTGGTTTTGTGACTGTTATGGTACCAGATACTTTACCCTCTAACGAGGAAATGGAAAAACTATATACAGCTTGCTATAAAAACCTAGCCGAAGTGCAAATTGCGCTCGAAAAAGGCGAAATAGAAATATAAATGCACCACCGTGGTGGGACACTGGGGACGTACATTTTTTGTCACATTTTTATGTAATACCATGCGTAGCTTTAGAATAGCGTTTTATTTTACCACTAAAAATATATTACTTTTATTTGCCTATATCATTAGCTTTTTCGCCTAGAACTAGCTTTGCTAAAGGCATTTTTATTAAGCAAAGCACGCTAACAGCAGCTAGTGCAAGCAATGAATATATTATAGGCGTAGCCGAGAGCACAAGCCCCACAGCAAGGGCCGCTGATGGTGGGTGTTCAAAATCAAAAACTGTCATACATAGCGAGGTTAAAAAAACCGCCAATACGCACATTATTAAAATTATTATATAACTGCCACTAGTATAACTGAGTATTACGGAAAAAACACTACCCCAAAAACCTGCTGAAACATAACCACCTAATATAACACGTGTTTTAACAGACTCCGCCTTGGGGAAGGCAAACGCTATAAATGAGGTTGCTGCAATGGAAGTTACCCATATAGTGTTATCAACAAAATGCATTACAACAAAGCATAAAAGCAAAAATAGCGATACACACAAACTGCGTAATACACAAAGACGAATTTCCTCTTTTGATAAGTTAGGTTTATGCATTTTAACGTTTCCTCGCTTATTATTTATTTAAAAGAGCTAGTATATTTTAATAATAACACGAAAACACAAAAAATTCAAATAAAAAAAGGGATAAGCTTGCCAAAACGCAAATGTGCAAAAACACTTTTGCTATATGCTTATCCCTTTTTATATATTTTCACTTTTTTTAATGCCTATAATAACAGTTTTTCATCAATCTAAATTTGCAACGCTCTCGTAAATTGCCATTGCTATTGCGTCGGCTTCCTCCCACAGAGTTTCTATATTTACTATATCTTCATACTCCGCTGGGTTTGTCATAAATCCAACCTCTAAAAGCGTTGCTGGGCAAATATTAGAGCGTGTAACATAATAATATCCATACTTAGAGCCACGGTTTTGCCTGCCTGTCGCATCACACAAATTTTGTATTATTGTTGCGGCAAAAGCATCACCTTCATCGTAGAACCAATAGGATTCTACACCTGTTACATCGTTAACATCCGTTGTTAGATTTACACTATTATGGTGCACAGATATAAAATAATCCGGTTGTATAGTATTAAGCGCTGTGATCCTATCGCCAAGTGTAGGGAAGGTATCGTCTGTTCTTGTCATGATAACTGTTGCGCCTAGTTGCTCAAGACGGTACTGTGTAGCAATTGAAAGTGCAAGGTTAACATCTTTTTCAGCTGGAGCACTTTGCCCTGCTGAGCCCATTGCACCTGTATCATCAAGGCCGTGACCAGCATCTAACATTACTCTAACACCCGTTAACGGTTTTGCTTCATCGCTGCTTAAAGTTGGTGGCTGTTTTAAAGAGAGTTGTGTTGTATTAGCCTGTGTATCATAAACAACTGCCCAACCAAATAATGGCATATCCTCTGTAAAAGTAAAAATTAAGCTAAAGCTATCCTCAGCAATATTTGTCGCCACGGTGAACCAATCTCCAGATGGTATTGCAGTTGCGTTTTCGAGGTTTGCTGCATGGAAAGTTATAGTCAAGGTTTTTTCTTGCCAGTCGTGATACACTGCTGGTGTTGCGCCTGCAAAAGTTAAAACACTTGTGCGTTTTTCGGCGTCCCACTGCATGCTTGGAGCTGTTAGCGTTGGGGTTTGTGCTGAGATAAGTTCGCACGAGGCTGCACGAACATAATCGCCAGTGGTTAATTGGTATGCATAAACACTACTATCATCGTCGCTTCGAGAAATCGAGCGTGTAACCTCTGCCACTGCACCAATATATAACGTTTGGCTTATAGAACCTGAGTTATATGGGTCTGTTAGAGCGCTTGCAATAGCATCTGTTATGCGTATTTTTTGCCCTTCTTCAAGGTTTTTATGTGTGCCATTTCCAAGAGTATCGCTTGCAGTTCCCGTCCATCTATTTAAAGTTACTGTGTGCGTTAGTGTTTGGCTACCGTTTTCAAAAACAAATTCATTTTCGCCAAATTCTAATTCCACCAATATGCCCCACACACCATTTGTGCCAAAACGTGGCAGTTCTTCGCCATTAATGCTCAAAGCCGAGTTTGGGTCGCTAGTACCCATTAAAAACAAATCAGAATTTGTTACAGTTGTATTATTTTCAATAGGGTATCCCACAGCTAAAGTTTGGCTAACAGTTTTACCACCTAGCGCAGTGGTGATATCTGGTAGCGCAGTGCCAGAAAGATAACTACTAAGCAAACTAATTTTTTCATCATCATTTATAAGGCTACTATATTCACCCAAAACGAGGTTTATATCATTAGGCGCAGTAAGCTGTAAAATTGTTGCAAGGTTAGTTGGGTTTACATCATCACGCAATATTTGTGTTGTATCATCACCAAATATTGCATATGTTCTCACTGTGCCTAGCACTGTACCAGCTTGCTCTGCTGCCACTATAGCATCTGCCCATGATTGCTTTTCAGATAAAATACGCATATCATATATTTCGCTTTGCTCTGTTACAAAAGCTGCAAAAGGTTCTGAATTTAAAGCATATGCAAGCTCGCCTGTTTGTGTTGTTGGCGTTAATAAAACCTCAACACCATTTGCGGTAGCTATTTGCACTAAGTATTCTAAAGGATCAAATTTAGTAAAAAATGTATCGTTTTGTACAATAATTGAATGTGTTGTTAGTTCTTCGTTTTTATCTCTAAAAATAACTGCATCGCCTACACGTCCTGTAAGTGCAACTGCATTACTCCCCCAATTTTTTACCTGTGTTAAAGTTTCATCTAAAAAAAGCTTTTGTTCTTCTGTTGTGGTTTTTGTTACAAAAAACTCCGCCCAATCATCATCTAAAATAACCACTGATAAATTCTCTGCTCTAATTGCAGTGGCAGTGGGTGATGTATCTCTGCTTAAAAGAAAAAACACTAAAAACACACCACTTACTAAAATAATAAGAGTTACAATAAATAAAATAGTGGGAAACAAATATTTTTTCATTGAGGTTGTCCTTTCTTATTTTACAATATATAAAATCTACTACTTCAAAACATAGTATTTATATTAAACGAAAAAATCATATTGTCGTATTCTTAGGAACACAACGTGGATTTTAGGCTAAATACTTGTGCTTTGAGGCGAGTTCAGATAATAATAGTTCACTTATTTGGATTTACTACTACAAATATATACATGTCACTCAAACAGTATACCACAAAAAATGTAAATTGTGCATTGTTTTTAATTTTTCGAGCTTTTTTGCACCTAATTTTCACAAAAAAAGGCAATACTGCTAATTTTGCAATTAGAGCACTGCCTTTTTCTAAATATTTTTTAGCTAATTTTCAGTATCAAAGTTTTTCTACATAAACATAATATGCGCCACGTGTAATACCGTCTGAACACTTCATTTTTGCACTTAAAAAATCCTCGCCACTGCCTGGTATATGTACAGTCATGCTCGCTTTTTCGCCATCTGCTTTTGCTTTATAAGTTTTGCCGTTCACCTCTAGTCTCACCTCGTTTATGCTAATAGATTTTGGCTCTAGCACATGGTATGGCGCAGGGGTTTTTACCTCAGCATCTGGCAAACCGTTTAAAAGTGCATTATCAAGCTCCTCAGGCCAGCGACAAATTGTAAATTTATAATCGCCTTTTTCGGCGTATTCCACCGCCCATTGCCCCGCTGAACAAAGTGCCGCCGCCACTTGGCTTTGGCTCCACGCGACATCACCTAAAACGTCCATGGCATCTAAACGTGTTGGGTTTTCGGATTTTGCACCTAAAGTTATAGCGTTATATTTATGCATGCTTGGCTCTACCTCATCCCACCAGTTTTCATGCTCGGCTCGCAAATTTTCAACAACTTCAGGGTGCTGTGCACTAACATCATTTTTTTGGCTAGGGTCCAGTTTAATATCATAAAGCTCTGTGCCGTTTATCAAGCGCCAACGGTTTGTCATAACAGCGTTTTTCCATTTTGGTGGTATATGCGTCCATTGGTGCAATTGCTCAAAGGCTACACGCTCCGGGATAGGCAAGTTTTCGAGAAGAGTTTTACCAAGAGATATACCATCACCACTGAAAACCTTTGGTAAAGTTAAACCGCAAAGCTCCGCAAGCGTCGGCATAATATCTAGGTGCATAGCAAGGCCGTTTATATCGCCTTTTGTAATATTGCCGTTTTTGTAGCGTATAAAAAACGGCACTCTATGTCCACCCTCGTAGTTTGAACCTTTTTTACCACGCATACCAGCGTTATATCCAGCTATTACGTGCTCGGTTTGTGCATCACACATGCAACCGCCACTTGTGCCGTTATCCGTCATAAAAATTAGTATGGTGTCATCTTCGAGGTTATTTGTTTGCAAAAATTTGCGTAACGCACCAAAGTTTTCGTCAATATTTTCTATCATACCATAAAAGGCAGGTTCTACAATTTCAGGGTTATTTTCGTATTTTTTAGAGTATTTTTCCGCCACTAGGTAAGGGGAGTGCGGTGCATTTGTTGCTATGTAGGCAAAAAATGGTTTATCCTTATTTTCACTTATAAAATCTTTTGCGCAGTCGAACCAAACATCTGTGCAGTAACCATCGAACTTTGTCGGCTCGCCATTTACAAAATAGTAATCATCAAAATAATTGTTACCCCAAAAATCAGGTGTTTGGCCTACACCGCCACCTTTGTGCGCCACCACACGCTGAAAGCCTCTATCTTGTGGGCGGTAGGGGTAATTATCGCCTAAGTGCCATTTACCAAAAAGTCCTGTTGCATAGCCATTATCACTGAACAAATTTGCAAGGGTGTAGTCGCTTTTATTCATAATAGAGCGCCCCCAACACGTTGCCCAAACACCATTGCGCAAGGCACTGCGGCCGCTCATTATACCACCACGAGTAGGTGCGCAAAGCGGTGCCACGTGGAAATCTGTAAAATGTGCACTTTCTGTGTAAAAATCATCTAAACACGGAGTTTTAATATATTTGTTACCTGTGCAGGCAAGGTCGCCATAGCCTTGGTCATCTGTTAACAATAAAATTACATTTGGTTTTTTTTGCATGATATACTCTCCTTAGTTTTTAACAAATTATTTTTTATATGTTGAGAATAAACACCTCGGAAATTTTTAAATTATCAAACCCTTTATAACAAAAGCTCATATGCGTTGCGCAAACTTCCGTCAACCATAGTTGCTATACCGCAATACTCAAAACCATTTTTTTGTATTAATTTTTGCATAACTAAATTATCTTTATGCGTATCTATGCGTATATTCACATTTTTTTCTTTTGCGAAATTTATTGCATAATCGTATATTTTTTGCCCTATGCCTTGACCTTTTGCGTTTTCGGCAACTGCTACTCTGTGTATAACAGCATATGGTTTATTTGTTTTCCATGCGCCATATTTTATAACTTCATATGTTGGTTCACCCGCAAGCGATAAGCAAAAATAACCTTTAACTATGCCGTTTTCTTCAAAAACATAGCCTTCATTATATTGCATATCCTCTTTTGCGTCCTCGCCGTTTGGGTAGCCTGTTTGCCATTGGTCTATACCGCTATTTTTTAAGCGCAAAACGCACTGGCTAAAAATTTCATCAACTGCTTTTATATCTTTTTCATTTATTTTTCTTATCATTTTAAACTCCAATTTTATTGGTAATTATAATAAATATTTTGCGAATATTTTTGTTTTAAAAGTGTGACAAATAATGTACGTCCCCAGTGTCCCAGTGCACAGTGTCCTGGTGCACAGTGTTGCACGTGCAAATTTACATAAAAACAGGGCGGATATTACCTCCGCCCTGTTATAGTGCGTTTGCACTTTGATAGTATTAAATTTTAATTTAAAACAACTTCGCCATCTTTTGCATCAATGTTTACTTTATCACCTGTTTTAATTTCGCCTGAAATTATTTTTTGTGCTAAAATATCTTCAACATTTTTGCGTATTATTCTGCGCAAATCACGTGCGCCAAATTTGCCACCCTCGCACTTTATAACAAGTGCTTCGAGCGCTTCTTTTGTATAAGCGTAACTTAAACCTTTTTGCTCCATTGCAGGGCGGTATTCCTCAAGCATTAGTGTAGAAATTTCAACCAATACTTCTTTTGAAAGTGGTTTAAACACTATAACCTCATCAACACGGCCTAAAAACTCTGGGCGCAAGAAATCCGAAAGGGCTTTCATCGCTTTTTCGCTGCTGCGCTGTGCATCTGATTTGTTAAAGCCCATGCCACCACTGCCTTGCTCGTTAGAGCCAGCGTTTGAGGTCATACATATAACTGTGTTAGAAAAATCAACGGTGCGCCCTTGTGAATCATTAAGCTTGCCTTCATCTAAAATTTGCAAAAGTATATTCATAACATCAGGGTGAGCTTTTTCAATTTCATCAAATAAAACTACTGAATATGGCCTACGGCGCACTTTTTCAGTCAGCTGGCCTGCTTCCTCATGGCCTACGTAACCAGGAGGTGAGCCTATCATGCGTGAAACAGCGTATTTTTCCATATATTCGCTCATATCAAGACGAATTAATGGGTCTGGTCCGTCAAAAAGTTCTTTGCCTAGTTGTTTTACAAGTTCTGTTTTGCCAACACCTGTTGGGCCTACAAATATAAAACTTGCAGGGCGACGGCGGCCTGATAAATCAGCACGTGAGCGTTTAATTGCCTGTGCCACTAATGTTACAGCCTCGTTTTGTCCAACAACAACTTTGCCTAAAGTTTCCTCTAGGGATAACAACTTTACAAACTCGCTCTCTTGTATTTTAAGCGCTGGTATACCTGTCCAAAGTTCTATAACTTTTGAAACATGCTCCATTGTTACACTAATGTTTGCAAGTTCTGCCTCACGGTTTGGCAAGCTGCTTTCTAGCTTTGCCAAAGCAGTGCGAACCTCTGCTACACGCTCGTAGTCAATAGGTTGGTCAGTGTCGGTTGTTGCTAGTAAAACTTCTTCAGCTTTTAGTAGTTCGTAGTTGCGAACTGCATCTAAATATTCAGTAATTTCTGGGTGTGCAAGGTTAGCGCAAGCGCAAGCTTCGTCTAAAAGGTCTATAGCTTTATCTGGTAAAAAGCGGTCTGTGATATATCTTTCAGCTAGTTGCACTGTGCTATTTACAATTTCGCTAGATACCTTAACGTGGTGATGTGTTTCGTAGTATTTTTTAATGCCATTTATAAGCACTATTGTGTCAGCAATGCTTGGCTCTTCCACACGCACAGGTTGAAAACGGCGCTCAAGCGCTTGGTCTTTTTCGATGTATTTGCGATACTCTGTAAACGTTGTTGCGCCAATAACTTGTATTTCCCCGCGTGAAAGTGCTGGTTTTAATATATTGCCTGCACTCATAGCGCCCTCGCTATCACCAGCAGAGGTTAGCGCATGTACTTCGTCAATAAACAAAATTATATTGCCAACGGCTTTAACCTCCGCAAGCAAGCCTTTTACACGTTGCTCAAACTGTCCACGGAACTGTGTGCCAGCAACAAGTGCGGTTAAATCCATAAGATAAATTTCTTTGTGTTTTATGCTTGCAGGTACATCGCCGTTTGCAATGCGCTGTGCTATACCCTCGGCTATGGCTGTTTTACCAACACCAGCCTCGCCTATTAAACAAGGGTTGTTTTTTTGACGACGGCTTAAAATTTGTATAGTACGGTAAATTTCTCTATCACGGCCAATTATATTATCAATTTTGCCATCTCTTGCTTTTTGTGTTAGGTTTTCGCAATATGTGTCTAAGTATTTACGTGTGTTTTTTTCTTTCTTTGTACGTTTTTCCTTAGCTTTTCTGTCTTTCCTAGCATCGTCATTTGGTGTTGCTGGCAAATCTTTGCCAGTACCCATACCAAGAGGAAAAGTCGCATTGCCACCAGGGACAAATTTTTCTTCTTCCTCGTCGTCGTCATCATCCCCATCTAGAGCTAACTGATTATCGCCACCAAATTGCCCCATCATCATGGAAAATGGGTTTACACCGCCTTCTTCCATTTGTTCAAGCATTTCGTCCATTTGGTCTTCCATTTTATCCATATCTTCATCGGACATACCAAATTGCTTTATTAAATCATCAACTGGTTTAATTTTTAATTCTCGTGCACATCGAAAGCAAAAACCCTCTTGTGTCATGTTGCCTTGTTCCATTTTTTGTATATATAAAACGGCTGGTCTTTTATTGCAACGAACGCAAAGCATATAAATTCTCCTTTGTTTTGCCTTTTATTGTAATTATAGTATTTCTGTTAGTATATTAACTTTCTCAAAAATTCCGTAAACATAGCTATCAGCCAGTGCAGCTTCGTTAAAGCTTGGCAGAGCATTTCCACTGAGTAATAATACACCCCAAACAAGTGTAAGTAGTAAGTATAGGCTTATTAAACCTATTAAAACGCTAAGTATCCAGCCAAAAACTTTATTAACATGCCCTAGCAAAGGTACATCGTTTAACCCCATTAGATAATTTTCTAAAAGGCCAAAAAGTATGCGCAAAATAATAAAAACAACTATAAATACTAGCAAGGCAATTACTGGTGTAAAAGTAGGTCCTATTATTTCTTCCATAATATTTTCTGCTATAGTTGCACCACTGCTATTTGCTGCAACAGTAAAACCTGACATTAAATCTTCGGCAAAAAAATTACGTACAGCTTCTGGCATGAAGCCTAGTAAATCATTGACAAAACCTGATATATCTACATTACCATCTATGTTACCTAAAGATTCTGTTAAAGAGTCCTGCAAACCTTGGCGAAAAAAAGTTTCATATATCCAAGGTGAAATTATTTTTGAGGCAAAAAACGAACCAATTATAGTAGCTACTGTGCCTATAAATTCAACGAGTAATGCAAGAAAACCTTTGTTTAAATGTAGCGATATTAGCAGTATTAGTATCAACACTGCTATGATATCAAAAATGAGTGACATATTTGTGAACAAATCCATAATTTTCTCCTTTTTTACTGTTCCGAAAATTGCGGAACGTCAAAAACATCTACTTTATTTTTTGTAAACACAAGTAATTCCTGTGCTTGCAGCAACTTTATAACAACCTCATCCATGCTAATTGTTTGCTCTTGATAAGTATCAAGTTCTATGCAAACAATTTCATCTTGTTTAGTAATTAGCAAAGCATCTGTGGTAAGTGTTATATCTAACGCGTCGTTTTGTACGCTTTCGTGCAAAACAGTTAACTCGTTATTTGTTATATAATAACTCTTTTCTTCCGAATTGCCAAGTAAAAATGCAAAAGTTTTATCAAATTTGCTAAAACCTAAAAAGTTTTGTCCATTAAAATCCAAATATTTAGCTGATAAATATGCTTCTTCTTGTTTTGTATCATAAATAGCAGCGTGTGTATCGTATATAGCTAAAATTTCGCTTGAAGAAAGCCAAATTATCTCTTGCAAAATGCTATCTACTTGTGAATCAAGCATAACATTATTTTCAAACTTTGGCGAAATTAAATAAATTTTTGAAATAGGCAAGCCGTTTTCAGCTGAGAGGGTAGCTATTGCTAATGTTTCACTGTTTGTGCTAAATGCCATGCGTGTTGGTGCACCCTCATTTGATGTCATAGAAAAACTCAATATTTCTGACATCCTAGCATTGTATACTTTTACGCTAGCTATGTAGTGATCATCCTCTGTGGCAACTGCAAAGTTTCCGCTATTGCTCATTTCAGCAAGTAATATAGGGTTTGTAAATTCTTTTTCCGCTAGTGTGTTTAATCTAGTTTCTATTTTAAGCGACGTACCAGAACGCTGATACATTAAAAATCTATCCTCACCTACGGAAATTGCTGGTCGTGTAAAACCATATTGCAAAGTACGCAAACGTGTGCCCGAGGCTGCATAAACAACTGCGCTTTCCTCACCGAGAGCGACAAAACCACCCTCAAGTTCTTCTATTTGATATATATCAGATAAACCTGTTTGCGAAGGGTATTCTCCAGCTGGCAAAAGTGATACTTGTGCACTTTCCACAAGCATTTTACCAGAGGCAAACATTGCAGAAAAAACACCGCTAAAATAAGCTATGCTTAAACCAAGTAAAGCAAGCAATATTAAATTTCGGCGCAATTTGCGTCTTTTCTTTTGTTTGCGTAAGTTTTCAAGAAAATCTATTTGATTACCGCCACGTTCACGCTGTGAGGTATTATTATAATTACCTGCCATAAAGCTCCTTTCTGCGTTATTTAATAATGTACCTTACACAAAAACAACCCCTTTGCAGCCATAGTGTTGCCTGCCTTTGTACGATCTTTGCTTGTTAAAATATCTGGTATGCTCAATGCTTTGCGCTTACCTAAACCAACCTCAACAAGAGTGCCTGCAATAATGCGAACCATATTATATAAATAACCGTTTGCAGTTATGCGTATTATAACATTTTCGCCTTTTTGCAAAACGTCGCACTGTGTAATTGTGCGCACAGTATCACCATTTGCCGCAGCAGAGCTCCCCGCTGAGCAAAGTGCAATGCAATCATGAGTGCCTACAAACAGCTGTGCTGCTTTTTGCATTTCTGCAATGCAAAGTGGTTTTGTTACACGTGTTTCATATTTATCATAAAAAGGGGAGTTTACACTACTATTGCGTATGCGATACTCGTACGTTTTGCCTTTTGAGCTATAACGTGCGTGGAAATCCTCGCTAACCTCTTTAGCGCAAAAAACACGTATATCCTCTGGTAATTTTGCATTTAGCGCAAGCGGTAATTTGCTCACTGCAAATTTCAAAGGAGTTTCAAGACGAAAATTTAGCGCAAACTCCTCGGCATGCACGCCAGAATCTGTACGGCTACAACCTTTTATATCAGGGCGAAAACCTAAAATTGCCTCCATTGCATTTTGCAAAGTTTCAGCTATGCTACGCCCATTTTTTTGCACTTGATAGCCACAATAATTTGTGCCATCATATGCAAGTAGCAAAAGATAATTCATTTATACCTCTTATTTGTGGCAATCTCTAAAAACTATCGCTTTAAAATTTACCTTAAAAGAAAAATTTTGTACTTAAAATAATGCCAATGCAAAGCGTACAAAATAACGCACAAGCAAAATCTCGTTTAGTATAGCGCAAAACTTTTAGCCTTGTTCGTCCCTCGCCACCTTTATAACAGCGGCACTCCATAGCCATCGCAAGCTCATCAGCACGGCGAAATGCCGAAATAAAAAGCGGTATTAAAATAGGTATAAGTGCTTTTATTCGCTGCGAAAGTTTGCCGTTATCTATCATTGCACCACGTGCTTTTTGCGCAGACATAATTTTATCTGTTTCGTCGATAAGCGTTGGTATAAAACGCAGTGCGATAGTCATCATCATTGCTAGCTCATGCGAGGGGAAACGCAACTTTGAAAGCGGTTTTAAAAGGTATTCAATAGCATCTGTTAACACTATTGGGCTAGTTGTATATGTTAATAAACCAGTACCTGCAATTAGCGCAATAACACGTACAGACATAAAAATAGCGTACTCAATACCCTCTATATAAACGTTTAAAACCCAAAACGAAAAAACCGGCTCGCCTTGCCCTGTTAAAAAAAACAAGTTTAAAACAGAAGTAAATAAAATAATTGGTATAACTGGCTTTAAGCTTTTTATTATTATTTTTAGTGGTATTTTTGAAATTTTATACAGCACAGCCAAAAACACTAATGCAAGCGCAAGCCCCACAGCATTTGCCGCCACAAAAAGGGCAACAATATACGCTGTAGTAAATACAAGTTTTAAGCGTGGGTCAAAACGGTGCACAAGGCTATCACCAGGGAAATGTTGGCCAATAGTAATATCTTTTAACATGTTAAACGCCTCCCTCCTTTTTGGCTTTTGCCTCTAAAAGGGTTTTAACAGCATAAGGGATAGTATAAACATCTGTGCGTATATCCAGCCCCATTTGGCGCAATTTTAAAAATATTTTTGTTACCTGCGGTACTGAAAGCCCCAGCTCCAAAAGTTTTTCAGCGTGGTCAAACACTTTATCAACTTTATCGTAAAGCACAACTTTACTTTGATCCATAACTATAACTTTATCGGCATATTTTGCTATATCCTCCATGCTATGCGAAACTAGCAAAACTGTTGTGCCTGTTTTTTGATGATAATCTTTAATTTGACTTAAAAGTGTGTCGCGCCCCTCTGGGTCAAGCCCTGCTGCTGGTTCATCTAATACTAAAATGCGTGGTTTCATAGCCATAACACCAGCTACTGCAACACGGCGCTTTTGCCCACCTGAAAGCTCAAACGGGCTACGTTCAAGTAGTTCTTCGTCAAGGCTAACAAAATTAGCGGCCTCTTTTACACGTTTATCAATTTCGGCTGTATTAAGCCCCATGTTTTTAGGGCCAAAGGCTATATCTTTATAGCAAGTTTCCTCGAAAAGCTGATACTCAGGATACTGAAAAACAAGCCCTACCATAAAACGAAAACTACGAAGTTTTGCTGTGTTTTCCCATATATCTACGCCGTCAATCACAACCCTGCCACTTGTGGGTTTATTAAGCCCATTTAAATGCGAAACAAGCGTGCTTTTGCCACTACCCGTTGAGCCTATTATGCCTATAAACTCTCCCTCGTTTATTTCAAGGTTAATATCATCAATTGCCACTGTTGCATCAGGCATACCCATGTTATAAGTATAAGTGAGGTTTTTTAATTCAATTAAAGCCATATTATTCACCCTCCTTTAGTATTTCGTAGAGAGCATTTGCACAATCATCAATTGTAATTATATCCTCTGCCAAGTTTATGCCAACCTTAGCAAGTTCTTCTCTAAGTTCTGCAGCTTGCGGTACATCTAAACGGTAAGAGCGCAGTTGTTCTGGCTTTGAAAAAACTTCTTTAGGTGTGCCACACATAACAACTTCGCCTTTGCTCATAACTATAACTCTATCCGCCATAGTGGCTTCTTCCATATAATGTGTTATCGCTAGGACTGTTATGCCATATTCCCTATTAAGTTTTGTTATGGTTTTCATAACGCTTTCACGGCCGTATGGGTCTAACATGGCAGTAGCTTCATCTAAAATAAGGCAATCTGGGCGCATAGCAATAATACCTGCAATTGCAACACGTTGTTTTTGCCCACCAGAAAGGTGATGTGGTGCTTTTTTGCGGTATTTATATATTTTTACAGTTTGCATCGCTTCATCTATGCGTGTGCGCATTTCTTCAGGTGGCACGCCGAGGTTTTCGAGCGCAAAGGCAACGTCCTCCTCAACAACTGTCGCTACAATTTGGTTATCAGGGTTTTGAAAAACCATGCCAACTTTTTGGCGTATTTCATAAATGTTTTCTTCTTTGCTTGCGTCTAGCCCCTCTACTATAACCGTGCCACTTTCAGGTAAAAGTATAGCATTAAAATGCTTTGCGAGCGTGCTTTTACCACAGCCATTTGCACCGAGCACCGCTACAAACTCGCCTTTTTTAACACCTAGCGAAACGCCGTTTAAGGCACGCTTCTCGCTTTCATCATCATAGCGGAATATTAAATTTTCAGCGCTTAATATATCTTGCATTTTTTGTTCTTTCTGTATTTGCATTAAACTTTAAGTTAGTTTTATATACACTTTTGGCACTAATTACTTACTGCCACCAAGTTTCTTTACTTTTGCTAGCTATTAAATAAAAATAGCACTTGTATAAATTATTGCTCCCAAATTGCAGTTGCGCCACATGGCACAACACCGCCTGTTATGCTTACAGGTAAACCTATTTCGTCACACGAGGTTTTGCCACCGTGCTTTACACCTACAGTAGTTTTTAAAATGTATTCCATAACAGCTGGCGAAAGCCCTGTTGTGTAGCTGTTTATCGCAAAGAATAATGCATTATCGCTCAAAAGTTTTGCACAATCGCAAACTAAATCATAAACGCAATCTTCTAGCTTCCAAATTTCGCCGCCTGGGCCTCTGCCGTAGCTTGGTGGGTCCATGATAATGCCATCGTAAAAATTGCCTCTCCTTGCCTCACGTGCCACAAACTTGGCACAATCGTCAACTAACCAGCGTATGGGTTTATCTTTTAAACCGCTCGCAACAGCGTTATCTTTGCCCCACTGCACTATGCCTTTTGAGGCATCAACATGGCACACCTCTGCACCTGCTGCTGCACATGCCAAAGTAGCGCCACCTGTGTAGCCAAAAAGATTAAGCACTTTTATAGGGCGTTTTGCCTCGCGTATTTTTTTAGCATACCAAGCCCAGTTTACAGCTTGCTCTGGAAAAATACCAGTGTGCTTAAAACCCGTTGGGCTAACTATCATTTGCAAGGCATCTGCACCCTCGCCAAAAGATATTTGCCAGCGCTCTTTTAAGCGCTTGCGTATCTCCCACTCGCCACCGCCTTGGGTGGAGCGGTGATATATAGCATCTGCCTTTGCCCAAAGTGGGCTTTGTTCAGGCAAATGCCAAACAACTTGTGGGTCAGGGCGCACAAGCAAAGTTTCGCCCCAGCGCTCTAAGCGCATGCCGTTAGTTGCATCTATTAATTCGTAATCTTTCCAGTTATCTGCACAGCGCATGTTAAAACCTCTTAAATTGTTTACTTATGTTTAAAAACGATTAACCGTATGTTTTTATTCAAAAGCCTATTATTTCAATATTCTACGTCTAATTTTATCTACTATACGCTCTGCACAAAGTGTAATTGCGTTTTCGTCTTGGCCTTCAACCATAACACGTATTTTGGGCTCTGTGCCAGAAACACGCACCAAAACACGCCCCATACCCATTAATTTTTGTTGTTCGTTTTCGATAAAACCTTCTAAAACTTCATCTTGGCGATAAGCTGCTTTTTGCTCTGTATTTGCAGTTACGTTTATCATAACCTGTGGGAATTGTGCGTACACTTCGTTAAGTTCGCTCATTTTTTTGCCACTTTTCACTAGCACTTCAAGCAGTTTCGCAGCTGTTAGCTCACCATCACCAGTTTTTGCATGTGCTAATAATATAACGTGGCCACTTTGCTCGCCACCAATGGTATAGTGATTTTCACGCATATTTTCTAAAACGTATCTATCACCAACCGCAGTGCATTCAACACGTATACCTTGGTTTTCCATAAATTTCATAAATCCAAGGTTAGACATAACCGTAACAACCGCGGTGTTACCCTCTAGTTGGTTATTTTTTTTCATTTCCATGGCTAATAAAGCTATGATTTTATCGCCGTCAATCTCGTTGCCTTTTTCGTCACAAGCTAGGCATCTATCCGCATCACCATCAAAGGCAATGCCACAATCAAAATCGCCATCAACTACTATTTTTGCTAGGTTATCTAAGTGTGTTGAACCCACACCATCGTTGATATTAACACCATCTGGTGTCACACCTACAAAGGTGCATTTTGCACCAAGGCGAGGGAATAAATCTTTTGCAACGTCAACTGCTGCGCCATTTGCACAATCTATACAAACATTTAAGCCTGTTAAGTCTGTTTTAATTGTACGTGCTAGGTGGTCTGTGTAATCTTTAACACCCTCTGTGCGCACACAAACTTTGCCTACATCTTCGCCAACGGCAAGGGCGATATCAGCACAGTTATTATCTATATGTGCCTCAATTTTTTCTTCAATTTCGTCTGGTAGTTTAAAACCGCTGCTCGCAAAAATTTTAATACCGTTAAATTCCATAGAGTTATGGCTAGCTGAAATTACTATGCCTGCATCGGCTTTATATTTGCGCACAAGGTATGCAACTGCTGGCGTTGGCAAAACACCTAAAATTTCAACATCTGCGCCAACACTACACAAGCCAGCCACAAGTGCAGCTTCTATCATATCACCAGAAACACGTGTATCTTTGCCTATTAATATGCGTGGTTTGCGGTGACTTTTATTTGTTAACACTGCTGCTGCACCACGACCCATATGCATTGCAAGCTCGCATGTTAAATCCTCACCTGCTACACCACGAAAACCATCTGTACCAAAATACTTACCCATAATACTCTCCTTTTTAATAAGGCTTTTTGCCATTTTATCTCTTTATATTATTTTATTTTCCAACAGTAAAATTTAACCCTTAAAGTAAACTTTGTTGCCCATTATCTTGAGCTATTTTGCCATTACCATTTATAATTTGTGGTGGAACAACACCCAAATGCTCATATGCAAGTTTTGTAACACACCTGCCTCGTGGGGTGCGTGTTAAAAAACCCATTTGCATTAAGTATGGCTCGCTTAAATCCTCAAGTGTCACAGCCTCCTCGCCTAATGCTGCTGCTAAAGTTTCAAGCCCTACAGGGCCACCACCATACATTTCTATAATGGCTCGCAACACACCTCTATCTAGTTCATCTAAACCTAGGTTGTCTATATCCATGCGTTTTAGTGCTATATTTGCTGTGTCTAAATCTACCATGCCATCACCTAGCACTGTTGCAAAATCTCGAACACGCTTTAACATGCGGTTTGCAACACGTGGTGTGCCACGGCTACACCTTGCAAGTTCATACGATCCCTCTGCGGTTATGGGTTGCTCTAAAATAGACGCTGAACGTGTAATTATCTGCGAAAGCTCATCTGGGCTATATAACTCTAGCTTTAGCAACACACCAAAACGGTCACGCAATGGGCCTGTTAGTTGCCCTGCACGTGTTGTTGCACCTACTAAAGTAAAGCGTGGTAAGTTAATGCGTATGCTTTGTGCGCTTGGGCCTTTGCCAATAATTATATCTAGTGCATAATCCTCAAGGGCAGGGTAGAGCACCTCCTCCACCTGACGCGAAAGGCGATGTATTTCATCTATAAAAAGCACGTCGCCCTCTTGCAAGTTAGTTAAAAGTGCCGCTAAATCACCCGGTTTTTCAATAGCAGGGCCACTGGTTATGCGTATTTGCACACCCATTTCCGCCGCTATAATGCCAGCTAATGTTGTTTTGCCAAGCCCTGGTGGTCCATATAGTAAAACGTGGTCCATAGCCTCGCCACGTAAACGAGCCGCTTCAAGGTATATTTTTAAATTTTGCTTAACTTTTTCTTGGCCTATATAATCCTCTAAAACCTTGGGGCGCAGGTTATTTTCCTCGCCGTCTAGTACTGTGGTTTCAGGTTGCATCATTTGTGCGCCAAAATGTGCGTGTTCATCAAACATGCATTATCTCCTCCCTGATATATTTTTAAGGGCAAGTTTAATAATTTCTTCAACTGGTAGGCTTGAATCAATTTTTGCAACTGCACTCGTCGCCTCGCTTTGGCTGTATCCTAGCGAAACAAGCGCTGCAACCGCTTGTGTAACACCAGCAACATTAGAGCTTACAGTTGCTGAAACATCGCTAAGTGAAATATCTCCCACAAGGCCTTTACCAACTTTATCTTTAAGCTCTAAAACTATGCGCTGTGCAAGTTTTGGCCCTACGCCGTTTGCGGCTGTTATAGCTTTATGATCGCCTGAAGATATTGCAAGCGCCACACGCGAGGGTTCGAGCACGCTTAAAATTGCAAGCCCCACTTTTGGCCCTACGCCAGAAACACCTATGAGCATTTTAAAACAGCTTTGTTGTTCCTCATTTAAAAAACCAAAAATGCTAATATCGTTTTCGCTAATATTCATGTAGGTATATAAGGTTGCCTCACTGCCAACACTAGGCAATGCACCGCTTACATTTGCGGATATTTGCACAAGGTAGCCAACACCACCGCAGTTTATAACAGCTGTATCTAGTGTTTTTTTAAGCAAAGTACCTGTTAAACTATAAATCATAAATTACCCTCTTTATTTCGCTAAGTTTTTAAAAACTTAACCTTTATCTTATTTTTATAACAGCTTTTAATTTTAGTTTTTAGCCACCTATTATAACCTAATCTCTTAAAAAACTATGTTTAAAACAAAACTTAAACTAGTTCATCGTACCTATTGCACGTGGTTTATATGCTACGTTTCGGCTTGTGTTACAATACGTAATTGCTACTGCCAAAGCATCGGCTGTATCATCTGGTTTTGGCACGCTTTGCAATTTTAGCAAAACACGTGTCATTTCTTGCACTTGCTTTTTAAGTGCTTTGCCGTAACCTGAAACTGCAATTTTAACTTGCATAGGTGTGTACTCAAACACTGGTAAATTTGCGTTTGCCGCCGCTAGTAATATAACACCACGTGCCTCTGCAACACCAATAATTGTTGTTTGGTTGCGGTAATAAAAAAGCTGTTCTATCGCTAGTACGTCTGGTTTATATTTTTCGATAATCGTGGTTAAATCATCGTAAACTTCTTTTAAGCGCAATTCAAAAGATACCTTTGCAGGTGTAGTTATTGCACCATAGGCAACAGGTGCAATGCGATTGCCTTGATATTCCACAATACCCCAGCCAACTATGGCATAGCCTGGGTCTATCCCTAATACTTTCATTTGCACCTCGTTTTTATCTTTTTATGCACCTTTGCGCACAACATATCAACTTATATTATAACACAAAATGCGTTTTAAGGCAAGATTTCAAGTATATTTAACAGGTTATACACAAGGCAAAAAAGTTGCGTTTTTTGACTAATCTCTTAAAATAAACAAAAACTCTACTTACGCTTAAACGGAAAAAGAACAGCCAAAAAGGCTGTTCTTTTTCCGTTTGTAAAGTTATGTGTAATCATTATCTGATTCACTCTGTTTTTCAATTTTTTTGTTACTTTCCGAAACAGTAACAACCGCCAAAAAGGTGAGAACAGCAAATATAACACTGTAATCATCAAAAATTGTCATAGGCTGTGAGTAATCTTGTGTTACTAATAACAAAGAAACTATCAGTAAGGAGCCAAGTATCATTGCACAAATAACATTAACACGCAATGTTTTTACTTGGCGTATTTTTTCTTCACTGATATCAAGATCAAATTTTTGTTGTGGTGCAAATCCAACAAAAAAAGTTGCGCACACTATAAGTGCTGCTGCTATAAGGTTAAATAAACTCCATGCATTTAATATCGAAAAAGGCGCGGTTGCAAGGGGCACACCATTTTCAACAATTACTTGTGAGGAATATATGCCACCATTATGTTCAACAACAACGGTATGTTCTCCCTCTTCAAGTTTTTCTAGTGCGTTAGGGTCTATTGTAATTTCGCCATTGTCATCAACTATTACGCTATTTTTATCTATTTTTGTAACCTCGCCAATAGGCATTTCCTCAATAGTTACTTCACCCTCTATTTCTACTTGCACCTGCGAAGATGATTCGCTTTGTTCAGCAAAAGAAACAAGGCTAAACTGTGATAGTATTAAAGCAAGTGTTAAAAAAACACCTGTTACTATTATCAATTTTCTACTCATGTTCTTCTTTCTATTATTTTTAAAAAGTTTTTAATTTACTGTCTAACAATTTAACAAATAAAACACTAAACTCTTGTTTTTAACACCTCATATTTTACGTATCTATACATGTTTATTTTAACATGTTTTTCGTAAAATAAAGTGCAATTGTAATAAACGGCACGATTTATGTAATAAACGACACATTAATTAAAAATTTCGTCATCCATTTCTAGTTCTTCTGGGGTTTGCTCCTTAACGTTACCTATTGTGTTTATAGTAATAACTAACAGTGCAAAAATCGCAAACACTATACTGTACCTATCAAAAATCGCCATAGGTTTTGTAAAATCCTGTGTAATTAGTAGCAAGGTAGCAGCAGCAGCTGAGCCCAATGCTATAGAAAAATTTTTATTGGTTAATTTTTTAACTGTTGCGTCACTATTATTTTTTTTGCTAATACTTGTGCATATCAAAACAATTGTAGAAACTGCTATAAGCAAAGTGCTTGCTGCATTAAACAAGCTCCATGATTCAAACTGCACATATGGTGCGGCAATTAAAGGTATTTCGTTTTCTATAATTATTGCTTCATCAAAAATATTAATACCTATGCTTGTTATGTTATCAATTATTGTATGTTCATCATTTGCTTTATCTTGCCCGTTTTGCGTTGCAAACACACTAACAACAAGTGTAGGTAAAACGAAAGAAAGTGTCAAAAGCAAGGTGAGTATCGCTTTAATTTTCCTTTTCATTTTTTAGTTATAACTCCTTTTTTCTATTTCATCTTTATGTTTAAGCGACAAATCAACCTCGAAACTTCGTATTTATGCTAAATTTCGTTATTTTTCAAAAACACAACACTTCACTCAACATGTTACAAGAGTAACTAAACGCTAGTGCGAATTTTTTTAACATGCTTAAATTATTTGTTTTCGCTTAAGCGAACAAGTGTTATGTCTTACGCTTTGAAATTATACCATAAACTATTAATTAAAACTTAACATTGTAATAAAATGCATGTTTTTTGTAACAAACAACAATAAACCTGCATTTTTACCTTTATACGTAAAAAAACAACCTTAAACTTTACCACACTTAAGCAATAAAATTTAAAGTTGTTATAAAAAATTAAACCAAAGATTAAACTAAATATTTTTGTAAAGTGTTACGCACCGCACCTTTGCTTGCGATTAACTCTTTAAACATGTTTTCTATTTTTTCACCCAGAGGAGTTTTTGTTAAATCTAATCCAAAGATACTTTCGTTATTTAAAATATCTTTTAATTGGTTTGTGTATGTTTCTGGTTTGCCTACTATTATACCTGCAAGTTTTGCTTGTAAATCGTCTTTTAAAGGGTCGCTGCTAACTTCAATTGTAGCGCCGTTATCATCAACACCTAGCAAGTATCTCAACCAACCAGCAAGTGCTAAAGGCACTGCCACAAGGCTGTTGAGATCTTTTTCTTGTGCTATATAGCTTTTTATTGTTTCGCCAAAGCGTATACCAACTTTTTGCGAGGTATCTGTTGCTATGCGCTGTGGTGCATCTGGCATAAATGGGTTTGGCAAGCGTTTTTCAACCACTTCATCAATAAAAGCTTTTGGTTTTAATATTTTGGGGTCAACCACAACTGGTAATCCCTCTATGTAACCAAGACGCTTCACTAATGCGACTAAATCCGCATCTTTCATTTCCTCGCAGATTAAATCATAACCTAACATACAACCATAAACGCTCATCGCTGTGTGCAACGGGTTTAAGCATGTTGTAACTTTCATACATTCTGTTTTGTTTACGGTTTCTCTATCTGTTAAAAATACACCAGCTTTTTCAAGTTCAGGGCGACCATTAGGAAATTTATCCTCAACTACTAAGTATTGTGGGCCCTCAGCATTAACAAAAGGTGCGATAAATGTATTTTTAGATGTAACTATTGGTGCCATATCTGCAATATTATCATCCGCTAGCGAATTTTGCACCATTTCGTGTGGGCGAGGGGTAATTTTATCTATCATGCTCCAAGGGAAAGCAATAGTACTTTCATCCTCAAGGTAGGCGATAAAATCCGCACCTACAAATCCGTTTTGCTCCCAAGCCTTTGCAACAGCAAGCACACTTTGTTTTAGTTTTTCGCCGTTATGGCTACAGTTATCCATACTTACAACTGCTAGCGGATATTTACCAGCATTAAAACGAACTAACAAAAGTGCAGCAACCATGCTCATTGCATGGCAAGCTTTTTCTGGCCCGTTTTGCATATCTTGTAAAACTATTGGCATATAAGTACCATCAGGGCGGGTGAGTGCATAGCCTTTTTCAGTAATAGTAAAAGATATCATTTGTAAGCTTTTTGCTGAAAAAATTTCTTTAAAGCGTGCCATTTGCTCTGCATCTGAGCTATCAGCACGCAAACTTTCCACAACTGAGCCTATAATTTCACGCTTTGTTGTGCCATCAGCATTTAATGTAACTAACATTGTTAAATTATCAAAAGGTGCATACATTTTATCAATAATATCGTAATCAAAGGTATCCGCTGCAATTATACCTGTTTTTGCAAGGTTATTATTTAGTAAATCCTGCTGCAATGCCGCAATAAACCCACGAAAGATATTACCTGCACCAAAATGTAGCCATTCTGGTGTTTTTTTTGTTTGTGCTAGTATTTCATTTCTATCATACTGTGGCAAAGTTACATTAATTTTTGCCCAATCAGCGCTATTTTCAAGGGACGCTTGGCTCATTTGTATCATTGGAAAATCTCCTTTTTTAACACATTAAATATCTTTTAATGTTTCACATATGAGCTTATTTTAACACGAAAACAAATGATATTCAATATTTTTTTGTTATTTTACATTGTCTATTTTTAAACAATCAAATGTTATTTTTATAACAAAATAAAACAGCATGTTTCCATTAAGTAACATGCTGTTTTTTTGCAATATTATTTAGTTTGTGTGGTGTTTACATTTATTGCATAAACCCCAAAATTTTATCTCATGGCTTTCAATTTCTGCATTTATACAGTTTGAAGCCTGCTCTTGCACATCTAAAACAGGTGGCATTAGCAAATCTTCAACCGCACCGCAGTTGTTACAAATAAAATGATAATGAGGATTTGTTCGTGCATCAAAGCGATCCGAGCCGTCTTTAGTTGTTATTTTTATTGCCTCGCCAATATCAACTAGCAAATTTAGGTTTCTGTAAACAGTGCCAAGGCTAATATTGGGAAATTCCTTGCGCACATTATCAAAAACCATATCTGCTGATGGATGATCACAGCGAGAGCACAAAAAAGCTTTTATAGCTTCTCGCTGCCTGCTGTATTTTAAAGGTTTCATATTTAAAAATCTCCTTGTTTAGTAGTTAATAATTTTTTGTTCCCTATAAAATTCTTTCAAAACTAAATATAATTGCAATATTAGTAATTATTATTATAATTGAAATTGTTTAAAAAGTCAAGTAAAAAAAGCTCTTTTCTTATTTTTTCATCGATAATTAGTACTGTTAGCAAACAACAACACTCTGGCATCAAAAATTGCAACAACTTATAATTAAAGTTGTTGCAATTAAATAAATTTACGACTAATCTATCATTTTACTTAAATTAAGGTACTGCAAAACACTTTTTATGCTATAACAAAAAAAGTATCACCCTGTTTAGCTTACCAGACATCTAGTTCTAGCACATCTTTTGGCAGAGTAACTAAAGGATCACTATATTTTTTCTGTGTTTGATACAACGCTTTTTTCATCTGTTCTAGCACTTTTTCAAACTCTGGTTTTTGGCTTAAATCTTCGAGTTCCAAAAAATCTTTTTTCAAATCAAAAAGTTGAAAACGCACAGTATCTTTTACAAAATAAGCTATTATTTTATATTGTTTATTTTTATAACTGCGCTGAAAATTTCGGTATGCGCCAAACATATCCTCACGCATTGTTTGTTTTTCTCCGTTCAAAACAGGCATAAAGCTTATGCCTTGCACTGATTTAGGCGTTTCAATTTCGCACAAGTCGCAAAGAGTGGGGAAGATATCCTGCAAATAAGCAAAAGCATCTGTGTGCTTTGTGGTATAATCGCCAACAGGTTTTACCATTAAAGGCACACGCACGCTGTGCTCATAAATACTCTGCTTGCCCATTAAACCGTGTTGCCCTAAAGCTAGGCCGTTGTCGCCAGCGTATACTATAATAGTGTTATCGTACAAGCCTTTTTGTTTTAAAGCGTTTATAACATCGCCAAAGCGGTTATCCACGTGGCTTATCATTGCGTAATATTCAGCTATATGGCGGCGTATGGCTTGCTTTGTGCGAGGAAAAAACTCTAGTTGTTCATCACGGGTATATAAATCGCCATTATCAAAAGGGTGGTAAGGCATAAAGTTTTTTGGCGTGCTCACAGTTTGGCTATTATACATTTCGTCAAACTCTGGCGGTGCGTTGCGTGGGTCATGCGGGGCAACTGTTGCAACATATAAGTAAAAAGGTTCGTCTTTTTCGTAGTTTTCTAAAAAATTAACAGTGGCATCGCAAAAAATATCAGTTGAATGTATGCGCCCATTTGCAAATTTAGCAGGTACTTTTCCGTGGTTTTCATCTAAATGGTAGCAATGCTCTTCCTCATAAATGCCGTTTTCGTCGTAATCTATAAGGCAAGGGTTATAATGCCCACCAAGTGTGCCATACCACTCTTTGTTACCAAGGCCAAAAATGCGCTCAGCGTTACAATACGAACGTTGAAAAGCCTTGCTATCTTGGTGCCATTTGCCTATGTGATGCGTGTAATAACCGTTTGAACGCAAGTGCTCAGGCAAGGTGATGTGCTCTTTTGGAATGATGCGCCCATTACCTTTGCCAGCGCCACTAAGCGAAAATAAATCCCTACCGGTTTGTAGCATAGCACGGCTAGGCATGCACACAGCGCCACAAGTACCACCCATTATGTGTCCTTGTGTGAAAGCTATGCAATCTTTAGAAAAAGCATCAAAATTTGGCGTTGAAATTTCGCTGTTACCCATAGCGCCTATGGTGTCGTGGCGTTGGTCGTCCGTAAAGAAAAACAAGATATTAGGTTTTTTTGACATAATAGCCTCCAAGGAGCTTTTTTATTTCATAGAAATTATTCTCGCACTTGCACAGTTAATATTTACAAATTATATGCCAAGCGGATTTTCCCTTTAAAAATTGCTTGTTTTTTATTGTAGCCTTATTTTTCTGCGCTATTTTTAACCGTTTTCTTTTTGCTCGTCCTCTTCGCTTTCCTCGCCTTTTGCCAATATTTTAGGCTCAACAAAAGTTACGCTTGCAGGGTCGGCTATTTTTTTAGCTATTAATGCTTTTATCAAAATGCCTTGCTCTGTAAACATGCCCTCGTGTTCTGTTCGCAAGTTCCACTCTGGCTCATTTGTGTGTAAATCTGCTGTTTGCCATGTTATTTCATAGCCAGAAGCAGGGAAGTAACGCAAACTATCACGGAATAAATCATCATCATCAGTTTTAAAGTAAATTTCGCCACCATCTTTTAAAACTTCTCTATATGCTATTAGTTGGCGTGGATATGTTAGGCGGTGTTTGTGGCTGCTGCCGTTTTTGCTCCAAGGGTTGCAAAAATTGATGTAAATGCGTGAAACAACGTCGTCCTTATTAAAAACTTTTTCTAGGCGTTCTATATCTGCGCTCATAATAAAAACGTTATCTGTAGGCATGTTTTTTTCAGCAAAAGCGTTTTCGATTTTACGTTTTGCAAGTATTAAAACTTTGTCTGTAATATCTATACCTATGTGGTTTTTTTCAGGGTGGGCGCTCGCAAGCTGTGCCATAAATCCACCTTTGCCACAGCCAAGTTCAAGCACTAAATCTTGCTCTGGGCGTGCAAATTTTGCTCGCCATTTGCCGTGCGAGTTAAAAGGGTCGTGTGCGTGGAAGTCGCACGCTAAAAGTTCTGGCCTTGCAAAGGCTTTAAATCTCATTCTCATTTTTAAAAAATCTCCGTTTATCTATTCTAAAATTATCCCATTATGGGACACTGGGGACGTACATTATGGGACACTGGGGACGTACATTATTTGTCACGTTTCGTTGAATTGTTGTTTCAAACACGGCAAGAGCAAAGCGCTACACTATGCAATCCTTAATATTCATCAATGTGCCTCTAGCCAGTTTTTGCCTTGCTCCACCTCTGCTGTTAATGGCACTGCGTAGTTTGCACAGCCCATCATCTCTTCGCTCAAAATTTTGCTTGCTTTTTCAATTTCCGCTAATGGTGCTTCAACAATAAGTTCATCGTGCACTGTTAATATTAGCTTACTTTCAAGCTTTTCTTCTTTTAATCTGCGCCATACTCGCACCATTGCAAGTTTAATTATATCAGCCGCTGTGCCTTGTATTGGTGTGTTACGTGCCATGCGCTCGCCACTTGAGCGCACTTGGAAGTTACTGCTTGCAAGTTCTGGCAAATTGCGTCTGCGCCCAAAAAGTGTTGAAACATAGCCGTTCGCCTTGCCCTCGGCAATGGTGCTTTGCATATATTTCTCAATTTTGGGGAAAGTCGCAAGGTAGCTTTTCAAAAATGTGTCCGCCTCTTTAACGCTAACACCTATATCTTTTGCTAGGCTAAACGCACCTTTACCGTACATAATACCAAAGTTTATCGCTTTTGCGGAGGAACGTAAACGCGGGGTAACTGCGTCTTGTTCAATGCCGTAAATTTTAGCAGCTGTGCTTTTGTGTATGTCTTGCCCTTCCAAAAATGCCTCTTGCATGTGTTTATCGCCTGTTATATGTGCCAAAATACGAAGTTCTATTTGGCTGTAATCGGCATCTAAAAATAAACAGCCCTCTTTTGCTATAAAATATGCACGCAATTTACTGCCTAGCTCTGTGCGTATTGGTATGTTTTGCAAATTTGGTTCTAGCGAGCTTAAACGGCCGGTTCGTGCCTCAAATTGATTGAAAGTTGAGTGTATGCGGCCGTCCTCACCTATAACTTTAAGCAAACCCTCAACATAAGTTGAGTTTAATTTTTGATAGGTGCGGTATTGCAAAATATCCTCAACAATTGGCGCTTCGTGGCGCAAGTTTTCTAAGGTTTCTGCATTTGTTGACCAGCCAGTTTTTGTTTTTTTGCCATGTGGCAAGCCAAGTTTATCGGGTGAAAATAATATTTCACCTAGCTGTTTTGGGCTATTGATGTTAAATTCTTCGCCCACTAGCATATAAATGCGCTGTGCGGAGTTTTCAAGCTCTGTTTTTATAAACTCACCAAATTTTTCTATACCTGTTTTATCCACCAAAATGCCTATGCGTGTTATATCCGCAAGCACTTTTGCAAGCGGAAATTCTATCTCGTTATAAAGTTCATCTTGACCTTTTTCGGTGAGCTCAGCTTTCATTTTTGCAAACAAATCTCGCAAATAACCTGCGTCTGGGTATGCCTCACAGTTAAAATCCGCCTCGGCTTTATAATCCGCAATTAACTCTGAAATATTATACCCACCAGCGGAGGCATTAAGCAAATATGCGGCAAGCTTTGCATCCCATGTTATGCTGTTTGCCATGCCACCGTTTGCCATTGCAAGCGCATATAATGGCGCACTATGAAAAACTTCAAGCATGACATCCGCATTATCCAAAAGTGCAACAAGCTCTTTTTTGCGTATTAAAAAAACTTCCTCGCCTTGCACTGCATACCATTCAGCCGGGCTTGTTTCAACATTTTTATTGCCTTGTTTTTCAATAACTGCTGGACGCTCTGCAAGCATAAAAACACCTTTTGGTTCTTCAGGCATAAAGCTCGCATCTAAGGTTGGTACTTCTTTTTGTGGCACTGCGCCTTGGGTAGGTGAGGGGGCAGCAGTAACATCATTTAAACCTAATTTTGGTATAAGTTTGTGTATTTCTAAATCTTGCAATAGGCGCACAGCCTCTGGTTTATTGCCATCTGTTATAACATATGTGCCCTCGGCTGTTTCAATTGGTGCATCTGTACGTATAGTGCCTAGCTCGTAACTTAAAAAAGCCATTTCTTTTTCGTTAGTTAGGTTTTCACGCTGTTTTGGTTTAATAATAGGGTCGGCTAAGTTTGCATAAACGCCCTCTAAATTACTAAAAGTTTGCACTAATTTTAAGGCGGTTTTTTCGCCTATGCCTTTAACACCAGGTATGTTATCTGAGGTATCGCCCATTAGGCTTTTAACGTCTATTAGCTGTTTTGGTTTTAAGCCGTATTTTTCAAAAACAGCGTCTTCGTCCATGCTGATAACTTGGCTGCGCCCCATAACCGTGGAGGAAAGCAAAACAGTTGTGCTCTCACTAACCAGTTGCAGGCTGTCTTTATCACCTGTTGCCAAAAAGCAATCATCACGCCTATTTGTACATGCAGTAGCAAGTGTGCCTAGTAAATCATCAGCCTCCCAGCCCGTAACCGCAAGCATGGGTATGCCCATAGCGGAGAGTATTTCTTTTATAACGGGCATTTGCTCTGCAAGTTCTGGTGGCATGCCTTTGCGTGTTGCCTTATAGCCGTCATACATTTTATGGCGGAAAGTAGGCGCACGTAAATCAAAGGTGACAACCACTTCATCTGGCTCAACTTGAGCGAGCAGATTATTTAATGTGTTTAAAAAACCAAATATTGCGTTTGTATAGCGACCATCTTTTGTTGTGAGTAATTTTATTCCAAAAAAAGCACGATTTATAATGCTGTTACCGTCTACAACTAATAATTTCATAATAACCTCAAAATGTTTTAATTAAAAGCATAAATCAATGAATATACAAAGTTTTATGCAAGATTTTTTTAGCCAAATACATATAATTTAGCTGTATTTTAACTTTCTAAAATAGTATACCACAAAACATATGCTTTTTGAATATTGTATTTAAGCATAATTGCGAAAAAAACATATTTATGATAAAATATATACGCTAAGCCTAAAGTTTTATATAACAAAGAGGCTTTATATTAAAGGAGAATTTTATGCCACAAGATAATGTTTTAAAAATAGGCTCGCTTACCTTGCCACATCGTGCTGTTTTTGCACCTATGGCTGGTTTTACAGATGCAGCTTGCAGAGATACAATGGCAAAACACAGTGCGGGTTATACTATTAGTGAAATGGTTAGTGCAAAAGCACTTTGTTACAAAGACCAAAAAACTGCAAGCTTGATGCGAGCAAAGCCAAACGGCGCACCATATGGTGTGCAACTTTTTGGCTCTGAACCTGAAAATTTTGTTATAGCAACGCAAATGTTAAGCGATTTTTACATGGATTTTATAGATATAAACATGGGTTGCCCTGCGCCTAAAATAGTTAACAACGGCGCTGGTAGCAAGCTAATGTTAACACCAGAACTTTGCGCAAAAATAACTGAAAGCGTGGTTAAAAACACAAAACTTCCTGTTACTGTAAAAATACGCAAAGGCTGGGATAACAACAACATAACCGCTGTTGAGGTTGCAAAAGCCTGCGAGGCAGCGGGTGCTATGGCGGTTACCGTGCACGCACGCACACGGGAAGAAATGTATAAACCCGGAATAGATTTAAGCATAATTGAAGCCGTTAAAAATGCCGTGAATATACCCGTTATAGGTAACGGTGATATAACAAATGCCACCCTTGCCAAAGAAATGATGGAAAAAACTGGTTGTGATGGTGTTATGCTTGCACGTGCTCCGCTAGGCGACCCTTGGATTTTTGAACGTGTAAACGCCACTTTAGAGGGTTTGCCACAGCCAAAAGAACCCACCCTACAAGCGAGAATGAACACTATGCGCCGACAAATTGAGCAAATGGTTGAGGAAAAAGGTGAGTATAGCGCAATGCCACAAGCACGCCCTCACGCTATACAATATATGCGAGGGTTGCGAGGTGCTGCAACTTTACGCAGAGAGGCTTGCCGTTTGCAATATTTGAGCGATGTTGAGGAGTTAATTGCAACTGTTTTTGAAGCACAACGAAATGCCGAAGATGAAAACGAGGCAGAAATTAGCTTTATTTGATTACTATGTTTAACGCCTAAAGCAGACGATGTCACAGATTAAAAAACTGTGACATCGCCTTTTTAATTGCACGGTTTAAATATTTTAAATATTTTTTTAATATTAATTTATAATTATGTTTCTTTGTTTTGTTTTCTTTTTTTGTTACGATGCAACCATATAAATTGATTTAAAGTAATATCTAATTTTTCCGCAGCTTGCTTGCGTGTACACATTTTATTTAAATAAAGTAAATACACCTCATCAAAATTAGGAGGCAAGTCTTTAAAAGGGCGACCAAATTTAACACCTTTTGCCTTTGCTATGGCTATACCCTCTGCTTGACGCTGTTTTATAAACTCACGTTCTTGCTGTGCAACATAAGAAAGTAAACCTAAAACTATATCTGAAATAAGTGTACCTATTAAATCTTTATCTTTGCGTGTATCTAAAAGTGGCATGTCTAGCACAACTATATTTGCACCTATTTTATTAACTATATATCGCCATTCTTCCACTATTTCTTTATAATTGCGCCCTAATCTGTCTAAACTTTTTACCACTACAATATCATCTTTTTTTAATTTTCGTTTTAATGTTTGATATCCCTTGCGATTAAAATCTTTACCCGAGAGTTTATCGCTATAAATGTTTTTTGGTATAACACCTGCATTGCAAAGCTCTAAAAATTGTCGTTCATCGTTTTGTTTCTCGGTTGAAACTCTCATATATCCATATGTTTTTTCCATAAAAAAACCTCCTTTCATCATTATAATGATAAAAAAAGGTAAAGCGAATAGTATATGCGTAATATTATACTTTTACTCATATACTATTATTAACTGTTATTTATTATAACAATATCACAATTTACCAAAAAAATCAATAAAATATTGTTTTTTACTGGTGCAATGTGTATTTTTGTTATGGTGAGTAAAAGTATAACTTAACTCACATTGTTGTAACAAAAAATATAAACAGCTGAAAGGATATGCACAAATGTCAGAAAATAGCATTAACCTAATAGGCAATATCAGTAATCAAATATTTGCAAACTCTTATATTATGTGCGGTATTATTTTGCTCGAATACACAGAGAAATACACTATATCACAAGCAAATGATACTTTTTTTGACCTTATTGGATATACAAAAGAAGATATGCAAATATTATTTAGTAATCGCTTTTTCGAAATTTTGCACCCTTTGGATAAAGCCGATACCATACGCACATTAAACGCACAGTTAAAGGCTAACCCAAACGGCAAGTTTGATTTGCACTGCCGTATATGTAAAAAAAACAGCGATTACATAATTGCGCAATTAAGCGGTAAACTTATTTCAAAAACAAACGAGCAAAAACTTATTTGTTTTTCAATTTCGGATATAACTACTTTTGCAAAAAACTTTGATATATTGCAAAAAAAACAAAGTGATGTTTCAGCTACGGCCACTTATATTACAAACCACAAATTAGAAATTCAAGCTTTACGAGCTACAGCTGAAATTGACCTTTTAACCGGAATTTATAACAGAATGGCAACTGAGTTATATATAAAAAAACACTTAACGCTTACTGGAACACATACTAAATGCGCATTACTAATAATTGATTTAGATAATTTTAAGCAAATAAACGATTGTTTTGGACACGTTTATGGTGATGAGTGCTTAAAAGAAGTAGGTTTAAAATTAAAAAATATTTTTAGAAAAAATGATATTGTCGGACGTGTTGGTGGAGATGAATTTTTTGTTTTTATTAAAGATTATGAAACACTAAATTTAATACAAAAGAAATCCATTGAAATTTGCACTGCCTTAACTAAAACATATGAAAAAAACAATGTAAGTATTAAAATTTCTGCCAGCATAGGTGTTTGCTTATACCCTGAGCACGGCACGTCTTTTGACACGCTATATGAAAAAGCAGATATAGCACTTTACAAAGCAAAAAGTAATGGTAAAAATAATTATTATATATTTAATAGCGATTAAACCCACATATGTTTTTTAGCCTTTTAATAAGATTGGCGATTAAAAACACAAAAATTATTTTTAATAATAAAAAACGGCGAAACTATAATTTGCAATAATTGCAAAAATTATAATTTCGCCGTTTTTGTTTTTTGATTTTACTATAACGTAGATATGACTTTTTAAGCGAACAAGTGTTACCACGTTTTATTTACTTGCAATGCTATCTCTTTTTATTAAATAATACGCAAGCCCTACAAAGGTTGTTGAAATGATAACCCAAAAAGTTGGTTTTATACCATTTCGCTTGCAATCTTTATAAACAAAATTTAATATTGCTATAAAAATTGGTAAAAATGAAATTAGCATAAAAAATGCAGAGGATATCATTATATATAATATTACTTGCTGGCTATATAAACCTGTAAAATTGGCATAAATACCAAATGCGAATAAAGATAAAAAAACAATCAAAGATAAAACAATAAGTGCAACTAAAGGTTTTGATTTTTTCATAATCGTAATCTCCTTTTTCATGTTGAGGACAAGCTCAACTTTTGAATTTGGATTACGCAACTCTATAACAGACACTTTAAAAATTTCAGCAAGTTTAAATAGTTTATCCGAGGCTGGCTCTGAAACATCGTTTTCCCACTTGGAAATTGATTGCCTACTTACTTGCATTTTTTCCGCAAGATACTCTTGCGACATACCGTTTAGTTTGCGTAATTCTCGAATTTTTTCGCCTAATGTCATATTCATTAAGTGTCACCTCCTGATTACACTATAAAACTTTAACGGTTGCATGTCTATCAACTATTGTGCAACTTTAGTTTACATTTGGTTGCGCTTTGTTAAAACCATTTATTTTTATGCCGTTAATTTTAAAACACACAATATTATCATTATTTTTATTGCAATATTACTAAAATTATGCTATAATCAACTTATAAACTGAAAATTGTTATAAAAAACTTCAACATATTTAATAAAAATATGTTTTTTATAACTAAATTTAAAAACGAAAGGAGATTATTATGACTAATAATGAAATTTTAATTTATGCTTCCATTTTTATTTTTATTGTTAACATTCTTATTTTTGCGATACCAGACAGAGTAAAAAGCAAATTTTTGAATAGAAATAGAATGACTATTTTTCAAATTTTAACTGTTGTATGCTCTGCCTTTTTGGTTTTTTCAAATTTAGTATAGGAGTAAATGCTGTATATTTTATACTTGTGACCAGATATTATATCAAATTTACATATACCGTTATATGCTTAGTGGCAAAAAACTTTTGTTTTTTGCCACTTTTTGTTATGTAAAAATAATTATAAACAGCTTTATTTTAACAAAACTTTTAAACTTAATGCTATATGCTTGAAAGCTCTATGCCGTTAACTTCTACACTTTCATCTAGGCGTATCATTAAATATTTAATGCCATCAATTGTTTTTGTTTGCACCGCACTAGAACTTTGTGCATTTACATTAACTGTTACATCGCCTGTTTTTATATTTACCCTGCCTACATCAATTATATTTTTTGGTGGTAGCATTGCATTTTCGCCAAATTTTTCATCAAAGACTTTTTCAAAGTTTTGCACGTTTTCTTCTGGCACATCGCAATCTGCTAGCATGTTTTTAAACTGTGTTTTTGATATTAAAAGCGGTTCTTCTTCCTTTGCTTCTTTATGTATTTGCACCATTTCGCTAACCCTTGAGTGGACTGTTTGCAACACATCATAACTGCAAACTTCTTCAAGACTATTTTCTATAACTTCAGCAAAAGTATCTTTTTGCAATTGTGCTGGCATGGGTAGTTCAACATTAAAAACATTTTGCACAAATACTTCGTTTTTGCCTGTTATATCTTTGCTAAAATGCAAAGCGGAATATATATTACTACTTCTATCATCAAAAGTAGGGAACATAAAACCTAACACTGGTGGGCAAACAACAAAATCAATTGAACTGCTGTAAAATTCGTTTTCTAAAAGTGAAAAACCAAGCTCCGGTTTTGTTGATTTTATAGGGCACACACTACAAACCATATAAACAAAAACTTCATTAGAGTTAAAATCCTTGCTGTCACCCTCCATTGCATCTTTGCTTTTATAGGGTACATCGTAAACATCTAAAGCGAGTAATATTAAATATGGTTGCTCTGAGGTATATGAGGCTATTATTTTTTGAAAAAGAGCTTGTACACTTTCATCGTTTTCGAGTTTTGTATCTTTTAAACTCATTAAAAGCGAATGTTCTTCACTATTTACTACTTGCTGTGTTGAAAACTCTATATCTATTAGGTTTTTGCCGTGCGTTCCCATAAGAGTTTTGCGCAAAATAGCAAAAACTTTTTCTTTTTCAGCGCTATCCATAAAGTTAGTAGATTTTTTAAATTGTGATAAAACCTCACCATTTGCATCTACATAACAGCCTATCATTGTGTTAATGTTACTTTTATCGGCCTTAAAACGTCGCCTAATTTCTGCAATTTCTTTTTCTATCATAATATAAATACCTCTTTTTGTGCAAAATTTAATCTGTTTTTGCAATCTTTAATTAGCGATAAATAGTGTAGGGTAGACATCCCACTACGATACAACAACCGCCCTCACAAAAGGGCGGTGTTATATCATGAACAAAGCATATTTGCTTTTACTTATTTATTATTACTCACCAGAGAGCAAAATTCTGTCGTTATCTAGTGCAAGGCCAGCATTTTGGCGAAATTTTTCAAGTAAATCTGCCACTGTTAGTTTGTTTCTTTCCTCACCTTCACAGTCAAAAACTATGCGCCCGCTATCCATCATAAGTGTGCGGTTGCCTAGTTCTAGTGCTTGGTTCATGTTGTGTGTTATCATAAGACAAGTTAGGTTTTGCTCTTTAACAATTTTTTTGGTTAGCTCTAGCACTTTTTCAGCAGTGGCTGGGTCAAGTGCGGCTGTGTGTTCGTCCAAAAGCAAAAGTTCTGGTGGCACTAGCGTTGCCATTAGCAGTGTTAGAGCTTGCCTTTGCCCACCAGAAAGTAAACCAACTGGCTGAGAAAGGCGGTTTTCTAAACCCATGTTTAAAAGAGATAAATGCTTTTTAAAAAAATCTCTATCCGCTTTAGTAATGCGTGAAAAAACAGATATCTTTTTGCCGTCTGCACGCAAAAAGGCGAGGGCTAAGTTTTCCTCAATGCTCATGTTTGGGGCTGTGCCTTTTAGTGGGTCTTGGAATAGATAACCTATTTTTTTTGCGCGCTTGTGTGCCTCATCAAAAGTTATGTTTTTGCCACCTAGCGTAACACTGCCACTATCAAGGTAAAAACCACCTGAAATTGCGTTAAAAAGCGTTGATTTACCTGCGCCGTTGCTACCGACTATTGTTGCAAAATCGCCTTTTTTTAACTCTAAGCTAACACCTCGCAAGGCTTTGCGCTCGTTTACGCTATTAGGGTAAAAAGTTTTTGTTAGTTTTTTTAGTTGTAACATTATTCTGCCCCTTTCATAGCTGCAAGTTTTGCGTTGCGCTGGGTTTTCATAAGGGCAAATTTTGCACGCACAGCAGGGCTTGCAATAGCAATTGCAACTATAAGTGCGCTAATTAGTTTTAGCGAGCTTGCTGGCAAATCAAAACGCAAGGAAATTGCAATAATTACACGGTAAATACAGCTGCCTACAATAGCGGCAAAAATGCGCACTGAAAGCCTTTTTTTGCCAAAAATAGTTTCGCCAATAATAAGTGAGGCGAGGGCAATTGTTACCATGCCGGTGCCTATATTAATATCCATACTTTTTTGGTATTGTGCTATTATTGCGCCCGAAAGTGCTGTTAGTGCACCGCCCATGCAAAGGCCAACTGTAATTGTGAAAGCTGGGTTTATAGAGGACGCACGCACCATATCTTTATTATCGCCCGTTGCACGTATAGAAAGCCCCAAATGTGTTTTAAAAAATAGCAAAACTAACACACCAACAACTAAAACAATTAAAGCACCCAGTACAAGGTCGCTCCAGCCACCCATATCGCCAAAAGTATTTTTAAAAAGTGTAAAAATAGTATCTTGTTTTACAAGGTTTAAGGTTGAAGAAAAACCCATGACAGCTAAATTTATGGTATACAGCCCCGTATTAACTATTATACCAGCCATAATGCTCTCCACACCGAGGCGTGTTTGCAAAAATGCGGTTATAAAACCAGAGCCAACACCAGCTAAAACAGCAACAAACAAACCTAAAATAGGCATACCTAAAAGCGCAACTTGGCAACCCACAGCACAGCCAAGTGTAAAACAGCCATCTGTTGATAAATCAGCTATACCTAACATGGAATAACTTATAAAAAGTGCAATTGCTATAAGGCCGTATATAAAACCTATTTCAATTGCCGTTTGCAAAATGTTTATAGTGATAAAATCGCCTAACATGGGCAAAACTCCTTGTGTTTTTAATAATAACGTGCTATGCGCCCAAACATAAAACTAGGTTTATATTTGGGCGAAAAGCAATTTAAAAATATTATTTTTTTATAACAGATTATTCAAAATCTTCTTGTGTTGTAATTTCAACAAACTCTGTTGAAAGTGGTTCAAAGGCTGTTTTTATTGTAGCTAAATCTAAACCAATAGCAGCGCAAGTTTCTGTGTTTACTGTTGCAATACCGCTATCAAAAGTTTGGAAAGGTATTTCGCCTGGCATTTTACCATTAGCAAAAATATCAATTATTATATCAGCTGTTGCTGTTCCAAGTTGAATGTAATCAACACCGTATCCACAAAAAGCACCATTTAACGCAAAGGAATCTGCCCCGCCATAGTGTGGGATTTGCGCCTCAATAAAAGTTTCGTAAATTGCAAGTTGTGCTGTCATAACTGTGTTGTCGCTAGGTGTAAACACTGCGTCAACGCCATCGCCAACTAAAGCCTCAGCCGCTAGGATAATTTCGCTGTTGTTTGTGCCGTTTTTCTCTACATATTCAAGGCCGTTTGCATCGCAAAAAGCTTTTGCATCTGCAATTGCTTGTGTTGATGAGGATTGGCCTATATCATAAAGTAAACCTATTTTTTTAGCCTCAGGGTTTGCAGCAAGTATAAGTTTCATAATTGCTTCAGTGTTTAATGCGTCAGATGTGCCTGTTACGTAGTCGCTACCTGTTAGGCCTTCAAGTTCTGGGTCAGTAACGGCTGAAAAAACAACTGGTATGCCTGTGCCCTCTGTTGCTGTTTGCATAACAACTGCAACTGGTGTGGCAACTGCAACTATAACGTCAATTTCATCTGCGATTAAATCAGCTGCAATTTGGTTCAAGGTGCTTGCGTCTGCATTTGCGTTTGCTTCAAAGCCGTCATATACAAATTTAATATCGCTTTGGCTAGCGTTTACAGCATCTAGCTGTGCTTTAACAGCGGCAACAATTTGGTTTAAAGAGGCATGGTCAACCCAGTTTACTATGCCAACTTTTATTTCGGCTGCACCGCTTGTTTCGCTTTCGGTTGAAGAGCTTGCCGCCTCGCTTGTAGATGAAGTTTCAGATGATGCCTCGCTAGATGAACTTGCGCCACAACCAGAAAGTGCCAAAGCGGAAAGTACAGCACTTGCTGTGGAAACTGCTAAAAAGTTACGACGTGTGATTTTTTTCATGGTGGTAAATCCTTTCTTTGAAAGAGTGATGTATAACACAAAACCCACTCCTTTATAGCGGAGCAGGATATAAAAAAGCCTGCCCCTGTGTAAAAACACAAGGACAGGCTTGTAAAATCAAAAAACCTGTGGTGCCACCTTGCTTGCTCATAAAAAATGAGCCACTCAACGAAACGCAAACACGTTTCTGCTCTGTAACGGGAGCGGCCGTCATAAGATACTAGGTTTTCAACATTTTGATTAAAACTTATTAAAAGTTAAAACAAAAATTGCAAACAACTTTTCCCCCTGCCCTCAGCGGTCCATTTGCCTACCTCGCTTTTCGCTCTTTTACACCGTCCGAGCTCTCTGTAGATGCGCTGTGTAGTTTTATCTCCGCCTCAATGGTTTATAAAAACATTATACACTTTATAATAGTAAAGTCAAGAGTTTTTAAAAATATTTGTAAAAGTTTTTAAAATATAAGTTTTAGCTTTGCTTTTATCACAGCAAAATGCCTAAGCATACCACGCTAAAGGTAAAACGAGCTAGTTTTTTATCCAAGTACCTTGTAAACGTGTCGTTTAAACGCCTAAATAATCCCTTGGCCCTTGCTCGTATAAATCTCCACCGTGGGCATCTAAAATAACAGTTAGTGGCATATCTTCCACAACTAATTTGCGTACTGCCTCACAGCCTAAATCTTCCCACGCTATAA